>NZ_QTQI01000083.1 GCF_003853705.1 Burkholderia sp. Bp8992 | reverse complement strand
CAGGAGCGCTGCCCGATCGTCGATACGTGGTGGCAGACCGAAACCGGCGGCCACATGATCACGCCGCTGCCGGGCGCCACGCCGACCGTGCCGGGCTCGTGCACGCTGCCGCTGCCGGGCATCATGGCCGCGGTGGTCGACGAGACGGGCCAGGACGTGCCGAACGGGCAAGGCGGGATTCTCGTCGTCAAGCGCCCGTGGCCCGCGATGATCCGCACGATCTGGGGCGACCCGGAACGCTTCAGGAAGAGTTATTACCCGGAAGAACTCGGCGGCACGCTCTATCTGGCCGGGGACGGCACGGTGCGCGACAAGGACACCGGCTACTTCACGATCATGGGCCGGATCGACGACGTGCTGAACGTGTCGGGCCACCGGCTCGGCACGATGGAGAT
>NZ_QTQI01000082.1 GCF_003853705.1 Burkholderia sp. Bp8992 | reverse complement strand
GCGGTAGTTCAGTCGGTTAGAATACCGGCCTGTCACGCCGGGGGTCGCGGGTTCGAGTCCCGTCCGCTCCGCCAGAACGAAGCCCGTTCAAGACGTTTTTGAGCGGGCTTTTGTATTAAGGATGTAAGCAGTACGTTGTCCCCTTCGTCTAGAGGCCTAGGACATCACCCTTTCACGGTGAGTACAGGGGTTCGAATCCCCTAGGGGACGCCAGATTCAGCGGCGTTTCGTAGAAGTGTCGCAACGCGTGCAGGAACGTGACGAGATCCTGCAGGCGGTGGTGCAGAAAGCTGGAGCGGTAGTTCAGTTGGTTAGAATACCGGCCTGTCACGCCGGGGGTCGCGGGTTCGAGCCCCGTCCGCTCCGCCAGAACGAAGCCCGTTCAAAGAACGTTTTTTGAACGGGCTTTCTCGTTAAAGATGTAAGCAGTACGTTGTCCCCTTCGTCTAGAGGCCTAGGACATCACCCTTTCACGGTGAGTACAGGGGTTCGAAT
>NZ_QTQI01000081.1 GCF_003853705.1 Burkholderia sp. Bp8992 | reverse complement strand
GGCTGGCGTGGCATCGACGAGAACGAGCTGAACGATATCAGCGTCCCCGGCGTGCTGACGCAGCGCGTCTTTGCCTCCGGCTTCCAGGTTGGCGTGCAGGATAGCTACCGGTATTGGGAAGATGACTGGCGGTATAACAAAAAGGGAACGACGTCGGGATTCTGGTATCCGCCTTCGCCACCTGCCAAGTTCAATCTCATCGGTGCGCTCAAAGGGAATGAAACCATCTGGGGAGTGGCGGCGACACTGGCGACTGCGCCGCTCATGTTCGTCGTGACCGGGTTCAGCTCGGCGTTGAACATGTTCCGCGTGAACGCCAATCCGCCACAGGGCTGGACCGTCGTGGCGGACGCTCCGGCACTCGACGAGCCATTCCCGCCTAAAGCGAAGCGGTTCGGCAAGCCGGTCAAAACGACGGACGGCGCCGCGGTGAGTGACTTCAACGAAGGCAACGATCCGCCAGCCGCGTGGCGTGACGCAAGCAAGAGCGAGGCAGACAAGCGCGCAGACGATCCTTACGATCAGTACAAGGCGAAGAACAAGGACAGCGTCGCGCAAGGGACGGCAGAGAGCGAAGCCGGACA
>NZ_QTQI01000080.1 GCF_003853705.1 Burkholderia sp. Bp8992 | reverse complement strand
TCGCCTGCCCCTTCTGGTCATGCGTGACGCCGATCTGCGGCACCAGGAACGCGTTCTCGTTCACGCCTTCCTCGATCCGGGCGCGCACGAACATGCCCGGCAGCAGCACGCGGCCCGGGTTCGGGAACACCGCGCGGATCGTCACCGAGCCGGTGGTCTGGTCGACCGTCACGTCCGAGAACTGCAGCTTGCCCGCTTCCGAGTAGGTCTTGCCGTCTTCCAGGATCAGCGACACCTTCGCCGCGCCCGGGCCGCTCGTCTTCAGGCGGCCGCTCTGCACGTCCTGGCGCAGCTTCAAACCATCGAGGCTCGACTGCGTGAGGTCGACGTACACCGGATCGAGCTGCTGCACGGTCGACATCAGCGTCGCCTGGCTCGCCTGCACGTACGCGCCCGGCGTCACTTGCGAGATGCCGACGCGGCCCGTGATCGGCGAGACGACATCCGTATAGCCGAGGTTGATCTGCGCGGTGTCGACCGCTGCCTTGCCGGCCGCGACGTCCGCCGCCGCCTGGCCTTGCGTGGCCACTGCGTTGTCGTAGTCCTGCTTGCTGACCGCGTTCGCGGCGACCAGCACCTTGTAGCG
>NZ_QTQI01000079.1 GCF_003853705.1 Burkholderia sp. Bp8992 | reverse complement strand
CTCGCCGCACCGAGCGTCACGTTGCCCTTGGCAGCGAGTGTCCCGCCCTGGCCGAGGTCGATCTGTGCGCCCTTGGCCGTCAAATCGCCACCCACGACGACATTCGATTGTCCACCTACCGTCACCGAGCTACCGGCGACCTTGTTGATATCGGTATTCGACACACCGTTCGCGCGCTGCACGATCTTGTGCTCGCCAGTCTGCGCCGCACCGAGATCCCAGTTGCCGCCGACGTTCATCCCGAGATTGCCGCCAACCGACAGGTTGCCCGCGTTCTGCTGGAAGTTGCCGCCGGTGACGATCGATGCATTGCCCGCGACATCCAGTTTGGCGGTCGGCCCGAGCGTCGTCACCACGCTCGTCGCACCGTCGCGGCTCACTCGTGTGTTCGTCTTCGTCGCCGTATCGAGAATCAGGTCCTTGCCGGCGTCCAGTTGCAAACTGCCGGCCTTCACGTTCGCCGACGTCAGATCGATGTTGTTCTCGGTCTTCAGCGACATCAGCCCGCCGCTTTGCAGCGCGCCGAACGCGTTGTCGATCTGCTTGCCCTGGATCGCCAGCGTGTTGTCCGCCTTGATCGTGCCGCTGTTCGTGAACGACTG
>NZ_QTQI01000078.1 GCF_003853705.1 Burkholderia sp. Bp8992 | reverse complement strand
GAAAGGCGAAGTGGTCGTCGTGTGCGGCCCGTCGGGCTCGGGCAAGTCGACGCTGATCAAGACCGTCAACGGCCTCGAGCCGTTCCAGCAGGGCGAGATTCTCGTGAACGGCCAGTCGGTCGGCGACAAGAAGACGAACCTGTCGAAGCTGCGCTCGAAGGTCGGGATGGTGTTCCAGCATTTCGAGCTGTTCCCGCACCTGTCGATCACCGAGAACCTGACGCTCGCGCAGGTCAAGGTGCTCGGCCGCGGCAAGGACGAGGCGAACGAGAAGGGCATGAAGCTGCTCGACCGCGTCGGCCTGAAGGCGCACGCGCACAAGTTTCCGGGCCAGTTGTCGGGTGGCCAGCAGCAGCGTGTCGCGATCGCGCGCGCGCTGTCGATGGACCCGGTCGCGATGCTGTTCGACGAGCCGACGTCCGCGCTCGACCCCGAGATGATCAACGAAGTGCTCGACGTGATGGTCGAACTCGCGCAGGAAGGGATGACGATGATGGTCGTCACGCACGAGATGGGCTTCGCGAAGAAGGTCGCGCATCGCGTGATCTTCATGGACAAGGGCGCGATCGTCGAGGACGACCGCAAGGACGATTTCTTCTCGAATCCGAAATCGGAACGCGCGAAGGACTTCCTCGCGAAGATCCTGCACTGAGC
>NZ_QTQI01000077.1 GCF_003853705.1 Burkholderia sp. Bp8992 | reverse complement strand
GGATTCATGACTGGGGTGAAGTCGTAACAAGGTAGCCGTATCGGAAGGTGCGGCTGGATCACCTCCTTTCCAGAGCTTCTCGCGAAGTTGAGCGCTCACGCTTATCGGCTGTAAATTTAAAGACAGACTCAGGGGTCTGTAGCTCAGTCGGTTAGAGCACCGTCTTGATAAGGCGGGGGTCGTTGGTTCGAATCCAACCAGACCCACCATTGTCTGGCGGTAGGTACCTGAGGAAATCTGTACTCATGGGGGCATAGCTCAGCTGGGAGAGCACCTGCTTTGCAAGCAGGGGGTCGTCGGTTCGATCCCGTCTGCCTCCACCAATCCTCAATGCTAAGAGTTTGCTGAAAAATCAGCGAGCGCTTTGCATTGGCGATTGAGCCAGTCAGAGGATATCAACAGATATCGGCTGTCGTTCTTTAACAATCTGGAAGAAGCAAGTAATTTGGATAGCGGAAGCGTCTTGAGATGGACGTGAAAACTATCCGGGTTGTGATTGTATCGATGTATCTCAAGATGATTCGAACTCTATGTTCGACTTAAATTGGAATACGGCACAACGCGAGAACTCAACCTGTAGCGGCTGTCGAGAGACAGACTCGTTATAGGGTCAAGCGAACAAGTGCATGTGGTGGATGCCTTGGCGATCACAGGCGATGAAGGACGC
>NZ_QTQI01000076.1 GCF_003853705.1 Burkholderia sp. Bp8992 | reverse complement strand
CTGAATGGCAAGACCGCAGTCGTCACGGGCGCCGCGAGCGGCATCGGCAAGGAAATCGCACTCGAGCTCGCCAAGGCGGGCGCGGCCGTCGCGATCGCCGACCTGAACCAGGACGGCGCGAACGCGGTCGCCGACGAGATCAACAAGGCAGGCGGCAAGGCGATCGGCGTCGCGATGGACGTGACGAACGAGGAAGCCGTGAACAGCGGCATCGACAAGGTTGCCGAAGCATTCGGCTCGGTCGACATCCTCGTGTCGAACGCCGGCATCCAGATCGTCAACCCGATCGAGAACTATTCGTTCTCCGACTGGAAGAAGATGCAGGCGATTCACGTCGACGGCGCATTCCTGACGACGAAGGCCGCGCTCAAGCACATGTACAAGGACGATCGCGGCGGCGTCGTGATCTACATGGGTTCGGTGCACTCGCATGAAGCGTCGCCGCTGAAGTCGGCATACGTGACGGCCAAGCACGGCCTGCTCGGCCTCGCCCGCGTGCTGGCGAAGGAAGGCGCGAAGCACAACGTGCGCTCGCACGTCGTGTGTCCGGGCTTCGTGCGCACGCCGCTGGTCGACAAGCAGATTCCGGAGCAGGCGAAGGAGCTCGGCATCAGCGAAGAGGAAGTGATCAAGAAAGTGATGCTCGGCAACACGGTCGACGGCGTGTTCACGACGGTGCAGGACGTCGCGCAGACGGTGCTGTTCCTGTCGGCGTTCCCGAGCGCCGCGCTCACGGGCCAGTCG
>NZ_QTQI01000075.1 GCF_003853705.1 Burkholderia sp. Bp8992 | reverse complement strand
GAGGCAAAGACGCGCTGCGTCAGCACGCCGGGGACGCTGATATCGTTCAGCTCGTTCTCGTCGATGCCACGCCAGCCGATGCCTTGAACCGTGACCGCCGAAATCACCTGGTCGTGTGGACAGCAATACGCGGTGACGCGACCATATGTCGATTCGTTCAGGCCGTGGCGAGCCCGATCCTCTTGCGCCGCATAGGACCGCTTGCTGGTCGGCGATACCCGTTCGTTGGCCATATCTTCATCGATCTTGTCGGCGGGCAGTTCGTAGGCTTTGCGCGTGCCGATGATCGACAGAAACTTGCCGAACGTTTTCGTGCGGGCGGCGTAGGTCTGCCGTCCGCGACGGCCGCCACCGTCCCTGGTCGCGCGTTGCGACCATGTATCCATGAACGTATCGGATGGATTGGGGCCGTCTGCGCGCGCAAGGCTGTACGGCGCATTCGCCAGTACGTAGGCATCCGCCACGCAATGCCCGCTACGTCCCCACGGATCTTCAACATCGGGCAGTGCATCGCCGAAGAACGCCGCCGTCAGGCCCACGATGTTGCCCTGGCTATGGCACACGACGGTAATCGGCACGTCGGCCTGCATGCGGCGAATCGACTCGATCAGCCTCGCCAGGCGCAAAGCGGCGAGCACGCCATATGCGCGGGGCGGCGCGCGATACAGCGGCCGGTTGGTCGGGTTGATCCCCTGGACGGTCACCCATCCGGCCGCGCGGTCGTCGAGGCCGCCGTGCCAGAGATCGGGCAGGCTCGCGCAGCC
>NZ_QTQI01000074.1 GCF_003853705.1 Burkholderia sp. Bp8992 | reverse complement strand
ACGCGCACATGGATTACTACGACAAGGCGGTGATGATCGGCACCGTGCCGGCGCTCGTCGCGCTCGGCTGGCGCTGGAAGCCCGCGCGGCTGATGATGGCGTCGATCGCCGTGCTGTCGCTGCTGTCGATCCAGATCTACCAGGGCGATCTCGCCCGCGCCGATTCGGCATTCTTCCTCAAGTACTTCCTGTCGAGCCAGTCGGCGATCCTGTGGATGAGCGCGCTGTTCGTGCTCGCGACGATCTTCTACTGGATCGGCCTGCTCGCCCGCTCGGAAACGGGCGCCGCGATCGGCCAGAAGCTCACGTGGGTCGCCGTGCTGATGGGCTTCACGGGGCTGATGGTGCGCTGGTATGAGTCCTACCTGATCGGTGCGGACGTCGGTCACATCCCCGTGTCGAACCTCTATGAAGTGTTCGTCCTGTTCAGCCTGATCACCGCGCTGCTGTATCTGTATTACGAAGGCCACTACGGCACGCGTTCGCTCGGCGCGTTCGTGCTGCTGGTGATCAGTGCGGCTGTCGGCTTCCTGATGTGGTACTCGGTCGCGCGCGACGCGCAGCAGATCCAGCCGCTCGTGCCGGCGCTGCAGAGCTGGTGGATGAAGATCCACGTGCCGGCGAACTTCATCGGCTACGGCAGCTTCGCGCTGTCGGCGATGGTGTCGGTCGCGTACCTGATGAAGGAGCGCGGCGTGCTCGCCGATCGCCTGCCGACGCTCGAAGTGCTCGACGACGTGATGTACAAGTCGATCGCGGTCGGTTTCGCGTTCTTCACGATCGCGACGATCCTCGGCGCGCTGTGGGCGGCCGAAGCGTGGGGCGGCTACTGGAGCTGGGACCCGAAGGAGACCTGGGCGCTGATCGTGTGGCTGAACTACGCGGCGTGGCTGCACATGCGGTTGATGAAGGGGCTGCGCGGCGCGGTCGCCGCGTGGTGGGCGCTCACGGGCCTGCTGGTCACGACGTTCGCGTTCCTCGGCGTCAACATGTTCCTGTCCGGGCTGCACAGCTACGG
>NZ_QTQI01000073.1 GCF_003853705.1 Burkholderia sp. Bp8992 | reverse complement strand
ATCACGAGCGGCGGCGACAGCAGCATCCGGTCGCCGGTCGCGCGCATGATCAGGTTGCCGTTGAAGCAGAAGTCGCGGCAGATCGTGCCGACGTCGCCGCCGTTCGCGAAGCGGCGGCGCTCGGCCGGCGATTCCGCGAGCTGCAGGCTCGCGACGAGGCCGTGGCCATGCACCTCGCCGACGATCGGGTGACGCGCGAAGGTCTCGCGCATCAACGCCTGGAAGTACGGGCCCGTGTCGTTCTTCACGCGCTCGACGATGCCTTCGTCGCGCAGCAGCTTCAGGTTCGCGACCGCGACGGCCGCCGCCACCGGGTGGCCCGAGTACGTGAGGCCGTGATTGAATTCGCCGTTGTCGATGATCGGCCGCGCGACGCGCTCGTGAATGCCGACCGCGCCCATCGGCACGTAGCCCGACGTCAGGCCCTTGGCCATCGTGATCAGGTCCGGCTCGAAGCCGAAGTGCTGGTGCGCGAACCATTCGCCGGTGCGCCCGAACCCGCCGATCACTTCGTCGGCCACCAGCAGGATGTCGTACTTGCGGCAGATCCGCTGGATTTCCGGCCAGTACGTCGACGGCGGGAAGATCACGCCGCCCGCGCCCTGGAACGGCTCGCCGATGAACGCCGCGACGTTCTCCGCACCGAGTTCGAGGATCTTCGCTTCGAGCTGCTGCGCACGCGCGAGGCCGAACGCTTCCGGCGTCTCGCCTGCTTGCGCTTCGCCGAAGAAATACGGCTGGTCGATGTGCACGATGTGCTCGACCTTCGACGGCATCTGCTCGTGCATGTAGCCCATCCCGCCGAGCGTGCCGCCCGCGATCGTCGAGCCGTGGTAGCCGTTCTTGCGCGAGATCACGTATTTCTTCTGCGGCTTGCCCTGCACGCGCCAGTACTGGTGCACGAGGCGCAGCACGGTGTCGTTGCCTTCCGAGCCGCTGTTGCAATAGAAGAAGTGGTTGAAGCCGGCCGGCGTCACTTCCGCGAGCATCGCGGAAAGCTCGATCACCGGCGGGTGCGT
>NZ_QTQI01000072.1 GCF_003853705.1 Burkholderia sp. Bp8992 | reverse complement strand
CGTTCGTCCGCATCGAGAACGTCGTGAAGAAGTTCGGCGACAGCACGGCCGTCGACAACGTGAACCTGACGATCGCGAAGAACGAACTGTTCGCACTGCTCGGCAGCTCCGGCTGCGGCAAGTCGACGCTGCTGCGCATGCTCGCCGGGCTGGAGACGGCGACCTCCGGCAGGATCTTCGTCGACGGCGAGGACCTCGCGTCGCTGCCGCCGTACCGCCGCCCCGTGAACATGATGTTCCAGTCGTACGCGCTGTTCCCGCACATGACGGTCGAATCGAACGTCGCGTTCGGCCTGAAGCAGGAAGGCACGCCGAAAAACGAGATCAAGGAGCGCGTGGCCGATGCGCTCGCGCTCGTGCAGATGAGCAAGTACGCGCAGCGCAAGCCGCATCAGCTCTCCGGCGGCCAGCAGCAGCGCGTCGCACTGGCCCGCTCGCTGGTCAAGCGCCCGAAGCTGCTGCTGCTCGACGAGCCGATGTCCGCGCTCGACAAGAAGATCCGCCAGAAGACCCAGCTCGAACTCGTGAACATCATCGAGAAGGTCGACGTGACCTGCGTGATGGTCACGCACGACCAGGAAGAGGCGATGACGATGGCCAGCCGCCTCGCGGTGATGAGCGAAGGCAAGATCGTGCAGATCGGCGCGCCGGGCGAGGTATACGAGTTCCCGAACAGCCGCTTCTCCGCCGAATTCATCGGCTCCACCAACCTGTTCGAAGGCCGTGTGGTCGAGGACGAGCCCGATCACATCTTCGTCGAGAGCGACGACCTCGAGGCGCGCATGTACGTGAGCCACGGCGTCACGGGCCCGCTCGGAATGCCGGTCGGCATCTCGGTGCGCCCGGAGCGCATCCACGTGTCGCGCGAGAAGCCCGGCTCGAAGCACAACTGGGCGCGCGGCGTCGTGACCGACATCGCGTACATGGGCAGCTACTCGCTGTACCACGTGCGCTTGCCGAGCGGCAAGACGGTCGTGTCGAACCTGTCGAGCTCGCACCTGATGAGCGACAACGCACCGGCGTGGAACGACGACGTGTTCGTGTCGTGGTCGCCGGCCAGCGGCGTCGTGCTGACGCA
>NZ_QTQI01000071.1 GCF_003853705.1 Burkholderia sp. Bp8992 | reverse complement strand
CCCATCCCGCCGCCGATGCACAGCGACGCCAGCCCGCGCTTCGCATCGCGCTTGACCATCTCGTGCAGCAGCGTCACCAGGATCCGGCAGCCCGACGCGCCGATCGGGTGACCGATCGCGATCGCCCCGCCGTTCACGTTCACCTTCGACGTGTCCCAGCCCATCTGCTTGTGCACCGCCAGCGCCTGCGCCGCGAACGCTTCGTTGATTTCCATCAGGTCCAGGTCGCCCGGCGTCCAGCCCGCGCGCTCCAGGCACCGGCGCGATGCCGGCACCGGACCCATGCCCATCACGCTCGGATCGACGCCCGCGTTCGCATATGCCTTGATCCGCGCGAGCGGCGTCAGGCCGAGCGCCGCCGCCTTCTGCGCCGACATCACCAGCACGGCCGCCGCGCCGTCGTTCAGCCCCGACGCGTTCGCCGCCGTCACCGAGCCGTCCTTCGAGAACGCCGGCTTCAGCCCCGACAGCGATTCCGCCGTCACGCCGTGACGCACGAATTCGTCGGTCGCGAACTGCAGCGGCTCGCCCTTGCGTTGCGGGATCGACACCGGCACGATTTCGTCGTTGAAGCGGCCGGCCTTCTGCGCGGCTTCCGCCTTGTTCTGCGACAACGCCGCGAACGCGTCCTGCTCTTCGCGCGTGATCCCGTATTCCTTTGCGACGTTCTCCGCCGTGATGCCCATGTGGTACTGGTTGTACACGTCCCACAGGCCGTCCACGATCATCGTGTCGACCAGCTTCGCGTCGCCCATCCGGAACCCGTCGCGCGAGCCCGGCAGCACGTGCGGCGACGCGCTCATGTTCTCCTGCCCGCCCGCGATCACGATGTCCGCGTCGCCCGCGACGATCGCGTTCGCCGCCAGCATCACGGCCTTCAGGCCCGAGCCGCACACCTTGTTGATCGTCATCCCCGGCACTGCCGTCGGCAGGCCGGCCTTGATCAGCGACTGGCGCGCCGGGTTCTGCCCCGAACCGGCCGTCAGCACCTGGCCCATGATCACTTCGCTCACCTGATCGGGCTTCACGCCCGCACGCTCCAGCACCGCGCGGATCACCGTCGCGCCCAGTTCCGGCGCCGCGACCTTCGCAAGCGAGCCACCGAATTTGCCGACCGCGGTTCGCGCGGCCGATACGATCACTACGTCCGTCAT
>NZ_QTQI01000070.1 GCF_003853705.1 Burkholderia sp. Bp8992 | reverse complement strand
TATTCCTCGTCGCGGTACCCGTAAGCCCGACGCTTGATGACCTTGATGGTGTTGTTGATGCCCTCGACGACACTGGTATTGAGCGGGTGCCGACAGCGAGCCCGAATGCCGTGCCAGTAGTTCTGCAGGCGCTCGGCGAACAGCTTGAGCGGCGCTATGCCGCTTTGCCGGGCTTGCCTGATCCATTGCTCCCAAGCCCTCTGCGCCCAGGCGGGTCTCTGGTAGAACCAGAGCCGCTTGAGTTCATCGCGTAACAGGTAGACGCAGAGTAGTGGCTGGTTGGCCTCCAGCAGTTCATTCAGATGTACCGCCTGATCTGCCCGCAAGTTATGACGATTGCGCAGCAGCAGCCAGCGGCTCGACTTCAGCACCTTGCGCGCAGGACGGTCGTGCCGAAGCTGATTGGCTTGATCGACTCGCACCCGGTCAATGACTTCACGCCCGTACTTGGCCACCACGTGGAACAAGTCATAGACGACTTCCGCTTGCGGGCAGTTCGCCTTGATTTCCAGCTCGTAGGCCGTCGTCATGTCGATGGCGACCGCCTCGATGCGCTCGGCAACGCCCTCGGGGAGTTGCTCGAAGAAGGCTCGTGCGGTTTCGCGTGAACGGCCCTGACCGATCCAGAGCACCTGCCGGCTAATCGGCTCCACAACCACGGTGGCATAGCGGTGGCCCTTGTGGAGCGCAAACTCGTCCATCGCCAGATAGCGCACCTGTGTCCAGTCCGGATCAACGATGCTGGCTTGCAAACTGGCTTTGTCGATCGACTTGACGGTGTGCCAGTTCAGGCCATAGAACGCGGCAACAGCCTGTACGCTGGTGGACTTCAGCAAGATCTCGCAGGCCTTGGCAAATCGGGCAGTGACCCGTTGGTAGCGCCCCAGCCAATCCAGCCTCTCCAATCGGGGGCCGCCGCAGTGGTCGCACCAGACTCGCCGGCGTGGCACATGGAGTACCACCCGGTATTCAAACAAGGGCAGATCCCGCACTCGCCGAACCGTCGTTTCATGAATCTGTTGGCAACGCTTGCCGCATTGCTCGCAGACCATCACTTTGCTAACCGGCTTCAGATGCAGTGACAGGGTTCGGCTTGCCTGCGACGGCCATTCCACTCGCTCAATCCGGTAGCCCGTCCAGCAGCCCAGCGCCTGTAGTGCTTTGCGATCCAGCAATTTGGCCTCCAACGCC
>NZ_QTQI01000069.1 GCF_003853705.1 Burkholderia sp. Bp8992 | reverse complement strand
GCGCCCGGCAGCGGCGTGATCATGTGGCCGCCGGTTTCGGTCTGCCACCACGTATCGACGATCGGGCAGCGCTCCTGGCCGACGTGCTTGTGATACCACATCCACGCCTCCGGATTGATCGGCTCGCCGACCGTGCCGATGATGCGCAGGCTCGACAGGTCATGGCTCTTCGGATGCACCTTGTCGTCGGCTTCGGCCGCCTTGATCAGCGAGCGGATCGCGGTCGGCGCGGTGTAGAACACGGTGACCTTGTGATCGCCGATCATCTTCCAGAAGCGGCCGGCGTCCGGCCAGGTCGGCACGCCTTCGAACACGACCTGCGTGCCGCCGCACGCGAGCGGGCCGTACGTGATGTACGTGTGGCCCGTGACCCAGCCGATGTCGGCCGTGCACCAGAACACGTCGGTGGGTTTCCAGTCGAAGGTCCACTTCATCGTCTGCGCGGCCCACAGCAGGTAGCCGCCGGTGCTGTGCTGCACGCCCTTCGGCTTGCCGGTCGAGCCCGACGTATACAGGATGAACAGCGGATGCTCGGCGCCGACCCATTCCGGCGCGCACGTGTCGGACTCGCCGTCCGTGAGCTCGTGCATCCACAGGTCGCGGTCCGCATGCCAGTCGATCTTGCCGCCGGTGCGGCGATAGACGATCACGCTCTTCACGGCTTCGCAGCCGCCCATCGCGATGGCCTCGTCGGCGATGCTCTTGAGCGGCAGCGTCTTGCCGCCGCGCGCCTGCTCGTCGGCGGTGATCAGCGCGACCGCGCCGACGTCGACGAGCCGCTCGTTCAGCGATTTCGCGGAGAAGCCGCCGAACACGACCGAGTGGGTCGCGCCGATACGCGCGCAGGCCTGCATCGCGACGATGCCTTCGATCGACATCGGAATATAGATGACGACGCGATCGCCCTTGCCGATCCCGCGTTTCTTCAGCGCATTCGCGAAGCGCGACACGCGCGCCAGCAGATCCGCATAGGTGACGCGCGTGACGGTGCCGTCGTCGGCCTCGAAGATCACCGCGACGCGCTCGCCGTTGCCGGCTTCGACGTGGCGGTCGAGACAGTTGTACGACGCGTTCAGCTCGCCGTCGTCGAACCACTTGTAGAACGGCGCGTTGCTCTCGTCGAGCACCTTGGTGAACGGCTTGTGCCACGCGAGGCCTTCGCGCGCGAGACGCGCCCAGAAGCCTTCGTAATCCTGCTCGGCCTCGGCGACGAGCGCGCGATAGGCCGGCATGCCGGAAATGGTGGCCGCCTTCTCGAGCGCCGCGGGCGGCGCGAACTGACGGGTTTCGTGAAGAACCGA
>NZ_QTQI01000068.1 GCF_003853705.1 Burkholderia sp. Bp8992 | reverse complement strand
CTGCGGTGCGACGATCTTGCCGGTCTGGCCGACCTGGTAGTCGTTCGGCACGTAGCCGGCGTCGACTGCCGCGCGCGATGCGCCGAGTGCCGCCTGCAGCTTGTCGGCCAGCGGCGCCAGCACCTTCGTGTAGTTCTCGCCGCTGCCCAGGCCACGGCCACCCGACACGATGATGCTCGCGCTCGTCAGTTCCGGACGGTCCAGCTTCGTTACTTCACGGCTCACGAACTGCGACTTGCCGGCGTCTGCCGCTGCGTCGATCTTGTCGACCGATGCATTGCCGCCTTCCGCCGCGACCGGATCGAAACCCGTCGCACGCACCGTGATGACCTTGATCGGGTCGCTCGACTGCACCGTCGCGATCGCGTTGCCCGCGTAGATCGGGCGCTCGAACGTGTCGGCCGAATCGACCGCCGTGATGTCCGAGATCTGCGCGACGTCCAGCTTCGCGGCGATACGCGGTGCGATGTTCTTGCCGTAGGCGGTCGCCGGCGCGAGGATGTGCGAGTAGTCCTTCGCGATGTTCAGCGCGGTCGCTTCGACGTTTTCCGCCAGGCCTTCGGCCAGTTGCGGCGCGTCGGCCAGCAGCACCTTCGACACACCTGCGATCTTCGCTGCAGCGTCTGCCGCCGCCTGCGCGTTGTGGCCAGCGACCAGCACGTGGATGTCGCCGCCGATCTTCGCTGCCGCCGCCACCGTGTTCAGCGTCGCGGCCTTGATCGACGCGTTGTCGTGTTCTGCAATCACCAGAATCGTCATTTCTTTGTGCTCCCTCTTACAGCACCTTGGCTTCGGTCTTCAACTTCTCGACCAGCGTCTTCACGTCCGGCACCTTCACGCCGGCTGCGCGCTTCGGCGGCTCGACCACCTTCAGCGTCTTCAGGCGCGGCGCGACGTCCACACCGAGGTCTTCCGGCTTCACGGTTTCCAGCGGCTTCTTCTTCGCCTTCATGATGTTCGGCAGCGTCACGTAGCGCGGCTCGTTCAGGCGCAGGTCGGTCGTCACGACCGCCGGCAGCGTCAGCGACAGCGTTTCCGCGCCGCCGTCGACTTCGCGTGCAACCGTGGCCTTGCCATCGGCGATGGTGACCTTCGACGCGAACGTCGCTTGCGGGAGACCTGCCAGCGCAGCCAGCATCTGGCCCGTCTGGTTCGAATCGTCGTCGATCGCCTGCTTGCCGAGGATCACCAGTTGCGGCTGCTCCTTGTCGACCAGCGCCTTCAGGATCTTCGCGACGGCCAGCGGCTCGACGCTGTCGTTCGACTCGACGAGGATCGCGCGATCCGCGCCGATCGCCAGCGCCGTGCGCAGCGTTTCCTGCGCTTGCGTCACGCCCACCGACACCGCGATCACTTCGGTCGCGACGCCCGCTTCC
>NZ_QTQI01000067.1 GCF_003853705.1 Burkholderia sp. Bp8992 | reverse complement strand
TAATTCGGCCCGCCGCCGCCTTCGGGCGTGACCCACACGATGTTCTGCGTCGGGTCCTTGATGTCGCAGGTCTTGCAGTGCACGCAGTTCTGCGCGTTGATCACCAGCCGATCGCCGCCGTCGTCGTTCTTCACGAACTCGTACACGGCCGCCGGGCAGAAGCGCGCCTCCGGCCCCGCATACGTGCGCAGGTTCACGTTCACCGGCACGCTCGCGTCCTTCAGCGTCAGGTGCGCCGGCTGGTTCTCCTCGTGGTTCGTGTTCGAGATGAACACCGACGACAGCCGGTCGAACGTCAGCTTGCCGTCCGGCTTCGGATACTCGATCGGCGTGCACTGCGACGCCGGCTTCAGCATCTCGTGATCCGCATGCTTGTGGTGCAGCGTCCACGGCACGTTGCCGCCCATCACCTTCTGCTCGAGCCCGACCATCAGCGTGCCGAGATACAGCCCCTTGGCCATCCACTGCTTGAAGTTGCGCGCGCGGTACAGCTCCGTGTACAGCCACGATTGCTTGAACGCGTCCGGGTAGGCGTTGAGCTCGTCGCTCTGACGCCCAGCCTGCACCGCGTCGAACGCGGCGTCGGCCGCCAGCATGCCGGTCTTGATCGCCGCGTGGCTGCCCTTGATCCGCGACGCGTTCAGGAAGCCCGCGTCGTCGCCGATCAGCGCGCCGCCCGGGAACACCGTCTTCGGCAGCGACAGCAGGCCGCCGGCGGTGATCGCCCGCGCGCCGTACGACACGCGCTTGCCGCCTTCGAGGAACGCGCGGATCGACGGATGCGTCTTGTAGCGCTGGAATTCCTCGAACGGCGACAGGTACGGGTTCGTGTAGCCCAGGCCCACCACGAAGCCGACCACGACCTGGTTGTTGTCCATGTGATACAGGAACGAGCCGCCGTAGGTATCGGACTTCAGCGGCCAGCCGGCCGTGTGGATCACCAGGCCCGGCTTGTGCTTGGCCGGATCGATTTCCCACAGTTCCTTGATGCCGATCCCGTACGCCTGCGGATCGGCGTTCGCGTCGAGCTTGAACTTCGAGATCAGCTGGCGGCCGAGATGGCCGCGGCAGCCTTCGGCGAACAGCGTGTACTTCGCGTGCAGCTCCATGCCGAGCTGGAAGTTCTCGGTCGGCTCGCCGTCCTTGCCCACGCCCATGTTGCCGGTCGCGACGCCCTTCACGGAACCGTCGTCGTTATAGAGAATCTCGGCAGCGGGGAAGCCCGGGAAGATCTCGACGCCCAGCGCCTCGGCCTGCTGGCCGAGCCAGCGGGTCACGTTACCCAGCGAAATGACGTAGTTGCCGTGGTTCTGGAAGTTGGCGGGCAGCGCCCAGTTGGGCGTCGTGACGGCGCTCTTCTCGGACAGGAACAGGAAGCGGTCTTCCGTCACCTCGACGTCGAGCGGCGCGCCGCGTTCCTTCCAGTCGGGGAACAGTTCGGTGATCGCGCGCGGGTCCATCACCGCGCCCGACAGGATGTGCGCGCCGATCTCGGAACCCTTCTCGAGCACGCACACGCCGATCTCGGTGCCTTTCTCGGCGGCCAGTTGCTTGAGCCGGATCGCCGCCGACAGCCCGGCGGGGCCGCCGCCGACGATCACGACGTCGTATTCCATCGATTCGCGCGGGCCGTATTGC
>NZ_QTQI01000066.1 GCF_003853705.1 Burkholderia sp. Bp8992 | reverse complement strand
CGCGACTTCTGCTTCAACGGCAACCTGATCATGCGCGCGACCGGCGACCGGATGCTGCTGTCGCCGCCGCTCGTGATCACGCGCCAGGAAATCGATGAACTCGTGTCGAAGGCAAAGAAGGCCGTCGACGCAACCGCCCAGCAACTGGGTATTTCGTAACGGCTTTGCCTACAGGCGTGCGGCGGGCGCCGCACGCCGCCATAACCCAAGGGAATTCCACCATGCGTGCCTGCTTTCTTCGCCAAGCCTGTTCAGTTGCCGCCCTTGCCGCCGCGGCAGCGTTCACGTCAGTCGCCAGTCCGTCGGCGCATGCCGAGGACCTGAACGTCTACAACTGGTCCGACTACATCGCACCGGACACGATCCCGAACTTCCAGAAGCAGACGGGCATCCACGTCAAGTACGACAACTACGACAGCGACGACACGCTTCAGGCGAAGCTGCTGGCCGGCAGTTCGGGTTACGACATCGTCGTGCCGACGTCGAACTACATGGCCAAGCAGATCCAGGCCGGCGTGTACCAGAAGCTCGACAAGTCGAAGATTCCGAACCTCGCGAACCTCGATCCGCTGCTGATGAAGATGATTGCCGATGCCGATCCGGGCAACCAGTACGGCGTCCCCTGGGCCTACGGCACGGACGGCATCGGCTACAACGCGCAGGCGGTGAAGAAGGCGCTCGGCGACAAGGCGCCGGTCGACAGCTGGGCACTCGTGTTCGATCCGGCCAACATGGAGAAGCTGAAGAGCTGCGGCGTGTCGTTCCTCGACCAGGCCGTCGACGTGTTTGCCGCCACGCTGCAATACATGGGCAAGGATCCCAACAGCAAGAACCCCGGCGACTACCAGGCTGCGTTCGAAGTCCTGAAGAAAGTCCGCCCGTACATCACCCAGTTCAACTCGTCCGGCTACATCAACGACCTCGCGAACAACGACGTGTGCGTCGTGCTCGGCTGGTCGGGCGACGTCGGCATCGCGCACCGCCGCTCGTCGGAAGCGAAACGTTCGTACGACATCAAGTTCTCGAACCCGAAGGAAGGCGGCCTGCTGTGGTTCGACGTGATGGTGATCCCGAAGGATGCACCGCACCCCGAAGCCGCACTGAAGTGGATCAACTACGTGTCCGATCCGAAGGTCAATGCAGCGATCACCAACACGGTGTTCTACCCGACCGCGAACAAGGCCGCACACCAGTTCGTCACGCCGGCCGTCGCGCAGGATCCGACCGTCTACCCGCCTGAAGACGTGCTGAAGAAGATGGTGCTGATGAAGCCGATGCCGGCCGACATCCTGCGCCTCGAGAACCGTCTGTGGGCCCAGCTGAAGACGGGCCACTGATCGTCATGCATCACGGCGGCGCAGGCATCGCTTCACGCCTGCCCGCCCGAGATTCGCGGACCTCCGTCCGCCCGCGCGCGCCGCGCGCACTGTTCCATCCGGCACGAGCCGTCGTCCGCGAGTCGCGTTGCGCCTCGTGCGGGGACGCTCACGCCCGCAATCCGTGAAGAACGAATGGTGACTCCCATGCAATCGATACCCTCTTCCGCTGCTGCACGACAGGCTCAACCGGCCGCCGCGGCCCGCCCGCAAAACGACGCGTTCGTCCGCATCGAGAACGTCGTGAAGAAGTTCGGCGACAGCACGGCCGTCGACAACGTGAACCTGACGATCGCG
>NZ_QTQI01000065.1 GCF_003853705.1 Burkholderia sp. Bp8992 | reverse complement strand
CCGCCGCTGCCGCCGTTGTTGCTCGTGCCCGATCCGCCGGACGACGCGGGCGAGGAATTGTCGTCACCGCCGCCGCAAGCGCTCAGCGCGAGGCAGGTCAATGCGATCAGTGCAACTGCTTTCATCGGGATCACCTTCTGAATGAACGGCACGAACGAAGCCAGTACACGCGAATCGCGTCGCGCGCACCGACCATCACGAATCAGGAATCATCGATCGGCCGGCGGCACACCGCCGGCCCGGGAACATCAGTTGACCTGCAGCTGGCCACCGCGGCCCAGCCCGCCCTTGACGTCCTGCGCCTTGTAGCTGCGCAGTGCGACGACCATCTTGTTGTACGCGTCGATGAACGCGACGACCGTCGCCTTGCCTTCCGGCGTCGACGAGAAGCCCGCGAGCGCACCGCCCACGCCGCCGCCGAAGCCGCCCAGCGCCGCGCCGTAGTTGGTCGCCGTCGAGCTGCCTTCCGACGCCGCGATCTGCACCGCCGAGCGCACGTCGAACAGCGTCAGCGTCACGACCGACGCCTTCGTCTGCAGGTGCCCGGCCACCGCCGCCACCGCGCTGTTGCCGATCAGCCCGCCGATCATGCTGCCGATGCCGCCGATCGGCGAATCGTTGATGACGATCTGCGGTTCCATGTAGTAGTCGGCCGCCACACGCTGGCCCTTCTGCTGCTTCGAGCCCGCACGGTATTCGCCCGAGTTGCGCTGCAGCTGCGTGATGCGCGACAGCCGTGCGTCGCTCTTCTGGTTGCCGATCGACGTGATCACGAAGCAGTTCGACTGCTGGACCGCCAGGCGCAGCAGCGGATCGATCGTCGTCATCTTGGTCGCGCTGCCGAACGGGCCCCACCAGTCGGCGTTGCGGCCGTCGTCGACGGCGATCGTGCCGAGCGGCGACGCGCAGCGCTGCAGCCCCGAATCGGCACCGGCGCTCGCGCCGCCTGCCGCGGCACCCGTCACGCCGGCGTTCTGGCCGCCGGGCGTCACTACGCCGCCGCACCCCGCGACGGACGCGCCAAGCGCTGCAACCAGCGCACCTTGAGTGAGACGATGGGAAAGGTTGGTCTTCATGTCGTTGTCGATCGATTAGAGTCGTTGTTCGGCTTATGTGTCCGTGCGAACTTCGATAAGCCCCCCGGCGTGGCGCGCGATGGTGGTCTCCCCGCGGCTGCCCCCGTTGCTTTATCCCGGTCAGTAGTACCAGTACGTCTGCTGCCAGACGCCGTAGTACGGATAGCCCGAGTACCAGTAGCCGTAATAGACGTCACGCCATTGCGTGCGCCATTTCCAGTCGTCCTCGTCTTCCTTCTTGGCTTTGCGCGCGAGATCGAGCAGCTTTTTCGATTCCTTGTCGCCGCGGCCCGCCGCGATCGACAGCCACTTCTCCGCTTCGCGCGCGTCGGAGCCCATTTCCTCGAGGCCGAACAGGTAGAAGCTGCCGAGCGCCTTCTGCGCCTGCAGGTCGCCGCGCTCGGCGGCCTCGCGCATCCACTTGAGTGCCTGGTAGCTGTCCTGGCGCACGCCGTCGCCGCGGAAATAACGCAGGCCGAGGTCGTAGGCGGCCTTCGGCTGGGTCTTCGCGGTCTGCTTGAGTGCGGCGATGCGCGGATCTTCCCGCTCTTCCGAATCGTCCCTTTTTTGATAGGACACCTGATCTTTTGGGCGGTCGGAACAACCGGTGTCGTCGCAGATCCGTACCGTGTTGCTGGTGGCGGACGGATCCTGCGCGCACGCGGCCAATAGCAACAGCAGCCCCGGTGCGAGTAAACGGCGGTACAT
>NZ_QTQI01000064.1 GCF_003853705.1 Burkholderia sp. Bp8992 | reverse complement strand
GAACAGGACCGTGAAACGACTCTACGCCGATGATAGTGCGGATTCCCGTGTGAAAGTAGGTAATCGTCAGGCTCCCTCAAGCCAGAAACCCCCGCCCGAAAGGCGGGGGTTTTTGCATTGGCGCGAAGGAAATGCGCGCAGGCCGTCGGCCAGGCGCAATGCGACCGGAGCTGAAGCGTTGACGACGTCGAATAGAGCCGAGATCACATTCGCGCAATCGGTGTAAATTCACTCCGACTATTTGGGATTTGGGGTGACCGAGCACCGACAACGGATGTTGCCGAGGCCGGTATCCTCCCGCCGACTGTTCGAAGTAGTCAGTTCTCGGTCGGCAGCCGTTCTGATCGAGTGCTCGACCGCCAATTCGCTGCGATTTCCTGCCAGAGATTTGCGCGACACCGCGCGGCCAGACGCGATGCGTCTTGCTGTCCGGCAATTAACCATTTCTTCCCATCAGCGCGCGTACTGAGCGCATCTCCTGCGAAAGTTGCGGCACTCGTTCCGCGACTACGAGGCGCGTTTTGCGTTTCTCGCAACCAGATGCGCCGTGCGCGAGAGCGGCATGCCGGGTTCCGCTTGCCTGAACCAGACGTTTCTTGTCGAAGGCGCTGAACGATCGAGGCGCAAAGAAATTCCGCGCCGGAATTGCATCGGGTAACACGAAGTGGCGCTATCAAGTGCCGTTCTTCGCCTAATCCACCGGATATCGCCCGCAACAGGCTCGTTCGAGATATTGGGTGCCCGGCTCGCCGGAAGGCGGGGGATCCGATCGCAGCGCCAGTTGCAACGTGTGCGCGCGGTCGGGCGGAAGTCGTCAGCAATTGGCGCGGCACTGCAGGACGTTTGCCGAGGTCGCGGCTCGGAGCTTGTTAGGCCCACCTGGGTGTGAGCGCATATCGTCGCCGAGCCGGGGCTGCAATGCGTCCAGGCGCGCCGCATTGTCAGATTCGGCTGGCGAGGCGAGGCGCTGTCGCCGGCAGCGATGAGGCGGGCGGACGCCCCGTTGAGCAGCCATGCATAGGCGCTCGCGTCCTGATTTATCGGCTGCGCTACGGGCGAGCCGATATGCGTCGAGCTCAGGCTGCCGGCATCGAGCGCCTGCTTCAACTGGTCATGTGCAACAGGGCGCTGCAGTCGTTCTGGTGAGTCCTGTGGTGCGGCTGTCTTCCCGAGCCCGCTGACGGATCTTGGCAATGATGCTTGAGCGACACTAGGCGCCTGCGGGATCGGCCGCCTGTGCGGTCGGTATGATCAAGGTGGTGAAGGCAATCGCGAGAGCGAGCAGGCGCATGAGGATTCGCACGGGAAGATGATGGAAGCCGGGTATCCTGCCGGCGACCGGCGACCGGCTGCGACAGGGGCGGGGCGGCGGCCCACATCTCGCGCAGACGCGATGGCGCCATTACAGGGCCCAAACACCCGAAAGTTCGGATAACCCCGCGCACGGTACAGCCGCGAGCTCAAGCGGGCAGCCGCGCGACGGGACGCGCGAAATCCCGATTTCCCGCAAGCGGCAGGGCGCCGAAGCCGCCGAAAAATGCCGCAGGCGGGGCCGGCGAAGTCGTCCGGCACGAAATTTGCGGAAATTTTGCTTCTACCCGCTTGGCATTGTGCGAAAGAGGTCGTATCATGGCGGTCTTTCGTTTTTAGCGCAGATGCAGATCGGCGCTAAGGGCGGAGTCTGACGAAGATGTGGCGCCGGTCGGCAGCATCTCGTGCTTGCCTTAGCCGGGCGGGCGCGGGGATCGGTGGTAAAGCAGGAGTCAGGAAGAGAATGAAAATAATCTTCCGGATGTGCTTGACACGAGTGCGATGCACCCCCATAATCGTCAGTTCTCTACGGAGGGGTGCCCGAGTGGCTAAAGGGGGCAGACTGTAAATCTGTTGGCTTACGCCTACGTTGGTTCGAATCCAACCTCCTCCACCAAGATATCAGCGCAGTGAGCGGTAAGGAATCGTTAGTGGCCCGTGCGGGTGTAGCTCAATGGTAGAGCAGAAGCCTTCCAAGCTTACGACGAGGGTTCGATTCCCTTCACCCGCTCCAGACCGCTAAGTTGAAGCGTAAAACGCCCATGTGGCTCAGTGGTAGAGCACTCCCTTGGTAAGGGAGAGGTCGGCAGTTCGATCCTGCCCATGGGCACCAGCAGTAAAAAGTCAGTGTCTTGTTTGCGCGCGGCGCAACCTGTGAAATTCCTTTTGGGAGTCGAAAATGGCCAAGGGTAAATTCGAGCGGACCAAGCCGCACGTGAACGTTGGTACGATTGGTCACGTTGACCACGGCAAGACGACGCTGAC
>NZ_QTQI01000063.1 GCF_003853705.1 Burkholderia sp. Bp8992 | reverse complement strand
GTAAGCGCGAAATTCTCCGCACCTAGGCAGCGCTGCCGAATCGATCCACGATTGCGTCCGCAGACTTGAATTGCGGACGCAGATGATGACCGACACTGACTTTGACTTTCTCCCCCTGCGCGTGACCCGGACGTGCGCGGATGGCAAGCATCGATACGATCCGGAGGGCAAGCGTAAGTTGATCGAAGCCTGCCGCCGGCCGGGCGCGTCATTGGCGGGTCTGGCGCTGAAGGCTGGGGTCAATGCGAACCAGTTGCGCAAATGGGTACAACTGGAAGAGCGACGGGAAGTTGCCGGCGCTTCACATGATGCTATGGCGCAAACGCCGTCAGCCTTCGTGCCGGTCGTCTTGATCGACGGGTCACCGGCATCGGCTCCTGCGGAAACGGCACCGCCAGCCCCGCAGCCGTTGCTGCAACGAGATCCGCCCCGTCCGTCGCCGCGAGCGGCACCGCTGGCGCGTTTGTCGGCGACACTGCCTAACGGTGTCGTGCTCGAGCTCGAATGCTCTGGGCGAGACACCTCGCTGGTCACGGCGATGATTGCCGCGTTGGGAGCGGGTTGATGTTCCGCTTCGACCACGACCTGCGGATCTACCTGCACCGCGAGCCGATAGACTTCCGGGCCGGACTGAATACGCTGGTGACGATGGTCGAACAGTCGATGCATCTCGATCCGCTCGCACGAGCCGTCTTCGGATTCCACAACCGGAAACGGGATCGCGTGAAGCTGTTGCTCTATGACCGGGCCGGCTTCTGGCTGATGTTGAAACGGCTCGAGGTAGATCGTTTCGCCTGGCCCCGTCGTCAACAGGCCGTGATCGAGCTCACGGTCGACCAGCTCCACCTGCTGCTCGACGGCGTCGATCTCGACGCACTGCGTCCGCATCCCGCACGACAGTACTGCTTCACGAGTTGAGGAGCGGTATTGCGAACGTTGTTGGCCAACAACGGCCGTCCCGACTGTTACACATCTCCGTAAACCTGTGCGACGCCGCGCTTCGCTATCGTGAAGCGCATGAAAGCCGATCTCGCCCGATTGCCGCAGGCCGCCAAGGCCTACATCCACGAACTCGAAGCAGGTCTCGCCGAGCGCGATGCCAGGATCGACGAACTGACCAAGCGCCTCGACGCGTTGGAAGAGCAATATCGTCTCGCACTGGCCCGGCAGTACGCGCCAAAGAGCGAAAAGCGCAAGGATCGCGTGTTCAACGAGGCCGAAGATGCCGCCGACGCTGATCCGGACGACGCAGACAACAGTGACGCGCCTTCGCTGCCGGACACTGGATTGCCGGAGCTCGACAAGCCTGAGCCCCGTAAGCGAGGTCGCAAGCCGCTGCCCGCGGATCTGCCGCGCGAGCGCATTGAGTACGACCTGCCCGAAGGGCAGAAAACTTGCCCGTGCTGCGGTAAGGCGCTGCATCGTATGGGCGAAGACGTCAGCGAGCAGTTGCACATGGAAGTCAAGGTGTCGGTGCTGCAACATGCGCGCGCCAAATATGCGTGCCGGCACTGCGAACGCCACGGCGTGCGTACGCCGATCGTAGTCGCGCCGATGCCGGCGCAGCCCTTGCCGGGCAGTCACGCAAGTCCGTCGATGATCGCCGCCGTCACGGCCGGCAAGTACGTCGACGGCACGCCGCTGTACCGGATGGAGGACGTGCTCGCGCGCTCGAACATTGCGGTCAGCCGCGGCACGTTGGCGAACTGGATCATCCGCCCGGCCGAGCTGCACTACACGCGGATCTACGACGCACTCAAGCAGGTTCTGCGAGGCCAGTGGTTGATCCACGGCGACGAGACCACGGTCCAGGTGCTCAAGGAACAGGGGCGAAACGCGCAGGATAAGTCGTATATGTGGGTGTATCGGAGCGACGCAGATAGCGACCAGCCGGTCGTGCTGTTCGAGTATCAGCAGGGGCGCGGTGGCGAGCATCCGCGCGCGTTCCTCGGCGACTACGCTGGCACGCTGATGACGGACGGCTGGCCTGCCTGGCGCACGGTCAAGACGGCGACGCACCTTGGGTGCCTTGCGCATGCAAGGAGGCTGTTTACGGACGCGCTCAAGGGCCAGAAGAACAAACCGAGTTCCCGCATCACGAAGGCACTCGAGTTCTTCCAAGCACTGTATCAGGTCGAAGCGCTGGCCAAGCAGACGCTGCCCGAAGGCGAAACGCTGACCGATTACCGGTATCGCCTGCGGCAGCAGCACAGCGTGCCGCTGCTGACCGCCTTCAAGGCCTGGCTTGACGAGCTGGCACCGAAGGTTCTGCCGCAGAGCTTGCTCGGCGAAGCGATCGGTTACTGCCGTCGGCAATGGCAGTATCTGATCCGCTACGTCGATGACGGCCGTCTGCCGCTTGATAACAACGTCATCGAGCGTGACATCAGGCCGTTTGCCACTGCGAGAAAATCGTGGCTGTTCAGCGACACGGAGGCTGGCGCGAAGGCGAGCGCGATGGTCTACAGCATGATGCTCACATGCCGCGCCTGCGGCGTCGAACCGCACGCTTGGCTGCTGCATGTGCTGACCGAATTGCCGCAACGCGCTCCCGACGCGGACATCAGCGACCTGCTGCCGTTCAACTACGTGAAGCAACAAGCCGAGGCGAGCGTGAGCTGACACAGCGAGCGCGCTCCGGCCATCGCGCCGGCGCACTCTACCGAGACTCAGTTGCGGACATCGCCGGTCAACCTCGGCCGTCGCGATGCGGCTATGCTCGCCCAACAGTTGCAAATGATTCTCCATTCGGTGTGCTGAATTTACCGCTTAC
>NZ_QTQI01000062.1 GCF_003853705.1 Burkholderia sp. Bp8992 | reverse complement strand
ACCGTGAAACGACTCTACGCCGATGATAGTGCGGATTCCCGTGTGAAAGTAGGTAATCGTCAGGCTCCCTAAGCCAAAAACCCCCGCCCGAAAGGCGGGGGTTTTTGCATTTCGGCGGCAGAAATGCAGACAGGGCGACAGAAAAGCGCCCGATTCCTCGCATCCCGTTCACCGCCCACCAGATCCCTCCATCTTCCATCCTGCTGCCAGCCCCCATCGCGGAACGAAGTCCTGTGATTTGATACGATCGACGTGTCGTCGGCGATTGCATTCGTCGACGCTAACGATCGAAACAGGGGCTTGATGAAGAGGGCAGGGAATGAATATCGGCGATGCATCGCGCGAATCCGGAGTCAGCGCAAAAATGATCCGGTACTACGAACAGGTTGGCCTTCTTGCCCCAAGCAAGCGCACCGACGCCGGCTACCGCATCTACGGCGCGGACGAAATCCATATCCTGCGCTTCATCCGTCAAGCCCGGCGGCTTGGCTTTCTCGTCGAGGACATCCGCAAGCTGCTGATGCTCTGGCAGGATCGCTCCCGTGCGAGTGCCGAAGTGAAGTCGATCGCACTCGAGCACGTGGCCGAACTCGATAAACGCATCGCGGAGCTGAGCGACATGCGCGACACGCTGGCCGACCTGGCCGCGCACTGCCATGGTGACGGGCGGCCCGAATGCCCGATTTTGGCGCGCCTGGCCGACCCCGTAGATGAACCAAATTAGTGCGTGTACTCGAGCCTCAAAATGGACTCGGCTTCAATGCCTATAAAAATCAATGTGTTAGGCTCATCGAATGATCGCCCATTCCGATTTGGAATGGCTTCCATGCAAGTATTTCACTAGCATCTTGGTGCGGCATCGCTATAATTCGGGATAACCCTATACGGGAAATCCCTGAATCTCGATTCACCAGGGGTCCCTCTTCCTTGGAGAATGTCATGATCGCCTACATCGTCGAAAAGCTGAGCAACTGGTTCGAATCCGCAGAACGTGAGCGCCGTGAGGCTTACCTCGCCACGTCGTCGGATATCGTCCAGCTCGAGAGCCGTATCCGCTCGCTCGAAACCAACGGCTACTCGCTGTAATCGGAGTCACCGTCCGGTGCCGTGTGGCACTGAACGATAAGCAAGCCCCGTATTTGACGGGGCTTTGTTTTTTTGTGCACCGGATCTGGCGAAATCGTCAGTGCAGCGCTATGGTATGGACCTGCTTTTCATCCTGAAGGACACGATCATGCGTTTGCGTCTCGATGTGCGTCGCAGTGCCCGCGCGCGTCTCGTTCTGGGCGCGGCCGTACTCGTCCATGGTCTCGCGGCCAGTGCCGCAACGTCGTCAAAACCGCTGGTGCTCGATACGCAGCGCGGTATCCAGGACGGCAAGGGCGGATTGGTATTGCAGACAGCACCGTTGTCGTCGGAGCCGATCGTCGAGCCGGCGGGCATGCGTGCGCCGGCCGGGCAGGCGCCGAACACGTCGGTTCCGTTGTTCGTCGCGCCGTATATCAATGTTCCGGCTTGGGGTGGGCAGCCAGCCAACCAGCCTCGGCTCGCGCCGAGGCCGCAGCCGTAACGTAACGGGGCCGGTCGCCCGATCAGTTGCCGCGGTGCTCGATCTGACAGCGGGCGCCGCTGTCCTGCCCCAACATCTCGACCAGATAGGGCAATGCCTCGTTCATGCTCTGCGCGAGCGTGTACGGCGGATTCAGGATGAACATTCCGCTGCCGTAGAGGCCCAGGCCATCCGTCGGCGGATTCGATACCGTCAGCGTCAGGTGCAGCCAGTTGTTCGGTTGCAGGCGCTTCAACTGCTCGGGAAAGCGCTGCGACTCCAGCCGCGTGACCTGCGGGTACCAGATCGCATAGCAGCCCGTCGCGAATCGCTTCAGACACTCCGTCACGCAGCTTACCGTGCGCGCGTAGTCCTTCTTGTCCTCGTAGGACGGGTCGATCAACACGAGTGCGCGTCGCGGCGGCGGTGGCAGCAGCGCCTTGATCCCCTCGAAGCCGTCACCGGCGAAGATCATCGCGCGTCGCCCCGCGTCGCGGAAATTGTGGCGCAGCACGTCGATTTCCGTCGTGTGCATCTCGAACAGGCGCATGCGGTCCTGCTCGCGCATCGACCGCCAGGCGATGTACGGCGAACCCGGGTAGAAGCGCAACTCGCCATCGTCGTTCAGTGCGCGGACTTCGTCGACATACTCGCCCAGTGCTTCCGGCAGGTTCTTTTCGTTCCACAGCCGGCCAATGCCGGTGTCGAATTCCGACGTTTTCGCCGCGTAGCCGTCGCGCAGCGAGTACACGCCGGCGCCTGCGTGCGTGTCGATGTACCAGTACGACTTGTCTTTCTTGTTCAGGTAGCGCAGCAGCTGGACGACGACGGCGTGCTTGAGCACATCCGCGTGGTTGCCTGCGTGAAAACCGTGACGATAACTGAGCATGGCGGGCTGCCTGAAACGAAAGGTGAATCGATGAAAGCGGTCGATCGTGCGCGGCCGTCAGGCCGGGCACCGATGCGGCCGCGTATTGTACGCGAGTGGCCGTGCATCGCCTTATTCGAATGCGTCGCCGACCACCTCCTCGATGCGTTGCTTCACGTCCGGCGTCAGCTTCGCAGTCACGTCGAGTGCGCGCATGTTGTCGCCGATCTGCTCGATCCGCGATGCGCCCGTGATGACCGAACTCACGTGCGGATTCGCGAGCACCCACGCGATTGCGAGCTGGCCCGTGCTGCAGCCGAGTTCGGCCGCGACGTCGCCGAGCCGCTCGACGATGTCGTTGGCGGCCTGATCGGTCAGGCGGTCGCGCATCCAGTCGTAACCCTGCAACTGCGCACGGCTGCCTGGCGGCACGCCGTTGCGGTACTTGCCGGTAAGCAGGCCCGATGCGAGCGGGCTCCAGGTCGTGAGGCCGAGACCGTAGTCGTCGTAGAGCCGCGCATACTCCTGCTCGACCCGCTTGCGGTGGAACAGGTTGTATTGCGGCTGTTCGACGACGGGCTTGCGCAGGTGATGCCGTTCGGCGATCTCGCATGCGGCGCGGATTTCGTCGGCGCTCCATTCCGACGTGCCCCAGTACAGCGCCTTGCCGCGCGCGATCATGTCGCTCATCGCCCAGACGGTTTCCTCGATCGGCGTGTTCGGATCGGGACGATGGCAATAGACGAGGTCGACATAGTCGAGCTGGAGCCGGCGCAACGAGCCGTCGATCGCGTTCAGCAGGTATTTCCGGTTCAGCGTGTGATACTGGTTCGGTGCTTCCGCGAGCCCCCAGAAGAACTTCGTCGATACGATGTAGCTGACGCGCGGCCAGTCGAGCGACTTGAGCGCGTGGCCCATGATTTCCTCGGACTTTCCGCCGGCGTAGACCTCGGCGTTGTCAAAGAAATTGACGCCCGCGTCGCGGGCTGCAGCGAGGCATTCGCGCGCAACCCGCTGATCGACCTGGTTGCCGTACGTGACCCACGAGCCGAGCGAAAGCGCGCTGATCTGCAGGCCGGAACGGCCTAGCCGTCGATAGTGCATGTGAATCTCCTGCGTGACAGAACCGACCTTAAGCTTAGACGTTTTGCGCGCGAACGGCGGGGCCGATCGTGCACAATGACGGCTGGCCCGCCGCGCTGATCATGCGGCGAACGCCGCGGTGGCGGGCACGCACTTTTTCGATCCGATAACGGGAGGAGACGGACATGGCAGCAGATCTGAATGGCAAGACCGCAGTCGTCACGGGCGCCGCGAGCGGCATCGGCAAGGAAATCGCACTCGAGCTCGCCAAGGC
>NZ_QTQI01000061.1 GCF_003853705.1 Burkholderia sp. Bp8992 | reverse complement strand
CGGCCGTCGCGATGCGGCTATGCTCGCCCAACAGTTGCAAATGATTCTCCATTCGGTGTGCTGAATTTACCGCTTACGTTCAACCTCGCGCCGAGGCAATTGCTCGGCAACGCGGTTGCGGCCATTCGTGCGGCGGAGGCGGTCGCAGCCGCAGGCAAGCCCGACACGCTCACGGGCACGTTCCATGCGTTCCAGGCATCGCTCGCGAGCGAGCCGTACCTAATTTTCGCCGCGCTGTTCGGCGCGTTGCCGCTCGCGATCGGACATGGTACGGGCGCCAAGTTGCGCGTGCCGCTGGGCATTGCGATCGCTGGCGGCCTGATCCTGTCGCAACCGCTGACGCTGTTTACGACGCCTGTCGTCTACCTGTATTTGGACCGGCTGGCGCGGCTCTTCGAATGCGGTGCAGGGGACGACGATGCGTTGCTCGAGTCAGTGGCCGAGACGAGCAGTCGGCGTGATGGCAACGTGTCACCGCGGGTCCGATTGATCCTCGGATTTTTTCCGCGACGCTGCATGGTTCATTTTCGCGCAGGAGCGTGGGCGATGGGCCAATGTACAGCACTGCTTCGAGGACATCGGGGGACAGACCCGCGCGCGTAGCGCTCTCCCTCTCGAATTGCGTGCTGCCACAGCGGTGATCGAAAATTGGCGTCGCCACCCCCTTGGCGTTCCTGCATCTCTGACGTTGGCGAAGACGCCCCGGTGGGTGGGTTCATGGGCATTGCGCCACATGCGGGCCTGGAGGTTCTTCGACTCGGGCGTGCTGCAGGAGAGGCGGCTCCGGTTGAGCTAGTGCTGAAGGTGCAATGCGAGCACCCGCATCGCGACGGTTGCAGGAGCGGATGCAGTCGATGCTGTTGGGCGTCTCCCGGAGCGCTCGCCTTCCTCGATGGTCCGATCGTTGAGATTGCCCGATGCTCAGGAGCCTCGCTCCCGAAGCATCCAACGCGTTAGTTCTCGAATCTGATCGGTCGTGACGCGCTCGTGCAGGATTAGCGTGCGTAGATAAACGGCGCCGAGCAGGCAATGAAGCAGGGGCATCGGATCCGCTCCCTGCGGCCACTCGCCCACTTTTGTGGCGCGGTCGAAAACCTGCTGAACCGCCGAAAAGCGGTTCGTCCACAACCTGCGCAGTTCGCCCGCCACGGCCGCATCGTTGTACGTGGCCAGCACGAACTGAATGGCAGACCTGCCCACGCCCGTTCGCAAGTAGCGCGCGGTTGCCGACAGCAGCGCGACGAGATCCGCGTGAAGCGAGCCCCGATCCGGTATCGCAATGTGTTCGGCGAAAAGCTCGAAGACGGCTTCCATCATCAGCCCTTCCTTGCTCTTCCACCGGCGATAGATCGAACTCTCATGCACGCCCGCGAGTGAAGCGATGGCGCCGATGTTGAGCCCCTCGAAACCCGACGCCTGCAATTGGGCAATCGTTGCGGAGATCACCGCGTCACGGACGCGTGCGCTACGGCCGCCCAAGCGACGACGGGGCGACGGCGATTCTTGTTCGGCTGACTTTGGCATGAGCGGATTTTACACATCGTTGCATCGACTGCCCGCGTCGTCACAGCAGCCCGACCATGAGCACGACCCTGGGCGATGGCCGACAGGCATGCGGTAAACACTAACGCAAGTTTACTTGCGTTAGTGGAGCGAGTCGGGAAACATGGCAACTCGTTCACCAGTGCTACGGAGGCTCAAGTGAAAGCAGTGACGTTTTTCAAGTCAGGTACGGAGGTGGCCGGCGAGGACATCCTCAGAATGGAGGTCAAAAGGGCGCGCTACATGATGGCCTTGCTCATGGAGAAACTGGGGGCAGACGGCATGGTCAGCCTGTTCGCGCAGGAGATCGCGGAGCACGAATCGAACGAGAAGGATTGGTCGCTGCGTGCGAACGGCCGCTTCAGTTCGTCAGTTGCCGAAGCGCACGTGGCAGTGGGCACCAGCGCGGAGTTCGTGGCCTGGTTCTGGGACGGATATGGCGGGCCGAACAGCCCGGCAATGCTTCGTGCTCACCCTGAGCATCTCGGTGCGCTACCGCTCCCGGATGGGCGTGTCGGCATTCTGGAAGTACCCGGCCATACGAAGTCGCCGGCCCTCCTGAAGCTCCGCCATCTGGATGACTGGAGCGGTATCCCGATCGAACTGGCACCCGATATGCCGCATCGAATGATGGGGCGCGTCGAGACGCCCGATGGTGTGACCGTCGGCTACTTGCTGCACCAGTTCAGGGACACGCTTCCGGGGTTCGATGCGCGGCTGGAGATCTTCTGGCCATCGACCGCGCCGGAAGTACTCATTCACGGCCACTCGGACCACCTGATGGTCGAGTGGTGCAACTGGTTCGAGCTGTACGTCCTCTCGCGGACGCAAGCAAGTGACTTGATGCCGTTGGCGCTTTCCGTGAATACGTGACCGCGCGATCGGTTCGCGTACTTCGAGCGGGCCAGTGCGGCGCGGGCCGCTTGGGTGGAGCGGCAAAGCAGCAGCGGAAACACGCTACCGCTTTGCCGCGTCATCGATACCGTGGGCCGATTGCGGCGGATGTGCGATCAACTTTGCGATCCGGTCCCTCGACAACATCGCGAGGGACATCAATCCCTGGCCGGCGGCGGTTCAAGAAAAACCAACGCTCCGGCGTGCGTGCCCGTCAGCACACCGAGGACCGGAGCCGAAGCGGCCCTCTGTCCGGCTTCGTTTGATCGCCATATGTTGGGCGCCGCACGGAGGTGGATTCTTATTCAATTATTTTGCAGTCCTGCATGACTGGAGGAGACATTAAAACGTGAGCAAGATGCAGAAAATCCGTCCGATGCTGCTGATCCCTGTCTCGATCGCGGTATCGGGCTTATCGTCGAACGCGCATGCGCAAAGTAACGTCACGCTGTATGGTGTGGTGGATGCTGGCGTGATGTATACGAGCCGTACCTTCGACGCCGGAACGGGTGCGAGCGGCCCGCATCAGGTATCGGCAACGGATGGCGGAATCTCGGGTTCTCACTTCGGTATCACCGGTGCCGAGGATTTGGGCGCTGGGACGAAGGCGATCTTTACGCTCGAAAGCGGTTTTACGACGAACAACGGGGCGCTGGGCAACTCGAACGGGAATCTCTTCGGGCGGCAAGCCTTCGTCGGGCTCTCCGGACACTTCGGTACCGTCAAGGCCGGCCTACAGTACTCGCCGTTCGGACTTGCGATCGTCGATACGGACGCGCGGCATGCGTCGTTCTTCGGGAGTCAGGCCGGAATCTACATGGGCAATTTTTTTGCGACCGGCATTTTCGTCGCCAATGCCGTGTCCTATACGAGCCCGACGATCGCCGGCTTGCAGGCGAGTGCATTGCTTGCGCTGGGCGGCGATCCAAAGGGATTTCAGGCGGGGCGCCAGTATGCGGCTCGCGTGAGATACGAATGGAAAGACCTGGTCGTGAACGCTGCGCTCTTCAGTGGAAATCCCGGCGGTTCAGCCAGCGTTTCCACGCCATTCCCGTCGACGATCGAATTCAGCGGGCGAACGGTCGGTGCGAGCTACAGGTGGGGAGGTGCAACACTCAAGGGATCGTACACAAGCTACAAGATCGCCGGCTCCTTCAACGAGAAAGTGTATGCCGCGGGCGGCGAATATCTGATCACGCCGGCACTGTCCGCCGACGTAGGCGTTTGGTACATGCGGGACAGTAACGATTCGGCGAACCATTCTTTACTGGCGTCTGCCGGGCTGGACTACTTTCTGTCGAAACGAACGACCTTGTATGGCTCCGCGGCATGCGCGAACAACCACGGGTTGATGCATACGGGATTCACGGTGAATGGCGCGCTGTATGAGCCAACCGGCAGCAGTGTGGGCATCGTCGTTGGTGTTCGTCACTTCTTCTAGCGCACCCGAAAGACACATGCGCTGAAATCGCCGCCAGCCGATGACGCTGGCGGCGATTTCGCGCATGCGTGCTGGCGTTGCGGTGCTGTGTTCAAGCACGGCGAGCGAACACGGCGAGTCCACTGGCGGAGCGTTTCAAGGCGCGAGCACCACGAACGTGGTCCTCGCATTGAATCAATGACCGGTTGCGAAACGACGCGCGGTTAATGATCACCTTCCGCGGCCGGCACCGGCAACACGGTTCCATGGTTGGTGCCGAAACCGATTCGTGCAAAGCCATCGCGTTCGCACCAGCCCCGGAAAATGACGGTATCGCCATCGTCGAGGAATGCGCGGCTTTCACCATTGCCGATATCCACGGGTTGAGTGCCGCCTACGGTCAGTTCGATCAACGCACCGGCTTCGCCCGATGACGGGCCCGAGATGGTGCCGCTTCCCAGCAGGTCACCCGGCTGGAGGTTACAGCCCCCCATCGTGTGGTGCGCGATCATCTGCCCTAACGTCCAGTATTGATGCCGGAAACTGGTGCGTGTCAACGTACGTGGCTGGCGTCCTTGCGCGAGCTGACGCGCGCTCAGGACCGACGCCTCGAGCTGGATGTCGAACGCACCGGCCGCGCGGTTGTCGTCCGAGGACAGGTAGTCGAGCGGCTGCGGGCGTTCGGCGGCACGTGACCACGTGGTGCGATACGGCAGCAATGCTTCGAGGGTGACCAGCCAGGGCGATATCGTCGTCGCGAAATTCTTCGCGAGGAATGGCCCGAGCGGCTGCATTTCCCACGACTGGATGTCGCGCGCGGACCAATCGTTCAGCAGGCAGAGCCCGAAAATATGCCGTTGAGCGTCACGCAGCGGGATGGAATTGCCGCGCGGATTGCCGACCCCGATCACCGCGCCCAGTTCCAGCTCGTAGTCGAGCCACCGACAGGCGTCGTGAACGGGAGGGGCGGACGGGTCCGGGCGGTATTGCCCCATCGGTCGGTAGACCTGCTGACCGCTGACGTCGATCGACGACACGCGGCCGTGATAAGCAATGGGTAACCAGTCGAAATTCGGGCTGATCGCCATGCCGAGCGGGCGGCTGCAGTTCACCGCATGATCGAGCGAGGTGTAGAAGTCGGTGT
>NZ_QTQI01000060.1 GCF_003853705.1 Burkholderia sp. Bp8992 | reverse complement strand
CAGACTTGTTATAGGATCAAGCCTTACGGGCAATTAGTATCAGTTAGCTGAACGCATTACTGCGCTTACACACCTGACCTATCAACGTCCTGGTCTCGAACGACCCTTCAAGGGGATCTAGTCCCCAGGGATATCTCATCTTAAGGCGAGTTTCCCGCTTAGATGCTTTCAGCGGTTATCTCTTCCGAACATAGCTACCCGGCGATGCCACTGGCGTGACAACCGGTACACCAGAGGTTCGTCCACTCCGGTCCTCTCGTACTAGGAGCAGCCCCCTTCAAATATCCAACGCCCACGGCAGATAGGGACCAAACTGTCTCACGACGTTTTAAACCCAGCTCACGTACCTCTTTAAATGGCGAACAGCCATACCCTTGGGACCGGCTACAGCCCCAGGATGAGATGAGCCGACATCGAGGTGCCAAACACCGCCGTCGATATGAACTCTTGGGCGGTATCAGCCTGTTATCCCCAGAGTACCTTTTATCCGTTGAGCGATGGCCCTTCCATACAGAACCACCGGATCACTATGACCTGCTTTCGCACCTGCTCGACTTGTCGGTCTCGCAGTTAAGCACGCTTATGCCATTGCACTATCAGCACGATTTCCGACCGTACCTAGCGTACCTTCGTACTCCTCCGTTACGCTTTGGGAGGAGACCGCCCCAGTCAAACTGCCTACCATGCACTGTCCCCGACCCGGATCACGGGCCAAGGTTAGAACCTCAAACAAACCAGGGTGGTATTTCAAGGACGGCTCCACCGAAACTAGCGTTCCGGTTTCATAGCCTCCCACCTATCCTACACAGATCGGTTCAAAGTCCAATGCAAAGCTACAGTAAAGGTTCATGGGGTCTTTCCGTCTAGCCGCGGGTAGATTGCATCATCACAAACACTTCAACTTCGCTGAGTCTCGGGAGGAGACAGTGTGGCCATCGTTACGCCATTCGTGCAGGTCGGAACTTACCCGACAAGGAATTTCGCTACCTTAGGACCGTTATAGTTACGGCCGCCGTTTACCGGGACTTCAATCAAGAGCTTGCACCCCATCATTTAATCTTCCGGCACCGGGCAGGCGTCACACCCTATACGTCCACTTTCGTGTTTGCAGAGTGCTGTGTTTTTATTAAACAGTCGCAGCCACCAGTTTATTGCAACCCCTTCACCCTTTGCCCGCAGGGGCATCAAGCTACAAGGGCGTACCTTATCCCGAAGTTACGGTACCAATTTGCCGAGTTCCTTCTCCCGAGTTCTCTCAAGCGCCTTAGAATACTCATCTCGCCCACCTGTGTCGGTTTGCGGTACGGTCATCGTTAGACTGAAGCTTAGAGGCTTTTCTTGGAACCACTTCCAATTGCTTCGCTCCCTAGGGAGCTCGCGCCACACCCTTGAATCCTGCGCCCGGATTTGCCTAAGCGCCTTCTCCAATGCAGCGACCGGGACTTCCAACACCCGGACAACCTTCCGCGATCCGTCCCCCCATCGCATCTAACAATGGTGCAGGAATATTGACCTGCTTCCCATCAGCTACGCATTTCTGCCTCGCCTTAGGGGCCGACTCACCCTACGCCGATGAACGTTGCGTAGGAAACCTTGGGCTTACGGCGAGGGGGCCTTTCACCCCCTTTATCGCTACTCATGTCAGCATTCGCACTTCCGATACCTCCAGCACGCTTTTCAACGCACCTTCGCAGGCTTACGGAACGCTCTCCTACCATGCGTACAATGTACGCATCCGCAGCTTCGGTATATAGCTTAGCCCCGTTACATCTTCCGCGCAGGACGACTCGATCAGTGAGCTATTACGCTTTCTTTAAAGGGTGGCTGCTTCTAAGCCAACCTCCTGACTGTTTTAGCCTTCCCACTTCGTTTCCCACTTAGCTATATTTGGGGACCTTAGCTGGCGGTCTGGGTTGTTTCCCTCTTGACACCGGACGTTAGCACCCGATGTCTGTCTCCCGTGATTGCACTCTTCGGTATTCGGAGTTTGCTATGGCGGGGTAATCTGCAATAGACCCCCCAACCATGACAGTGCTCTACCCCCGAAGGTGAGACACGAGGCACTACCTAAATAGTTTTCGGAGAGAACCAGCTATTTCCAAGTTTGTTTAGCCTTTCACCCCTATCCACAGCTCATCCCCTAACTTTTCAACGTTAGTGGGTTCGGACCTCCAGTACGTGTTACCGCACCTTCATCCTGGCCATGGATAGATCACTTGGTTTCGGGTCTACGCCCAGCAACTGAACGCCCTATTCGGACTCGCTTTCGCTACGCCTGCCCTATACGGTTAAGCTTGCTACTGAACGTAAGTCGCTGACCCATTATACAAAAGGTACGCCGTCACCCCTTACGAGGCTCCGACTGTTTGTATGCATGCGGTTTCAGGATCTATTTCACTCCCCTCCCGGGGTTCTTTTCGCCTTTCCCTCACGGTACTGGTTCACTATCGGTCGATCACGAGTATTTAGCCTTGGAGGATGGTCCCCCCATCTTCAGACAGGATTTCACGTGTCCCGCCCTACTTGTCGCACACCTAGTTCTTTCATACTGTTTTCGCCTACAGGGCTATCACCTGCTATGGCCGCACTTTCCAGAGCGTTCGGCTAACAATACAAATAAAGAGTGCAAGGCTCATCCCATTTCGCTCGCCACTACTTTGGGAATCTCGGTTGATTTCTTTTCCTGCGGTTACTTAGATGTTTCAGTTCACCGCGTTCGCTTCACATGGCCTATGTATTCAGCCATGGATACTCCAAAAGGAGTGGGTTTCCCCATTCGGACATCTACGGATCAAAGCTTGTTTGCCAGCTCCCCGTAGCTTTTCGCAGGCTACCGCGTCCTTCATCGCCTGTGATCGCCAAGGCATCCACCACATGCACTTGTTCGCTTGACCCTATAACGAGTCTGTCTCGTTACAGGTTGAGTTCTCGCGTTGTGCCGTATTCCAATTGAGCCGAACATTAAGTTCGAATCATCTTGAGATACATCGATACAATCACAACCCGGATAGTTTTCACGTCCATCTCGAGACGCTTCCGCTATCCAAATTACTTGCTTCTTCCAGATTGTTAAAGAACGACAGCCGATACTTTCGTACCGCTCTGACTGGCTCAATCGCCAATGAGAAAAACTCGAACCAAACTTCATTCGAATGTTTGTCATTGAGGATTATCGAAAGCGGCCGGCATTATAACCGTTAAAACCGCTAACAGACAGTCTTTCTGTCTTTATCAACAGCCGATAAGCGTGAGCGCTCAACTTTGCGAGAAGCTCTGGAAAGGAGGTGATCCAGCCGCACCTTCCGATACGGCTACCTTGTTACGACTTCACCCCAGTCATGAATCCTACCGTGGTGACCGTCCTCCTTGCGGTTAGACTAGCCACTTCTGGTAAAACCCACTCCCATGGTGTGACGGGCGGTGTGTACAAGACCCGGGAACGTATTCACCGCGGCATGCTGATCCGCGATTACTAGCGATTCCAGCTTCATGCACTCGAGTTGCAGAGTGCAATCCGGACTACGATCGGTTTTCTGGGATTAGCTCCCCCTCGCGGGTTGGCAACCCTCTGTTCCGACCATTGTATGACGTGTGAAGCCCTACCCATAAGGGCCATGAGGACTTGACGTCATCCCCACCTTCCTCCGGTTTGTCACCGGCAGTCTCCTTAGAGTGCTCTTGCGTAGCAACTAAGGACAAGGGTTGCGCTCGTTGCGGGACTTAACCCAACATCTCACGACACGAGCTGACGACAGCCATGCAGCACCTGTGCGCCGGTTCTCTTTCGAGCACTCCCACCTCTCAGCAGGATTCCGACCATGTCAAGGGTAGGTAAGGTTTTTCGCGTTGCATCGAATTAATCCACATCATCCACCGCTTGTGCGGGTCCCCGTCAATTCCTTTGAGTTTTAATCTTGCGACCGTACTCCCCAGGCGGTCAACTTCACGCGTTAGCTACGTTACTAAGGAAATGAATCCCCAACAACTAGTTGACATCGTTTAGGGCGTGGACTACCAGGGTATCTAATCCTGTTTGCTCCCCACGCTTTCGTGCATGAGCGTCAGTATTGGCCCAGGGGGCTGCCTTCGCCATCGGTATTCCTCCACATCTCTACGCATTTCACTGCTACACGTGGAATTCTACCCCCCTCTGCCATACTCTAGCCTGCCAGTCACCAATGCAGTTCCCAGGTTGAGCCCGGGGATTTCACATCGGTCTTAGCAAACCGCCTGCGCACGCTTTACGCCCAGTAATTCCGATTAACGCTCGCACCCTACGTATTACCGCGGCTGCTGGCACGTAGTTAGCCGGTGCTTATTCTTCCGGTACCGTCATCCCCCGACTGTATTAGAGCCAAGGATTTCTTTCCGGACAAAAGTGCTTTACAACCCGAAGGCCTTCTTCACACACGCGGCATTGCTGGATCAGGCTTTCGCCCATTGTCCAAAATTCCCCACTGCTGCCTCCCGTAGGAGTCTGGGCCGTGTCTCAGTCCCAGTGTGGCTGGTCGTCCTCTCAGACCAGCTACTGATCGTCGCCTTGGTAGGCCTTTACCCCACCAACTAGCTAATCAGCCATCGGCCAACCCTATAGCGCGAGGCCCGAAGGTCCCCCGCTTTCATCCATAGATCGTATGCGGTATTAATCCGGCTTTCGCCGGGCTATCCCCCACTACAGGACATGTTCCGATGTATTACTCACCCGTTCGCCACTCGCCACCAGGTGCAAGCACCCGTGCTGCCGTTCGACTTGCATGTGTAAGGCATGCCGCCAGCGTTCAATCTGAGCCAGGATCAAACTCTTCAGTTCAAACCTGTTACTGTTTTCGGTTCGGTTAAGAACCGGTCGCTCACTCAAAGCTGACAGGAATATGAATCACTTCATAAACCTGACTTACTTTAGTGTGAGACTCTTGATACTTTCGCTATCTGATCCGAAGATCAGCTCGCTTCCATCAAGCGCCCACACTTATCGGCTGTTAATTTTTAAAGAGCATTTCTGCGAGAAACTCCGTGTTTC
>NZ_QTQI01000059.1 GCF_003853705.1 Burkholderia sp. Bp8992 | reverse complement strand
GCCAAGGGCGCACAGATCGACCTCGGCCAGGGCGGGACACTCGCTGCCAAGGGCAACGTGACGCTCGGTGCGGCGAGCACGACATCGACGGTGAACAGCAACAGTTCGGGCAGCGACAGTCACGGCAGCTACGCGGAGACACTGCACACGTCCGATCAGGCGCTCACAGGCACGACGCTCAAGGGCGGCGATACGGTGAATATCGTGTCGGGCAAGGACATTACGCTCTCCGGCAGCGCGATCACCCTCGACAAGGGCAACGCGAACCTGCTGGCGGCTGGCGACGTGAACGTCGGCGCGGCAAACGAGACGCACGAGCTGAATTCGCACGAAACGCACAGCCACAGCAATGTCGTAAGCGGCGCGAAGGTCGCAAGCGGAATCGACCAGACGGCGACTTATAGCCAGGGCAGCACGATTTCGGCGGATGGCGTGACGGTCACGAGCGGCCGGGACATCAATGTGACGGGCAGCAATATCGTCGGTACAAACGATGTGTCGCTGTCTGCCGCACGGGACGTGAACATCAAGACCTCGCAGGACACGATCCAATCGTCGACCTATTTCGACAAGAAGGAAACCGGCCTCATGTCGAACGGCGGCTTGTCAGTATCCGTCGGTTCTCGTTCGAACTCCGACAAGCAGCAGTCTTCATCGGTCACGAACAATGGAAGTGCGATCGGCGCGCTGAACGGCAATCTGACGGTAAGTGCGGGTAACGATCTGCATGCGACCGGCAGCATCCTGCATGCGGGCAACGACGTGAATCTTGCCGGCAAGACCGTGAAGATAGACGCCGCGACGGATACATCCAGCTTCGCAGAGCAGCAGCAGTTCCGTCAGGCTGGCGTGACGGTGGGCGTGACGAATCCGGTCGTGGCGGCGGTGCAGACCGGTCGGCAGATGACGAACGCTGCGCAAAGCGTGGGTGGCGATCCGCGCTTGATTGCGTTGGCGGCGGCCACGACGGGCCTTGCGGCGAAGAACACCTATGACTCGCTGAAGCAAATGGGCGGGGATCCGGTGAATGCCGCGAAAAGCGTCGGGATCAACGTGTCGGTCGGCGCGAGCAAGAGCGACAGTCAGATGCAGGCACAGTCGAGCACGGCGGTGGGAAGTACTGTGTCAGCGGGCCGCAACGTAACGATCGCCGCTGCTGGCGCCGGCAAGGACAGCAATATCGACGTGATCGGCAGCACGATTTCTGCAGGCAACAACGCGAAGCTGGCCGCGGAAGGCAATGTGAACCTGCAGGCCGCGGAAAATACCAGCAGCCAGCACAGTACGAACAGCGGGGCGAGTGCCTCGGTGGGCGTGTCGTTCACCGTTGGCGCGAAGACCGGTGTCGCGCTCACGGCGAGCGTTGCCGGGAATCGCGGTAACGCGGATGGTGATTCGTCGACGTGGACGAATACGCATGTGACCGCGGGCAATCAACTCGCGATCCAGTCAGGCGGTGATACGAATTTGAAGGGTGCAGTCGCGTCGGGCAAGCAGGTGGTCGCCGATGTTGGCGGAAACCTGAACATCGAGAGTCTGCAAGACAAGGATCATTACGGCTCGAAACAACAGAATGCGGGCGTTTCGGTGAGTGTTTGTCCGCCGCCCTGTGTGTCGAGCGTGGCGGGCAGCGTCGGCCAGACCAAGATGAACAGCGATTACGCAAGCGTGATCGAGCAATCGGGGATCAAGGCGGGCGATGGCGGCTTCCAGGTCGACGTGAAGGGCAATACCGATCTGAAAGGCGGTGTGATCGCGAGCAGCGACAAGGCCGTGCGGGACAACCTGAACAAACTGACGACCGGAACCCTCACGCATAGCGACATCGAGAACCACGCATCGTACGACGCATCGTCGGTCGGGCTCTCGGGCGGCTATGGCGGCACTATCGGCAAGGATCAGAAAGGCACGGCGGATAATGTGAATCCGGTGCCGGGGACCAGTGTGCCGAACAAGGGTGGGATATCGGTTGCGCCGCCGGTGGTGCTGGGCGCATCGGGTGATGCAAGCTCGACGACCAAGAGCGGCGTGAGCGGTGGGGCGCTCACTATTACCGATGGAGCGAAGCAACAGCAGCTGACGGGTGAGACTGCCGCCGAGGCGGTTGCGAATGTCAATCGGGACACGTCGAACACGAGCAGCGCGCTTGCACCAATCTTCGACAAGGGCAAGATTCAGGCCGGTTTCGACATCACGAGCCAGTTCATCAATCAGGCGGGAGCCTTCGTTGACAATCGGTTGAAGGAAGCGGACGCGGCACAGGCTGCAGCCAAGAATCCGAATTTGACGCCCGAGCAACGATTGCAGGCGCAGCAGCAGGCCGACCAGTTGACGGCGGAATGGGGCCCAGGCGGTACGTACCGGCAAGTGCTGTCCGCACTGACCGCAGCTGCGGGCGGCAACGTGACCGGTGGCGCCGGCCAGTTTGCGCAGGCCGGTGTGGTGAATTACCTGCAGCAGCAAGGCGCGTCGTACATCGGCAAGCTGGTCGAAAATGGCACGGTGACGGAAGGTAGCCCGCTGCATGCTGCGCTGCACGCGATTGTTGGATGTGCAGGTGCGGCTGCCAGCAGCCAAAGCTGCAGCGCCGGCGCGATGGGCGCGGCGGCATCCAGTCTGCTGACGAATCTGTTTGCGCCTCCGACTCCTGACATGACCGAGCAGGAGAAGGAAGCGAAACAAAATCTGATTTCGTCCATCGTGGCCGGCGTGGCGGCTGAATCCGGGGTGGGAGGCGCCTCGGGTGCGGCCACGACAACGACCAGCGCGACTGCGGCTGCGCAGAACAATTGGCTTGCGACCGAACAGAAGGTGCAGGCCCAGAAGGAGTTGATGGCCTGTACGAATCTGATGTGCGCTGTCCAGACAACTGGAAAGTGGGCGACAGTATCGTCAGTACAGGATGCCGCGACGCTGGCCGGATTTGGCAAGGGGCTTGCGCAGGCAGGCTGGAACGACGTCCGTGGGTTGGCGGAATTCCTGAGCGACCCGGTGACCGGTCTGAAAGGGATGTATGAGCTGATCAACAGCAAGGAGATGCGTGACCAGCTTGGACAGGCGGTCGTTGACAACTTGAATGTCAAGATCGGACAGATTCAGACCGCGCTGCGCGTCGGCGGGACTGATCAGGCGCTGCAACTCGGTCAAAATATCGGTGAACTGACCTGGCAGGTCGGTTCAGTGGTGGCCGGTGTGAGCGGTGCGGTTAAAGCTGGAATTGGTCTTGCCAAAATTGGCATCAACGTTGGTCGCGATGTGCTTGATAGCATGGCGCTTGCCAGTCGCACGAGTGCAGTTACGGACGGGCGGGCTTTGGGAGCGCTGGATGGTGCTGGTGGTGCCGCAGAAATCCCGAAGAAAATTCCATATCAACCAAATGGGACGGTTGTGTTGCAAGGGGAGGCCCCTGTATGCGGTCCTGCTTGCGCAGCAATGGTTATTTCAGATCGGACAGGTAATTCAGTAAGTCTTGAAAGTGTTATTGGGAGCTTCGAAAATGGAATTCGGCCGACTGGCGTTAATGCGTCGGAGCTGTCAAGTGTAATATCTAAGGCTGGCGTGGAAAATACTGTTGAGACGGTGATGATGCCAGGACAATTGAGCTCCAATCTTTCAAAAGGGCAGGTGGTTATAGTTAATATAAGGGGGCATTTCATAATCGTCGACAGTGAGGTTAGTGTAAATGGTGTTTCATACTATATGACAAGAGACCCATATATTGGTCCTAGAGGCGTGTTGGCTAGTGCGCTGAATTCGGCCATGTCGAATGGGGTAAACGCAATTGTGATAGGGCGATAACGATGGATGCTCGTGAGATGTTACTGTCGACCTTGCTTAAAACAGGTGATCGTACGGAGGTTTCCGGTTGGCTGGTCGACACTGATGATGGATTGTTTGTTCTTGGTGATCATTATCCAGAGGACTATGAGTATCCGTTTAGGGTGAAAATAGATAATGGAAATATTATGTATCCAATACTCAATTCGATTCCTGGTCTCGCGGGTGGCTGGTCACTATTATTTTATCGAGTAAAGCTGGTTGGTTTGTTTGCCTCTGGTAATCCTTGTTGTGTGACGGCTGAAAGTTTAAGTGTTGAAGTCGATCGAGGTTCTGGCGTGTATGTGGATGTTGATATAAATCATGATCTGGTTTCAGCTTACGTTGCTGAAAGGGGGGATTACGTATTCCGACGACCAAGGAATCCAAATCGGGATTGGCTGGATGATTGAGGTCTGATTCGAAATTGGCCTAATCAATAGCAGGGATTGCTTGGTTGCCTTAAGAGGCGGGTGATCTGCGAGGCGTCGTGCAAATCTGTAAGGGGGTGAATTGAGTGACGTTAAGCCTTGGCGCGGTGCGGCCATTTATCGAAATCAAGACTTCATTTTCATTGGAACGCAGTCTGGATATAGAGTTTCAATCGCAGATCCGGATGGCGGTTCATATTTTCTCGACGCAGATGCTGATGACGAAACACTCGGTCGTTGTCTCAACGATGCGTTGTTGAAAAGCCGTTTCATTACCCCACAGCAACGTGCGGAAAATCAGCTTTTCTTCGACTTTCGGCTGGTTGGAGAGAACTATAAGAAGTGGGTCGATGGCCTTCTTACACGGTTTGGGTACAAAACCAAGCAAGCCCTGTTCAAGAAAATGATCTTGTGTCATGCAAAAGTAGTTGACGGTGTTCTAACGCTTGATCCAAACCGTCATGACAAGCTCGAAGCATGGGAAGGGTTAGGCGACGACGCCAAAGTCATCCTTCCATTCGAGTCTCCAGAAGCAGAAATCGGCGCTGCTCTGCGAGTCGCGTTGGATCGATGCATTCCATAAATCGACGAACCCGATTGATAAGAACAACATCCATGAGCATTGTCCGACGGGGGAGTTGCATTGCGGCCTCGCTGCTGTCCGTGACAGTAGGCGTAGCTGCACAGGAAATCCCGCAACATACGATCATTCCGGGTAACGAGCAGCAGTCCAGACAGCAGGAAGAGGCGCGCGAGCGCGAACGGGCGGTCTCCGCACCGGGGGTGCGATCGGGCGTCGTGGCGAGCGTTGGGTATCCCACGCTACCGTCGGAAACACCCTGCTTTCGGATCGAGCGTTTTGCGCTCGACGTACCCGATGCCCTACCCACGGCTCTGAAATCGCAAGGCGCGTCGGCATTGCCGATGGATCGCTTCGCCTTCGCACGTGAATGGCTTGAGCACTATGCTGGTCAGTGCATCGGAAAACAGGGCCTCGACATCCTCGTCAAGGGTCTGTCGCAAGCGATCCTGGCGCGCGGGTACGTCACGACGCGTGTGCTACTGCCTGAACAGGATCTGTCGTAAGCGCGAAATTCTCCGCACCTAGGCAGCGCTGCCGAATCGATCCACGATTGCGTCCGCAGACTTGAATTGCGGA
>NZ_QTQI01000058.1 GCF_003853705.1 Burkholderia sp. Bp8992 | reverse complement strand
CTCGCTCAATCCGGTAGCCCGTCCAGCAGCCCAGCGCCTGTAGTGCTTTGCGATCCAGCAATTTGGCCTCCAACGCCTATTCCCATTGGCGTCAGGTTACCAACTGCACCGAAAGCTTCCACGGTTTCCCGCGATGAACCGAAAAAAAGCCCCGCCTGCATCCGCGCGGCGGGGCCAACCCATGTCAGTAGAGACATCATGGAGGAGACGGGCCCATCTTATCGACCGTGGCGCACCGCCCCAACCAAGCATTTCTGCTATCGATCTGCGCGGCCGCGCACACGATTGCCCCGCCGCGCGGCATATCGATAGAACGAAAAGTCGTTTTCAGAGTGGCGACGGGGTCGTTACCATTTGGTTTTAAGCCTGTGCTTAGCCGGGCAAGCCATCCCCGAGGAGCGCCCCTTGACTGCATTCGATCAACACCGCCGCCCGTTCGTCGTCGGCATCGGCGGTACCACCCGAGCCGAGTCGTCCACCGAACGCGCGCTGTCGTTCGCGCTGCGCGGCGCGCAGGCCGCCGGCGCACGGACGCGCCTGTTCGACGGCCCGTTCCTGCATACGCTGCCGCACTACGCCCCCGAACACAAGACGCTGACCGACGCGCAGCGCGAGCTGATCGACGCCGTGCGCCAGGCCGACGCGATCATCATCGCGACGCCCGGCTATCACGGCGGCGTCTCCGGTCTCGTGAAGAACGCCCTCGACACGCTCGAGGAACTGCGCGCCGACGAGCGCCCCTATCTCGACGGCCGCGCGGTCGGCCTGATCGTCACCGCGTACGGCTGGCAGGCGGCCGGCACCGTGCTGACGTCGGTGCGTTCGATCGTCCATGCACTGCGCGGCTGGCCGACACCGTTCGGCGCGACCGTGAACACGCTCGAAACGCGCTTCGAAAGCGCCGACAGCTGCTCGGATCCGAAGGTCGCCGCGCAGCTCGAGACGGTCGGCGCGCAAGCGGCAGAGTTCGCGCTCGCCTTCGCATCGCATCGTGCGGCGTCGCATGCGGCATCGGTCGATGCGCTCGCACCCGTGCTGAAGATCGCCAACCAGTAAGGTCCGATCTCCGCTGCATTGCGCCGCGCGCGCCCGGTCGACGCAGTTCGACGGGCGCGCGCGGCGCTTTTTCGATGCGTGGCGATGCGCCAAGCACGCCGCTGCCTTCCCCGCGCTGCCCCACCCCTGCGTACCGCCCCGATAACGATCCGGGCTGCCGCGTGATTAGCATTGGCCGAAAGATTGGTTCACGGCACCGGCAGGTTTTCGTACGCTGGAAGTCCGAACTTTCTACGCGCACGCCATGAACCGTACGATCCGCTACAAGGGCTACGAAGTCGCCCCCGCTGCCGCCCGGTTGCCGAACGGGCTGTTCGCCGCCAACCTGACGATCGAGAAGGCGAGCAGCGGCCCGTCGCCGCGCTCCGTGTCGTTCGACGCGATCGATTTCTTCTTCGAGGAAGAGCACGCGCTCGCCTATGCGTCGCGCTGGGGCCGCCTCTGGGTCGACACGAACGCGTGACGCGCGCCTGGCCGGCGCACACATCGGCGCACACATGGCCGCTCGAAAATACGCGATTACGGAAGCTATGCAAGAATCTTTCGACCCGTAATCGAATAACAACAGCCATGAGTGACACGCTGCAGGAAGAGCACGCAGCCGCAGATCACGCAATGCGCAACTGGACCTTCGAGAGGCAAGGTCCGGTCCGGATCGGTTCCGATGCGCACATGCAGATGTTCTGCCGCATGCTGCTCGATACACACAACCCGTACAAGCCGGCCGTGATCGACTGGCCGGCGCTCAAGCCGGACGAACTCAGGCGGCTCACGTCGCTGCCGATCTGGGACATCGCGGTACAGACCGAAGGCCGCGCGTCGATCCGCGTGGCGACCTACGCGGCGACGGTCGACGATCCGCTGCTGCGCCGCGCGCTCGAGATGGACGGCGGCGAGGAAGCGCGCCACAAGGTCGTGCTGTCGAAGCTCGTCGAGGCATACGGCATCCGGCTCGCGCCCGAGCCGGCCTATCCGGCGCCGAAGGATCCCGAATGGTCGTGGATGATGACGGGCTTCAGCGAATGCATCGACAGCTTCTTCGCGTTCGGCCTGTTCCGCTCCGCGCAGCGCTCCGGTTACTTCCCGCCCGAACTCGTCGACACCTTCGAGCCCGTGATCCAGGAAGAAGGCCGCCACATCCTGTTCTTCGCGAACTGGTACGCGTGGTACTGGCGCACGATGCCGTGGTGGCGCCGGCCTTGGTTCTTCGCGCGCGTCGCGGCCGTGTGGGTGCAACTGATCCGCGACCGCATCGGCATCGCGCGCGGCATCGATGCCGATGGCGTCGCGCGTGATGCAAACTTTCCGGCCACCGGCACGGCGGATATCGGCGACGCGCTGAACCCGCGCGAGCTCATCGAGCTGTGTCTGGCCGAGAACGACAGGCGCATGGCCGGTTACGACAGGCGCCTGCTGCGGCCGATGTTCGTGCCGCGCATGGCGCGGTTCGCGCTGCGGTTTCTGAAGAAGTAACGCCGGGCTGGCTGCCGCCGGTCCTGCCGGCCGGCACGCCTTCGTGGCCGGCGGCGAGCCACCCGATCGGCTCCGTGTCCGCCGATCGGATGTGGCGTGCCCGATACGTTTACTCCATCCCCTTTTTCTTGCGACGCTTCGGTCCACCCCCAGCGGGCCGGACACATTGTCGCACCCGGAATCTGACATTTCGGGACGTCGTCCCCGGCGCTCATCGACGGTCTGTTACACCCCTGTCGACGCCGCGCCGGAAACCGCGGCGGAACCGCCTCCCAGGGTTGCCCGGCACGCCCCCCAATTCCGCCGAAGTTCAGATATGAACGATATCGTCAATAGGACAAATCCGATAGTTGAGTTCTGACGACACAATCCATCGCTTTGTAGCAATTTATTACAAATTCCACGAACCAGACCGCCCGGAACGCCCGCCACACGGGCGCCCGCGCCGGGCGGGATGCGCAAATCGGCACAGCCGGATATTCTCAATTCAAAATTTAATTGATTTATAAAAATCCAATTAATACAAAAACAATTTTCACAAAATCAATTAGTTAACAAATTAATATTATGCGAGAAGGGTTATCAGCCAAACCATGAATTTACATTACATTCCAGAAAGAATTTGTCGCCGCGCAAACGTTTGCTATTTCATTTGTCTTACTTTTCGAGCACCGCGATGTGTTACCTACCGCACAAAACAGACATAACATATTGATTTTTATGAATAAATCTTGAAGGCTCGCCGGAAATCCGGACCCTACATGACACATTCTTACATCTTTCAAAATCATTCACTCACGACACATCAAAACGCATCGCATTAACCATCTTTTAACTTTTAAAACACTTCATTTATCACTGTTTGTCAATCTACAAAAACCACCTCCAATAAACTCCGCCCATCAATTTTGAGATTCGCGCGAGCGCACGGAGTAATCCTCTAACAAAAGAGACCGGTGTGTGGCGTGCACATTTGGAGGTAGCAGGACATGAACCGCACATACCGCTCGATCTGGAACGAAGCTCTTGGCGCCTGGGTCGCGGCATCGGAACACGATTCGGCACGGGGCAAGCCGAACAAGTCGGCCGTCGTGAAGGCCGTTGCAACCGCAGTCCTCGCAGCGGGGTCGCTGGCCAGCAACGTCGCGCATGCGCAGTACTATGCGGCCGGCGGCGGGTCGACCACGAGTTCCAATTCGGTCGCTATCGGCCCTTCTTCGACGGTCTCGTCCAACAACTCCACGGCGATCGGGGCGGGTGCGACCTCTTCCGACGCCTATGCAACCGCCATCGGCAGTAACGCAACGGCCGGCAACAACAGCAGTACGGCCATTGGCGCCAATGCGGTAGCGAGCGGCGGCAATACGCTGGCGATGGGCCGCTCCGCGACTGCATCCGGCGCGGCCGGGGTCGCACTGGGCCAGGCAGCGACTGCCAACGCCAATTTCGCCACTGCGGTCGGCAGCCAAGCCCTTGCCTCCGGAGCAAACTCGGTCGCCATCGGCGGTTCGACGGCAACCGGCACGCCGAGTACCACCCAGACGCTCGCCAATGCCGCCGGCGCCATCGCCATCGGCAACAACGGTGTAGCGGGCGCGTCGGCTACCGCGACGAATTCGATTGCGCTCGGCGGTCAATCACTCATCTCCTCGGCCGCGACCTCGGGTATCGCGCTCGGTCGCGGTGCAACCGTCAGCGGCGCCTACGGCATCGCGCAAGGTGATGGCATCGTTTCCGGCGCAACCGGCCAGAACGTCGCAATCGGCTCGTCGGGCACGACCGCCAACAGCGGTACCGCAACCGGCGGCGCCGTGGCCATCGGCCGCGCGCAAACGGCCAGCGGCGACGGCGCGGTCGCGCTCGGCACCAGCAACTCGGCAAGCGGCACGGGCGCGGTCACGCTCGGCAGCGGCAACTCGGCGAACGGCACCGGCGCGGTTGCGCTGGGCAGTGGCAACAGCGTGACGGGTGCGGGTTCGGTCGGTATCGGCAGCGGCGCCACCGCGGCTTATGCGGGTTCGAGCGCAATCGGTGCGTCCGCGTACGCGGGCGGGGCTTCGGCGCCTGCCTCCGCTTTCGGGAACGGAAGTTCCGCGACGGCGAACTACGCGACCGCGATCGGCGTCAATGCCAGCGCGACTGGCGCCGGCAGCGTGGCGCTTGGCGTGGCGACGGCCAGTGCGCTCCAGAGCGTTGCAATCGGCCAGCAAGCCGCGGCTTCCCAGGCCGGAAACATTTCGATCGGTTCGTTTGCGACGGCCAGCGGCAACGGCAATGCGGTCGCGATGGGCTATCAATCGACCGCTTCGGCCGGCAACGCGATGGCGCTTGGCTACCTGTCGACGGCCAACGTGGCAAACTCCGTTGCCCTTGGCAACAATTCGGCGACAATTGGTGCGACTACCACGGCGACCGGCGGCACCAGCTCGGTCACCTCCGCCACGATCGGCGGCCAGACGTTCGGCAACTTTGCCGGCGCAAGTGCTGCCAACGGCGTCGTCAGCGTCGGCACGGCGGGCAACGAGCGTCGCATCCAGAACGTCGCCGCGGGGCTCGTCACGTCGACCAGCACCGATGCGATCAACGGTAGCCAGCTCTACTCGGTAGCAAGCACGACGACGTCGAGCATCACGAGCCTGTCGACGTCGGCTTCGACGGGTCTGTCGTCGGCTAACAGCTCGATCTCGTCGCTTTCGACCTCCACGTCGTCGGGCCTGTCGTCCGCTAACAGCTCGATCGGTTCGCTGTCGACGTCGACCTCGACCGGCATCAATTCGCTGTCCACCGGCCTCAGCTCGACCAACAGCTCGGTCACGTCGCTGTCGACTTCCACATCGACCGGCCTCTCGTCGGCTAATAGCTCGATCGGTTCGCTGTCGACCTCGACTTCGACTGGCATCAACTCGCTGTCGACCGGCCTCAGCTCGGCAAACAGCTCGGTTACGTCGCTTTCGTCTTCCACGTCGACGGGCCTCTCGTCGGCCAACAGCTCGATCGGTTCGCTGTCCACGTCGACCTCGACCGGCATCAATTCGCTGTCCACCGGCCTGAGCTCGACCAATAGCTCGGTCACGTCGCTGTCGACCTCGACCTCGACCGCAATCAACGCCGCGAAGACGCACTACTACAGCGTCAACGACGGTGGCACGCAGAAGGCCAACTACGACAACACCGGCGCGACGGGCACCAACGCCCTCGCGGCTGGCGTGGCTGCAAGCGCCGCAGGTGCGAGTAGCGTTGCCGTCGGCGACACCGCGAACGCGAAGGCGAACGGCGCAGTCGCCATCGGCCAGAACGCCACGGCCAACAACGCAGGCGACGTCGCACTCGGCAGCGGCTCCATCACGTCGACGGCGAACCCGACGCCGACCGGCACCATCGGCGGTGTAACCGCAACGTTCGCGGGTGGCAATCCAACCAGCGTGGTCAGCGTCGGCAAACCTGGCGCCGAGCGTCAGGTCACCAACGTTGCAGCCGGTCAAATCACCGCAAACAGCACCGATGCGATCAATGGCTCGCAGCTGTTCGCAACCAATTCGATCGTCGACTCGCTGTCGACCACGGTGTCGACGTCCGGCAGCGCCATTGCCTCGCTTTCGACCGGCATCACGTCGCTGTCCACGGGCCTCAGCTCGACCAACAGCTCGGTGACATCGCTGTCCACGTCGACCTCGACCGGTCTGTCCTCGGCGAATAGCTCGATCACGTCGCTGTCGACCTCGACGTCGACCGGCTTGTCGTCGGCCAACAGCTCCATCACGTCGCTGTCCACGTCGACTTCGACGGGCCTGTCGTCGGCTAACAGCTCGATTTCGTCGCTGTCGACCTCGACGTCGACCGGCCTCTCGTCGGCCAACAGCTCCATCACGTCGCTGTCCACGTCGACTTCGACGGGTCTGTCGTCGGCTAACAGCTCGATTTCGTCACTGTCGACCTC
>NZ_QTQI01000057.1 GCF_003853705.1 Burkholderia sp. Bp8992 | reverse complement strand
CTCGCTCAATCCGGTAGCCCGTCCAGCAGCCCAGCGCCTGTAGTGCTTTGCGATCCAGCAATTTGGCCTCCAACGCCTATTCCCATTGGCGTCAGGTTACCAACTGCACCGAAAGCTTCCACGGTTTCCCGCGATGAACCAAAAAAACGCCGACCCTTCTGCAAGGGTCGGCGAAGAGGTTCTGACTGACGAGGAGATGCCATCAGAACCCAGGCCAGCGCGTGTCGCCCGTTTCGTCTCGAACGGGCAGACAGGTCGGATCGCGCAAGGATAGGGGCGCGCTGCCTGTTTGCACAGAAGGCACAGCCGATAGCGCGTATCGGCGGCACGGGGGGCGAAATGCTGCGGGCCGCGAACACGTCACGCCGCCCGCCGATCGTCACGTACCGGTCTGCGCCTTCAGGAACAGCGAAAACAGTTCAGACTGCGAATTGATCGCGAGCTTCGCGTAGATGTTGCGCCGGTGCACCTTGACCGTTTCGGCCGAGATTTCCAGCTTGTTCGCGACTTCCTTGTTCGAGCGTCCGCTCAGGATCAGCCGGATCACGTCGAGCTCGCGCGCGGTGAGCGGCGTGCCGAGCCGCGTCATCGCGTGCTCGAAGCCGTTCCCGGCATCGGCGCCGGGCCGGCGCGCCGGAGCCGGTTCGGCAAGCGCGGGCTCGTATGCGAGGCGCTGGCGCATCAGCGCGGCGACCCACGGCCGCACCAGGTCGAGCAGCGCCACGTGTTCGGGGCTGAAGCGCCGCTTGCTGCCGAGCGACAGGCACAGCGTGCGCGCATCGTCGAGCACGACGTTGAACTGCACTTCGTCTTCGACCACGTTGTGCGTGAAATAGCGCGTGTAGTACTCGGTGTCGCGAAAGCACTCGGGCGCGACGTCGGACAGCCGGAACAGGCCGCTCGCCGGCGCGTCGCGGTTTGCGACGTAGAACGGGTCCAGCAGGTACAGCCCCTGCAGGTAGTCGCGGAACAGCGGATCGGGCCCATCGCCTTCGTACGCGCATTCGGCGAATACCAGCGGGCGGGCGTCGTCGAACATCAGTGCGACCCAGCTGTCGACGGCGACGTATTCCTCGATCAGCCGGATCAGCGACAGCCAGAAGCCCGGCTGGTCGAGCGTCTCGATGAGCCGCCCGACCGAGCGGTGCCAGGCGACGTCCTGCAAGGTCAGGTTCATGCGTGTGTCCGTGTCGGGCCGGCCGATGTGCGCGTGCGGTGGCGCGTCTTGCGTGTACGCTACGGGCTCGCGGGCAGCTTCCCGTGCACATCGGACGGATCCTGGATGAAGAACGAGATCGTAACGCCGGCCGGCGCGAATGGCGAGGCCGTGCGTCGTGACCGGTACGCGGCACTCGCCGTGGGTGCCGTGCTGGCGTGCGCGGGCGTACTGGCCGCGCAATCGGCGACCGCTGCGCCTCCGCCGGCATCGTGCAACGCGCAATTGACGGCGCTGATCGTACCGTCGTTGCGGCAGACTGCGATGGCGCGGCGCGACATCCAGGCCGACTTGGACGAGCGCACCGGCAACGTTTATCGCATCCGGTTGTTCACGGTGCCTGGCCATCCGGGTACGCCTAATCGCGAAGCGACGATCGGCTGGGTGACGCTCGATACGCAGGCGATGCGCGCGCTCGACATCACACGCGATCCCGACCGGCCGGATGTGCTGAAGATCGACCGGCGCGCGCTGTTGCATGCCGTGTCGGCGTGTGATGCGCCTGCTGCGCCGGTGCACGGTGCCGTCGATTGCGACGCGTTGAACCGCCGCGCACAGGGGCAGGGTGATGATGTGATGGGCAGCGACGCCGGGCGTGTCGTCACCGGCAAGGGGCGCCTGCCGTTCTTTTCCGCGCCGGACGACGCATGCAGGATCGACGGGTTGTTCATCGTCGAGCACGACCACGTCGATGCGAGGACCGAATACGGCCGTTTCACGTCGGTCGTCTACCTGAATCCGCACACGCGCGGCATTGCCGAGGGATGGGTGTCAACCGCGCGGCTGAAGCCGGACGGCACCGGTATCGCGCCACGGCAACCGTGATCGTGCACACTTGCAACCCTTCGCAACGTTTCTTTCCGACCAGAACGAACCTCGTCATGACCGTCCCGCACCGGAACTCACGTCTCAAGCCGCTCGCGGCTGCGCTCGCCGCACTTGGCGCACTCGCGGTACTCACGGCGCTCTCCGCGCTGTCGCCCGTTTATGCGGCCGAACCGGTCCAGCTTGACCCTCCGTTGAAGGCCTTCGTCCACGACACGTACGGCAACTGGCGTGCCGACCGCAAGGGCTGGCAGGCAGACGGGGACGATTTCATCTACGCGCCGTGCGGCTCGCTGCGCGTCGCGACCGCGGACGGCCCGCGCACGCTGCTCGCGATGTGCGGCGAGACCGAGGCTGCGGTACAGAACGGAATGCCTGGCATGGATTCGGACGCGACGCCCGGCACGATCGACCTGTACGTGCTGAAATCGACGGCCGACGGCAAGGCGCTCGAGCCTGTCGTGAAGAAGACGGAGATCGCGTCGGGTCAGCGCGGCGAGCCGGGCACGGTGCGCATCGAGCGGCTCGGGCCGCACCTGTTCGGGTTCGTCATCGGCGAAAGCGACACGCGGCAAGGCTATACGCAAACCTCCCGCTCGATCTGGCTGCCGTACGGCAATGCGCTAGTGCATGCGGCGGCGCGCATCGACGAGGCGCTCGACAATGCCGAGTCGACGGAATGCGCGCATGCTCGCGCGCGTTGCGAGGAACGCCGCTTCGAGATCGCGCCGGACACGACCGGCGCAGGCGACGTCTATCCGCTGACGGTCATGGAAACGGGTACGCGCGGCGACAAGGCCATCCACGCACGCTACACGGTGAAGTTCGACGCCGCGCGCGGCCGCTACGTCGTGCCGAAGGCGTTGCGCGACGGGTACTGATCCTTCGAGCGCAGGCACGGGCGGCATCGCGCCGCCCCGCGCCTCACACATACAGATAGCGCACCAGGTGAAAGAACACCGGCGCGGCGAAGCAGATGGAGTCGACGCGGTCGAGCATCCCGCCGTGGCCCGCGATCATCGAGCCCCAGTCCTTCGTGCCGAGCGAGCGCTTGACGGCCGACAGCACGAGGCCGCCGACGAAGCCCGCGATCACGATCGCGAGCGAGATTGAAACGGCGAATTCGCGTGGTACTCAGAGACTTCTCGTTCGACTGGCGGCTGTCCAAGTCGTACGTCAGCACACGTCAATCAGACGAGACTGAAATTAGGAATTTGTGGTTCTCCTTCAACAGCTTGGCAATATTTGACAGTCATTCGTAAGGGTTTCGGTAAGCTCGTGCCGGATAACCAACGAATGGACGCGGGCCGCGTCGACGAGAATGAATAAGAATACGCACCGCCTGGTGTTTTCCAGGCTTCGGGGTATGGTGGTGGCCGTCGCGGAGACGGCGACGGCTGAGGGGAAGTCGGCAACGGGCGAAGCTCGCGCGCAGCGGCGGTCGTCGACGTCCGGCGCTCGCGTCGTGGTGGCGGGCGCCGCCGCACTCGGCATGCTACCCACCCTGTCCGGTGCGCAGATCATCCCGACGCCCGGCACCAGCACGCAGGTGATCCAGACGCCGAACGGCTTGCCTCAGGTCAACGTGGCCAAGCCTTCGGGCGCCGGCGTATCGGTCAATACCTATAACCAGTTCGATGTCCAAAAGGCTGGCGCGATCCTGAACAACTCGGCCACGATGGTTCAGACCCAGCAGGCGGGCTGGATCAACGGTAACCCGAACTACGGAGCCGGGCAGGCCGCGCGGATCATCGTCAACCAGGTCAACAGCCCGAACCCCTCTCAAATTCGCGGCGCCTTGGAGATCGCAGGCGCCCGCGCGGAGCTGGTCATCGCTAACCCGTCCGGGATTTTTGTGGACGGTGGAACCTTCCTGAATACCAGCCGTGCGACCTTGACGACCGGCGTGCCGTTCTACGGCGCAGATGGTTCGCTCGCCGGATACAACGTCAACCGCGGACTCGTGACTGTCTCGGGTGCCGGCTTGAATGCAACCGGTACCGATCAGGTGGACCTTATTGCCCGAGCGGTACAGGCCAATTCCGCCATCTATGCAAAGAACCTGAACGTGATCGCAGGCGCGGCCCAGGTCAATCACGACACGCTTGCAGCGACACCGATCGCCGGCGACGGCCCGGTTCCGTCGGTCGCGATCGACGTGAGCCAGTTGGGTGGCATGTATGCCAATAGGATCGTCCTTGCTTCGAACGAGTTCGGTGTGGGGGTCGCGAACGCTGGGACGATCGCCGCACAGGCAGGCGACCTGACGCTGCAGTCGAACGGCAGGCTCGTCCTTGCGGGCAAGACCACGGCAAGCGGCAATATGTCGCTGTCGGCCGCGGGCGGCATCCAGAATAGCGGCTCCACGTACGCGCAGCAATCGCTGTCGGCCAGTACAAGCGCCGATCTTACGAACACCGGTACGCTCGCGGCGCAGCAAAATACGACGGTGAACGCCGGGAGCATCAATTCGACCGGTACGCTCGGCGCCGGCGTGAACAATGACGGCTCCGTCGCACACGGCGGCGACCTGAACCTGACGGCGTCCGGCCAACTGATCGCGACCGGCCAGAACGTCGCAGGCAGCAATGCATCGCTGACGGGCGGCAGCGTGAATCTCGCCGGCAGCCAGACGGCAGCGAACGGCAATCTGTCACTGAACGCGACGGCCGGCGACGTGAACCTGTCGAACGCGACGACGAGCGCGCAGGGCGCCATCCAGGCGAACGCATCGGGCACCGTGATCAACGATCACGGCAGCCTGTCGAGCGGCGGCAGCACGACGCTGACCGGCGGCAATCTGTCGAACCAGAGTGGCAAGGTTTCATCGCAGGGGCCGTTGTCAGTCAACGTGGCTGGCCAGTTAGCCAACCAGTCCGGCGAACTGGTATCCGAAAGCACGGCGGACGTGCGTGGCGGCACCATCGTGAACAACCAGGGCACCCTTCAAAGTGCGGCCGGCATGACGGTGGCTGGTGCGTCGCTGGACAATACGGCGGGTCGGATCACGTCGCTCAACGGGGACGGCCTGTCGGTGACGACGAGTGGCCAATTGACCAATGCGGCGGGGACTACCGCGAACGGCGCGCAAGGCGGTGTGATCGGCGGCAACGGTGATGTTTCGATCCAAGGCGCAAACGTTGTCAATCGCGGCGCGATCACATCCAACACGAATCTGCGGGTATCGGGCCAGTCGATCGACAACGGTGGCGGCACGCTGCAGGCTGCGCAAAAGGTAGCTGTCGATGCAGGCGCGCGCCTGACCAACAGCGACGGCTCGATCTCCGGCCAGACGGCAACGGTCAGTGGAACGACGCTAGACAACAGCGCGGGTACCGTGCAGGCGGGCCAGGTTTCGTTGAACGCGACCGACCTCGTGAACCACGGCGGCACGATCACGCAGACCGGCGCTGGTGCGATGAGCGTGAACGTGTCGGGCACGCTCGATAACTCGAATGGCGGCACGCTGCAAAGCAACAGTACCGACCTGACGCTCGCGCCGGCGTCGATCGTCAACGATGGCGGCACGATCACGCATGCCGGCAACGGCACACTGACGCTTGGCGGTGGTACAGGCTCTGTGTCGAACGTGGGCGGTTCGATCGCGAGCAACGGGCGTGTCGTCGCGCAAGCCGGGGTGCTGAACAACACGTCGGGCGCGATCAACGCGCAGAACGGACTGACGGCAACCGTCGGCGGTGCGCTGAACAACGCAAACGGCAAGCTGCTTTCGAACACGGACGTAAGAATCACCAGCGGTACGCTCGCGAACGACAGCGGCCAGATCGGTGCCAGCACGAACGCGACGATCCACACAGGCTCGATGACGAACCAGGGCGGCTCGATCGTTGCGCCGAACCTGTCGGTCATCGCCGATTCGACGCTGGACAACAGCGGCGGCAAGCTCGAGGCCAATCAGCTTGCGCTGACGGCCGCTAACCTCGTCAACCACGGTGGCACGATCACACAGTACGGCTCGTCGGCGATGGGCATCAACGTCAGCGGCACGCTCGACAACTCGGCCGCCGGCGTGATCCAGACGAACGCCTCGGATTTGACGCTTGAGCCGGCCGAGCTGAATAACGCGGGCGGCACCATCACGCATGCCGGCACCGGCACGCTGACGATCGCGCCGGGCAACGGATCGAGCGCGCTGAACAACGCGTCGGGCACCATCGTGACGAAGGGGCAAGCCATCGTCAACGCGGCGACCTGGAACAACGCGAGCGGTATTCTGGCCGCGCAGCGCGGCATCAACGCAACGATTGCGGGTGACGTGAACAACGCGCAGGGCCTGCTGCGATCGGACGCGTCGCTGTCGTTGAAGAACGGCGGCGCTCTGTCAAACCGAGGCGGGCACATCCAGGCGGGGCAATCGGTTGCGGGCGACACCAGCACGCTCGCCATTCGATCGGCCTCGATCGACAACGCGGACGGCGCCATTGTCGACCTGGGCGCGGGCAAGATGACGGTGCAAGGCGGCAGCCAGATCACGAACAGCCACGCTGGTGGCGTATCCGGCATGGGGGCGATCACGGGCAACGGCGATGTGACGGTCAGTGCCGCGTCGATCAACAATACGCAGGGCGGTCAGCTCAGCGGCGCATCGCTTCATGTTCAAGGCAACACCTTGGACAACAGCGGCGGCACCATCGGCAACGTCGCGAACTCGAACGGCGACGTGAACGTCACGACGACCGGCGCGATCACGAACACGAGCGGCCAGATCAGCTCGACACATGACCTGTCGGTCGCGGCGGCCACGCTGCAGGGTGGCGGTACATACAGCGCAGCGCACGACGCGAACGTGAATCTGCGGGGCGATTACACGGCCGCGGCCGACACACAGTTCAACGTTGGTCACGATCTCGCCTTCACGTTACCCGGCACCTTCACGAACAACGCGAACCTGCAATCGGTCAACAACCTGAGCGTCAACGCGGGCAACATCGTCAACGTGGGCGCCCTGACTGCCGGCGGCCTGCTGCATACGCAATCGACCAACCTGACGAATACGGGCGCACTCGTGGGCGCCAGCGCGTCGCTCAACGCAACGAATACGCTCTCGAATCTCGGGCCGACCGCGCTGATCGGTGCGTCGGACAGCAACGGTACGCTCGAAATCCTCGCGCACGACATCGAAAACCGCGACGACACGACCGCGACTGATTCGATGGCGACGACGGCCATCTTCGGCATGGGCAAGGTCGTGCTCGCAGGCGGCAAGGACGCAAGCGGCAACTACACGAACGCCGCGCTCGTCAACAACGTGTCGGCCTTGATCCAGTCCGGCGGCGACATGGAACTGCATGCGGACAAGATCACGAGCACGCGGCGGGTGATGAGGACGTCGACCAGCGCGATCGATCCATCGCTGCTCGGCCAGTTCGGCATTCCGATCAGCGGTCGCACGGGTCAGATCGGCGTGAAGGATCCGGACAGCATCGGCGGCGTCTACACCGAGCCGCCTCATGGCGGTCAATGGAACAGCACGTATCAGTTCACGACCTACTATGCGGACAGCGCGACGGCGACGACAGTGACGGACATCAGCCCGGCTGCGCAGATCGTGTCGGGCGGGAGGATCGATGCGTCGTCCGTCGGCACCCTGCAAAACTACTGGAGCAACATCGCTGCGGTCGGCGACGTCAAGATGCCGGGGCATTACGACGCCGACGGCTGGGCGGCGTCCGGTCAGAAACTGCCGGGTGTGTCGGTTTCCTACTCGGGCCAGTATCACTACAACAACTACGACAACTCGGAACACGACTGGCAGTTGCCGTTCGGCAACGCGCCGTTCGTGACAGGGCGTCCGGGCGGTTATACGCAGGCGGCGCCGGCATCGATCAAGGATTACAAACTGCCGAAATACGACTCGACGTTGAGTTCGAACGGCACGATTTCGGGCACGGGCGTCAGCGTCAACAACACGGCGGGCAACGCGTCGATTCCGTCGCTCGGCTTGCTGCCGGGGCAGTCGGTGCCGGGCCTCACGCCCACCAATCTGAGCGGTAACGCGAGCGGCGCGAAATCGGGTGCGTCGTCGGTGCACGGTGGTCCGCAGGCGCCGGTGGATCCGATCATCGCCAGTGCGACGGCGCTGAACGTACTGAACAACCTCACGATTCCGCAGGGCGGGCTGTACCGGCCGACCACCGCGCCGAATGCGAACTACGTGATCGAGACGAACCCGGCGTTCGCGAACCAGAAGAACTTCATTTCGAGCGATTACTTTTTCGGGCAACTCGGCGTCGACCTCACGCATATTCCGAAGCGTCTGGGCGACGGCTTTTATGAGCAGCAGCTCGTGCGCAACGAAGTCACCGCGCTGACCGGCAAGGCCGTGCTCGGGCCGTACGCAGACCTGCAGACCATGTATCAATCGCTGATGGCAGCGGGCGCCGATCTGTCGAAGTCGCTCGATTTGCCTATCGGGGCGAGCCTGTCGGCCGATCAGGTGTCGAAGCTGACCAGTAACGTGGTCATGATGGAAGCGCGCGTGGTCGACGGTCAGTCGGTGCTCGTGCCGGTCGTCTATCTCGCGAAGGCGAACCAGCAGAATATCGACGGCCCGTTGATCAGCGCAACGAACATCGATTTCCAGAACGCACAGTCGTTCACGAACAGCGGCACGATCAAGGCGGACAACACGCTGGCGATCCAGGGCAAGCAGATCGACAACGCGTT
>NZ_QTQI01000056.1 GCF_003853705.1 Burkholderia sp. Bp8992 | reverse complement strand
AGCTCGCTTCCATCAAGCGCCCACACTTATCGGCTGTTAATTTTTAAAGAGCATTTCTGCGAGAAACTCCGTGTTTCCCAGCAGCGCTGCGTTTTCAGCAGCAGAGAAGCGAGATTATGAACCGTGTTTCGCAGTTCGTCAACAACTTTTTACATCACATCGTTGCGACCGCGGGGCTCAACTTCCTGTACCGCCGAGGCTGCTACCACCGAGCCTCAACAGCACCGCTTCCCTTCCTCCCGCGCCGCGTTTCCGTTAGCGCGAAAAGAGGCGTGATTCTATGCACCTCGCGCCGTTCCCGCAAGCCTTTTGTGAAGAAATTTGAAAAAGCCCCCGTGCGCTGCCGCGCACGGGGGCTTGGGGCTCCACGGGCGTGAATCCCTACGCGAACGGTTCCCTATAGATATGACGTATGCTGGTCTTTCCGCTTATATAGAGGGCAGCGGAACGGACAAGGAACCTGGCGCTGTCGAGTATCATGCCGCGACCGAACCACGCACTCATATCGACGATGGACAGCACGACTCAACCCGGCGACGCCGATCTTCGCGACGAATATGCGGCGCTGCGCGAACGCGCCATCCTGCTGGAAGAACAAACGCCGCCGCTGCTTCAGCGCATCTCGGATGTACTGCCGCGAATCAGCGGCGAATCCGAACTGGCGGACGAGCACCGCGAACGGCTCGTCGGCGCGCGCAACGCGGCGATGGTCTCGATCGAAAACTATCAGCAGGCAATCCCCTTCCTGCAAACAGCCGATTCGATCATCGAGCAGCTGGACAAGACGCCCGAGCGCGATGAAGACATCGAGTGGCGCGAATCGCTGCTGCAACGGCTCGACGAGCTGATCGACGTCGCCGTCGTGATGATCAACGATGCGGAAGACTACTTCGATCAGGCGCAAGCCTGCGACCTGTCCAGCGTACCGAAGTCCATCCTCGAGGATTGAGCGGCGCTGCCCGGGATTGCGCGGCGCATCGGCTTCATCTCGCGTGCGCCGGCAATCCTGATGTTTGTCCGGTCGACACTCGCGCCCTGACGCCATCAGCGCCGGGAAGGCCGCACCTCTCCCGCAAAAGCTCACCTTATAGTGGCAACTGTCCCGCAGTCGTCACTTGCCGTCGCTAAAGCGAGTCGAGCACGACCGTCTCGTTCACGATGGGCACGCGGATGTAGCCGCCCTCCGTGTCGCCATACGCATGTGCGTTCCCGTCGATCACATACTGCGCCGTCAACGCGCAAAGGGTCGCGTCTCGCGCATCGACGGAGCGCAGCGTCGACACGTCGATCCCCAGCCGTTCCAGCAATTGCAGGCGCTGAGTGCGCTTCTGCTTCGCCGACGCCACCGTCTTGCCCAGCATCGCGCAGGTAATCGCGTACGGATAGGTCTCGAAACTCGCACGACCGCCCGCGTAGTGCGCTCCGGTCAGCAATGGATAGGTGTCCGCCAGCGCGCGGTACACGCGCTCCCCGATGAACATCCAGTCGAAGAAGCCCGATATGCTGGCGACGGCCTGCTCCCGCGACGGTGTCGGAAAACACGAAATCCGTTCGCGCGCGAGCACCTGTTCGGCCGCCCGGCGACCGACGCCCGTCCACCATACGCTCGGTGCGTCGACGCCGACGGCCACGACGTCATGGGCGACACACAGCGCGGGCACCGCCTCGGGTGCAATCCGCGCTTCGCGGCAGACGACCGTCGACCCACGCAGGATCACGAGATCGCACAGCTTCTTGTCGCCCCCGACGTCGACACCCGCCACGACGGGCGCTTGTCGCGCGGCGACTTCGACGGATCGGGACGACGCCATGCGGGAACCTCAGTCCGCCGGCCGCGCGCCGTACGCGGTGTCGAAGATCGCCTCGAGACCGGGATGCACGCCGCGCATCGGGTCGACGACCGACTTCGCCCAGTCGAAATAGGCCTGCTTGCGCTCGAGCGGCCAGTCCGCGGGCGGATGCTGCGCGATGTCACGCAGGTTGCAGATCTTGTCGGCGAGCTTCACGAGCTTCGCACGGCGGCTGATGGTCGATGCATGCTCGACCTGCAGCCGCTTGCGTTCCTCCTTCGGCAACGACTTGTCGTCGGTGACTTCCATCACGATGTCCGCCACGTCCTTGCCGAACAGACGCAACAGCTCCTGCTCGGTCGTCTCCGTATCCTCGACCGTGTCGTGCAGCACGGCCGCGACGATCACGCGCTCGTCCTCGACGCCGGCCTCGTTGGCCAGCACGTCGGCGAGTGCGATCGGATGATTGATGTACGGCGACGCCTCTTCGTCCTTGCGACGCTGATTGCGATGCTTGTCCGCCGCGAACGCGATGGCGGCTACCAGCTTTTTCATATTTTCCCCTCGTGTGGCCAGACCCGCGACCGGTTGACCCGGCCGCGTGCGTTTCGGAACCGCTCATACTACCTGTACGCGATGCCCCTCCCGTATGCCGGCATCCCGGCGCGTCCCCGCATCACGCGCCGGCCGGCGCGCGCTGCAACTCGACCACGTTGACCCGCGCGCCGAAGACGTCCCTCACGAGCGGCAGCAGGTGGTCGTGGTGCGTCAGGAACAGCACCTGGGTTCGCGTCGACAGATCGCGCAATGCATCGAGCCCGGCCTTCGCGCGCGCATCGTCGAAATTGATGAACAGATCGTCGGCGACGAACGGCAGCGCAGTCCGGCTGCCGAGCTGCAACTCCAGCGCCGCGATGCGCAGCGCGAGGAACAACTGGTCGCGCGTGCCTTCGCTCAACCCGGCGACCTCGACCGACGTCCCCTTCGTGCGCCGTGCATACAACGCGGGCGGCGTCCGTTCGGTATCGACGGTCAGCTTCGCGAATTCGCCGAGCGTGAGCCCCGCGAAGATCTCGCCCGCGCGCCTGAGCATCGGCCCCTGCTTCTGGTCGCGATAGCGATCCGTCGCCCACTTCAGCAAGCGGCTCGCGGTAGCCGCCTCCAGATACTGTTCAGCTGCATCGCTCATCGCCGCCAGCGCTTCCTGCCGTTTCGACTCGGCGACGGCCGCATTCGCCTGGCCGTCGATCGCGCCGAATGCCTGGTCGGCCACGACCTGCTGCTGCGACAGCTCGTTCAGCCGCTTGCCGACATCGGCGAGCGACTGCTTCACGGCTTCGAGATGGGCCGGCACGTCGGCAATGTCCTGCTCCGCGACCTCGGCTTCGACGGCGGACCGGGACAGACCGTCACCATCGCGCACCAGTGCTTCGTGCGCGGCATCGACCGCCTGCCGAAGCTGGCGCTGACGATCCGAGCGCTCGGCCAGCGGCAGCGCCGCATCGATCGACGTGACGCCGGCCAGTTGCAGCAGCGGCTGGATGCGCGCATCGGCACCAGCCACTGCGGCAGCCGCGTCGGCGACCTTGCCGTCGGCCTGCCGCACGGCCTCGTCGGCACGACCGATCGCACGCGCGACTTCCCTGGCGGCCGCGAGGCGCATCGTCAAGCGTCGCGCCACGTCCGGCCAGTCGCCGCTCGCGAGCCACTCCGGCGCAAGCGTTTCGGCAAGCCTGCGCGCGCCGGCCTCGAGCGCGGCCAGCTCCGCACGGATCGTGGCGATCCGGTTGCGCGGCGCGTCGGCATCGGCCAGCTCGGCCGTCACCGCATTCGCTAGCCCGAGCGCGCCTTCCGCCGCGGCCAGCGTCGCCGCGCTCGCCGACAGTTTCGCGTCGGCCAGCGCGTCACGCCATTGCGCGTGCCACGCATCGTAGGCCGCCTGCGCGTGGCCGGCCCGTGATTGCGCCGTCGCGCAGCCGCGTTCCGCTTCCCGCGCGCGGTCCTCCAGGCTGTCCTTTTGCGCGATCGCTTTCTCGGCCGACTGCACGAAGGTCTCGGCGATCGCGACGAGCGCCGCCAGCCCGTCCGATTCGCCACCGCGCGATACCGAGCGCAGCACTGCACGCAGCGTTGCTTCCGCGCCGGCCCGGGCAGCACATATCGTGTCGTATTCGCGGCGCTGACGGTCGAGATCCGCCTGTGCGGCGAACACCGTTTCGCGCTTCGCGAGCCAGTCGCCCATCGCCGCCAGCGGCATGCCGGGCACCGCGGCTGTCGTGGCGAGTGCGGCCCACGCGTCGCGATGTGCGGCCAGTTCACGCTCGCGCTCATCCAGCGCGGCCTGCCTGCGCGTCACGCCGGCACGCGCGGACTCGACCTGCTGACGCAACGATTGCAGCGTCGCAGCCGCCTGCGTGGCGCCGAGCTGTGCGTCGACGAGTTCGTCGGCGAGGCGAATCGCGTCGTCGACTGCCGGTGCGCCAGTCGCGAGATCGACCGCGCCACTGCGGATATCTCCCCACGCACCATCGCGCCGGGCACGCGCCGCGAGCACGTCGGCGGTCGTGACGACCTTGTGGTTCTCCGCGAAATGCTTCTCCTGCAGTTCGAGCCGCTCGAGTTCCTCGAGCGCGCTGTCCCGTGCATCACGTGCCGCGGCGGCCGCACTCGCGTACTCGCTGTCTTCCTTCAGCAGCGCGCCGAGCCGCGCCGCCGACGGCACGTCGAGCGCGCGCAGCGTGTCGACCGGCATGCGCCACTGGCCGAGCGCATCGAGCGCGCCCGACAACGTGCGTTCGGCGGCAGCGATCTCGTGCGCCAGCGCCTGCTCGCGCTGGCCGCTGTTGCGAAAGCCCTGCGCATCGGCCAGCGCCGCGCGCAGCGCCTCCGGCACGTCGACGGTCGACAGGCGCGCCTGTTGTTCCTGCACCTGGGCAAGCTCGCGCGTGCGTTCGTCGAGCGATTCGCGCGCGCCGGCGAGCGCCTGGTGCAGCGCGCCGTGTTCGCGCAGCAGGTTCGTGACGGTCTTCAGCGCCAGCGCCGTCGGCAGCGATGCGCGCAGCGACGCTTCATCCGTCGGCCAGTTCAACTGCGCGGCCGCTGCACATGCGGCGGACACATGCCGCTCGACGTCCGCGCCCAGCAGCAGCAGATCCTGCGCATGATTCATGCACGCGCCGCGCAACCGATCGAGTGCTTCGATATCGGCTTCGAGCGCAAGCGTGTCTGCGTCCGCGTCGATTGCAGCGCGCGCCTGCCGTTTCGCGAGCAGGTCGGCGCGCCGTTCCTCGAGCACCTTCTGCTCGGCCGCGAGATCGCCCTGCGCCTTCAGTAGATCGGCATACGCGGTCGGCGGCAACTCGACGACCGCGCCCAGTTCGGCCAGCGCCGCGTCCTTGACCGTCAGCTCCTTCAGGTACGGCGCGAGCCGACGGACGCGTTCAAGCTTCGAGCGCAGCGTTTCGAGCCGGCGCTGTTCGGCACGCGCCTGCTCGATCTGCTGTTCGACCGCCTCGCGCGCGTCCTTCCGATCGACCCAGTCGCGCGTGCGCACCTGGACCGTCTTCAGTTCGGTCACGGCTTCGTTGAACGACGCCTCGGCCAGCGCGAATGCGCTGCCGCTCCGGCGCGGCGCCCACAGCTCGGCCGAACGCGCATCGAGCTCCTCGCGCACCGGCCCGAGACTGCCGACACCGGCGGCCGACTCGAACAGCACCTGCCCGAGCTTGTCGGATGCATCGAGAATGCTCCGGCCGCCGTCGACCAACCGCCCGTGATCGAGCCCGAACATCTGCTCGAAGAATTCACGCGTCGCACCATCGAGGATCGCGGCAAGATAATCGTCGGGTAGCTTGTCGTCGGCCGGCGTGCGCAACGGGCTGCGCCCGCGCGCGCGGTGGAACGCCAGTTCGCCGCTGCCGTTCCCCAGCACGCCGCCGATCCGCAGTTCGGGCGTACTGTGCAGGAAATCGAGCGGCGTCTGCAGTTTCATCCCGAACAGCAACTCGGATACGGCCGTGCGGATCGTCGACTTGCCGGCCTCGTTCGGCCCGACGATCACGTGAAAATCCTCGCCGGCCGACGGGAACCGCAGCGTCTCGTCGGTGAACTTGCCGTACTTGATCAGATCGAGCTGGCTGATGCGCATCGCTTACTCCCCCTTCGCCAGCCGCGCGAGCAACGCGGGGCCGACCTGCTCGACCAGCGCCGTCAGCTCGCCGGCGCGCGCCATCGCCAGCAACGGCACTTCCTCCTTGACGTCGCTGCGCACCTTGCCGACGAACGGCTTCAGGTCGCGCTCGAGCAGCGCGAGGAAATCCGGATCGTGCGCGGCATCGGCGAGGATCTGCTTCAGGTCCTCCAGCGCCTCGAGCTGCTCGCTTTCGCCCGGCTGATGATCGGCGGCGGACGTCGCAAGCCGGACCTTCTCGAGCCACAGCCGCTCGTTGCCGATGATGCCGATCTGGTTCAGCACCTCCGCGCGCAACTGCGGCCCGCGTCCGAAAAAGAGACCGTGCGCGGGTGTGCGCCCCGTGACCGTCACGCGCACTGCGCGCGGCACGTGGCCGTCGACGGTCAGCAGCGCCTCCAGCGACTGGCCGATCTTTCTCGACAGATCGGCCACCGACAGGCAATCGGACGCATCGACCGACACGGCTTCCCACCGAAGCACGTCGAGATACAGGCGTTCGACCTGCGTGCGGCCCTGCTCGACCGTCACGAGCACCGCGCCGCGGCGGCCCGTCTCGCGAATATGGCGCCCCTGCAGGTTGCCGGGAAACACGACCGTGGACGGCCCCGTCCATTGCTGGAACTCATGCACGTGGCCGAGCGCCCAGTAGTCGTAGCCCTTCGCGTGCAGTTCGGCCAACGTGCACGGAGCGTAGTTCGCGTGCGCGGCATAGCCTTCGAGCGCCGTGTGCAGCACGCCGATGTTGTAGCAGCCGGGCACCGGATCCGGATAGCCGATCGCGAGATTGTCGACGACGGCCTTGTCCTTGAAGCTCTGCCCGTGCAGTGCGACGTCGAATTCGGGCAGCCTGACGGTTTCCGGCTTGCGGTGGCCGAACACGGTGACGTTATCCGGCAGCGTCAGCTTCTTCGTCATCTCGCTTTCGGCATCGTGGTTGCCGCCGAGCACGAACGCGCGGATGCCGGCCTTGCGCAGCCGCCCCATCTGCTGGCCGAAGAAGATGCCGGTGTTGTGATCCTTCCAGTCGCCGTCGTACAGGTCGCCGGCGATCACGAGAAATGCGACTTCCTCCTCGATCGCACGATCCACGAGCTGCCGCAGCGCCTCGCGCGACGCGTTGCGCAACTGCGCGGCAGGCGCGTCGGGATAGGCGCTCAGGCCGTGCAACGGGCTGTCAAGGTGAATGTCTGCCGCGTGGATGAACTTCACGAAGATTCCTCTGTGTCGTGACGAAAGGGTGTACCGCCCGGGCGGGCCCGGTCGTCAATCGCAATCCTGGTAGCCGCCAAGTTTGCCGCAATGGATGCAGCGAAACACATACGCGGCCGGTGAACCGTCCTTGTCGAGCGCCGCGAAAAAGTGCTCCCACTCGTCGGCGTCGAGCCCGGCCGACGCGCGGATCGCATCGACGGCCTGCGGGCCGAACGCCTTCAGCTCAGCAGCACCCGCACGGCCGATGAACTGCGCGCCGTCGCCGCAATGCGTCCACCATCGCTCCTGCTGCCAGCCCCGAAAACCCGGCGTGCGATTCGCGATCTCGTCGACGACAGCTTCGGGCACCGCGTCCCATTCGCCCCCGCCGATGCCGTACGTGTCGGTAAAACTTGCATCGAGCCGCGTGTGCGCCGAGCCGTCGGCGATGCACCACGGGCAGATGCACTGCTCGTATTCGTCGACCGCGTACACGGGCCCGGCGTAAACGTAACCGCGCGCGTCGCCGCAGCATGCGCAACGTACGTCCGAGGCAATCACGCTGCCCGTCGCGAGCGGGTCGGGATGGTACCTGAAAGCGGGTAACGACATGGCATTCTCCGTCGGTCCGGATGATCCGGAAGCACGCGATGCGGATGCGAACGGCCATTGTGCCGCAGCACGACCGCGTTACTGCGGAACGTCGACCTCGGCAAACGTGCCGTTCACGAAACGATAGACGCGATGCGTGGCACCGCCGTGCGCGACAGACTCCCACCGGATGTCGATGCCGGCCGGCGCGTCGCGCCATGCAATCGCCCGGTACGGCGATTGCGTACCGGATTCGGTTTCGAGCGAAACGGAGTCGAGGCAGCTTTGCACGGGTAGCGAGAAACGCGGCACCGCGCGGCTACCGCGCAGCGCCAGCACGTAAAGCGTACCTTCTTCTCCCGCGCCGCAATACCCGGTCGGACGGCTGCTTGACGAACGATTGATGACGACCAGCACATGATCGTTGCCGTCGATCCGCTTTGCGCGATCCGACGGGAACGCCACGCTCGATGCATCGGCCAGTGCGCGCCGAAGTGCGGCCGGCACGCTCAACGCCGATGTCTTCTTGCCTGCCGCGTCGACCTCGATCAGCCTCGGGCGCGCCCATTCGATCGCGTGGCCGTTGGCCAGCCGCACCGATTCGGGCGCCGGCGTTTCGGCGGAGACAATGACCGCATGCGACACCAGCAGCACCAGCGTCGTGCATTTCAACGCAGCCGGGATCGTCAGGCCGTTTCGTATCTGCATGGATAGCGCGAACATATCGTGGAGTTCGTCGGTTGCGCCGGCGTACTGCGCGGGCGATCCCGGTTCAGGATCGCGCCGCGTGCATCATGCGGAACGACGTCCGCGGCCGATCGGCTGCATGCGGTTACTCGCCGCGCGGGACGGGCGGCGGTGCGAAGCCGTTGTCGTTGCCGGGGAACGGATTCGCGTTGCGGCGCAGTGCTTCCTCGTCGTTCTCCTTCTGCGCGAACAGCGCAACGCCGATCACGCCGACGTTCGCGGCATCGCCGTACTTCGAGTTCGCGACGTAGCTGTCGGGCACGGCTGCAAAGCGGAACGCGGCGACTTCGTCGCGGCTCTTGCGAAAGCCCTCGATCGTCAGCGTGCGGCCCGGATACAGCACGTAGCCGCCGTTCGTATAGCTGCCCGGCCGGCCCGACAGCACGTCGAGCCCGTCGACCGTCGACACGACCTCGAACGTGCGGTGCCCCTGGTTGCGCAGCACGATGACGTAGCGCGAACCCTCGACACCCGCCATGTGCCAGCGGCCGTTGCTGCGCGCGAGACGCAGCGGCGCACCCTTTTCGTCCGTGAACGACAGCGCGATGTCGCCATTGGCGAGCGCGACGCGGGTCGGCAGCCGGCGCACCTGTGAGGCCGGAGGATGTCCAGGCAGCGCGTCGTTGTAGTAGACCGACGCGAGATCGGTCGGCTTCGCCGGATCCGCGCGTTCGAACTCGACCTGGCGGGTTTCGGATCGCACCGACTCGCCCCACGCGGTACCGAGCCCGCGGCGTTCGCTGGCGTCCGGTGCGGCGGCAGACGCGGCGGTACTGGCGGACGGCGGGGGCGGCGCCGCGCAGGCGGCCAGCCAGAGCGCGCAGGCAAGCGCGAGAAGACGGAACAGGATGGTCATGATGTGATGCCTCGGAATGTTATCGGACCGCGCCGCGCCGGCCGGAGCGGTGTTTTGGTGTCGTCTGTCGTCACGATGTCGATCGGACATGTTGCCCTGGTTCGCCGGACCCGCCATTCCGGCGGCCCCGCAACCGGGAGCCCCGCTATTTAAGCATGGCGGGCGGGCAATGGGCAGGGGCCGCGCGCCCCAACAAAAAAAGGTTCATCGCGGGAAACCGTGGAAGCTTTCGTTGCAGTTGGTAACCTGACGCCAATGGGAATGGGCGTTGGAGGCCAAATTGCTGGATCGCAAAGCACTACAGGCGCTGGGCTGCTGGACGGGCTACCGGATTGAGCGAG
>NZ_QTQI01000055.1 GCF_003853705.1 Burkholderia sp. Bp8992 | reverse complement strand
CTCGCTCAATCCGGTAGCCCGTCCAGCAGCCCAGCGCCTGTAGTGCTTTGCGATCCAGCAATTTGGCCTCCAACGCCTATTCCCATTGGCGTCAGGTTACCAACTGCACCGAAAGCTTCCACGGTTTCCCGCGATGAACCAAAATTTTGCACAATGACGGCAGCGCGGCTTTCCGCCGCGACTCGACCCGGGCCACCGATCGCCCGCCGACAACCGTTATCGAACCCGAGTTCGACGTGCCGCCGCCCACCGCCATGGACCAACCGAAACGCATCCTGATCGTCGAGGACGACGCCGACATCGCCGACGTGCTGAGCCTGCACCTGCGCGACGAGCGTTACGAAGTCGTGCACAGCGCCGACGGCGCAGAAGGGCTGCGCCTGCTCGAGCAGGGCGGTTGGGATGCGCTGATCCTCGACCTGATGCTGCCGGGCGTCGACGGCCTCGAAATCTGCCGGCGCGCCCGCGCGATGACGCGCTACACGCCGATCATCATCACGAGCGCGCGATCGAGCGAGGTGCACCGGATCCTCGGTCTAGAGCTCGGCGCCGACGACTACCTGGCGAAGCCGTTCTCGGTGCTCGAACTCGTCGCGCGCGTGAAAGCGCTGCTGCGGCGCGTCGACGCGCTTGCGCGCGATTCGCGCATCGACGCGGGCACGCTCGACGTCGAGGGGCTCGCGATCGACCCGATCGCGCGCGAGGCGAGCGTCGACGGCGCGCGCATCGACCTCACGCCGCGCGAATTCGACCTGCTGTATTTCTTCGCGCGGCACCCGGGCAAGGTGTTCTCGCGGATGGACCTGCTCAATGCAGTGTGGGGCTACCAGCACGAAGGCTACGAGCACACGGTCAACACTCATATCAACCGGCTGCGCGCGAAGATCGAGGTCGATCCGGCCGAGCCCGTGCGGATCCTCACCGTGTGGGGACGCGGCTACAAGCTCGCCGCGCCGGGCCAGCGGGACGCATGATGAAGCTCACGCTCACCCAGCGGCTGTCGCTCGTGTTCTCGATCCTGCTGCTCGCGTGCTCGGGCGCGTCTGCGTGGCTGCAGATCCGCGCGAACGACATGCGGGAAAAGGAGGTCGTGCAGGCGTTGTCGCGCGACCTGGCCGCCAACATCGCCAACAGCGCGCCGCTGATGGACGCGAACGGGCTGCGCCCGGACGCCGTGCGCACGCTGTTCAGCCAGTTGATGGGCGTGAACCCGAGCGTCGAGGTGTACCTGCTCGACAACGCCGGGCGCATCAAGGGCGACGATGCGCCGCCCGGCCACGTGAAGCGCGACCGCATCGATCTCGCGCCCGTGCAGCAATTCATTGCGGGCCAGCCGCTGCCGATCCTCGGCGACGACCCGCGCAGCCCGGACGCGCGCAAGGTGTTCAGCGCCGCGCCGCTGCAGCGCGCGGGGCAGCCGCCGTCGGGCTACATCTACGTGGTGCTGCTCGGCGAGGCCCACGACCGGCTCGCCGCGCGCGTCGATGCCGGCAACGTGCTGCGCACGACGCTGTGGTCGATGGCGGTCGTCGCGCTGCTCGGCCTGCTCGCGGGCCTGACCGCGTTCAGCTTCATCACGCGCCCGCTGCGCCGGCTGACCGATGCGATGCGCGACTTCGACGCGAACGGTGCGCCCGACACGCAGCCGCCGGTGCCGCGCTCGCCGGGCCGGCGCGGCGACGACATCGTGGTGCTCGAATCCGCGTTCGCGCAGATGGCCGACCGGATCGGCGACCAGTGGCGCGCGCTGACGCGCCAGGACCAGCAGCGGCGCGAACTGATCACGAACATCTCGCACGACCTGCGCACGCCGCTGACGTCGCTGCACGGCTATCTGGAAACGCTGTCGTTGAAGGCCGATGCGCTCGCCGAACCCGAGCGGCGGCGCTACCTGTCGATCGCGCTCGCGCAGAGCGCGAAGGTCGGCCGGCTCGCGCAGGCGCTGTTCGAGCTCGCACGGCTCGAATCGGGCAGCGTGCAGGCCGAGCGCGAGCCGTTCTCGCTCGTCGATCTCGTGCAGGACGTGTTCCAGAAGTTCGAGCTGACCGCGCAGTCGCGCGGCGTCGCGCTGCATGCGCGAATTCCGCCGCGCGTGCCGGTCGTGTCGGCCGATCTCGGGATGATCGAGCGCGTGCTGACCAACCTGCTCGACAATGCGCTGCGGCACACGCCGCCGCACGGCGAGGTCGAGGTCGCGCTGGAGCCGCAGGGCGACCGCGTGGTCGTGACGGTGGCGGATACCGGCGAAGGGATCCCGGCTGCGCGGCGCGAAGGGCTGTTCCAGCGGCCGCAGCGGCCGATGAGCGGCGGCACGGTGACGAGCGGCGGGCTCGGCCTGCTGATCGTGCACCGGATGCTCGTGCTCAACGGCAGCGACATCCGGCTCGTCGACCGGGCCGGGCGCGGTGCGGTGTTCGAGTTTGCGCTGGCGGTCGCGTCGCCGGCGGCCGGCGACGCACGTTGACCGTCGCCGTCGGCGGCGGCATCTGCCACGCTTACCCGCCGCGCTTGCGCCGCACCTCGCTCGGCGTCGTGCCGGTCCAGCGCTTGAATGCGTGGCGGAAGCCGACCGCATCGCTGAAGCCGAGCGTCAGTGCGATGTCCTCGGTGCTGAGCGTGGTCGTGCTGAGGTAGTCGATCGCCAGCGCCTTGCGCACGCTCGTCAGCAGTTCGCTGTACGACGTGCCTTCGGCTTCGAGCTTGCGGCGCAACGTACGCGACGTGATGCACAGGCTGTCCGCGATCGCGTCGATGTCCGGAAACTGCCCGGGCGTGCGCGTGAGTTCCTGGTACACGCGCCGCGTGACGCCGGCCTGGCTGCGCAATTCCTCGAGCAGCCGCGCGCAGTGTGACGACACCTGCGCGGCGGTGATCGGGTTCGCGAGCTGCGGCGCACGCGTGAGCCACGCGGCCGGATAGCCGAGCACGTTGCCCGGCTGCCCGAACGCGAGCGGACATTCGAGCGCGTCGGACAGCATGGCCGCGTGCGGCGGCTCCGGCTGCGTGAACTGCGCACGCGCCGGCACGCACCACGCGCCCATCACGTCCTTGATGATCGTCACGTGCAGCGCGAACTGCATGTCGATCAGGAAGCGGTACAGCGGCTCGTCGAGGCAGGGCAGCGGCAGGCTTTCCCGATCGGGAAACAGCCACGACACCGTGTCGTCCTGCACGACCCAGCGGATCTCGAGCATGCGGTTCGCGAGCTGGTGATACTTGACCGCCGAGTCGAACGCGTGGCCCATCGATTCCGAGCACAGCATCGCATAGCCGTACATCCCGTAGCTCGACGCGTGCAGCCGGCGCCCGACGCGCACGCCGAGGTCCGGGTTGCCGTATGCGCGGATCGCGTTGCCCGCGGCGGTCAGGAATTGCTGCGAGGAGGTCACCGTGAACGGATCGGCGACCGCGGCGGGATCGAGATCGGTGCCCGCCAGCACCGCGCCGGTGTCGAGCCCCAGGTCCGACGCGACCTGCAGCAAGACCGCGAGCTTGGCCGGCGAGAAGCACTTCTCGCGCAGCATGGCGGGCAGCGCGACGTCGGGCGACCGATCGCCGGAGCGCCGTGAATCCGCCGGTTTCGACAGCGCATCGCGCAGCATGAGCGGGTCCTGAGTCCTGAGTCTTGAGTCCGATTTGATACCGGTTCCGGGTACGCGATTCTGCCTCCGAATGCGCCGGGTTGCCACAGGGTTCACCCTGAGTGCGGCCGCCGCCGGCAGTTGTCCGTACACCTGGCGGCGGCAACGCAATCGGGCAACATGGCTGAATGAGCTGCTTCTGCGCTCGTGCCGTGCAGATCGGGCGAATCGCTGCAGCCGATCTTCGGACGCCTGCAGGCCACCCGGAATCGCCCTCCGGCGATCCGTACTGCCCGATGTCGACTACTTTCCCGCGTGTAAAGGCGCGTTCGTCTCGCTGAGCAACGTCAGGATTTTCTCGGTGACGAGTTCGGCCCATCGACGATATTGACTCGGCCCGGGATGGTACCGATCGATTGCCATCTCGGCGGGATTCGCGGCCCACTCGAGCGACACGTAGCGTCGCGCGGGATGGAGGGCGGCCCAGCGCTGCAAGGCCCGATCGAGTCGAACGGCGTAGCGGCCGAGGTACCACCGCAGCGGATGCGGTGCGGCCGGCAGGATGCGCAACGGCGGCAACCCTGTCACGACGATGCCGGCGGCGCCGGTGTGCCGTTCGAGATGATCCGCGAGCGCGACATAGTCGCGGACGAATTGCCGCGGCTTGCGCTGTGACGTGACGTCGTTCGTGCCGAGCGCCGTGACGAGATAATCGGCCGGCCCGATCTTGCTGCTCATCAACAGTTTCAACGCCTCATCCGTATTGATGCCGGATTTCGCGATCAGCTGCCATTCGACCCGCCGGCCCGTGGCGCGTGCCAGGAGCCGCGCAACCGGCTGCGCCAGTGCACGTTCCTGCTCGTCCACGCCCACGCCCGCCGCCGACGAATCGCCGACCACCAGAATACGCAAGGGCGCCGTCGAGCCGTCATCCTCGCCCTCGGCCCCCTCGCGGGGACCATTGGCCTCGGGCAGGCGCAGCGCGGTTCTGCGCAACCAGTTCGCCTGAGCCAGCAGGATCGGACCAAGCGCGTATTTATATAGCGTCAACATGGAGCAAGAGGATCGAGGTGATGCGCTTTCGCAGTGAAGAATCGCGACGGAGGCTACGCGACTTCGTTCAGAAAGGCCAGCGTGGCCGCGATACGCGGCAGGGCGTTGCGCGCTGCGCGGTAAAGCGCGCGAACGACCCGCATGTCCGTTTCGATCATCTTTTCGGCCGCCCGGATCATTTGCAAAGCGCGTCGCGCGGGCGATAGTCGACGATCAGGCGACGGCCCGCGTCCTTCCGGCGTGCAGGCCGCCGTGCGAACGACGCGCTGCGAGCGCACCGTCCCCCGAGCCTAGGAGCGAGACATGACGAAAAGACACTGGACCGGGTCGTACGGCTCGATTCCCGCCGAGATCGATGCCGATCGCCATCCTTCCGTCAGCGCGCTGCTGGACGACGCGATGCGCCGCTTCGCCGATCGTCCGGCGTTCCATGCGTACGGCCGCACGCTCACCTATGCCGACGTCGACCGCCTGTCGACCGCGCTGGCCGCGTATCTGCAGCAGGTCGTCGGCGTGCGCAAGGGCGATCGCGTGGCCGTGATGCTGCCCAACGTGCTCGCGTTTCCGGTCGTGTTCGTCGCCGTCGCGAAGATCGGCGCCATCCAGGTCAACGTGAACCCGCACTACACCGCGCGCGAGCTCGAGCATCAGCTCAACGACGCGGGCGTCGAGGTGGCCGTCGTCTGCGGCGGTTCGATGGGCACGTTCGCCGACGTGGTCGGCGGCACGCGCGTGCGCACCGTGCTGAGCGTGGGGCGCGGCGATCTCGGCGTCGTCGATGCACCGGCCGGCACATGCGACGCACTGCCGCCCGGTTCGACCGCGCTCGCGGATGCGATTGCCGCGGGCGAATCGCTTGCGTGCGAGCCGGTTGCGCTGAGCGGCGCGGACCTGCTGCTGCTGCAATACACAGGCGGCACGACCGGCCTGTCGAAGGGCGCGGCGCTGTCGCACCGCAACCTCGTCGCGAACATCGAACAGTTCGCTGCGATCGTGGCGGCGGCGCGCGAGCCGGGCGAGGAGGTCGTCGTCACGGCGATCCCGCTGTATCACATCTTCGCGCTGACGGTGAACTTCCTGTCTTATTTCGCGATCGGCGCGCAGAACTGGCTCGTCGCGAACCCGCGCGACATGGACGGGTTCATCGACGTGCTGAAGGCGGCGCGGCCGACGGTGTTCGTCGGCGTGAACACGCTGTACGCGGGGCTCGCCGGCCATCCGCGCCTGAAGGAAGTCGACTGGTCGCGGCTGAAGCTGTCGGCCGGCGGCGGTGCGGCGGTGATCGACGTGATCTCGTCGCGCTGGAAGGCCGTGACGGGCAATTTCATCCGCGAGGGCTACGGGCTGTCGGAAACGTCGCCGGTCGTGTCGTTCAACCCTCAGTCGATCGACAGGTTCACGGGCACCACGGGCCTGCCGCTGCCGTCGACCGACGTGAAGCTGCTCGACGAGCAGGATCGCGAGGTGGCGATCGGCGAAGCGGGCGAGATCTGCGTGAAGGGGCCGCAGGTGATGGGCGGCTACTGGCAGAAGCCGGACGCGAACGCGGCCGCATTCACGGCGGACGGCTATTTCCGCACCGGCGACGTCGGCGTGTTCGACGAGGCGGGGTTCCTGCGGATCGTCGACCGCAAGAAGGACATGATCATCGTGTCGGGCTTCAACGTGTACCCGAACGAGGTGGAAGCCGTCGCGACCGCGCTGCCGGGCGTCGCCGAATGCGCGTGCATCGGCGTGCCGGACGAGCGCACGGGCGAGGCCGTCAAGCTGTTCGTGGTGCTCGCGGCCGATGCCGACGTGAACGAGGCGCAACTCGTCGAGCATTGCCGCGCGAGCCTCGCGGCATACAAGGTGCCGAAGATCGTCCGCTTCGTCGACCGGCTGCCGAAGTCGACGGTCGGCAAGATCCTGCGGCGGGAACTGAGCCGCACCGACTGATGGCGACCACGCGCCGCGCCGCGCGGCCGCCGCGGCGCGGCCCGGCGTGCCGAAGACCGTGAAGGCCCCGAAAGCCCCGCGCGGGCTGCTCAAGTACAATGCGAGCGGTTCGACCGACGGGGACGCGATGACCGGTTCAGACTCACTTTCCGCCCGGGCAGGGCAGGCGCTGCCGTCACCGAGCGCGACCGTGCCGATCTCGCTCGTCAACGGCTTCCTCGCGAGCGCGGGCGTGCAGCGCGACGTGGTCGAACGCTATCTGCGCGGTGCCGGCATCCCGGTCGAGCTGCTCGGCGAGCCGCATGCGCGCGTGACGGAAGAGCAGTTCTCGACGCTGTACCGCACGCTCGCGATCGACCTCGACGACGAGATGCCCGGCATCTTCTCGCGCCCGCTGCGCGGCGGCACGCTGAAGTACCTGTGCCTCAGCCTGCTCGATGCGCGCAACCTCGAAACGACGCTGCATCGTTTCGGGCAATTCTTCCATATCCTGCTCGACGACTTCTTCGTCGAATCGAAGCGCGACGGTCTCGTCGCGCAGGTGCTGCTGCGCCCGAACGACGCGATCGGCCCGATCGGCGCGCTCGGCCAGGAGCTGATGCTCAAGCTCGTGCACGGCGTGTGTTCCTGGCTGATCGGGCAGAAGATCCCGCTGCTGCAGATCGAGTTCGCGTGTCCGCGGCCGCGCCATGCGGTCGAGCATCTGTATTTCTTCACCGGCTCCGTGAAATTCGACTGCGAGCGTACGCTGATGCGTTTCAGCGCCGACTACCTCGACGCGCCGATCCGGCAGAGCAAGCGCAACCTGCGCAAGTTTCTCGCGCGTGCCCCCGGCGACTGGATCTTCGAATCGTTCAGCGAACAGCTCGTGTGCCATCGCGTGCGGCAGTACCTGTCGGCGGCGCTGCCCGACCTGCCCGCGATCGACCAGGCGGCCGAGCACCTGCATTGTTCGGTACGCACGCTGAGCCGGCACCTGGCCGCCGAAGGGACGACGTTCCAGGTGCTGAAGGACGAGCTGCGGCGCGACATCGCGATCCAGCGGCTGACCGACACGCCCGACACGATCGCGGCGATCGGCGCCGACATCGGCTTTGACGATCCGAGCGCGTTCCATCGCGCGTTCCGGCACTGGACGGGGAGTACGCCGGGGACTTACAGGCGGCAGGTCTGATGCACAGGGGCAGCCGCGGTTCGAGGACGGTTCCCATAACCGGCTTCCCTCGCTGGATCCCATAGTCGGCTCCCTTTTGACGTATGTCCCAGCGAAAGCTACGCGCTGTTTCACACGCCGGCAGCAACACGCCGCCCGTCAGGAGGTTGTCCGCACTGCGCGCATAATCGAATCGGGTATCGAATCGCGGCCCCACATTTTGCGGCAAGGCAAACACGTGCTTGCGGGACTGGATGCAGAAGAAGTGCCGTACACAGCGCTGCTGCAAGTGCCCGCGCCCGGAGGAAAGCCCATGAAGTGGCCCCATTTCTCGGTAGACCGTTTGCTTGCCGAATTCCGGAAACGTGTTCCGGTCAAACCCCTGTCCAGCCGGCCGCTCCCGGCAACATGCCCCCATCCCGTGGCCGATTTTGTCACCATGTGGGCCGGATATGACAATAGGAATCCGTGACCGCGGCAGTACGATGGGTCATCACGTCGCCCCGGGCCTGGCCGGTTTTGCCGCATCGAGCCCTTGGCGCATCTCATTCACCGCCTGATTGGAACATCGACCATGAGCTATAACGCCCCTGTCAAGGACATGCTGTTCGTGCTAAAGGAACTCGCGGGCATCGACGCCGTCGCGCAGTTGCCCGGTTTCGAGGATGCCGGTTACGACACGGCGCAGGCCGTGCTCGACGAGTCCGCGAAGTTCTGCGGCGAGGTGCTGGCGCCGCTGAACGTCGAAGGCGACCGCAACCCGAGCAGCTGGAAGGACGGTGTCGTGACCGCGACGCCGGGCTTCGCGGAAGCATTCCGCCAGTTCGTCGAAGGCGGCTGGCAGGGGCTGCAGCATCCGGCCGAGTACGACGGCCAGGGGCTGCCGAAGCTGATCGCGACGCCGTGCATCGAGATGCTGAACGCATCGAACCTGTCGTTCGCGCTGTGTCCGCTGCTCACCGACGGCGCGATCGAGGCGCTGCTGACGGCCGGCACCGACGAGCAGAAGCAGCGCTACGTGCCGAAGCTGATCTCGGGCGAATGGACGGGCACGATGAACCTGACCGAGCCGCAGGCGGGCTCCGATCTCGCGCTGGTGCGCTCGCGCGCCGAGCCGCAGGGCGACGGCACCTACAAGGTGTTCGGCACGAAGATCTTCATCACGTGGGGCGAGCACGACATGGCGGACAACATCGTCCACCTGGTGCTGGCGCGCACGCCGAACGCGCCGGAAGGCGTGAAGGGCATCTCGCTGTTCATCGTGCCGAAGTTCATGGTCAACGAAGACGGCTCGCTGGGTGCGCGCAACGACGTGCACTGCGTGTCGATCGAGCACAAGCTGGGGATCAAGGCGAGCCCGACGGCGGTGTTGCAGTACGGCGACCACGGCGGCGCGATCGGCTACCTGGTCGGCGAAGAAAACCGCGGCCTCGAATACATGTTCATCATGATGAACGCGGCGCGCTTCGGCGTCGGGATGCAGGGGATCGGCGTGGCCGACCGTGCGTACCAGAAGGCCGCGGCATTCGCGAAGGAACGCGTGCAGAGCCGCCCGGTGGACGGGTCGGCCAAGCAGTCGGTGACGATCATCCATCACCCGGACGTGCGCCGCATGCTCGGCACGATGCGTGCACTGACCGAAGGCGCGCGGGCGCTGGCATACGTGGCAGCGGCGCACAGCGACATTGCCCACCGCCATTCGGACGAGGCGACACGCAGCCGTCATCAGGCAATCTACGAATATCTGGTGCCGGTGGTGAAGGGCTGGAGCACGGAGATGGTGAACGACGTGGCGAGCCTGGGCGTGCAGGTGCATGGCGGGATGGGCTTCATCGAGGAAACGGGCGCGGCGCAGTACTACCGCGACGCACGGATCCTGGCGATCTACGAAGGGACGACGGCGATCCAGGCGAACGACCTGGTCGGGCGCAAGACGATGCGTGACGGCGGCGCGGTGGCGAAGGCGCTGCTCGCGGAAATCGGCGACACGGTCGCGGCGCTGGGCAAGCTGGACGGCGCGGCGGCCGCATCGATGAAGGCGCAGCTGGAGAAGGGCGCCCGCGCGCTGGCATCGGTGGTGGATTACGTGGTGGCGAACGTGAAGCAGGACCCGAACGCGGTGTTCGCGGGCAGCGTGCCGTACCTGAAGCTGGCGGGCGTGGTGCTGTGCGGGTGGCAGATGGCGCGCGCGCTGGTGGCCGCGCAGGCGAACCGCGCGAGCGACCCGGCGTTCTGCGACGCGAAGATCGCGATCGCGCAATGCTATGCGGAGCACATTCTCGTGCAGGCCGGTGCGCTCGAAGCGTCGATCGTCGGCGCGAAGGGCAACGAGAGCGTGCTCGCGTTGACGGAAGACCAGTTCTGACCGGTTGACGGTCGGGACGCAGGAGGAGACAGGATTTTGACCACACAGGACTTGCTCGCGCAATACGGCCCGCGCGAATCGATGGAATACGACGTCGTGATCGTCGGCGGCGGCCCCGCCGGGCTGTCGGCGGCGA
>NZ_QTQI01000054.1 GCF_003853705.1 Burkholderia sp. Bp8992 | reverse complement strand
GATCGAGGAAGGCGTGAACGAGAACGCGTTCCTGGTGCCGCAGATCGGCGTCACGCATGACCAGAAGGGGCAGGCGACCGCACTGGTCGTGACCGCGGCCAACAAGGTCGAGATGCGTCCGTTGACGACGACCGGCACGTACGGTCAGGACTGGATCGTCGAAGGCGGTCTGCAAGCGGGCGATCACGTGATCGTGCAGGGCGTCGACAAGGTGCGTCCGGGTGCGACCGTGAAGACCGTCGCGGCGCAGCTCGCACCGGCGCCGGATGCCGCTTCCGCTACACCGTCAAACGCCGCGCCGGCGAGTACCGCCGCCAATGCTGCTGCGAGTTCGGCCGCCGCGTCGGCCGCGCAATAACCGGGAGTCCGTTTCATGGCCAAGTTCTTTATCGATCGCCCGATCTTCGCGTGGGTGATCGCGATCGTGCTGATGCTGGCCGGCGTCGCATCGATCTTCAAGATGCCGATCGCGCAGTATCCGACGATCGCACCGCCGACGATCCAGATCCAGGCGAACTATCCGGGCGCTTCCGCGAAGACGGTGGAAGACACGGTGACACAGGTGATCGAGCAGCAGATGAGCGGTCTCGACAACTTCCTGTACATGTCGTCGACCAGCGACGATTCGGGCAACGCGACGATCACGCTGACCTTCTCGCCGGGCACGAATCCGGACGTCGCGCAGGTGCAGGTGCAGAACAAGCTGTCGCTCGCGACACCGAACCTGCCGCAGGTCGTGCAGCAGCTCGGCATGCAGGTCACGAAGTCGAGCAGCAACTGGCTGATGTGGTTCGCGTTCAACTCCGAGGACGGCCGGATGTCGAAGGAGGACCTGACGAACTACGTGGCCTCGCACGTGCTCGATCCGCTGAGCCGCGTGAACGGCGTCGGCCAGACGCTGCTGCTCGGTTCGCAGTTCTCGATGCGGATCTGGCTCGACCCGACCCGCCTGACCAACTACGGCCTCACGCCGATCGACGTATCGACTGCGATCACGCAGCAGAACGTGCAGATCGCGGGCGGCCAGATCGGCGGCACGCCGGCGAAGCCGGGCACGATGCTGCAGGCGACGATCACCGAATCGACGCTGCTGCGCACGCCCGAGCAGTTCGGCAACATCCTGCTGAAGGTCAACCAGGACGGCTCGCAGGTCCGGCTGAAGGACGTCGGCCGCGCGGCGCTGGGTTCGGAAAACTACACGTTCGACACGAAGTACATGGGGCAGCCGACGGCCGGCCTCGGTATCCAGCTCGCGACCGGTGCGAACGCGCTGGCGACCGCGACGGCGCTGCGGGCCAAGATCGACGAGCTGTCGAAGTACTTCCCGCACGGTCTGGTCGTCCACTACCCGTACGACACGACGCCGTTCGTGCGCCTGTCGATCGAGGAAGTGGTCAAGACACTGATCGAGGGCATCGTGCTCGTGTTCCTCGTGATGTACCTGTTCCTGCAGAACCTGCGGGCGACGATCATCCCGACGATCGCGGTGCCGGTCGTGCTGCTCGGCACGTTCGCGATCATGGGTGTCGCTGGCTTCTCGATCAACACGCTGTCGATGTTCGGCCTCGTGCTCGCGATCGGCCTGCTGGTCGACGACGCGATCGTGGTGGTCGAGAACGTCGAGCGCGTGATGGCCGAAGAGGGGCTGTCGCCGAAGGAGGCGACCCGCAAGGCGATGGGGCAGATCACCGGCGCACTCGTCGGCGTGGCACTCGTGCTGTCGGCGGTGTTCGTGCCGGTGGCGTTTTCCGGCGGCTCGGTCGGCGCGATCTATCGCCAGTTCTCGCTGACGATCGTGTCGGCGATGGTGCTGTCGGTGCTGGTCGCGTTGATTCTGACGCCGGCGCTGTGCGCGACGATCCTCAAGCCGATCCCGCAAGGGCATCACGAAGAGAAGAAGGGCTTCTTCGGCTGGTTCAACCGGACTTTCGATCGCAGTCGCGATCGCTACACGGGTGGCGTGAACCACGTGATCCGCCGCTCGGGCCGCTGGCTCGTGATCTACCTGGCCGTGTTCATCGCGGTCGGCGTGATGTTCACGCGCCTGCCGAAGTCGTTCCTGCCCGATGAAGACCAGGGCTACATGTTCATGATCGTGCAGACGCCGTCAGGCTCGACGCAAGAGACGACCGGCAAGACGCTCGACAACATCAACACGTACCTGACGACCGCGGAGAAGGATGTGGTGGACTCGGTGTTCACGGTCAACGGCTTCAGCTTTGCGGGCCGCGGCCAGAACGCGGGCCTCGTGTTCGTGAAGCTGAAACCGTACGAGCAGCGCCAGCGTTCGGACCAGAAGGTGCAGGCGCTGATCGGCCGGACCTTCGCGCACTATTCGACGTACAAGGACGGGATGGTGATTCCGTTCAACCCGCCGTCGATTCCCGAACTCGGCACGGCCGCCGGCTTCGACTTCGAGCTGACGGACAACGCCGGTCTCGGCCACGAGGCGTTGATGGCCGCGCGCGGCCAGTTGCTCGGGATGGCCGCGAAGGATCCCGCGCTCGCGCTCGTGCGTCCGAACGGCCTGAACGACACGCCGCAGTACAAGGTCGACATCGATCGAGAGAAGGCGAATGCGCTCGGCGTGACGGCTGCGGCGATCGACCAGACGTTCTCGATCGCGTGGGCGTCGCAGTACGTGAACAACTTCCTCGATACCGACGGCCGGATCAAGAAGGTCTACGTGCAGTCGGACGCGCCGTTCCGGATGACGCCGGAGGACATGAACATCTGGTACGTGCGCAACAGTTCGGGCGGGATGGTGCCGTTCAGCGCGTTCTCGAGCGGCCACTGGATCTACGGCTCGCCGAAGCTCGAGCGCTACAACGGCGTGTCGTCGATCGAGATCCAGGGCCAGGCCGCGGAGGGCAAGTCGACCGGCCAGGCGATGGCCGCGATGGAAACGCTCGCGAACAAGCTGCCGGAAGGCATCGGCTACTCGTGGACGGGCCTGTCGTTCCAGGAAATCCAGTCCGGTTCCCAGGCGCCGATCCTGTACGCGATCTCGATCCTCGTCGTGTTCCTGTGTCTGGCGGCACTGTATGAAAGCTGGTCGATTCCGTTCTCGGTGATCATGGTCGTGCCGCTCGGCGTGGTGGGCGCGCTGCTCGCGACGATGTTGCGCGGCCTCGAGAACGACGTGTTCTTCCAGGTCGGCCTGCTGACGACCGTGGGCCTGTCCGCGAAGAACGCGATCCTGATCGTCGAGTTTGCGCGCGATCTGCAGGCGGCCGGGAACATGGGGCCGGTGCGCGCGGCGATCGAGGCGGCGCGCCTGCGGTTGCGTCCGATCCTGATGACGTCGCTCGCATTCATGCTCGGCGTGCTGCCGCTCGCGATCAGCAACGGCGCGGGTTCGGCCAGCCAGCACGCGATCGGTACCGGCGTGATCGGCGGGATGATCACGGCGACGTTCCTCGCGATCTTCATGATCCCGATGTTCTTCGTGCGGGTTCGCGCGATCTTCAGCGGCGAGACGGAAAACGTCGACGACGCATGGCGCCTCGTGCAGGCTGACCTGCAGCGCGGTCACGACGACGCACACGATTCGAAGGGGCAGTAACGATGCAAAAACATGCTTTGACTGCAATCGCGGTCGCGCTCTTTGCCGCGGGCTGCACGATGGCGCCGCATTACACGCGCCCCGATGCACCCGTCGCGCAGGCGTACCCGGCCGGCGGCGTCTATGCGACGCAGCCGGGCGCTGCCGGCGCGCGCAGCGCGAACAGCCAGGCGGCGGCCGCCATCGGCTGGCGCGAATTCTTCGTCGATCCGCGCCTGCAGCGGCTGATCGAGATCGCGCTGAAGAACAACCGCGACCTGCGCGTGTCGGTGCTGAACATCGAGGCGGCGCGCGCGCAGTACCAGATCACGCGCGCAGGGTTGTTCCCGACGCTCGACGGTACGGGCACGGGCGACATCCAGCGTTTCCCGGCCGGTGTATCGCAGACGGGCCGGCCGTTGATCTCGCGCACCTACAACGTCGGGCTGTCGGCGTCGTGGGAGCTCGACCTGTTCGGCCGCGTGCAGAGCCTGAAGGATCAAGCGCTCGCGCAGTACCTGTCGACGTCGTATGCGCGGCAGGCGTCGGAGATCTCGCTGGTGTCGCAGGTGGCCGATCAATACCTGACGCTGCTGTCGACCGACGACCTGCTGAAGGTCACGGAGGACACGCTGAAGTCCGCTCAGGCGTCGTACGACCTGACCAAGCTGCAGTTCGACAACGGTACGGGCTCCGAGCTCGAGTTGCGCCAGGCGCAGACGGTGGTCGAGACGGCGCTCGCGAACCAGCAGGCGCAGGCCCGTGCGCGTGCGCAGGCGCTGAACGCACTGGTGCTGCTGATCGGCGAGCCGCTGCCGGACGATCTGCCGGCGGGCATGCCGCTCGACGCGCAGAACCTGCTGACGGACGTGCCGGCCGGGTTGCCGTCGGATCTGCTGACGCGTCGCCCCGACGTGATGCAGGCCGAGCAGACGCTGCTGGCCGCGAACGCGAACATCGGTGCGGCCCGTGCGGCGTTCTTCCCGAAGATCTCGCTGACTGGCGCGTTCGGCACCGGCAGCCCGACGCTCGGCGGGCTGTTCAAGGCCGGCACGGCCGCATGGTCGTTCGCGCCGCAGATCACGATGCCGATCTTCGAAGGCGGCCAGAACATCGCGAACCTGAACCTCGCGCATGTGCAGAAGCGTATCGAGATCGCCAACTACGAGAAGGCGATCCAGTCGGCGTTCCGCGAAGTGGCGGATGGTCTGGCCGCACGCGGCACGTACGACCAGCAGATCGCGGCGCTGGAGCGCAACGAGCACGCGCAGCAGCGACGTTTCGACCTGTCGGACCTGCGCTACAAGAACGGCGTCGACAGCTACCTGTCGGTGCTGACTGCGCAGACGGACCTGTATTCGGCGCAGCAGACGCTGATCAGCGCGCGTCTGGCGCGCTGGACGAATCTGGTCGACCTGTATCGCGCCTTGGGCGGCGGATGGATCCAGCGTGCCGGCGAAACGCCGCGCGCGCCGGATGCACCGGTCGACTACGACAAGGCGGCGTCGGCGACGAACGGGTAAGCGCAGAGAAGGGCAGGCGCGGTCTGACGCGCGGGTCCTTCGACCCGCTGCACGCGGAAACGGAAACGCCACGGACGAAGGTCCGTGGCGTTTTCCTTTGCGGTGCTATCCAGGAGGAAAGCGACGCTACGTCAGCCCTGCTTCGTCCACAGCGTGCGGCCGAGGAACGTGAGCGTGCGATCCCACGCGATCTGCGACCACACCGGATCGAACTGAGTGCCCGCGATGCGGCCGGGGCCGACAGCCGTTTCGTTCGCGAACGCGTGATGCGCGAGATAGCGATGGAATTCGAAACCGACCTTCGCATCGGTCAGCTTCTTTTCCAGCGCGTCGACCTGGTCGATCGCGAAGAATGCATCCTGCGTGCCCCAGTGGCCCAGCAGCGGCACCTTGAGCTTCGCCGGATCGATGTAGTCGAGCGGCGGGAAGCCGTACCACGTGACGCCCGCGTCCGCGTCGGCGTACTGCAGCGACAGCAGCGTGAGCGCACCGCCCATGCAGTAGCCCGTGATTGCGACACGCGAGGCCTGCGTCTTGAGATACGTGACGGCGCCGGGAATGTCCTGCGATGCGGCATCGCCGAAATCGAGGCCGGTCATCAGGTGATGCGCTTCTTCTTCCTCGACCGTCGACTTGCCGCGATACAGGTCGGGCACGAGTGCGAAGTAGCCGCAGCGCGCGAGACGATCCGCGACGCCGCGGATCTGGTCGTTCAGCCCCCACCATTCCTGGATGACGACGACGGCAGGTGCGCCTTCGGTCTTTGCCGGCGTGGCGAGATAGCCCTGCAGTTCCTGGCCGTCCGGACGGCGAAACGTGATCATGGAACCGGATGTTTGAGACATGAAACCGCTCCTTTTCGAAAAATGCGCTGAGTGCGGCATCGGGCCGGCCAGCGGGCACGACGACGATCGGGCATGCCGGGCGCCGGGGTTCCGCTCGCGTTCGAGTCGGCCGGCGCCGACCACGCGGCCATTCTATGCGCAAACACCGGCTGTCTGCGTGAACGGTGCTGCACCGCATGCGATCGGCGCACGGAGCAGGCGACCGAAAAGCAAACACCCCGCGCCGATGAACGGGAGCGGGGTGTTGCGGGAGCGGCGCGTATCGGAATACGCGGGCGCGGGTCCGGCTTACTGGCCGAAATAGATCGAGTCTCGGCCTTCCTGCTTGACCGCGACCGCGCGGCCGGCACGCACGCCTGCGGCAGCTTGCGCGCCGTAGCCGGCTTCATCGGCGTTCGTCACGCGAGCCTGGGCGGTTTGCAGTGCGCGCGGGTAATACTGATCGGAGACTTCGGGCTTGTAGCCGGCCTGTTCGAGCTGGACGAGTTCCGCACGGACCTGGGCGCGCGTCAGCTGGCCCGACGGGTTCGATTGAGCGAATGCGCCGTACGAGGCGGACAGGGCGGTTGCGGCGACGACAGCGGTGATGAACGACTTCATGGTGACCTCCGGTTTCATTGATTTCTCGCTTCGCTCGTTGCGTTCAGCGGTTGATTGCATCGTAGCGATCGCGTTACCGGTCGGAAATACGCGTTCCAGTGAATCATTATTGCAACTGGGTATACGATCCGCGTGAGCGGCGGGTTCGTCTGACGATTGCGGGCAAGGCGGACGGCTGGCCCGCCTGTCGGTACGCGCTAGTGAGGACTTCTGATCCGGCCCGACGCGGCTCGATGCCGCCGCACCGCCTGCCCTCCGTGCGACGCTCGATTACATCGCATTCCGAAATATGTGAATGACGCGGTCGGCATCGTCGATGCGTTGCCGAATCACTCGACAGGCACCGCCTGTCGTTTCCGGTACTCGGCCGGCGTGATCCCGACGTGCCGGGTGAACGACCGCCTGAGCGTATCGACATTCGCGAAGCCGCATTTCGCGGCGACCTGCTTCGGCGTGTCGTGGCCGTTCTCGAGCAACTCGCGGGCCGCCGAGATGCGGGTCGCCTCGACCCACGCGGCCGGCGTCAAGCCGACTTCCGCGCGGAACAGCCGTGCGAAGTGGCGCGGGCTCATGCCCGCATGCTTCGCCAGGCCGGCCACCGAATGCTCGAGCTCCGGATTCGCCGCGATCCAGCGCTGTACCTCCTGCAGTACGGAGCGCCCGGCGGGGCGCGCCTCGCCCTTGCGGCTGAACTGGAGCTGGCCGCCCGGACGCTTGAAGAACATCACCAGTTGCGCGGCGACACGCCGTGCGATCTCGCGGCCGAGATCCTCCTCGACCAGCGCGAGCGCGAGATCGAGCCCGGCCGTGACGCCGGCGCCCGTACGCAGCTTGCCGTCGCGCACGTACAGCGCATCGGCATCGACGGTGAGCGACGGATAGGCGTCGGCCAGCGCATCGGCTGCGGCCCAGTGCGTGGTCAGGTGGCGCCCTTTCAGCAGGCCGGTGGCGGCGAGGATGAACGCGCCGGTGCAGATCGAGCCGTAGCGTTTGCTTTGCACGGCCGCCGATCGGAGCCACGCGAGGACATCGGTGCGCGGCGTGACGCGGCCCGCGCTCGGCGCGCCGGCAACCAGCAGCGTGTCGATGCGCTCCGGGATGTCGGGAACGATCCAGTCGGGTAGCAGCTGTGCACCGGACGAACTGCGGATCGGACCGGATTCGCTCGCGATGATCCGCAACGTATAGAACGGCTTCCCGCATTCGGCGTTCGCCTGCGCGAACACGTCGAGCGGTGCGGAGACATCGAGCAGTTGAACGCCCGGAACGGCAAAAATTCCCACGACCTTCGGCATGATCGGATGCGTGCTGTGTCGAACGTGACGCGTAGCAGTATAGAGGTACCGATGGCGCATCGGGCGGGATGTCGGAGGCTGTTTGCGCGGTCTTTTCGGTCACGCGGGCATCGTGTCCGTCCGTCGCGCGAAATGGCAGGAATCGACGTAGTACGTCTATTGAAGACAACTATCGGGCTCCGGAGAATCAGGGGGTGTTTTCAAGGAGGTCGATCATGACTGAGAACGTTGCAGGCATCACCATTCCCGATAGCCAGATGACGCGCGAGATCACGGAGCTCGTTCGCGATACCGCGTCGCCGCTGCTGTTTCATCATTCGAGCCGCGTCTACTATTTCGCGGCGCTGGCAGGCCAGCGTCGCGGGCTTACGTACGATCCCGAACTGCTCTACTGCGGCTGCATGTTTCACGACATGGGGCTCACGCACAAGCACAGCAGCGCATGCGAGCGCTTCGAAGTGGACGGCGCCAATGCCGCCCGTGATTTCCTGAAAGGCAAGGGCATCTCGCAGCGGGATATCGACGTCGTGTGGACCTCGATCGCGCTGCACACCACGCCCGGCATTCCACAGCACATGCATCCGGTGATCGCGCTCGTCACCGCGGGCGTCGAGATGGATGTGCTGGGTCTCACGTATCCGGAATACAGCGACGTCGAGCGTGAGGCCATCGTGCGTGCGCATCCGCGGACGCCGCACTTCAAGGAAGACATCATTCAGGCGTTCTATGACGGGATCAAGCACAAGCCTGGTACGACATTCGGCAACGTGAAGGCCGACGTGATCGCGGACAAGGATCCGCATTTCCACGCCGGCAATTTCTGTCGCGTGATCCGGTCGTCCGCGTGGGCCGGCTGATCGCTCCCGGCATCGCGCACGGCTCCCGGCACTGAACGGGGTCGTGCATGCAACGCGAATCTCGATTCACTCACTATTCACGAGACCGATCCGGCTTATGGGGTAAGCATCGCGGCCGCGTTGGCGAGGCTGGGCGGTCGAGGCGAAATAAACCGCGCGTTGCGGCGCAGGCTGCGTTGCAGGTGGCAGGGTAGCCGCCTATGGGAGTGCGTGCATTGCCCTGCCGGATGCGCGTCCGGTACGAGAAGACGCCGATGTGTGTCCGTCGTGACGGTCGGTAAGTGGCCGCGCCGAGTGGTGCGAATTGAATCAGTAAATGAGTTGTTACGTGACAACCATAAGACATTTGGGTTGATTTTATATACTGAATGATGGCCATACCCCTTCAAGGCGAATCTTCGATTCGCGGTCACCATAACCGGCTGCCAGACAGAAGGGAGCATTCGACCGCTCGGGTAACCCCGCCCGACGGGCCGTAGCGGCTCATTCCACTCCGCGTCCACAAGTGTCCGGCAAAACGCCTATAATGAATGGGCAAATTGCCGGAGAGAGGTCATGAGCACCATTGCTTTTCATCCTTCGGGTGTCGCGCATCCGCGCCAGGCCGAATTCACGATTCTCGAGCAGCTACTGGCGATCCGTGTCCGTTCGGGCGCGGATCTCGCCGAGCTGGCGAGCGCGCGCGTCGACGTGTCGGTGATCGACCGGCTGTCGGAGCGCGGGCTGAAATCGGACGAACTGGCCTTCATCATTCCACGCCGCACGCTGAGCCATCGTCGCCAGGCGCACGAACGCCTGTCGCCGGAGGAATCCGACAAGGCGATCCGCCTCGCGCGCATCGTCGCGCAGGCGACGGCCACGTTCGGCGACCAGGACAAGGCGATGGCGTGGCTGCGCAACGGGCTGCAGCGCTTCGGCGGCCGCACGTCGCTCGACATGGCGAGCACCGAGCACGGCGCGCGGCTCGTCGAAGAAGCCCTCACGCAGATCGACGAGGGGTACTTCGCTTGACGACGCTGTGGCGGATCAGCAATTACGCCGATCTGAAAGGCATCGGCGGGTTGCGGGCCGGCGGCCGCTGGCATTTTGCCGGGCAGCCTGTCGTGTATCTCGCCGAACATCCCGCGCTTGCGCTGCTCGAGACGCTCGTTCATTTCGAAATCGCCACCGTTGCGCAATTGCCGAGCGGCTACCAGTTGCTGCGAATCGACGTGCCCGATTCGGTGGATGTCGCCGAAATCGCGGAAGGCGATGCACCGGACGACTGGCAGACGAACATCGACTGGACCCGCAGCGCCGGCACCGAATGGCTGCACACGCAGCCGAGCGCGCTGCTGCGCGTGCCGAGCGTCGTCGTGCCGCACGCGCACAACTTCCTGTTGAATCCGCTGCATCCGGCCGCGTCCGACATCCGCATCGCGGAAGTCATGCAGTCGCCGTACGACACGCGGATCCTGCGCCTGGTCCAGTCGAAGCCGGGCGCATAGCGAACAGGAAGCGAAAGGGCTCGCTGGTCAGCGCTCGTGCGCAGCGCGATCCGCGGCCGATGCCGGCGGCAGCGTCTGCCGGATGCGCGTGACCGTTCGCGTGCTGACGAGACCGAGCATTGCACTGACCTCGGCATGCGCATGGCCGGCGAGCAACTGCCGGCGCGCATACGTGTTGCGCAACACGCGCGGGCTCATGTCCGCCGCATGGAAGCCGATCGCGTTGAGCGCGTCACGCACCACCAGCAGCAGGAACATGTCGTTCATCGTGCCACCGCCGCGTGGTGCGGGGAACAGCAACGTCGATGCCGCCGCATCCGCCGAACGTGCGCGCCATGCGGCGAGCGGTGCCCGCGCGAACCCGGCAAGTTCGATCCGGCGTGCCGGCCGTGCACGGTCGCGCGGCACGGACAACGCCGGCGGTTGCGCGTCGAGATCGGGCGCGTCGCAGCGCATCGCACGAATCTCGGCCGACGTGATGCCGCTTGCAAGCAGCAGCGCGACGATCGCGCGATTCCTGCAGTCGGTGGGCGAGTCGTCCGGTCGAGGCTGGACATGGCGCTGCAGCGCCGCGTCGGCGTCGGGCGGCAGGTAGCACGGTTCCGGTTCGCCGTCCGGCCACGCGAGATCGCGCGTCGTGCGGCCGGCCGGGTGGATCGTCCGCACGCCGGTGTCGACCAGATGCCGGCCCAGCCGGTCGATCAGCTTCGCATAGCGCACGCGCGTCGACGTGCCGGGCGCGCAGGTACGGTCGAGCTCCGCCAGGAAGGCCGCGACGTGGTCGGGCCCGAACGTGGCCAGCGACACACGGTGTGCGATCAGGTGGCGCAGGAATCGCTCGAACATCGCGACGTGCTGCACGACCGAGCGCGGCGCGAACGGCCGGCGGCCGGCACCGGTCGCGGCGGTTTCCTGCCACGTGCGAAACGCGCCGACGGGGTCGTGAATCCAGCGATTCGTGTCCATCCACGATTTATAGCCGGACACCGTGACGCAGGCAATCGTCCCGACGTCCGGGGCGCGACGCCACCGGCGTGTCAGTGCGCTGCCCGCTAGCGCGCCGTTACGCGTCGCTTGAAGATGCCGGCGTCACGCCCGCATGCGCCTGTCCGCTCAGCCGCGCGAGCGCGGCGAATGCCAGTTGCGTGGCGATGGCCGCGAGCGTCCCGGCCGCCATGCCGTTGCCGAGCACGATCTGCATGGGCGCACCGAAATGGCGATACAGGTTCGGCACCAGGATCGGCGCGAGGCCGACCACCAGCGCGGCCGCGAGCGTGTACTGGTTGGCGCGCGCGTGCAGGTCGACGCTGGCGAGCAGCCGGATGCCCATCACGCCGATCATCGCGAACACGACCAGCGCAGTGCCGCCGACCACGGCCGCCGGAATCGCATACGCGAGGCGCGCGAGCGGCGCGAACAGCGCAATGACGATCAGGATCGCGCCGGCGGCGGCCGTCACGTAGCGCGAGCGCACGCCGGTCGTCTGCACGACGCCGATGTTCTCGGCACTGGTCACGATCAGCGGCGTGCCGAACAGCGCGCCGGCCAGCGACGCCAGCGCATCGCCGCGTATCGTCTTCGGCACGTCGCGCGCCAGCGAGATCGCCTTGCCGCACGTTTCGCCGACCGCAACCGTCTGCGCGGTGGCCTCGGCCATCGAGATCGCGGTGAAGATCAGCAACGGCAGCGCGGCCAGCACGTCGAAGCGCGGCATCCCGAACGGCAGCCACGCCGGATGCGTGAACCACGGGCCTTGCCATACGCCGGCGAGCGCCGGCGTCGCGTCGAGTGCCCAGCCGAGCGTTGCGCCGGCCATCAACCCGATCAGCACCGCGAGGCGGCCGAGCGTGCCGCGGAACGCGCCTGCGACGACGACGGTGGCGACGATCGTCGCGAGCGCGAGGCCCAGCGCGCGCGGTTGCGCGAAGTCGGCCGAGCCGGGCTGGCCGACGACGATCGTCGCGTAGATCCGGATCAGGTTGATCGACACGAGCAACAGCATCGCGCCGACGACGATGCGCGGAAAGAGCCGCAGGCAGCGCGTGAACACGGGCAGCAGCACCCAGTAGAACGCGCTGGCGAGCAACGCCGCGCCGGCGGCGGTTGGCAGGCCCGACTGCGCGGCGATGCCGGCGAACAGCATCGTCGGTGCGCCGCCGGGCACCATCACGAACGGCATGCGCGCGCCGATCGGGCCGGCGCCGAGCGATTGCACCAGCGTGCCGATGCCGCACGCGAAGAACGTCGCGCCGATCAGCTGGACCGTCAGGTCGGCCGGCAGCGCGAGGATTTTCGCGATGAGGAAGACGGCAGTGATCGGCGACGCGGCCATCGACAGCACGTGCTGCAGCCCGAACAGCGCGAGCTGCCACGCGGGCAGCCGGGCATCGACGGGCGGGGAGATCGGATCGTGCGACACGGCAGGCCCCTCGGAAGCGAACGGCGACGATGATGGAATGCAGCGGCGAACGGCGCGTCAGGTCCGCAGCCAGGGCAGTTGCGCGGCGCTGTAGCGGAACGTCTGGAACACGCTGTTCAGCTGGCCGGGGCCCGTCTTGCGCGCGGCTTCGTCCGGGTATTCGGCGAACCACGGAATGATGTACTCCCACACGACTTCGCCGGCCGGCGTCACTTCGAACAGCCGGCCCGTCGACGATTCGGTGACGTGCGTGTTGCCGTTCGGCAAGCGCTGCGCGTTGCCCATGAACGGTGTATAGAACAGGTTCACGACGTCGTCCGAATACGACCAGACGACGCGCTGCGTCGCGGGATCGATCTCGACGACGCGCGAGAACGCGACGTGCGCGCCATGGCGGAAATTGCCGTTGTCGAACGCGAGGATGTTGCCGTTCGCGAGCGGCACCGGCGCATGCTGGTGCGACACGACGTCCGGCCCGATCCGCAGGTCGACATGGCCGGTTTCGCGGTTCACGCCGATGATCCCCGACGTCGTGCGCAGGCTCATCAGCACGCGGCCGTTCGCATCGACCGCGAGACCGTTGACGAGCGGCCAGTGATAGCGGCCGAAGCCTGCCGCGATCGGATAATCCTCGGGCCGCAGGTGCTCGCGCGCGTGCCATTCCCACACGATCTGTCCGGCGCGGTTCACTTCGCGGATCACGTCCGCAACCATCACCTCGTCGTCGCCATGCGCCGTACCGCCCGGCACGCGCTGCGCGAACGCGGCATCGACCGGCTCGCACGCGGCGTAGAGCAGGTTGCCGTTCGGCAGCCACTGCGCATCGTGGTGATGCGCGGGATCCTCGTAGCGCCACACCGTCTCGCCTTGCGGCGTGACCTCGTAGAAGTCGCCGCCGTGCCACATCGACCACGGCGCGTAGCGCGATTCGGAGTGCGGATGGTTGCCGTTGTAGCCGAGGTTGCCGTTCGCAAGGATGACCGCGTGACGGCCGGGGCGCACCGGCATTTTCCACTGATGGACGACTTCGCCGTCGATGCCGACGAGATAGACGTTGCCGTCGGCCGTCTGCGGCGCGATGAGCGTATAGCCGCCCGCGGACAGTGCGGGATCGTGGGCGATGAGGCCGACGCCGCGGCGGCGCTGGGTAATCTGGTCGACAGTGGTCACTGCGGTCTCCATTCGAATCGAATACGGGAATGCAGCGGAATCTAGACGATCCGGCCGGTCAGTAAAATCGGATTATTCTTGACGGCCTGTTCGGAAAAATCTAACGGTACCCTCATGCGTTCGATATCGCAGACATTCCGCTGTTTCGACGAAGTTGCACGACGCGGCTCGATTCGCAAGGCGGCCGACGCGCTGCACCTGACCGCCGCGGCGGTGCACCAGCAGATCCGCAATCTCGAGGAGCAGGTCGGCGTGCCGCTGTTCGACCGGCTGCCGCGCGGCATGCAGCTGACGCTTGCCGGCGAGATCGTGATCGCCGCCGTGCGGCGCGGCCAGCGCGACTTCGACAACGCGCTGACGCAGGTCGAGGACTTGCGCGCGCTGCGGCGCGGGCACGTGAACCTGGCCGTGCCCGCATCGACGGCCGAGAAGCTCGTGCCCGACGCGATCCTCGCCGCGCTGCAGCGCTACCCGGGCGTCACGTACAGCGTGCGCTCGGGGAACGGCGAGAGCATCGTGCGCTGGGTCGAGACGGGCGAGGTCGACATCGGTTATGCGCTGCGCCGGCGCACGGCAGCGGGCGTCGTCGAGGTGCGCGCATTCGCGCAGCCGCTGGGTGTCGTCACGGCACCGGGCCATCCGCTGGCGTCGCCCGGCGGCAAGGTGCGGATGCGCGACTGCTTCGCCCATCCGCTGATCCTGATGACACCCGACACGGAGCTGCGCGCGATGTTCGACCAGATCGATGCGCGACAGCCGCGCAACGCGCGGCCGCTGGTCGAGACGGCCTCGGTGTCGATGGTGCGGCGTCTCGCGGCCGAGGGCGCGGGCGTCGGCTTCCTGATCGCCGAGAACGTCGCGGACGACGTCGCCGCCGGCCGGCTCGCGTGGACGCCGCTCGCCGATGCGGGCGCGCGTTCGTTCAGCTGCATCTACCAGCGCGCGGACATGAGCGCGACCGTCGCGATGACGATGTTTCTGTCGTTCTTTTCCGAGGCGATCGAAGCGATGGAGCACGGCTTCGCGCCTGACGGCAAGGCGTCCGGCAAGCGGCGCCGGACGGCAAGCTAGCGACGCCGGTCGCACGGTTCGATTGCGATGCGGTGCAACAAGCGAACCCGCAGACCGACTGGGCGACGTTGCGCACGCAACGTCCGGCTATATGACGTCACTTCCCTGTTGCGGAAGAAATTTTGTTCATGGGACTATCGAACGTGTTGCCCATGCACCGAGGGGGGCGCATGCAGCGTGATGCCCATCGCAACGAGCCAGAAGAACATCGACAGACAATGAACAGAACAGCGATTTTTCCGTATGCATCCATGTTGCTCGCGGCTGCGCTGCTGACCGCATGCGGCGGCGACGTCGAGCGCGACGCGGGCCCCGCCACGACACCTTCCACCGACGCGAGCTGCCTCGCGGTCGACAACAGCGGCGCGACGGTCGTGGTCGGTTCGAACCAGCCGGGCGATCCGTCGCTGCCGGAAGCGTCGTCGGGCTATCGCACCGGGATGAAGCCCGTCCATGCGAAGACCTACCTGGTGGCCACGTCGAATGCGTACGCGAGCGCGGCCGGCTGCGCGGTGCTGAAGAAAGGCGGCACGGCCGCCGATGCGGCCGTTGCCGTGCAGGCCGTGCTCGGCCTGACGGTGCCCGAGGCGACGGGCCTCGGATCGGGCGGCGTGCTGCTCTACTACGATGCGCGCGGCAAGACGCTGCAGGCCTACGACGGCCGCGAAACCGCGCCGGCCGCGGCGACGGAGAACTACCTGCGCTACGTCGACGACACGACCGACCATTCGGCGCCGCTGCCGAACGCGCGCGCGAGCGGCCGCTCGATCGGCACGATCGGCGTGCCGCGGCTCATCGAGGCGCTGCAGCAGGATCACGGCCGCCTGCCGTGGCAGAACCTGTTCGGCGATGCGATCACGCTCGCGACCAACGGCTTCCCGATCGGCGGCCGGCTTGCCGACGCGATCGCGGCGAACGCCACGAACCTGAAGCGCGACCCCGAGGCCGCCGCGTACTTCCTGAACGCCGACGGTTCACCGAAGACGCTCGGCACCGTGCTGAAGAATCCTGCCTACGCGCATACGCTGACGCTGATGGCGCAGTCGGGCGCCAATGCGCTGTACACCGGGCAGATCGCGCAGGACATCGTCGCGAAGATCGCGGTGACGAAGGGCGCCGACGGCTCGACGCTCACGCCGGGCAAGACGACCGTCGCGGATCTCGCCGCGTATCGGGCGAAGCGCCGCGAACCCGTGTGCACGACCTATCGCAGCTACTGGGTGTGCGGGATGCCGCCGCCGTCGTCCGGCGGCATCGCGGTCGCGTCGGCGCTCGGCATTCTCGAGAACTTCGACCTGAAGCCGCTGAAGCCGACCGCGATCGATCTCGAAGGCGGCAAGCCGACCGTCGCGGGCGTGCACCTCGTCACCGAAGCCGAGCGGCTCGCCTATGCCGACCGCGACAAGTACGTGGCCGATACGGATTTCGTGCCGCTGCCGGGCGGCACGTGGGACACGCTGCTGAACAAGCCGTACCTGAAATCGCGCGCGGCGCTGATCGACACGACCAGGAGCATGGGCACCGCGCAGCCGGGAAATCTCGGCGCGGTGCCGCTCGGTGTCGACACGACGCTGATCGAGCACGGCACGAACCAGTTCACGATCGTCGACGGTGACGGCAACGTGCTGAGCGCGACGACGACGGTCGAGTCGAGCATGGGTTCGTTCCACATGACCAACGGCTTCCTGCTGAACAACCAGCTGACCGACTTCTCCGCGAACCCGGTCGACACGTCCGGCAATCCGGTGGCGAACCGGCTGCAGCCGGGCAAGCGGCCGCGCAGCTCGATGGCACCGACGATCGTGTTCGGGCAGGCCGCCGACGGCTCGCGCGGCGACTTCGTGATGGCGACCGGTTCGCCGGGCGGCGGCACGATTCCGCAATACGTGGTCAAGACGCTCGTCGGCGCGCTCGACTGGGGGCTCGACGCGCAGCAGTCCGCGGGGCTCGTCGATTTCGGCGCGAGCAACAGCCCGACGACCACGATCGGCGGCGAGCATCCGAACGTCAACACGGCGAACAACGGTGCGAACGATCCGCTGATCACGGGGCTGCTCGCGCTCGGGCACAAGGTGTCGACGTCCGCGCAGGCGAGCGGCGTCAATACGGTGATGCGCGTGACGGTCGGCCAGTCGCCGGCGTTGCAGGGCGGCACCGATCCGCGTCGCGAAGGTGTCGTGCTCGGCGATACGTTCCGGCCGTAATCGGGAGGAACGCGCACGGCCCCGGTCTGCCGACAGGCAGTCGGGGCCGTGTTTCATGGCGAGGCCGCTTGGATGGCCAGGCAACGCGCATCCTTCGGAATGCTGATGAAATCGCTTGGCTTCTCAGCCGGCGGATTCGCCTGCCGGATCGTCCGATACGCGACGATCGGGCGAATCACCATCGCGGCGCCCGCACCCGTTCGCCGGCAAATACGTTGGCCGTCCCGCCGCAAGCCCCCGATTGTCAAACAGTGTGAGTCAATCGTCAGCATTTGCAACCGAAGTAACAGTCCCCGCAATTCAATCGTTTTGCGCATCGGCGCGGCTACATTAGCTCCACCTGCCGCACTTCGCGGCAAGGCATGCGACAAGCCGCACGAAGGCGGCCCGCAGCAACAACGTCTTTGGAGAATGACCATGAACAAGATTCGTACGATTCTGCTGGGTGCCGCTCTGACGGCGATGGCCACTTCGGCTGCATTTGCACAGACGGCCCAGACCGGCGCACAGGGTTCTGCCGGCGTCGGCGCACAGGTCCAGACGCCGCTGCTCGGCGGCGGCGTGGGCGTGCAGGCTGGTGCCGGCGCGGACGCGGTGGGCTCGGGTTCGGGCGCAGGCAACGTCGTCGGCGGCGCGCTGAACGGTGTCGGCAAGACGGTTGGCGGCGTCGGCTCGGCAGCCGGCAATGCGGTCGGCGGCGCGACGCAGGCAGTCGGTTCGGCAGCGGGCACGGCGAAGGATGCGGCGGCATCGGCCGTCCACTCGACGAAGTCGCACGTGAAGCACGTCGCGGGTTCGGCGAAGAGCCACGCGCAAGGCGCGATGTCGACGGCAGGCGATGTTGCAGGCGGCGCGAAGGCGAAGGCCGGCGAGGCGCTCGAAGGCACGACGAACGCAGTGCAGGGCGGCGCATCGGTCGGCGTGAAGGGTTCGGCGTCGGCGCAAGGCGGCGCGCTGTAAGCAGCACGCATTCCGTCAAGGCCCGGCCCGCATTGATGCGGGCCGGGCTTTTTTTGGGTTCATCGCGGATTACCGGGGAACGCGGCACGGATTTTGAGGAAGAAATATTCCTCGTCGCGGTACCCGTAAGCCCGACGCTTGATGACCTTGATGGTGTTGTTGATGCCCTCGACGACACTGGT
>NZ_QTQI01000053.1 GCF_003853705.1 Burkholderia sp. Bp8992 | reverse complement strand
TCACGACGGTGCAGGACGTCGCGCAGACGGTGCTGTTCCTGTCGGCGTTCCCGAGCGCCGCGCTCACGGGCCAGTCGGTCGTCGTCAGCCACGGCTGGTTCATGCAGTAACGCGGTGCGGGCGGCGTCGCTGCCCGCCGGCGGACGGGAATAAAAAACGCGCTCCGAGGAGCGCGTTTTTCATTTCGGCAGGGCGGGGCCGCGATGGCGGCCGCCCGCCGCCGCCTTACTTCAGGACGGCTGCGACCGCGTTGGCGACCACGTCGAGGTTGCGCGTGTTCAGCGCGGCGACGCAGATCCGGCCCGTGCCGACCGCATAGATGCCGAACTCGTCGCGCAGGCGATCGACTTGCGCCGAGGTCAGGCCCGAATACGAGAACATCCCGCGCTGCGCGTTGATGAAGCTGAAGTCGCGATCGACGCCGCTTGCCTTCAGGCGCTCGACGAGACCGTTACGCATCGCGCGGATGCGATCGCGCATTTCACCGAGTTCCTGTACCCACGAAGCGTGCAGTTCCGGCGACGCGAGCACGGCTGCGACGACGGCGCCGCCATGGGTCGGCGGGTTCGAGTAGTTCGTGCGGATCACGCGCTTCAGTTGCGACAGCACGCGCGTCGCTTCTTCCTTGCTCGACGTGATGATCGACAGCGCGCCGACGCGCTCGCCGTACAGCGAGAACGACTTCGAGAACGACGACGACACGAATGCGTTCAGGTCGGCCGCGGCAAACAGGCGAACGGCGGCGGCATCTGCTTCGATGTTCTCGCCGAAGCCCTGGTACGCCATGTCGAGGAACGGCACGAGGTTGCGTGCCTTCACGACGTCGACGACCTGTTGCCATTGCGCTTCGGTCAGGTCCACGCCGGTCGGGTTGTGGCAGCACGCATGCAGCACGACGACCGTGCCGGCTTCGTAGCCGTTCAGCGCCGACAGCATGCCTTCGAAGTTCACGCCGTTGGTGGCCGCGTCGTAGTACGGGTACGCGACGACTTCGAAACCGGCTGCTTCGAACAGCGCGCGGTGGTTTTCCCAGCTCGGATCGCTGATCGCGACCTTCACGTTCGGATTCAGGGTGCGCAGGAAATCCGCGCCGATCTTCAGCGCGCCCGTGCCGCCCAGGGCCTGGGCCGTGACCACGCGGCCCGCTGCGATCAGCGGCGAATCGTTGCCGAGCAGCAGCTTCTGCACGGCCGCATCGTAGGCGGCAATCCCGTCGATCGGCAGGTAGCCGCGCGGCAGGCCGGCCTCGACACGCGCCTTCTCCGCGTCGCGAACGGCGCGCAGCAGCGGAATCTTGCCGTCTTCGTTCGTGTACACACCGACACCGAGGTTGACCTTGGTCGGACGCGCATCGGCGTTGAAGGCTTCGTTCAGGCCCAGGATCGGGTCGCGGGGAGCAAGCTGGACAGCGGAGAAGAGCGACATGATGATTCGGCAGTAGTGAAAAGAGGGTCAGGCTTTCAGCCGGCGGGGCGGGCGCAGCGGACCGCGCGCCAACGGCGCGACGCCGAAAAGCGCAGCAGCCTGACATTGTAGCGAATTCGGGCTGGTGGGGGCGGGCGATTCGGCGGCGAAGCGCGATTTCGGCCGGACGCCGCGCGTCAGGAGCCGACAGCAGTTCGCGACGCCGCGAAGCGCTAGAATGCTTTCTTTGCCCTTGCTCCGGCCGCATTCCATGTCCGAACATCATGCCGAAGTCGGCGACGCGCTCGACGAATCCAAATTCGTCACCTTCGAAGGGTCGCCGTTCCAGCTGTACCAGCCGTATCTGCCCGCCGGCGACCAGCCGACCGCGATCGAGACGCTCGTCGAAGGGGTCGAGGACGGCCTGTCGTTCCAGACGCTGCTCGGCGTGACGGGGTCGGGCAAGACCTTCACGATGGCCAACACGATCGCGCGGCTCGGCCGCCCGGCGATCGTGTTCGCGCCGAACAAGACGCTCGCGGCGCAGCTCTATGCGGAGTTCCGCGAGTTCTTCCCGCGCAACGCGGTCGAGTACTTCGTCTCGTACTACGACTACTACCAGCCTGAGGCCTATGTGCCGCAGCGCGACCTGTTCATCGAGAAGGATTCGTCGATCAACGAGCACATCGAGCAGATGCGGCTGTCGGCGACGAAGAGCCTGATGGAGCGCCGCGACGTGGTGATCGTTGCAACGGTGTCGGCGATCTACGGTATCGGCAACCCGTCCGAATACCACCAGATGATCCTGACGCTGCGCACCGGCGACAAGCTCGGCCAGCGCGACGTGATCGCGCGGCTGATCGCGATGCAGTACACGCGCAACGAGCAGGATTTCCAGCGCGGCACGTTCCGCGTGCGCGGCGACACGATCGACATCTTCCCGGCCGAACATGCGGAGATGGCCGTGCGCGTCGAGCTGTTCGACGACGAGGTCGAGACGCTGCACCTGTTCGACCCGCTGACGGGGCGCGTGCGGCAGAAGATTCCGCGCTTCACCGTGTATCCGTCGTCGCACTACGTGACGCCGCGCGACACCGTGATGCGGGCGGTCGAGACGATCAAGGACGAGTTGCGCGAACGCCTCGAGTTCTTCCACCGCGACGGCAAGCTCGTCGAGGCGCAGCGTCTCGAACAGCGCACGCGTTTCGATCTCGAGATGCTGCAGGAGCTCGGCTTCTGCAAGGGTATCGAGAACTACTCGCGGCATTTCTCGGGGGCGGCGCCCGGCGATCCGCCGCCGACGCTCGTCGACTACCTGCCGCCCGACGCGCTGATGCTGCTCGACGAATCGCACGTGCTGATCGGCCAGCTGAACGGCATGTACAACGGCGACCGCGCGCGCAAGGAAAACCTCGTCAATTACGGGTTCCGCCTGCCGTCGGCGCTCGACAACCGGCCGCTGAAGTTCCCCGAGTTCGAACGCAAGATGCGCCAGGTCGTGTTCGTGTCGGCCACGCCGGCCGACTATGAGAAGCGCGTGACGGGGCAGATCGCCGAGCAGGTCGTGCGGCCGACGGGCCTCGTCGATCCGGAGATCGAAGTGCGTCCGGCGAGCTCGCAGGTCGACGACGTGCTGACCGAGATCAACGCGCGCGTGAAGGCCGGCGAGCGCGTGCTGATCACCGTGCTGACCAAGCGCATGGCCGAGCAGCTCACCGAGTTCCTGGCCGACCACGGCGTCAAGGTGCGCTACCTGCACAGCGACATCGACACGGTCGAGCGCGTCGAGATCATCCGCGACCTGCGGCTCGGCACGTTCGACGTGCTGGTCGGGATCAACCTGCTGCGAGAAGGTCTCGACATTCCGGAAGTGTCGCTCGTCGCGATCCTCGACGCGGACAAGGAAGGCTTCCTGCGCGCCGAGCGCTCGCTGATCCAGACGATCGGCCGGGCCGCGCGGAACGTGAACGGCAAGGCGATCCTCTACGCGGACAACATGACCGATTCGATGACGCGCGCGATCGGCGAAACCGAGCGGCGCCGTGCGAAGCAGATGGCCTACAACGAAAAGATGGGCATCACGCCGCGCGGCGTCGTGAAGCGCATCAAGGACATCATCGACGGCGTCTACAACGCGGACGAAGCGCGTGCGGAGTTGAAGGAGGCGCAACAGCGCGCGAAATTCGAGGACATGTCGGAAAAGCAGCTCGCGAAGGAAATCAAGCGTCTCGAGAAGCAGATGGCCGACTACGCGAAGAACCTCGAGTTCGAGAAGGCCGCCGCGACGCGCGACCAGCTTGCCGTGCTGCGCGAGCGCGTGTTCGGCGCGAACGTCGGCGATCACATCAGCGGCGGCCGGTAAATCTTTCCAAGCGTCACGGAAACCTGTTGGTAACGAGTCTGTAAGCCTTGTCGGATCAGGGGTTTACGCGGCTATTCGTTTGTTCCGAAACGGGTTCGGTGCTAAACTTCGCAATTATTGAGAATTGTTCGCATTAACGTTCTTGGTCGCGTTAGTGTTTCCAGCGGGCGGCCCCGGCGGCGGCCCGCGTGTCGTCAAGATAGTCAGACAAATAACAAGGAGTGTCCATGTTGGGTTCTTCGTTCATCCGCACGACGGTTGCGGTAGCAGCGGCGCTTGCCGCGATGTCGGCCTCGGCTGCCGAATATCCGATCGGCAAGCAGCAGATCCAGGGCGGCATGGAAATCGGCGCGGTGTACCTGCAGCCGATCACGATGGACCCGGAAGGGATGATGCGCAAGGCGTCGGATTCCGACATCCACCTCGAGGCCGACATCCATGCGGTCAAGAACAACCCGACGGGTTTCGCGGAAGGCGACTGGATGCCGTACCTGCAGGTCACGTACAAGCTGACGAAGCAGGGCGACACGAAGTGGAAGGCGGAAGGCGACCTGATGGGCATGGTCGCGAGCGACGGCCCGCACTACGGCGACAACGTGAAGCTGAACGGCCCGGGCAAGTATCACCTGACGATGGTCGTCAAGCCGCCGATGCAGTCCGGCCACATGGCCTTCGGCCGCCACGTCGACAAGGAAACGGGCGTGGGCGCGTGGTTCAAGCCCGTTACGCTCGAGTACGACTTCCCGTTCGCCGGCATCGGCAAGAAGGGCGGTTACTGATCGGTGGCATCACGAACGGCGCGCTTCGGCGCGCCGTCGGCGTAGAGAACCCAGAATGAAAATTCCCCAGAAAATCGTTGCCGCAGCCGCTGCGCTGTGGCTCGCCGGCGCGGCATACGCTGCCGACCTGCCGACGTTCAAGCTCGAGATGACGGACGGCAAGCTGAATCCCGCCCGCATCGAAGTGCCGGCCGGCCAGCGTTTCAAGATCGAGATCAAGAACACCGGCAAGGGCGCCGCCGAATTCGAGAGCGTGCAGTTGCGCAAGGAGAAGGTGCTCGCACCGGGCGCCGATTCGTTCGTGGTCGTCGCTCCGCTGTCGCCGGGCGAATACAAGTTTTTCGACGATTTCCACCAGCAGGCACAGGGCGTGATCGTCGCGAAGTAACGCGTTTTATCTGCGTGCGGGCGCACAAGTCCCTTGCCCCGCGCGTCAGGAGGTTTCGATGGGTCAGATCTTGTTCATCGTCTGGCGGGAGAGCGTCGAAGCGCTGCTCGTCGTCGGCATTCTCTATGCATGGCTGAAAAACGGCGATGACGACGCGCGCCGCGGCCTGCCTTTCCTGTGGGCCGGCGTCGGTGTCGGCTTGTTGATGGCCGTGGGCCTCGGCGCCGCGCTGGTCGGTTTCACCGAAGTGCTGTCCGGCGACGCGCAGGACTACTTCCAGACCGCGATGGTGCTGATCGCATGCGTGCTGATCGTGCAGATGGTGCTGTGGATGCGGCGGCACGGCCGCACGCTCAAGCGCGACATGGAGCAATCGCTGCAGCAGAGCACGCGCGATTCGAACTGGTGGGGCGTCGCCGTGCTGGTCGCGCTCGCGATCGCCCGCGAAGGCAGCGAGACGGTGATCTTCCTGTACGGCCTCGGGTTCGGCCAGTCGGGCCACGTCGACGGCAGCCAGATGCTCGCGGTCCTGATCGGTCTCGGCCTGGCGTTCTTCACGTTCTATCTGCTGCAGCTCGGCGGCAAGTACTTCTCGTGGCGGCATTTCTTCCGCGTCACCGAAGTGATGCTGCTGTTCCTCGGCGCGGGCCTGTTCCAGACCGGCGTCGACAAGCTGATCGACAAGGAAATCCTGCCGCTCGGTATCTCGCAGGTGTGGGATACCTCCGCGATCCTCGATGACTCGGGCACGTTCGGCTCGCTCGTCGCGACGCTGACCGGCTATCGTGCGCACCCGGCACTGACCAACCTGGTCGCCTATGCGGTGTACTGGGCCGTCGTCTGGCTGCTGATGAAGCGCGCGAGCCGTCGTCCGGCCGTCGCTGCGGGCCGCGCGGCATGAGCGTGGTCGCCGCAGCCAAGCCGGGCTGGCTCGCACAGGCCGGCCAGTGGATGCAGCGCCACGGCGCGCTGATCCGCGGCATCCAGTGGATCGTCGTCGCGGTCTACGCGTTCCTGATCATCGTGCCGGCGGTATTGCCGCTGCCGGACGATTCCGCGCATCTGTGGAACAACCTCACGCTGATCGCGCAGTTCGCGTTCTGGGGCATCTGGTGGCCGTTCGTACTGCTGTCGATGGTGATGCTCGGCCGCGTTTGGTGCGGCGTGCTGTGCCCGGAAGGCGCGCTCACCGAGTACGCGAGCAAGTTCGGCCGCGGCGGGCCGATTCCGCGCTGGATCCGGTGGGGCGGCTGGCCGTTCGTCGCGTTCGGGATCACGACGATCTACGGGCAGATGGTGAGCGTGTACCAGTACCCGCTCGCGGTGCTGTTCGTGCTCGGCGGCTCGACCGTCGGCGCGATCGTGATCGGTTTGCTGTACGGCCGCGAGAAGCGCGTATGGTGCAAGTACCTGTGCCCTGTGAACGGCGTGTTCGGGCTGCTCGCGCGGCTCGCGCCGATGCGCTACAAAGTTGACGAGGATGCGTGGCGGCGTTCGTACAAGAACGGCGAGCACGGCCATCGCGTGATTCCGATCAACTGTGCGCCGCTCGTGCCGTTGCGCAACATGAAGGGCGCGGCGGATTGCCATATGTGCGGCCGCTGCAGCGGGCATCGCGACGCGATCTCGCTGTCGCTGCGCTCGCCGTCCGACGAAGTCGTGAACCTCGGTGCGCAGCAGGCGAACCCGTGGGACACCGCGCTGATCCTGTACGGCCTGCTCGGCGTTGCGATCGGCGCATTCCACTGGACCGTCAGCCCGTGGTTTGTGCAGATCAAGCAGTGGCTTGCAGGCTGGCTGATCGACCGCGACATCACGTGGCCGCTCGAAACCAATGCACCGTGGTTCCTGCTCACGCACTATCCGGATCGCAACGACGTGTTCTCCTGGCTCGACGGCGGGCTGGTCGTCAGCTACATCGTCGGCACGGGGCTCGTGTACGGCACGGCGCTGCTGGCGTTGCTGGCCGGCGCCACGCTGATGCTCGGCCGCTTCGATCGCGTGCGGCTGCATCACCTTGCGCAGGCACTGATCCCGATCGCGGGCGCGGGTGTGTTCCTCGGCCTGTCGGCCACGACGCTGTCGCTGCTGCGCGCCGAGCATGTACCGCTCGGCTGGGCGACCGATGTGCGCATCGCGATCCTGGTCGGCGCCAACACATGGAGCGCATGGCTCGCGTGGAAAGTGACGGGGCGTTATGCGGCGTGGCCGCGCCGGGTCGCGGCATTCGCCTGGTTCGCCGCCGGATTGGCCGTCGTCGATAGCGCGTGGTGGCTGATGTTCTGGGGTTTCTGACGTGTTTCGCGTGCGGCTTCGGCCGCATGCAGCAGTGCATCGACGCAGGTGAGCAGCATGCCTTCTGCATCGACCGCGCAAATGAAAAAGCGGCACGTCCTTCGACGTGCCGCTTTTTATCTACCTGGTGCGAGAACCAAAAAAAGTGGCTTGGCTTGCTGCAACGGCTGCTTGAGTGTGTTTGCACGAAGGGGTCTAGATCTCGCGTGCAAGCCGTTACGCTGGCTACTGCCCAACACCTCTCAGGGAGGTGGTCCCCACAATACTCTGTCTTACTTCGTCAGGATCAGTTTGCCGAGCCGCGTGGCGCGCAACTGATACGTCTCTCCGTTATGCGCGATGCTGATGTGGCTGTGGCCTTGCAGCAGCGTGTCGCTGTTCACGACCCGCGTGCCTGCATCGCGGTTGCCGGCGGGTTTCGCCGGCGTGGTGACCGCTGCCGTCTTCTGGCGGCTGCTGGCTGCGGGTCCCGCCGTGCGGCGCAGGGTCAGCGTGGTCGGGCGCATGGTGTCGGTCATTCGGTTTGATCGGTGACTGTCGATACGATGGAATGAATTCTAAATGATAACTATTCCCATTTACAAAAACTCTTTATCGATCGGAACATCAAACCTGATAGCCTGAATCAAAGGGCGGCCGGCAGGCCGCCGCCGGCGTCAGTGCAACGGGTCGGGGTCCTTGCGGCCCTGCGCGTATTCGCGGATCAGGCGGACCGTGTCGATATCCGACGTGCGATAGGCCTCCTTGACGATCCCGTGCGTCTGCCGCGCATCCTCGCTGTCGTCGGTGACGGTCAGCGTCGTGCGGTACTCGAAGCGCAGGAACAGCTCGTGGTCGTCGCGCTCCTCGATCGTCATCGTCAGCGAGCCGCCGATCTCGCCATCGGCCGCACGGATGTCGTAGCGAACCTGATGGTTCGGCGTGAACGTGACGTGATCGCGCACGGTCGCATGGCCGTAGTGCAGTTCACGTTCGAGCGTCGTGTCCGTCCGTTCGAGGACGACGCAGCTGTCGAGGCCGAGCACGAACAGTTGCGGCTGTTCGGCGCGCAGCACGAGGCCCTCCCAAAGCTGGTCGCGGGTGAGGGTCGGCACGGCCGGATCGTCGGCGTTGATCTGGATCAGATGTTCGAAGTTCAAGGGGACGGGTTCCTTCTGGTGGCGGGTGGCCACATGGTTCAAGAAGTCATTGTGACGCAAAATCACGCGTTTCGCGGCACCTGCCGCCCCCGGTCGCGCGTCATGCTTCGATGCGGCCCATGCGGCCTGTCTGGTAGTCGACGACGGCCTGCCGGATCTCTTCCTCGGTATTCATCACGAACGGGCCGTAGCGGACGATCGGCTCGTTGAGCGGCACGCCGCCGATCAGCAGCAGGTCGAGCGGCGTGTCGCCGGCGGCGAACGCGACCGTGTCGCCATCGTCGCTGTAGACGATCATGTGCCGGGCGTCGACAGCCTGCCTGTCGGGCCCGTAGAGGCCCGTTCCGTCGATCGGATAGGCAAACACGCGATAACCGGCGGGCACGGGCTGCGTGACCGTTGCGCCGGGCTCGAGCGTGAAATGCTGGTAGAGGATCGGCGTGCGTGTCTCGATCGCTGCCTGGACGCCGAACGCTTCGCCGGCGATCACGCGCACGCGTGCGCGGCCATCCGGCGACGTCGCGGTCGGGATGCGTTCGGCCGGGATCTCCTGGTAGCGCGGCGCGATCATCTTGTCGCGGCGCGGCAGGTTGACCCACAGCTGGAAGCCGTGCGCGCGGCCACCCGTCTGCGCGAACGCGGGGTCGGGCATCTCGCTGTGCACGACACCGGCGCCGGCCGTCATCCACTGCACGTCGCCGGGGCCGAGCGTGCCCGCATGGCCGGACGAGTCGCGATGGCGGAAGCGGCCGTCGAGCGCATACGTCACGGTCTCGAAGCCGCGATGCGGATGGTCGGGCGCACCCACGGCCTCGCCGGGCGCGTAGTCGACGGGGCCCATCTCGTCGAGCAACAGGAACGGATCGAAGTCCATCAGCAGCCGGGTCGGGAACGGACGGTGAACCACGAACCCGCCGCCTTCGGTCGTGCGAAGCGCGGGGTAGGTACGGTCAAGCGAGCGAGCGGTCGTCATGGGGGAAGCCCTCGAAATCGTCGGAATAGCGTTATTTTTGAAACACAGCGCTATTATATTGGGCGTTTTACCGTTCGATTTGCGGCGGTTCGCAATGGATTGTTCTGAAATTGGAACGATGAGATGAATATCGATGCACATAACCTGAACGACCTGATGTACTTTTCGCAGGTCGTCGAACATGGCGGTTTCTCGGCCGCGGAACGCGTGCTGGGCATCTCGAAATCGCGCCTGTCGCGGCGCCTGACCGAGCTCGAGGCGGCGCTCGGCGTACGCCTGCTGCAGCGCTCGACGCGCAAGCTCGCGCTGACCGAGGCGGGGGAGTTGTTCTACCAGCATTGCCAGGCGATGCTGGCCGAAGCGCAGGCCGCGATGAACGCGGTGCAGCAGTTGCGCGCGTCGCCGCGCGGCTCGGTGCGGGTCAGCGTGCCCGTCACGCTGTCGCAGACGATGCTGTCGCGCATCCTGCCCGAATTCCTGCGCCGCTATCCCGAGGTGAAGGTGCACGTCCGCGTGACCAATCGCGTGATCGACCTGTTCGAGGATTCGATCGACGTCGCGCTGCGCGTGCGCTCGGAGCCGCCGCAGAACGCCAACATCGTCGTGCGGCCGCTGTGGCGCACCGAGCAGATGCTGGTCGGTGCGCCGAGCCTGCTGAGCCAGAATGCGCCGCCGCTGGTACCGGACGACCTGACCGGCTTCGAGACGCTCGATACGCCGAGCGTCGACGGGCGGCACGTATTCAACCTGATCGCGCCGGACGGGACGCGCCACGTGCACGAGCATGACCCGCGCCTCGTGACGGCCGACCTGATGACGATCCGCGAGGCCGTGCTCGACGGCCTCGGCATCGCGGCGCTGCCGGAGATGATGTACGGCAACGCGCTGCGTGCGGGGCAGCTGTCGCCCGTGATGCCGGGCTGGACGCTGCCGGTGCCGCAACTGTATGCGGTGTTCGTGTCGCGGCAGGGGATGCCGCCTGCCGTGCGCGCGTTCGTCGACTACCTGGTCGAGAAGCTCGATCACGGCGCGTACAAGGAGCCCGGTTGTCCCGAACGCGCGAAGAAGGAAGCCGCGGCCGATGTTTCGGCGACCTGAACACGGCGTGCGCGACGACGCAAATTTGTTTTGTCATTGAAGCGTCGCCTGCAATCGCAAGTTTCAATCGCCGGAACCTTGAATGCGTGCGCGGGCGGGCCTATATTGAAATCCCATTTCGTGAAGGAAGTTCTGAGCGAAATCAGGTGGCCGCATATATTGTGAGCCAGATAGGGCAGAACGCGCAGTCCGTGCAGACCACGGCAGAGTCGCATTTGCGTTGCTCGAGGCGCAACCGATACCGCCAAAGAGCCCGCCGCCCGAAGGCGCCCGCGTGCGCATGAAAAAAGGCCTTCATCTGGCGATGAAGGCCTTTTACTTTGTGCGGCCGGCGATGCGTGACCGCAAGAGGTGCGCGTATTACTTCGCTTTCGCGCCCGGCTCCGTCACGAAGCCGAGCTTCGTCAGGCCGCCTGCCTGCGCATCCGACATCACTTCCGCAACGTGCTCATAGGCAACCTTGCGATCCGCACGCAGGTGCAACTCGGGCTGCGGCGTGCGCTTCGCGGCTTCCGCGATGCGTGCCTGCAGCTGTTCGCGCGTGACCGTATGGTCGTCCCACAGGATCGTGCCGTCGCCCTGGATCGCGACGTCGACCGTCTGCGGCTTTTCGTCGACGGGCTGGCTGCTGGCGTGCGGCAGGTCGATCTTCACCGCATGCTGCATCGCCGGGATCGTCACGAGGAAAATGATCAGGAGTACGAGCATGACGTCGACGAGCGGCGTCATGTTGATCTCGCTCATCACTGCATCGTCGTCATCGTCGCTGAAACCGGTGTTCATGGCCATGGTTCACCTCGTCTCAGCTGGCGGCGCGCGTCGCGAGACGCAGGCCGTCGCGGGTCGACGACGACGCGAGGCTCGCGCCCGTCACGAAGTACGCGTGCAGGCCGTGCGCAAAGCGACGCAGTTTGCTGACGACGCCCTTGTTCGCGCGGGTCAGCGCGTTGTAGCCGAGCACCGCCGGAATCGCGACGAACAGGCCGAAGGCCGTCATGATCAGCGATTCGCCGACCGGGCCTGCAACCTGGTCGATCGATGTCTGGCCGGTCGCGCCAATGGCGAGCAGTGCGTGGTAGATGCCCCAGACCGTGCCGAACAGGCCGACGAACGGTGCTGTGCTGCCGATCGATGCGAGGATCGCGAGGCCGCTCTGCATGCGCGAGATGCCTTCGTCCATCGTGTCCTTCAGGCAGCGCGTGACCCAGTCCGACACGTCCATGCGGTCGTGCAGGTGCGGTTGCGTCTGATGGTGATGGTCGGCGGCTTCCTTGCCCGACAGCGCGAGTGCGAGGAACGGGTTGTCGTTCGGCGTCGATGCGGCGAGGCCGAGCTTCTTGATGCCGTCGTCGAAATCGTCCGAATGCCAGAATGCCTGTTCGGCATTCTTCGTGAGGCGGTTCAGGCGGATCACGTTCCAGCCCTTGATGACGATCACGATCCACGACAGGACCGACATCACGAGCAGCGTGATCGCGATGGCGCGCGTGACGAAATCACCTTGCGCCCAGACGTGGGCGATACCGTAGCTTTGCATTTTCTTGTTTCCTTTGAATCTTCCGGATGAGGCAGGTTAGTCGGTGAGCCCGAAGCTGTAGGGCTGTGTGCGGGCGGCGCGGATCGCCTGGCCGTTCTCGATGTACGGACGGCAGGTGGTCGAGCGCATCGCGTCGAGTGCGGCATCGTCGAGGCGCGGGTAGCCGCTGCTCTTCTGCAGATCGATGCTTTCGATCTTGCCGGTCACGCCGACGACGAAGTGAACGTAGGCCGTGCCCGATTCGCCGCGGCGGCGCGACATCGACGGGTAGTCGGGCTTCACGAAGTTGCATTGGAGCGTCGGCACGTTCTTCGGCGCGCTGACCTGCATCGTTTCGCGTGCCGGGCTGGGTGTAGCGGCCGGCGCGGCAGGGGCGGGCGCGGCAGGCGCGGGCGTCGGATCGGCGGCAGGCGCGGGTGTCGGCGACGGTGCCGGCGATTGCGCAACCGGCTGGGGCGTCGGCTTCGCCGCTTTCTGCACCGGCTTCGGCTCGACCTTCGGCTTCACGCGCGGCACGGGCTTCGGCGGCGCCGGCTGAGGAATCGATTCGGCCGCAACCTGCTGCGCGATCGGTGCAGGCGTGATGAGCTGGGCGGTGATCGTTTGCACCTCGACCGATTTCGGCGGCGGCGCGTTGCGATGGAGCCAGGCGGCCGTCAGCATGATCGCGTGTGCGGCAAGCACACCGACCGCGACGACGATCACTCGGGGATTCATACGTGGTGCAGCCGGCATGGCGCCGGCAGGAGCGAGATGCGAAGCCTGCATGTTAGCTTGAAAGAACGATGTCGCACCCGGGGCGCGGCGGGTGAATCGGCATCACTTGCGGAAGATCAGCAGCGAGATGCAAACGGTGGTCACAAATCCGATCAGCAATTCCATGACAGGCTCCTTGGCAGGTAAGCCGCTGGCTCGCGCAGACGGTGGCTTGCTGACGGTCAAGACAAAAAATGCGGCCTGGGCCGCATGCGCACGCTCGGCGCCGGTCAGGCTGCCTTGCGTTCGTAGAACGTGACCGGGATCGGGTGAGCGTGATGCTCGACACCGCACCGGCTTGCGCAGACGCCCTGCTCGGCCATGAGGTCGCGTACGGACTCCTCGCACTTGCCGCAGCACGTGGCCACGCCGAGTTCGAACTGGAGTTCATCGAAAGAGTTGACGCCCTCGGCGAGGGACGCGCGAATCTTGCGATCGGAAACAGACTTGCACACGCAGACGATCATGATGAGTTGCGATAGCTAACGTTAATGCGAATTATTATCATTAATTTTGCAGACGTTGACAAGCCTGGGTCGGGCTTTTTTTAAGGTCATCGGACCCTTGAAACGGCTGGGACGGCGGAGCGACGGCAGGGGCGGGCCTGCAGGCCCGCGTCAGGCGGCCGCGCAGGCGTGCGCGTTCGGCGAGGAAATGGTGACGGATTCGACTGGCGCATCGAGGCCGAGCAGCGTCGACGCGAGGGCGCGCAGTTGCAGGCCGTCGCTCGTCGAGCAGAAGCGGGGCGCCGCGGGTTGCGTGCCGGCCGGCGCGCGCAGGCCGCGTTCGTCGAGTACCCGCGCGAGCTGGCGCGCGATCGCATCGCTCGTGTCGACGATCGTCAGGCGGTCGCCAACAAGGTCACGAATCGTGTCTGTGAAGAACGGGTAATGCGTGCAGCCGAGCACCAGCGTATCGGCGCCGTCGTCGAGCATCGGCTGCAGGTAACGCTCGAGCAACGCACGCAGGGCGGGCGAGTCCGTGTCGCCGCGTTCGATTGCTTCGACGAGCCCGTGGCCGGGCTGGCAGATGAAGCGACGGCCGGCGCCGTAGCGGTCGAGCAGCGCCTGGAAGCGCGGGCTGTTCAGCGTCGATTGCGTGGCGAGGACACCCGCGACGCCGGTCGCGGACAGCGCGGCAGCCGGCTTGATGCCCGGCTCGACGCCGACGAGCGGAATCGCCAGGCGTTCGCGGATGGCCGCGATCGCGCGCGCCGTCGCGGTGTTGCACGCGATGACGAGCGCTTTCGCGCCTTCCCGGGCGAGCCATTCGCCGATGGCCAGCGTGCGTTCCGTGATGAACGCCTCGTCGCGCGGACCATACGGCGCGTGGTGCGAATCGGCGACGTAGACGAACGACTCGCCGGGCAGGTGCGCGCGCACGGCGCGCAGCACCGACAGGCCGCCGAGCCCCGAGTCGAAGATGCCGACGGGAGCGGCGGGGCGGACCCCGGAAGCGGCTGGCTGGTTCGTCATCGTCATGCGGACGTCGAGGTGGGAGAGGGACCGATTACTCGGGCGAACCCATCATCGTCTGCTGGTAGTTCTGCAGGCCGACCTTGCCGATCAGGTCGATCTGCGTTTCCAGCCAGTCGATGTGCTCTTCGGTGTCGTCGAGGATCTTTTCGAAGATCTCGCGCGAGACGTAGTCGCGAACCGATTCGCAGTAGGCGATCGCTTCCTTGCAGGTGGACTGCGAGATCTGCTCGAGCTTCAGGTCGCACTTCAGGATCTCTTCGGTTTCCTCGCCGACGAGCAGCTTGTGCAGGTCCTGCAGGTTCGGCAGGCCGTCGAGCATGAACACGCGCTCGATCAGCCAGTCGGCGTGCTTCATTTCGCCGATCGATTCGTCGTACTCGTGCTTGCCGAGCTTCTCGAGGCCCCAGTGCTTGTACATGCGCGCATGCAGGAAGTACTGGTTGATCGCCGTGAGTTCATTCTTCAGTTGGGCGTTCAGATATTCGATGACCTTCTTGTCGCCTTGCATGGCTGTTCCTTGTTCAGTGGGGCTTCAGAAACCGAACGATAATCGCTCGAACGGGAAAAGCCAAGCCTCGAAGCCTTGTCTGGCCTGCCTTTTGCGTGTAATGAGAATCAGCCTCGAACAACCGGCCGGACACAATAATGAGAATGAGAAGTAAAAAGGCCGGACTTCCGTCCGGCCTTTCGTTCGAGCGCGCTTAAGCGGTGGCGACCGGAATCTTGCCGATCTTCGCCTGCCACTCCTTCGGGCCGGTCTGGTGCACCGACGTACCCGACGAATCGACGGCGACCGTCACCGGCATGTCCTGCACGTCGAATTCGTAGATCGCTTCCATGCCGAGGTCCTCGAATGCGAGCACCTTCGCGCCGCGGATCGCCTTCGACACGAGGTAGGCCGCTCCGCCGACCGCCATCAGGTACGCAGCCTTGTGCTTCTTGATCGCCTCGATCGCGACCGGGCCGCGCTCGGCCTTGCCGACCATCGAGATCAGGCCCGTCTGCGCGAGCATCGTCTCGGTGAACTTGTCCATGCGCGTGGCCGTCGTCGGGCCGGCCGGGCCGACCACTTCGTCACGCACCGGATCGACCGGGCCGACGTAGTAGATCACGCGGTTCGTGAAGTCGACCGGCAGCTTCTCGCCCTTCGCGAGCATGTCGGCGATGCGCTTGTGCGCGGCGTCGCGGCCGGTGAGCATCTTGCCCGACAGCAGCAGCGTCTGGCCCGGCGCCCAGCTGGCGACTTCTTCCGGCGTCAGCGTGTTCAGGTCGACGCGTTTGCTCGTTTCCGTGTTCGGTTCCCACTGGACCTTCGGCCAGGCGTCGAGCGACGGCGCTTCGAGCTTGGCCGGGCCCGAGCCGTCGAGCACGAAGTGCGTGTGGCGCGTGGCCGCGCAGTTCGGGATCAGCGCGACCGGCTTCGAGGCCGCGTGCGTCGGTGCCGCCATGATCTTCACGTCGAGCACGGTCGCCAGGCCGCCGAGGCCCTGCGCGCCGATACCGAGCGCGTTGACCTTCTCGTGCAGCTCGACGCGCAGTTCCTCGACCCAGTCCTTCGGGCCGCGCGCGATGATTTCCTGGATGTCGATCGGCTCCATCAGCGATTCCTTCGCCATCAGCATCGCCTTCTCGGCCGTGCCGCCGATGCCGATCCCGAGCATGCCGGGCGGGCACCAGCCCGCGCCCATCGTCGGAACCGTCTTCAGTACCCAGTCGACGATCGAATCGGACGGGTTCAGCATCACGAACTTCGATTTGTTCTCCGAGCCGCCGCCCTTCGCCGCGACCTGCACGTCGACCTTGTCGCCCGGCACGATCTCGTAGTGGATCACGGCCGGCGTGTTGTCCTTCGTGTTCTTGCGGGCGCCTTCCGGCGGGTTGACGATCGACGCGCGCAGCACGTTGTCCGGGTGCGTGTAACCGCGGCGCACGCCTTCGTTGATCATGTCGGTGAGGCCCATCGTCGCGCCGTCCCAGCGCACGTCCATGCCGACCTTCACGAAGATCGTGACGATGCCGGTGTCCTGGCAGATCGGGCGGCGGCCTTCCGCGCACATGCGGCTGTTCGTGAGGATCTGCGCGATCGCGTCCTTCGCCGCCGGGCTCTCTTCCAGCTCGTACGCGCGGCCGAGGGCCTGGATGTAGTCGAGCGGGTGGTAGTAGCTGATGTACTGCAGCGAATCCGCGATGCTCTGGATCAGGTCTTCCTGTTTGATGACGGTCATGGCTGAGACTCTGTGGGGACAGTGGGGAATGGTTTGCCGGCGGTTCAGGCCGCCGGTCGGGACGTTGCGGGCGCGTGCGTCTCGTGGAAATGGGCCGGGTGCGTGTGCGTCGTCAGGCGGTCGACCCACGCCATCACGAGCGCCGACACGAGGAACGACACGTGGATGATCACCTGCCACATGATCGCGTGCACCGTGTGCTGGTCGGGGTTGATGAACGTCTTCAGCAGGTGGATCGACGAAATGCTGATCAGCGCCATCGACAGCTTGACCTTCAGCACGCCCGCGTTCACGTGGTCGAGCCATTCGGGCTCGTCGGGGTGGCCCTCGATGCCGAGGCGCGACACGAACGTCTCATACCCGCCGACGATCACCATGATCAGCAGGTTCGAGATCATCACCACGTCGATCAGGCCGAGCACCGCGAGCATCACGCTGATCTCGTCGAGGCTCGTCGCATGCGACAGCAGGTGCCAGACTTCCTTCAGGAACAGGAACACGTAGACGGCCTGCGCGACGATCAGGCCGAGGTAAAGCGGAACCTGGAGCCAGCGGCTCATGAAAATCAGCGCGGGAAGCGGGCGAAGCGGGCGACGGGCGGGGCGGCCGGGCGAATGCGGGGCGGACATGTCGGGGGTACGGGCGCGGTGCGCAGGTATCGGGGGTAATCTTGAAAAGGCGCGCTATTGTAACGCGTCGGCCGGCGCGACTGCAGCGACGCGCCGGGTCTGCCGGGGACGGATCAGGAGGCGGCGGCCGGCACGCGTTTCACGCGCAGGCTCGCGAGCACGATGCCGGTGACGACACAGGCGAGCGCGACGCCGTGCGCGAGCGTCGGGCGTTCGCCGAGGAACGCGATGCCGTACGCGGCGGCTGCGATCGGCAGCACCGCGCTGAACACGCCGGCGAGGCTGCCCGGCACGTGCCGGATGCCCTTCATCCACAGCCAGAACGAAAAGATGCTGGCCGACAGGCCATACCAGACAACGAGTGCCCAGGTGCCGGCCGGCACGCTCGCGTAATCGAAATGCCACAGCGCCGTCGCGCCGAGCGGCAGCATCAGGAACAGGCCGAACAGGTGCGTGTATGCGCAGATGTCGATCGGCGCGAGCGTCTGCGTGAGCCGGCGCGACAGGATCACGTAGATCGATTCGCAGCACACCGCGCCGAGGATCAGCAGGTTGCCGGCCAGCGAGCCGGACGCGTCGCCGTCGGCGCCGTGCGCGGCCGTGCCGCCGTTGGCGAGGTTGATCGTCACGACGCCGGCGATCGCGAGCGCGATCGACACGAGCGCACGGCCGTTCGGTTTTTCACGCAGGATCAGCCACGCGAACAGCGCGACGATCGCCGGGATCGTGCTCGTGATGACGCCGGCCGCCACCGCGCTCGTGCGCTGTACGCCGTTGAGCATCAGCAGCGTGAACATGAAGGTGCCGAAGAAGGCCTGCAGGAACAGGTTCAGCCATTCGCTGCGCTTGACCGTGCGCATCTTCACGGGGCTGAACAGCGGCCACAGCACGGCGATCGCGATCACGAAGCGCAGCGTGGCGAGGATGGCGACGGGAACGAATGCAACGATGGATTTACCGATACCGACGTTGCTGCCGACGAACAGCATCGACAGGATGAGGAAGAGGGCGTAGCGATTCAAGCTGGAATCCGGAAGGCGAGTTCAGTTAGGATTGTAGGGTCGCGGTTGCAACAGCGTAAAGCAGACCGTCATGCGGTGCCGCCGGGCGTGCGAACCAGTCGTGTCGCGTAAGTGACGGGTAAGTTCGAGCGCTTATCGTGGAAACTGCCGGGCCGCATGTTCACGTTCGCGTGATGTGGTGCGGCGCAGCATCGTGCGCAGCCTTCGTGGCCGCGTGCGGGTGGGTGGGAGACAGCGGCGCGCATGCGCCGGCCAAGACGCGCGGCGCGCACGATCGCGCCGCCATGCAGAGGATTCATGTTCACCAAGGGGTAGTCGATGTCTGCGATTGAATCGGTTCTTCACGAAACCCGTCAGTTCGCGCCGCCCGCGGCGCTCGAGAAGGCGGCCACCATTTCCGGCATGCCGGC
>NZ_QTQI01000052.1 GCF_003853705.1 Burkholderia sp. Bp8992 | reverse complement strand
GTGACGCTGCTGCACGAGATGGTCAAGCGCGATGCGAAGCGCGGGCTGGCGTCGCTGTGCATCGGCGGCGGGATGGGCGTCGCGCTCGCGGTCGAGCGTCCGTAACCGGCCGTTCGTTACCGTCGAACCGAATCCGGGGCACCGGCCGATTGCGGCTTCGGCCGGCGCCACGTGAAGTCAGAGGGGGCCTCGGCAGCTCTCGAAACCAAAATATGGAGTGAGATTCATGTCTCAGCGAATTGCGTACGTAACGGGCGGGATGGGCGGCATCGGCACCAGCATCTGCCAGCGTCTGTTGAAGGACGGCTTCAAGGTCGTCGCGGGTTGCGGCCCGAACTCGCCGCGCCGCGTGAAATGGCTCGAGGACCAGAAGGCGCTCGGGTACGATTTCATCGCGTCGGAAGGCAACGTCGGCGACTGGGACTCGACCAAGGAAGCATTCGACAAGGTCAAGGCCGAAGTCGGCGAGATCGACGTGCTGGTCAACAACGCGGGCATCACGCGCGACGTCGTGTTCCGCAAGATGACGCATGAAGACTGGACGGCCGTGATCGACACCAACCTGACGAGCCTGTTCAACGTGACGAAGCAGGTGATCGACGGCATGGTCGAGCGCGGCTGGGGTCGCATCATCAACATTTCGTCGGTGAACGGCCAGAAAGGGCAATTCGGCCAGACCAACTACTCGACCGCGAAGGCCGGCATCCACGGCTTCACGATGTCGCTCGCACAGGAAGTCGCGACGAAGGGCGTGACGGTCAACACCGTGTCGCCGGGCTACATCGGCACCGACATGGTGAAGGCGATCCGCCCCGACGTGCTCGAGAAGATCGTCGCGACGATCCCGGTGCGGCGTCTTGGCGGGCCGGAGGAAATCGGTTCGATCGTCGCGTGGCTCGCGTCGAACGATTCCGGCTTCGCGACGGGCGCCGACTTCTCGCTGAACGGCGGCCTGCACATGGGCTGACGCCCGGGCTGCGCGGGCCGGGTGGCCGCGCAGCCGGGTATGTTCCGAAGGCCCCCGCCTCCCGGATTCGGGCGGCGGGGATTCGTCACTTGCGCAACGCTGCACTGAAAGGCGTTACATGACTACTACAAAGAAGACGGCCGAACGGCTCATCAAGAAGTACCCGAACCGCCGGCTCTACGATACCGAGACAAGCACGTACATCACGCTCACCGATGTGAAGCAGCTCGTGCTGGAGCAGGAGGATTTCAAGGTCGTCGATGCGAAATCCAACGAAGACCTGACGCGCAGCATCCTCCTGCAGATCATCCTCGAGGAGGAAAGCGGCGGCGTGCCGATGTTCTCGTCGTCGATGCTGTCGCAGATCATCCGTTTTTACGGTCATGCGATGCAGGGCATGATGGGCACGTACCTGGAAAAGAACATCCAGGCGTTCATCGACATCCAGAACAAGCTCGCCGATCAGTCGAAGAACCTCTACGAAGGTAACGCGATGAATCCGGAAGTCTGGTCGCAGTTCATGAACATGCAGGCGCCGATGATGCAAGGGATGATGACCAGCTACATCGAGCAGTCGAAGAACATGTTCGTGCAGATGCAGGAGCAGATGCAGAACCAGGCGAAGTCGATGTTCAGCACGTTCCCGTTCAAGCAGCCGGGTGCGTCGGAGCCGGAAAAGAAGTAAGCGGCGAGCCGGCGTGGACGCGCAAAGTGTCGCGCCAGCATCGTTCGGGATGGCAACGAGGCGCGTCGCGGAACGATTGACCGCGCGGTGGTATTGCCCGCGAGTACATGCGTGTTGTCGTGCCGTAGTACATCAGTGCAGATTAAAACGCACAAGGCCGACCGGCAAAGCCCGGTCGGCCGAATATCAGATAAAGCGCTGATTGTAAAAGATACCGATGGCCGAATTTTCGGCCGGCTTATCGAACCGCGAAGCGGCCTGCCGCCGATCCGTTCGCGCAGTTGTTTCCGTAAATGAAGAGATTTCTATTTTCGGAAAATGCCGAATAGATGATCGGAAAAACTTCCTTTGCGCTGAACGAGTAAATGCCGTCGTTGATGGATACGAGCAGATTGCCGCTCGTATCGGTTTCGATCTTGTCGATCTTGCCTGCCTTGCAAAGCGATTCCGCGGACGCGTACGAGGATGTAGCAAGCATCATGGCCGAAACGAGGGTGGCCGCGAGTTTTCTCATGGTCTTTCCTTGGTGAATGAGTGGATTGCTTGGGTTGTGATGCAGGTAATGCACGGTTCAGTATTGGCTGACCGAATAGGTGCCGATGTCTGATCGCCGTGAAATATATCCGAGATTAATCGGGTGTTGAATGAGGGTGGCGGATTTGGAAATGGTTTTTGTGAATTGTTGAGTGTTTCAAACTATTCTTGTGAATTGTGTGTTTTGATGTAAAAAGAGATGGGGTAATTGGGTGGTTGCGTAAAAATAAATTTATTTATGATTCTGGTTCTGGTTCTGGTTCTGGTTGTGGTTTGGTTTGTGAGTTCTTTGATTTATTTCTCTGTTTTTATTTGCTCGGCCGGATTTTTGAACAATCACCGGTGAAATGCACAAGACCATCGACGAGTGTGTCGCCGTGCCGGCCGATCGGGCGGGCAAAGGGCTGATCGCGCTGGCGCGAGCCAAGCGCCAGTGCTCGCGAAATGTACGGGCGACCCGTTGGCGGGCTTCGATGCGAGCCGCGATCTCGTTCAGGGCGATGCGCGAGGCGCACACGTTTCGTAGGCGTGGTTCGGCGCGCTACGCGTGCGGCATCGTGCGCGTGTCTGCAGCCAGGGCGAGGATTGGGCCGCCGGTGCGGTTTGTCAGTACCGAGCGGTGACTGCGATCGATGGCGGGAAGATTCGCTCGATGGCGTTCTGTGAGGCGCTGGCGCAGGCTGCGATAACGATGGGCGCGCAGGCTGCGTGGGTGCGTGCAGCGACGGCCGATAACGACAGTCACGCGCCTGCGCCGAGAACCGGCCGGCCGCAACTCCATACGGAGCAGTAGCTGATCGGCTATGGCAACGGTGCGGTCTGGTTCAACCGGTGCCCGACGGCAGCGACGTATCCGGAGTGAGCGCCGGATCGAGTGTGGGCCTGCTTCGGCAGACTTTTTGCGAGTTCGTCACGGGATTGGATGCGTCACGACGCCGGATCGAATTCGTGTTCGCCATCTGACGGCGGGAGGTCGAGCACGAGCTTGACGGCGCTGTAGTTCGCCTTGAGCGAAAACACGCGGCCGATCACGAGGAACGTCTGCCGCGAATTCTCGAGTTCGACGAAATCGCCGGGCTGCGGTACGTGCGCACCCTGGTCGTAGGAAAAGCTCGTGCTGGTTTGCTCACCGATGGCTTCTGCTGCGTGTTCGGTGAATTCGATCGTGATGTGGGTGGTCATGCGAGTCCCGTCATGGGTCAAGTGAAGCGGTTGGAGGTTCCGATTCTCGCATAATGGCGGCTCGCGCCCGGGGCGATTGTCGTGCGATGGTGGTTGCGGATCGTGCTTGCCCGCCGGGCTCCGGCTCACTCGATCACGCACGCGTCGAGGGTTTCCCGCGAGCGCGGCAGCGCCATGGCAGCGGCCCGGCCGAAGCCGGGCTGGGCGCGGAACGAAGCGAGGCGGCGGTTATTTCTCTGCAAACGTGCCTGCTTCCACCAATGTCATCTTGCCAGGGTCCAGGTACGTGCGGATGGCGGTGTTGACCTGCTCGACGGTCAACGCGCGGACGCGCTCGGGATAGGTGTCCAGGTCACTCAGCGGGCGGTCCTGGAGCACCGTCTGCGCGATCATGGCGGCCATCTGCCCGGTGGTTTCCATCGCGACTTGATGGCGGCCGATCATGCCGTCCTTGCGAGCATCCAGTTCTGTTTGGGTAACGCCCTGTTTCCACCAGGCATCCAGAATCCGGCGCGTGCTGGCGACGCCCTTGTCCAGCAGGGGCGGGGCGAAGCTGCTGGTGACGATGAATGCGCCGTCCATCAGGGAGAGCCCGGACAGGCCGGCACGGATGCCGTAGGTCAGGCCTTCCTTGTCGCGGACCCCTGCCATCAGCCGGCCGGTGAAGCCGTTGCCCAGGATGTTGACTGCCGCGCTGAGGGGCAGATAGTCGGCATCGCTGGCGCGCAGGTCGATGGCCTGACCCAGCATCACGCTGACGGATTCCTTGTCCCCCATGGCGATGCGCTGCGTGTCGGGCCGGCTTGCCTTGCGTGGCGGGCCCTGTCGCACGAGTGCCCGGCCCCCGCTCCAGCCCGCGAAGGCGTCGGTCACCATGGACTGCAGGCGGCGAGGGTCCGCGCCGCCGACCACGACCAGCGTCATGTGTGCGGGCCCGTAATAGGCTTGATGAAAGGCCTTGATGTCGTCCAGCGTGGCAGCGGCGATCGCTTCGAGCATCCGTTCGCGCGGCACCGGTGCGTTGAGGTGGGCATCGGGGTAAATGGACCGATTCAGCGCCTCGGTGGCCCGAACCGACGGGTTTTCTCCGGCGTTACGGACCGCGGCCTCCAGCCGGCTCTTGGCCTTGGCCAACTCCTCCGGCTTGAAGGCCGGCAAGCGCAACTGCTCGGCCATCAGGTCGATCAGCGTCGGCAAATCCTTGGTCAGGCTTTGGCCGTGTATGGCGACATAGCCGCCGTCGGACTGGAACGACAACTGGGCGCCCAGGCTTTCCAGCAGCGCGGAGATCGCCACCTTGTCGCGACGGGTGCTGCCCTCCTGCAGCAACATGCCCGTCAGCAACGGCACGGCGGGATTGGCCGCCTTGCTGGCCGTGTCGGCATCGCCCAGGGGCATCACCCCGGTAACGGACACCATTTCGTGCGGCGACATCGAATAGGTCAACAGCGTGATGCTGCCGGCCTGCGAGCGCACGACGCGGTCGGCGATGCCTGCCTGGGCCGCAACAGGCAGGCATAGCACGGCGAACCACATGAACCACGTCCGCAGATGGTTGAAACGAACCTGTTTCATGAAGATTTCTCCGGGACGAACCAGCCGGTGGTGCTCTGGTTTTCAACGAGGTATTTGCGGGCTACGCGCTGCACATCGGCGGGCGTCACCTTTTCCAGTTCTTCGAGCTCGGTGACGAACAATGTCCAGTCGCCCAGCGCGACCGCGTTGCCCAATCGGGCAGACGTCGAGCGGACGCCGTCACGCTGGTAGACCTGATCGGCCCGGTAAGGGCCCAGCACCCGCTGGATATCCTCGCGAGTGAGGCCCTCGGTCTTGATCCGCTCCAGTTCGGACCAGGCGATTTTCTCGGCCTGCTCGTGTTTCGCGCCGGGCGACAGGCTGACCGTCACGACGAACGGACCGGGATCGCGCAGCGCATGAAAGCCGGCGCCGGCCTGCGTGGCAACCGTGGTGTCGACCAGTGCGCGATACAGCCGGCTGCTCTTGCCCTGGCTCAATACCAGGCCCAGCACGGTCAACGCAGCCGCATCGGGGTCGAGCGCGCGCGGCCCCTTGAAGGCGATGATCAGATTGCCCGTTGCGCCCACGCGTTTGAGCACCAGCCTTCGCGGCCCCTGCTGCGGTGGCTCTTCGGTCGTGACAGCGGGAATGGCCTTGGGCGCGCGCGGGATGCCGCCGTAATACTGCCTGACCCATCCCAACGCCTGGTCCGGCCGGAAATCGCCGACCAGGATGACGGTGGCGTTGTCCGGCCAGTAGAAGGTGTCGTAGAAACGGCGCAGCTTGTCCACGCTCGCATGCTCGATGTCGCTGCGCCAGCCGATGGTGGGATGGTGGTAGGGGTGTGCCTGGTAAGCCGTGGCCATGACCTGCTGGAACAAGGCGGTGAAAGGACTGTTCTCGCCTCGCTCGTACTCGTTGCGCACCACCGTCATCTCGCTGGCCAGGTCTTCCGGGCGCAGCAGGAGGTTGCGCATGCGGTCGGCCTCGATCGCGATGTAGCCTTCCAGCGCATCGCGCCCGAGCGTGCCGAAGTAGTTGGTGCGGTCCATCGAGGTGGTGGCGTTGAAGTTCGCGCCCACGCGCTCCATGTAGCTGTTCAGTGAATTGCCGAGCGCCTTGTTGTAGTGCCGGCTGCCCTTGAACATCAGGTGCTCGAGCAGGTGAGTGTCGCCGGTCGTGCCGGCGGCTTCGTTGCGTGAACCCACCTGGTACAACACCTGGAAACTGACCACCGTCGCAGCGGGATCGGGCACGGCAAGCACGGTAAGGCCGTTGGCATCCAGACGGTATTCGTCGATGCCGCCCAGGGAGCGCACGTGGGTAAAGCCCGGTACCTCGACGGGTTGGGCCATCGCCGTGCCTGCAATCAACGGGCACAGCGAGAGCCAGGTGCATATCAAACGTCGTACTGACATGTAGCGTCCTTTTTTGTAGGCAGGATGAACGCGGAAGATCGGGCGTCGGCTCGGCGGTCAGTCGACTGCGATGCGTCGAGCGCGGCGAACGTGAAGTCTTTCATATTTTCCGATGAATGTTGACCGATGACGCGTTGCGGGGACATTGATGCCGTGATGCGCTCCCGCCCGGCGGCGCGTCGCGCATCCGATTCGACGGTCGATGCCGCCGCCGATCGCCGGTTTTGCCTCGCCACCCCTAAATGGCTGTAAACTCACGCTTTTGCCGCCACGCCCCCACATTCCAGATGTCCCAATCCCCCAAAGTAGGGTTCGTATCCCTCGGGTGCCCCAAGGCGCTCGTCGATTCCGAACAAATCATCACGCAGCTGCGCGCCGAAGGTTATGAAATCTCCGGCACCTATGACGGCGCCGACCTCGTCGTCGTGAACACCTGCGGCTTCATCGACGAAGCCGTGCAGGAAAGCCTCGACGCGATCGGCGAAGCGCTGACCGAGAACGGCAAGGTGATCGTCACCGGCTGCCTCGGCGCGAAGTCGAGCGCCAGCGGCTCGAACCTGATCGAGGAAGTCCACCCGAAGGTGCTCGCCGTCACCGGCCCGCACGCGGTGGGCGAAGTGATGCAGGCCGTGCATTCGCACCTGCCGAAGCCGCACGACCCGTTCACCGATCTCGTGCCGGCAGCCGGCATCAAGCTCACGCCGCGTCACTACGCCTACCTGAAGATTTCCGAAGGCTGCAACCACCGTTGCACGTTCTGCATCATCCCGTCGATGCGCGGCGACCTCGTGTCGCGCCCGGTCGCCGAAGTGATGCTCGAGGCCGAGAACCTGTTCAAGTCGGGCGTGAAGGAACTGCTCGTGATCTCGCAGGACACGAGCGCGTACGGCGTCGACGTGAAGTACCGCACGGGCTTCTGGAACGGCAAGCCGATCAAGACGCGCATGACCGACCTCGTCGCGGCGCTCGGCGAACTCGCCGCACAGTACGGCGCGTGGGTGCGCCTGCACTACGTGTACCCGTACCCGAGCGTCGACGAAGTGATTCCGCTGATGGCCGAAGGTCCGTTCAAGGGCCATGTGCTGCCGTACCTCGACGTGCCGTTCCAGCACGCACACCCCGAAGTGCTGAAGCGCATGAAGCGTCCGGCGAACGCCGAGAAGGTGCTCGAGCGCGTGCAGAAGTGGCGCGAGATCTGCCCGGACCTGACGATCCGCAGCACGTTCATCGCGGGCTTCCCCGGCGAGACGGAAGAGCAGTTCGAAACGCTGCTCGACTTCATCCGCGAGGCGGAACTCGATCGCGTCGGCTGCTTCGCGTATTCGCCGGTCGAAGGCGCGACCGCGAACGAACTCGACGGCGCGCTGCCGGACGACGTCCGCGAGGCACGCCGTGCGCGCTTCATGGAAGTCGCCGAGGAAGTATCGGCGAACCGCATCCAGCGCAAGGTCGGCAAGACGCTCAAGGTGCTGATCGACGAGGTCAGCGAAGAAGGCGGCATCGGCCGTACGGCGGCCGATGCGCCGGAGATCGACGGTGTCGTCTATGTCGAACCGGCGACGAAGGCATCGAAGCGCTACAAGGTCGGCGATTTCGTGTCCGTGAAGATCACGGGCGCCGACGGCCACGATCTGTGGGGCGAGGTGTAAGCGATGGCCGCCGCATTTCCGGAGATTCTCGCGCTCGGCGAGGCGATGATCGAATTCAACCAGTCGCAGCCGGGTCGTCCTGAATTCCTGCAGGGCTTCGGCGGCGACACGTCGAACTTCTGCATTGCGGCGGCGCGCCAGGGTGCGTCGACGGGGTTCGTATCGGCGATCGGCGACGATCCGTTCGGCCGGCTGCTGGCCGACATGTGGCACGCGGAAAACGTCGACACGACGTACGTGCGGATCGACCGCACGGCGCCGACCGGCGTGTATTTCGTCACGCACGGCGCCGACGGCCACCAGTTCGACTATCTGCGCGCGGGCTCCGCGGCGAGCCGCTATGCGGCGGGCGACCTGCCGCTCGATGCGCTCGCGGCCGCGAAGGCCGTGCACCTGTCGGGCATCAGCCTCGCGATCAGCACGGCTGCGTGCGACGCTGCGTTCACGGCGATCGACCATGCGCGTCGCCACGGCGCGAAGGTCAGCTTCGACACGAACCTGCGCCTGAAGCTGTGGCCGCTGCCGCGCGCTCGCGCGGTGATGCGCGAAGCGCTGCGCCAGACGGACATCTGCCTGCCGAGCTGGGACGATGTCACGGCACTGACGGGCGCGAACGATCGCGACGCGATCGTCGATGCGATGCTCGAACACGGGCCGCAGGTCGTCGCGCTGAAACTCGGCAAGGAAGGCGCGTATGTCGCGACGCCGAACGAGCGACGCGTCGTGCCGGGCTTCACGGTCGAGGCCGTCGATGCGACGGGCGCGGGCGATTGCTTCGGCGGCGCGTTCGTCGCGCGGATCGTCGCGGGCGACGATCCGTTCGCGGCCGCGCGTTATGCAAATGCGGCGGCGGCGCTGTCGACGACGGGCTACGGCGCGGTCGCACCGATCCCGCAGCGCGACGCGGTGGAGCGCCTGATGCAGGGCTGACGTGCCCCTGCGCGCTGGCCAGGCCCGCACGACGAGCCGGGCATCGTCACGATTTTCGAGCGAATCTGAAGCAAGGAGCAACACAAGGTGGGTCGATATTCGGAATGGCAACGGGCGCTCGTCGTCGCAGGTGCGCTGGCAGCGGCCCTTGCGATGCCGCGCGTGGTCGCGGCGCAGGCCGCCGCGCCGGGCGTGCAGCAGGATGAACCGGCACCGGCGCGGCCGCTGAAGCCGAATCCCGAGTTCGCCCGCCTGCCGCGCTACGAAGGCACGCTCGGCGACCGGCCGATCGTCGTGCATCTCGGCCCGAAGACGGACGAGGAAGGCGTGCACGGCGAGTACCAGTTCGCCGATACGGGCGAGGTCGTGCTGCTCGCGGGCGATCGCGACGGCGATACGCTCGAGATCGAGGAATCGAACGACGGCACGAACATCACGGGCGTGTGGATCGGTCGCTTCGACACGACGGGCGATCTGAAGGCCGACCGGATGAACTCGGACGAGTCGGATCCGCAGCCGGTCGTGCTGCGCCTGGCGCCGGGCAAGCGTGCGGCGCTGCAGGTGCGCGACGGCCGCGTGCAGGAAATCGAGACGGTGGGCGGCATCGTCAACCTGCGCACCGACGACTGAGCGCGTGCTGGCTCGGTGCGCGCGGCGCGCATTGTACCGGGCCAGCGGCGCCGATTTTGGCTAATCTAGCGACATATTCCGCAACCGAACGGCCTCGTGCCCGGCTTCCCGACATGACTGCATCCAATCCCAAGCGCGCGCTGCAAACCCGCATCGTTCAACCCGACGACGTCATTCCGGAAGGCTTCCGGTCGTTCGTGCCGCCGGTTGCGCGCGCGTCGACGGTCGTGTTCCCCGATCTCGCGACGATGCGCGCGCTCGTCTGGCACAACGACAACCAGTGGCGCTACGGGCTGCACGCGACGCCGACGTCGCTTGCGCTCGCGCAGCGGCTCGCCGAGATCGAGGGCGGCGCGCATGCGCTGCTGCAGCCGTCGGGCCTCGCGGCGATCATGAACGTGTACTTCGGGATCGTGAAAGCGGGCGACGACGTGCTGATTCCGCACAACGTGTACGGGCCGAACGCCGATTTCGGCAACTGGCTCGCGAAGGATTTCGGCATCACCGTGCGCTTCTACGATCCGCTGGTCGGTGCCGGCATCGCCGACCTGATCCAGCCGAATACGCGGCTGATCTGGATCGAGGCGCCGGGCTCGGTGACGATGGAAGTGCCCGACGTGCAGGCGATCACCGCCGCCGCGAAGGCGCGCGGCATCGTCACCGCGATCGACAACACGTTCTCGGCCGGGCTCGCGTTCAAGCCGTTCGAGCACGGCGTCGACATCTCGGTGCAGGCACTGACCAAGTACCAGTCGGGCGGCAGTGACGTGCTGATGGGCGCGACGATCACCGCGAACGCGGAACTGCACGCGCAACTGAAGCTGGCGCGGATGCGCTGCGGGATCGGCGTATCCGTCGACGATTGCTCGCTCGTGCTGCGCAGCCTGCCGAGCATGCAGGTGCGTTTCGATGCGCACAGCAAGAGCGCGCTGGCGCTCGCGCAATGGCTGAAGGCACGGCCGGAGATCGCGGCGGTGCTGCATCCGCAGATCGCCGACTGCCCGGGGCACGCGTCGTTCATGCGCGATTTCACGGGCGCGGGCGGACTGTTCTCGGTGGTGTTCGACGAACGCTACAGCGCGGGGCAGATCGACCGCTTCGTCGAATCGCTCGACCTGTTCGCGATCGGCTGGAGCTGGGGCGGCGCATGCAGCCTCGCGATGCCGTACGACGTCGCGTCGATGCGCCCGGACTGGCCGCATCGCGGCACGCTGGTGCGTTTCTACGTCGGTCTGGAGGACGAAGCCGACCTGTGCGCGGACATCGAACGTGCGATGCAGGACGTACTCGGCTGATCGCAGACCGCAAAGGTCGCGGGGAAAAACAAACGCCGGCGCGATGCAACATCGCGCCGGCGTTTTTCATGGGCGGTGCGGCGGGATCAGAACAGCCGCAGCAGCCCGTCGAGACCGACGTGATCGAACGCGACCGTCGCCGCGTCGCGCACGACGGGCTTCGCGTGGAACGCGACCGACAGCCCGGCTTCGGCCATCATCTTCAGGTCGTTCGACCCGTCGCCCATCGCGATCGCGCGGCTCGGCGCGAGGCCGAGCGACGCGCAGGTGTCGCGCAGCAGGCGTGCCTTCACGTCCGCGTTGACGATCTCGCCGAGCACCTTGCCGGTCAGCTTGCCGTCGACGATCTCGAGCGTGTTCGCATAGGCGTAGTCGAGGCCGAGGCGCGCCTTCAGCCGCTCGGTGAAGAACGTGAAGCCGCCCGACACGAGCAGCGTCTTCATGCCGGCAGCCTTCACGCCGGCCAGCATCGTCTCGGCGCCGGGCGACAGTTGCAGCCGTTCCTCGTACACGCGTTCGAGCGCCTGCGCGTCGAGCCCGGCCAGCAGCGCGACGCGACGCGTGAGGCTTTCGTTGAAGTCGCGGATCTCTCCGCGCATCGACGCTTCGGTGATTTCGGCGACCTGCGTTTTCAGCCCGCAGAAATCGGCGATCTCGTCGATGCATTCGATCGTGATCAGCGTCGAATCCATGTCCATCACGGCCAGCCCGAAATCGCCGAGCGCGCGGCCGGCCTCGACGAACGCGAAGTCGAGCGCGTGCGTGCCGCAGTACGCGTCGATGTCGAGGCGCTGCGCCGGATTCGCGTTTTCGATGCGCAGCGCGTGATCGTCGGTCTGCACGATGCGGGTGCCGCGCGACAGCGCGAGCAGCGGTTTGTGATGGGCGTCCGACAGCGGTGCAAGACTCTGGATGACGAGGTTGTGGGTCATGACGAGATGGTTGGGAGACGAATGAAATGCGTGCGCGGCCAACGGGTGGCCGCCTGCGGACGCGGGCCCGTCCGGCGTCGGGCCCTTGCGTGGCGAACGCGTCATTGTAGCCGGTTGGCCGTGCCGGTCGGTCGGGGGCGGATCGAAACCGGGTTCGGTGCAGCGGTTACCGTACGTCCTGGCTGTCCCAGTACGGTGGATCGCCGAAATGCTCGGCGAGGAACGCAATGAACGCGAGCGTTTTCAGCGGCACGTGCGCACGGCTCGGATAGACGGCCCAGATCGCGACTTCGTCCGCGAACGGATAGTCGTCGAGCACCGTGACGAGTGCGCCGCTCGCGAGCAGCGGGCCGACGTCCCAGGTCGACTTGATCGCGATCCCGAAGCCGTCGACGAGCGCTTCGCGGATCGCCTCGCCGTTGCTCGCGACGAGCCGGCCGCCGACCCGTACGGTCAACGGGCCTTGCGGCGTCGCGAACGACCAGTCGCGCTGGTCGCCGAGGATCACGCATTCGTGCTGCGTCAGGTCGGCCGGATGGCGCGGCGTGCCGTGCTCGGCGAGATACGCCGGCGAGCAGCACAGCACGCGGCGGTTGGTCGCGAGCTTGCGCGCGACGAGCGTCGAATCCTTCAGTGCGCCGAGGCGGATCGCGACGTCGTAGCCGTCGTCGACGAGATCGACGATCTCGTCGGACAGCCGCAGGTCGAGCGACACCGACGGGTAGCGGCGCAGGAACGCGGGAATCACCGGCGCGACGTGCTGGCGGCCGAACGACGACGACATCGACACCTTCAGCCGCCCGTACGGCTCGGTGCGGCCATGGCCGACCGACGCGCGTGCGGCGTCGGCGGCCGACAGCAGCGCGTCGGCGCGCGCCATGAAGATCTCGCCGTCCTGCGTGAGGCTGATGCGGCGCGTGGTGCGGTGCAGCAGCCGCGCGCCGAGCTGGCGTTCGAGCTGCGCGATGCGTGCGCTGGCGACCGCGGCCGACACGCCGAATTCGCGCCCGGCCGCCGTGACGTTCGCGAGCAGCGCCGCGCGCACGAACAGTGCGACGTCGAGCAAATCGAGCGGCTTGTCGGGCACCGGAATCGGATCGAGCGTCATTATTCTGAAATTCCTGAAAATGTTTCAGGAAATATAGCGGTTTTCTAGAAGGATCGGGTTGCCTACGATGGCACGCATGGAGGTTGCGCCGCAGCCTGCCGAATTCCCTTGAAAAGGAGTATCAAGATGAAAGCCGTTGGACTGACCCGCTATCTGCCGATCGACGACCCGCAAGCCTTGCTCGACGTGGAGTTGCCGCAGCCCGTGCCGGGCCCGCGCGACCTGCTCGTGAAGGTCGAGGCGATTTCCGTGAACCCGGTGGATACCAAGGTGCGCGCGCCGAAGCCGCAGGTCGAGGAGACGCCGCGCGTGCTCGGCTGGGACGCGGCCGGCACGGTGGTCGCGGTCGGCGCCGACGTGACGCTGTTCCGCCCCGGTGACGAAGTGTTCTACGCGGGCAGCATCACGCGGCCCGGCGCGAACAGCGAATTCCACACGGTCGACGAACGGATCGCCGCGCTGAAGCCGCGCACGCTCGACTTCGCCGCGTCGGCCGCGCTGCCGCTCACCGCGCTGACCGCGTGGGAAGCGTTGTTCGACCGGCTGCGCGTGTCGCCGCAGGGAGCGGACGCCGGCAAGTCGGTGCTGATCATCGGCGGCGCGGGCGGCGTGGGATCGATCGCGATCCAGCTTGCGAAGACGCTCGGCAAGCTGCACGTGATCGCGACCGCGTCGCGGCCGGCATCGGCCGACTGGGTGCGCGCGCTCGGCGCGGACGCGGTGGTCGACCATTTCGGCGACCTGCCTGCGCAACTGCGCGAGGCCGGCCATCCGAACGTCGACTACGTGCTGATCTTCAACGACACGGATCGTCATTTCCCTGCCGCCGCGGAAATCATCCGCCCACAGGGCGGCATTTGCACGATCGTCGAGAACGCGAAGCCGGTGCCGGTCGAGCTGCTGAAGGCGAAGAGCGCCGCGTTTCACTGGGAGTTCATGTTCACGCGTGCCATGTTCGAGACGCCGGACATGATCGAGCAGCACCGGATCCTCGGCGAAGTCGCGCGGCTCGTCGACGGCGGCACGCTGCGCACGACGCTCGGCGAACAGCTCGGCACGATCAACGCGGCGAACGTGCGACGCGCGCACCAGCTGCTCGAGGGCGGGCGCGCGATCGGCAAGCTCGTGCTGAGCGGTTTCTGAGCCGGCAGCGCGTAAGGTTGCGACGCCGCGAACGCAAGCGGGGTAACACCCGATGCGTTTGCGGCGCATTGCGTCGCGCTTGGCGGTAGACTGGCAGCGCATCATGCATCGAAAACCGCGCGGCACGCGCGTGCCGCCGCATTACAAGGAGGTCAGCATGAGCCAACGCAGCTTGTCAGTCGCCGCATCGTGGTCGGTCGTGTTCGCGGCGGCGTGCGTCAGCGCGAGCGTATTCGCGGCGCCGCCGGTCAAGGGCAGCCTGAAGGGCGGCGGTACGGGGCAGCTCGAATACACCGTCAAGGTCGACTCGAAGGCCTTCGGCAATACGCAGGAGACCCGCAAGATCCGCTCGGGCGAGACGGACGATTTCAACTGGAAATCGGTGCCGCCGAGCGGCGCGGTCGCGATGCCGGACGGCTGTCCGAACGCCGACAACCTGCCGCGCGACGAGAACGGTGCGATGGTGCGCCAGACCCAGGTGCGGCTCGCGCCGTCGGTCGACGCGAAGGGTGTCGCCAACGTGCAGATGAGTTTCCAGGCGGCCGCACCGAAGGGCACGCGCAGCGTGACGGCCGGCGGCAAGTCGCTGCAGTGCCCGGACGTCGTGTCGGTGAGCCAGGTGAAGTGGGTGTCGATCCCGACCAACGGCGGGTCGAAGTCCGTGACGATGAGCGACGGCACCAAGGTGACGGTGTCGATCAAGCGCTGAGCGGCGCGCGGGCCGGCGTTTCGTCCGGTGCGCGCGCAACGGATTCGGCCGGCCGCGTGAGCGGGGCGGCACGCGCGCGTTGCGCGCTGCCGTTGCGCTGTTTCCCGCCACCTTCTTCGCGGGCCGGTGCCGCTGCCGTGTGTCAGCGGTGCGTGACGTCATGCCGATGTCACGCTATGCTCGCCCGCATCCTTTCCTTCCCGTAACGATTCCCGATGAAACATCGAGTGCGTGTGCTGCTGTCTGCCGTTGCGTTCGTCGCCGCGCATGCACACGCGGCTGACGATTGCAGTTTCGTGAAGAAGGTCGAGCTGCCGTCGCGGCAGCAGGTGGCCGTCGTGTCGAGCGGCGCACTCGAACCGTGCTCGACCGGCAGCTACGCGGTGCGTGTGTATTCGACCGCGCATGCCGCACCGGGCTTCGATACCGACGATTACGTGACGGGCGTGCTGCATGCGCGTGACGGCACGGTCACCGATGCGTTCACGGCCGACCTCGGCGCATGGGCGCCGCAGGCGCTCGTCGTGACCACGCGTTCGGCCGGCAGCGGCGGCTATGTCGGCGCGCAGGCCTATGCGACGACGCCGCGCGCGGTGCGGCTCGTCGCGTCGGTCGACGGGCTCGCGCCGGACGCGGACATCGCAGCCGCGTTGCGGCAGGCGATCGGCAAGCGTCGCGTCGCGCGCTGAGCGCACACCGCGCGAACGCATCGCGCGGTGCCCGCCAGCGTCACTGCGCGCGCTCTTCGAGCCGCGCTGCGAGGAAGCGGTGATCGGCCGAGAACAGCCGGCGATAGGTCATCAGCACCGCGCCGACGGTGCCGAGCGCGGACGCGGCGGCGATCAGGAACATGATCACGATCTGGTAGCGCACGGCCTGCAGCGGCGACTGGCCGGCCAGCACCTGGCCCGTCATCATGCCCGGCAAGCTGACGACGCCGACCACGGCCATCTGGTTCAGCGTCGGCAGCATGCCCGCGCGCACGGCCTGGCGCGCGGCGTCCTGCGCGGCTTCCCAACGCGTGGCGCCGAGCGCGAGTGCCGTTTCGACGCGGTCGCGGCGCGCCGTGAGCTCCTCCATCATCCGCTCGACGCCGAGCGACACGCCCGTGAGCGTATTGCCGAGAATCATCCCGAGGATCGGAATCGCGTACTGCGGTGCGTACCATGGATGGATGCGGATCACGACGAACAGCCCGACCGCCGCGACGAACCAGCTGCTGAACCAGATCGACACGATGCTGTCGATGCGCTGGCCGCGATACGTGCGCTTGCCGCGGCCCGCGCCGGCGAAGCCGGCGATCAGCGTCATCAGCGCGGTGAGCGGCAACACGACGGTCCAGTGCGGATGGCCGAACACCCAGCCGAGCACGTAGCCGATCGCGAGCAGCTGCACGACGGTGCGCACCGCCGCGAGCGCGAGCTTGCGGCCGAGACCGAGCGACAAGGCCGCCGAGATCGCGCCGTTGACGGCGACGAGCGCGGCGGCGATGCCGACGTCGACGAGGCTCAGGTCCTGCAGTGCCGGGCTCATTGCGCAGCCTCCGTCGGGTTGGCCGCGTGCATGACCCCGGCCTGCATCACGAGCCGCATCGTGCCGATCCGCGCGGCCTGGGCCGGATCGTGAGAGATCCACATGTACGCGCGGGCGTTGGGCGCCGCGTCGAACCACGCACCGACGAGCGCCTCGATCGCGCGTGCCGATTCGGGATCGAGCGCGGAGGTCGGCTCGTCGAGCAGCAGCACGTCGGGATCGAGCTGCAGCACGCGCAGCAGTGCCGCGATCTGCGCTTCGCCGCCGGACAGGTCGCTCGCGCGCTTGTCGAGAAAGTCGGGGCCGCGGCCGGCCTGCGCGGCGAGCGCTTCGGCACGCGCGCGATCGAACGACACGTCGCGATAGATCGCGAGCGAATACGGATAGCGCAATTGCGATTCGACGGTGCCGTCCATCTGCGCGGGGCGCTGGCGCACGTACGCGACGCTGCGCCGGTAGCGCGGGATCGCACCGCGCCGGATCCGGTGGCCGTGCCACAGGATGTGGCCGCCGTCGATCGGGTCGAGCAGCGCGAGCGCGCGCAGCAGCACGCTCTTGCTCGACCCCGAGGGGCCGGTGATAGCAATACGCGATCCCGCAGCGAGGCTGAAATCGGTCGGGGCGAGCAGGGTCTTGCCGCTGCTGGCGTCACGCCGGGTAATGCGCTGCGCATCAATGAGGCCGGTGGGGGCTGTCATGTCACAAATGAAAAAAAGCGTTAACAGCGCCGAGAGGTCGCCATGTCGTGCGTCATAATACCGATTGAAAAGCCGCGGGTGTCGTGCGCCGTTCGTCCACGCAAGCGGCCCGGCATGGTGCGGCAACATTTCAGAACAACAACGGAACCGCCATGACGCTAACCCGAGCCATCGGCAAATCGGCTGCATGGGTCGTCGGTATCGTCGCGGTGCTCATCGCGGCAGCCGGCGTCTTTCTCTTCATGTTCGACTGGAACCGCGCGAAGCCGTGGGTCAACGACCAGGTCAGTGCCGCGCTCGGCCGCCCGTTCGCGATCAACGGCGATCTCAAGGTCGGCTGGCGTCGCCCCGACGGCGAGACCGGCTGGCGCGCGTGGGTGCCCTGGCCGAGCTTTTCGGCCACCCAGCTCGAAATCGGCAACCCCGACTGGGCGAAGACGCCCAAGTTCGTCACGCTGGATGCCGCGCACTTCGATCTTGCGATTCTGCCGCTGCTCGCCCATGAAATCGTCATCCCGTCGATCGACGTCGTGAATCCGGCCGTCGACCTCGAGCGGCTGGCCGACGGACGCAACACGTGGACCTTCCAGTTCAAGCAATCGTCGCAGCCGTCGCCGTGGAAGGTGCGGCTCGACAGCTTCGGCTTCGCGAAGGGCACCGTCACGTATCGCGATGCAATCACGAAGGCGGACCTGACCGTCGCGATCGATACGCTCGGCCAGCCGATCCCGCTCGGCGACGTGCTGAAGGAGCAGGAGCAGACGTCGCGTGCGGCGTCCGCGCAGCGTGTCGGCAAGCACGGCGCCGCGCAACTGAGCGCGAAGGCCAATGCGGAAGCCGCGTCGAGTGCCTCCGCCGCGCAGGCGGCGAGTGCAGCGTCGGGCGCGTCGGCTGCGACTTCCGTGGCTTCGGCTGCTTCCGGTTCGTCTGCATCGTCCGCTTCTTCTGCATCGACCGTTGCTGCCGCATCCGGCGCAAGCAGCGCCGCCGCGCCCGCGAAGCCGTCCGGCCCGACCTATGCGTTCGGGCTGAAGGTCGACGGCCGCTACAAGAACGTGCCGATCAACGGGACCGGCAAGCTCGGCGGCGTGCTCGCGATCCAGGACGCGTCGCGGCCGTTTCCGCTACAGGCCGACGTGAAGGCCGGCGACACGCGGCTCGCGATCGTCGGCACGCTGACCGATCCGATGCATCTCGCGGCGATCAACCTGCGCCTGTGGTTGCAGGGCACGTCGATGTCGCACCTGTACCAGCTCACCGGCATCACGCTGCCCGATACGCCGCCTTACGCGACCGAAGGGCGGTTGATCGGCAACTTCAAGCCGCACGCGAGCACGTTCCGCTACGAGAACTTCAACGGCCGCGTCGGCGACAGCGATCTCGGCGGCACGCTCACGTATGCGCAGCGCGAGCCGCGGCCGAAGCTGTCGGGCGAACTCGTGTCGAACCTGCTGCAGTTCTCCGATCTCGCGCCGGTGATCGGCGCCGATACGGCCGCGAGCAAGGCCAGGCGCGGCGACACGACGCGCCAGCCGCCGGACCGCGTGCTGCCGGTCGAAACGTTTCGTACCGACCGCTGGCGTGCGCTCGACGCGGACGTCAAGTTCACGGGCCGCAAGCTGGTCAAGAGTTCGAACCTGCCGATCACGAACCTGTACACGCACATCGTGATGCAGGACGGCGTGCTGTCGCTCGAGCCGCTGCAGTTCGGCGTCGCGGGCGGCACGCTCGCGACGACCGCGCATCTCGACGGCAGCGGCGCGCCGCTGAAAGGCCGCTTCACGGTGGCCGCGCGGCACCTGAAGCTCAAGCAGCTGTTCCCGACGCAGAAGGTCATGCAGTCGGCGCTCGGCGAGATCAACGGCGACGCGTCGCTGTCGGCGACCGGCAACTCGCCGGCCGCGCTCGCCGCGACGTCGAATGGCGAAGTGAAGGCGCTCGTGACGGACGGCCGCATCAGCCGCCTGCTGATGGAAGCGGCGGGGCTGAACGTCGCCAACGTCGTCTACGAGAAGCTGTTCGGCAACAACGACGTGAAGATCAACTGCGCGGCGATCGACTTCGTCGCAACCAACGGGATCCTCGACCCGAAGGTGTTCGCGCTCGATACCGACGATGCGCTGATCAACGTCGACGGCCCGATCAACCTGCGCGACGAATCGCTCGACCTGAAGATCCACCCGCATACGAAGGGTTTCCGGATCTTCTCGCTGCGTTCGCCGCTGTACGCGAAGGGCACGTTCAAGAACCCGAAGGTCGGCGTCGATGCGGGCGCGCTCGCGCTGCGCGCCGGTGCGATGGTCGGGCTCGGGCTGATCAACCCGTTCGCGGCGCTGATTCCGCTGATCGCGCCGAGCAACAACCGCGACGTGCCGTGCTCGGAGTTGTTCGGGCAGATGAAGGCGAAGGCCGCGCAAAGGGCGGCCGCGAAGGCCGGCAAGTGACGGGCGTCAGCGGCCCGCGCGTACCCACAGCAGCAGGACGTCGACCTCCCGGCCGTCGAGCCGGACCGGCGCGACGGGGCCGAGCTGCAGGCGATCGCCGTCGAGCACGGCGACCCGCTGCTGCACGTTGCCGATCCAGTTCGGGAACAGGCTGACGTCCATTTCGTGCGTCAGCGTGCCGTCGTCGTCGACATTAAAGGGGCCGGAATACGCGATATAGCCGTGCGCCGCGGCCGCGCGTTCCTCGACGCTGCCGCCCTGCAGGTCGCCGTCCGCGTAGGGCGGGCGGCCGGCCGCCATCAACTGGGCGGACATGTAGCCGTCGGGCGTATAGAGGATCCAGCCGCGTGCGTCGCGGCCGAGCGGATAGGTGACGGTACCGCCGTCGCGCGGGCGGATTTCGTAGGACACGAGGCGCCATGCGCCGACGAGTTGTTCACGAAGCTGGCTGGCAAGCATGCGGGATTCCGGTAAGACGGCGGTGGAGCGCGTGCCGTCGTGTTGACGGGCCGCCGGACGGCGGGCCAGAGTGCCGGGAATACGCCGCCGGGGCGGTGCGGTCGGCAGTTTCTCCGACACCTGCTAAAATACACGGTTTTCCGTCGATTTCTCTCTTACGGGACCTGCCGTGCTTTCTACTGCCAACATCACGATGCAATTCGGGCCGAAGCCCTTGTTCGAGAATATCTCGGTCAAATTCGGCGAGGGCAACCGCTACGGTCTGATCGGCGCGAACGGCTGTGGCAAGTCGACCTTCATGAAGATCCTCGGCGGCGACCTCGAGCCGAGCGCCGGCAACGTCGCGCTGGAGCCGAACGTCCGCCTCGGCAAGCTGCGCCAGGACCAGTTCGCGTACGAAGACGTGCGCGTGCTCGACGTCGTGATGATGGGCCACACCGAGATGTGGGCCGCCATGACCGAGCGTGACGCGATCTACGCGAACCCGGAAGCCACCGACGACGACTACATGCACGCGGCCGAACTCGAAGGCAAGTTCGCCGAATACGGCGGCTACGACGCCGAAGCGCGCGCGGGCGCGCTGCTGCTGGGCATCGGCATCGAGGAGAAGTTCCACAACGGCACGATGGCCGACGTCGCGCCGGGCTGGAAGCTGCGCGTGCTGCTCGCGCAGGCGCTGTTCTCGAAGCCGGACGTGCTGCTGCTCGACGAACCGACCAACAACCTCGACATCAACTCGATTCGTTGGCTCGAGCAAACGCTCAACGAGTACAACTCGACGATGATCATCATCTCGCACGATCGTCACTTCCTGAACTCGGTGTGCACGCACATGGCCGACATGGACTTCGGCACGCTGAAGGTCTGGCCGGGCAACTACGACGACTACATGCTCGCATCGGCACAGGCGCGCGAGCGCCAGGCTGCAGCGAACACGCGTGCGAAGGAGCGTGTCGCCGAACTGCAGGACTTCGTGCGCCGCTTCTCGGCGAACAAGTCGAAGGCGCGCCAGGCAACGAGCCGTGCGAAGCAGATCGACAAGATCAAGATCGAGGAATTCAAGCCGTCGTCGCGCCAGAACCCGTTCATCCGTTTCGAGTTCGAGAAGAAGCTGCACAACGTCGCCGTGGTCGCCGAGGAAATCACGAAGAAGTACGAGCGCACGATCTTCCAGAACTTCAACCTGTCGGTTCAGCCGGGCGAGCGCATCGCGATCATCGGCGAGAACGGCGCGGGCAAGACGACGCTGCTGCGTTCGCTGCTCGGCGCGCTCACGCTCGAGCACGGTACGGTGAAGTGGTCCGAGAACGCGAATGTCGGCTACATGCCGCAGGACACGTACGAGGAGTTCCCGAACGACATCACGCTGATGGACTGGATCGACCAGTACCGCAAGGACGGCGACGACGAAACGATGGTGCGCGGCACGCTTGGCCGTCTGCTGTTCTCGTCGGACGACATCAAGAAGTCGGTGAAGGTGCTGTCGGGCGGCGAGAAGGGCCGCATGATCTGGGGCAAGCTGATGCTTGGCCGCCACAACGTGCTGCTGATGGACGAGCCGACCAACCACATGGACATGGAATCGATCGAGTCGCTGCAGATCGCGCTCGAGCAGTTCGAAGGCACGCTGATTTTCGTGTCGCACGACCGCGAATTCGTGAGCGGGCTGGCGAACCGGATCATCGAAGTGCGCACGGACGGCACGCTGTTCGAC
>NZ_QTQI01000051.1 GCF_003853705.1 Burkholderia sp. Bp8992 | reverse complement strand
CTCGCTCAATCCGGTAGCCCGTCCAGCAGCCCAGCGCCTGTAGTGCTTTGCGATCCAGCAATTTGGCCTCCAACGCCCATTCCCATTGGCGTCAGGTTACCAACTGCAACGAAAGCTTCCACGGTTTCCCGCGATGAACCAAAAATATACCCCTCTACCCTATAGGGAAACCTTCCTGGAGATATACTCCCCTCCCCTATACAGGAGCCATCGATGAGTCATACCGTCCGCGACAAACAGAAGCTGCTGAACCGCGTGCGTCGGATCAAGGGCCAGGTCGAAGCGATCGAGCGCGCGCTCGGCGAGGAGCGCGGCTGCAACGAAGTCCTGCAATTGATCACGAGTTGTCGCGGCGCGATGAACGGGCTGCTGGCCGTCGTGCTGGAAGATCACATTCGCGAACATCTGGTCGATGCGCACGGTCCTGACGCACATGAAGGCAGCGCGACCGAGCAGTTGATCGACGTGGTGCACAGCTATTTCAAGTAATCGGAGCGGCGCATGAACACTTTCCGGGATGACGCGTTCGGCGCGGGGCATGATCACATCTTCCTCGGTGCTGCGCATGAGCAGAACGAACGGAGAACGTGGATGGTCATCGGCCTGTGCTCGGCGATGATGGTCGCCGAAATCGTCGGCGGCACGCTGTTCGGGTCGCTGGCGCTGGTCGCGGACGGGCTGCACATGTCGACGCATGCGGGCGCGATGCTGATCGCGGCGCTGGCCTATACCTACGCGCGCCGGCATGCGGACGATCCGCGCTTCGTGTTCGGCACCGGCAAGCTCGGCGACCTGGCCGGGTTCACGAGCGCGATCGTGCTCGCGATGATCGCGCTGCTGATCGGCTATGAGGCGATCGCGCGTTTTCGGTCTCCGGTGCCCATTCATTTCGGCGAAGCGATTCCGATCGCGGTGGCGGGGCTCGCGGTGAATCTCGCCAGCGTGTGGCTCCTGAGCGGCGACCACCATCACGGGCACGGTCACGGCCATCATCATGCGCATGACCACGACCACGACCACGACCACGACCACGACGACGCGCATCACGCGCACCACGACCACGGTTCGCACGCGGCGGCGCATCGCGACCACAACATCCGGTCGGCCTACATTCACGTGATCGCCGACGCGGCCGTGTCGGTGCTCGCGATCGTCGGCCTGCTGCTCGCGCGGGCGTTCGGCTGGGTGTGGATGGATCCGCTGGCGGGCATCGTCGGCGCGCTGGTGATCGCCAACTGGGCCTACGGTCTGATGCGCGACACGAGCGGCATCCTGCTCGACGTCAACGTCGATCGCAAGCTGACGGACAACGTCCGTCGCGCGATCGAGGCGCTCGGCGACAAGGTCAACGATCTCCACGTGTGGCGCGTGGGCCCCGGGCACATGAGCGCGATCGTGTCGGTCGAAACCGGCGACGCCACGCGCGATGCGCGTTTCTACCATGCGCTCGTCGCGGGCTTCGACGGCATGTCTCACGTGACCGTCGAAGTGATGACGCCCGCGAAGGCGGCCTGATCGTGGCCGTGAAATCTCCGTGTATCGAGCTGTGCGCGTTCGACGGCCGGACGGGCTTTTGTGTCGGCTGCCTGCGCACGCGCGACGAGGCGCGCGACTGGAAGAAAATGACCGACCATCGCCGGCACCAGGTACTGAACGACCGTACGCGCCGGCAGGCGAAGATCCGGCGCGAGACGACCGACTAGAGCGGACGCATGACCACGGAAGCCTGCGAGCCGGTCACGGGCCTGCGGTAGCATCACAGGCATTCAACGTCGGGATTCCTGACCGGGAGCCGCCCATGCAGACCGAATCGTCGTCCGGCATTCTTCGCCAGATTCCGCGCAGCGTCTGGGTGCTGGGCTGCGTGAGCCTGTTGATGGACGTGTCGTCGGAGATCATCCACAGCCTGTTGCCGATGTTCCTGATGGCGGGGCTCGGTGCGAGCGCGACGACGATCGGCCTGATCGAAGGGATCGCCGAGGCGACGTCGCCGGTCGTCAAGGTGTTCTCCGGCACGCTGAGCGACTACCTGCGCAATCGCAAGTGGCTGGCGGTTGCCGGCTACGGGCTCGGCGCGCTGAGCAAGCCGCTGTTCGCCATCGCGCCGACGATCGGCGTCGTGGTGACGGCGCGGATCGTCGACCGGATCGGCAAGGGGATCCGCGGCGCGCCGCGCGACGCGCTGGTGGCCGACGTCACGCCGGTCCACCTGCGCGGCGCCGCCTACGGGCTGCGGCAGTCGCTCGATACGGTGGGCGCATTCCTCGGGCCGTTGCTGGCCGTCGTCATCATGCTGGCCTGGCGCGACGATTTCCGCCTCGCGTTCTGGCTGGCCGTGATTCCCGGCGTGCTGGCCGTGGCGCTGCTCGCGTTGGGTATCGACGAGCCGGCGCGCGCGCCGGGCGAGGCGCGCGTCAACCCGATCCGCCGCGAGGTCGTCGCGCAACTCGGCGCCCGCTACTGGTGGGTCGTCGCGATCGGTGCCGTGTTCGCGCTGGCCCGCTTCAGCGAGGCGTTCCTGGTGCTGCGCGCGATGGGCAGCGGCGTGCCCGTCGCGCTCGTGCCGCTCGTGATGGTGGCGATGAACGTCGTGTACGCGGTGTCGGCTTACCCGTTCGGCAAGCTCGCCGACACGACGAGCCACACGAAGCTGATGGTGGCCGGGCTCGTCGTGCTGATCGCCGCCGATATCGTGCTTGCACACGGCACGCACTGGGGCACCGTGCTCGTCGGCGTCGCGCTGTGGGGACTTCATATGGGGATGACGCAGGGGCTGCTCGCGACGATGGTTGCGCATGCCGCGCCGGCCGAATTGCGAGGGACGGCGTTCGGCGTGTTCAACCTGCTCAGCGGCGCCGTGACGCTCGTGTCGAGCGTCGTCGCGGGCGCCTTGTGGGACCGGGCAGGCGCCGCCGCCACGTTCTACGCAGGGGCCGTGTTCAGCGCGGCGACCATCGCGCTGCTCGCCTGCATTCGCAGGTCGTTCGCGACCGAACGGGATCGCTAGCCGGAAGTCGAGGAGCGGTTCAACGCTCCGCGCCGCGCGGAAAGTAGAGCGCGAACGTCGTACGCCCGTCGCGGCTCGCGACCTCGACCTTGCCGCGATGCAGCTCCATGATCGACTTCACGATCGCGAGCCCGAGCCCCGCGTTGCGCGCCGCGCCGTGCCGCGACGAATCGATGCGGTAGAAGCGTTCGAAGATCCGTTCGACCTGCTCGGGCGGAATCGCGGCGCCGCGATTCGTGACTTCGACGACCGCGTAATTCTGCTGCGTCGAGACGGCCAGCTCGATCGTCGATGCGGCTTCCGCATGTTCGAGCGCGTTCGACGCGAGGTTGCTCACCGCGCGCCGGAACAGCGTCGCATCCGCGACGACCGGCGCTTCGCCGCGCACGTCGATGCGCACGCCGGCCTCGTCGGCCAGCGCCTGGAAATACGACGCGAGCCGACGCAGCTCGCTGCCCGCGTCGAGTTCGGCGGTCTTCAGGTGCTGACGCGCGTTGTCGGTGCGCGCGAGAAACAGCATGTTCTCGATCATCCGCTGCAGCCGTTCGCATTCCTCGATGTTCGAGTCGATCAGCGCTTCGTATTCCTCGGTCGTGCGGGCACGCGACAGCGTGATCTGCGACGAGCTGATCACGTTCGCGAGCGGCGTGCGCATGTCGTGCGCGAGATCGGAAGAGAACTGCGAAAGCCGGACGAACGCGCGTTCGAGGCGGTCGAGCATCCGGTTGACCGATGTCGCGAGCTCGTGCAGTTCCACCGGCCCGCCGCGCGCGTCGAGGCGCGCGTTCAGGTTGTGCGCCTCGATGCGCGACGTCTGCCGGCCGAGGCTCTCGACCGGGCGCAGGCCGCGCGATGCGACAGCGTAGCCGAGTGCGCCGACCAGCAGCGCGCCGACGGCTGCCGCGAGCCAGATGTCGACGCGATAGCTTTCGAGCAGCGATTGGCGATCGGTTGCCGTACGCGCGAGCGCGACCTGGATCGCTTCGCCGGACGGTAGCGTTGCTCGGGCGTACACGCAGCGCGACGTGCCGATGCCGGACGGCGAGCAGGTGAACGGGCCGGACGTTTCACCGGCAGGGTGCGGTGCCGCGATGAGCGCCGCCAGCGTGTTGCCGGCTTCGTCGGCATGCTCGACGAGCGGGCGGTTCCGCGCGTCGTAGATGCCGAGATAGACGCCGGGATGCGACAGCAGCACTTCATGAAACACGGCCGGATCGGCGCGCAGCGCGGCCGTCGATCCGCTGGCGCGTGCGAGCTGCAGGAACTGGTTGAGCTTGCCGGAGATCTCGATATCGTCGCGCCGCGTGAGTTCGGCGGACAGCGATCGGTACAGATACGCGCCGGTCAGCGCGAACACGAGCGCGGCGACGGTGGCGAACGCGACCGTCAGGCGCCGCAGCAGCGAATACGAAGCCGGGCTCGCGGTCACGAACGATCCTCGAGCACGTAGCCCATCCCGCGGATCGTGTGGATCAGCTTCTTCTCGTAGGCGTTGTCGATCTTCGCGCGCAGGCGCTTGATCGCCGCATCGACGACGTTCGTGTCGCTGTCGAAATTCATGTCCCAGATCTGCGACGTGATGAACGTGCGCGTCAGCACTTCGCCTTCGCGTTCCGCGAGCAGCTGCAGCAGGGCGAATTCCTGCGCGGTCAGGTCGATGCGGGTGTCGGCGCGCCGCACGCGGCGCTTGAGCAGGTCGACCTCGAGATCGGCCACCTGCAGGATGTCGCGCACGTTGCGCGGCGCGCGCCGCAGCAGCGAACGGATGCGCGCCAGGAATTCGGCATACGCGAACGGCTTGAGCAGGTAGTCGTCGGCGCCGAGTTCGAGCCCCGTCACCTTGTCCTCGATCGCCTCGCGGGCCGTGAGCAGCAGCACGGGCGTCTGCTTCTGCGCGCGCAGCCGCTTGAGCACCTCGAAGCCGTCCAGCTCCGGCAGCATCACGTCGAGCACGACGAGGTCGAAATCCTCGTGCAGCGCGAGGAACAGCCCGTCCTTGCCGGTTTCCGCGATGTCGACCGTATAGCTCGCCTCCATCAGCCCCTTCCGGAGGTACGACGCCATCTTGGGTTCGTCTTCGACTATCAGTATCCGCATGGTGAGGCAGGCTGTCCGTGATTCCAGCCGGTCAGTGTAACGCCTGAGCTTACGGCGCCGCGCGTGCGCGAAGGATGACCGCCGGATGACGGGATTGTCATGCAGGGCCGATGCGTCGCGGCACCCGCGTTTCATGAAATTCCGGTCATGTTTCGGCCATGTCGTCGTCACCGCGGCGGCGATAAGCTGCGGCCGTCTTGTCCCCCGGCGCGCCGTCACGGCGCCGCGCCGGCCCAACCGGTCGTTGCCTGCCTGATTCCGTATCCATGTCGTTCTGGCGCAAATTCCTCCTCGTCGTGCTGCTGGCGCTGAGCCTGCCGATCCAGTCGTTCGCGGCTGTGTCGATGCCGTGCGCGGGCGCGGGTGCTGGCGTCGTGCCGGTAGAGGAGGCACCGAACGCAATGCCGGCCGCGCAGGCAGGCCATCACGATCACGATGGCCACGCCCGTCATGCGTCGTCCTGTTCGGCGTGCGTGTCGTGCTGCTTCGGTACGGGCATGTCGGGCGCGCCCGTGGTGCCCGCCGCGGCCGACGTCAGCGTCGCGATCGTCTCGCAGCCGCCTTCGGTCGTCGTCGTGTCGTTCCTGACCGGCGGCATCGACCGGCCGCCTCGCCGGATGCCCGTCTAGTTGCTGCCCGTGGCCGACCGGCCACGACCTGCCATCCACGCCGGCGGCCGCACCAGGCGCGCCGGGCGATTCACGACGAGACATTTTCATGCGACTGATCACTGCGGCGCTGTTGAGCGCGGCGGCTTTCGTGCCGTCGCTCGCGGCTGCGCAAACCCCGTTACCCGATCCGGCGGACGCCGCCGCGTCGGTGCCGGACGTCACCGTGCCGTCCGTGTTCGACGGCTACCGCCCGTATCGCGACGACGAAGGCCCGGGCTGGAAACAACTGAACCGGGACGTGATGGAGCGGCGCGCGAAACCCGCCAACGCGGCGCGTCATGGCGGCGCGCATTCGACGCACGGAGGGGCCGCGCAATGACGAACCTGGCGATATCGCCGAGGATCGGCGCGGCCGCGGTCACGCTGGCATTCCTCGCGGGCTGTACGACGTTCTCGAAGGACGGCGGTTTCGGCGCCGTGTCGTCCGCCGCATCGGAACGGATCGGGAAAGACGCGGTGGTGGTCAGGACCGACGCCGACCGCGAAGCCGTCGACACACGCACGAAGGAACTGCTGGCGAAACCGCTGTCGATGGATGACGCGGTGCAGGTCGCGCTGTTGAACAACCGCGGCCTGCAGGCGTCGTACGCCGAACTCGGGCTGTCGGAGGCCGACCTCGTGCAGGCCGGCCGGCTGCCGAACCCGCGCTTCGCGTTCAGCCGCACGCGCGCCGGCGACGGCGAGCTGACGCTCGGCCGCACGTTCTCGGCGAACGTGTTCGCATTGCTGACGATGCCGCTCGCGACGACCATCGAACGTCGCCGCTTCGAGCAGACCAAGCTCGAAACGGCCGATGCGATGCTGAAGGCGGCGGCCGACGCGCGCCGTGCCTACGTGGAAGCCGTCGCCGCCGAGCAGGCCGCGAACTATGCGCAACAGGTGCGCGACGCCACGAGCGCGGCCGCCGAACTCGCGCAGCGCATGCGGCAGGCCGGCAACTTCAGCCGCCTCGACTACGCGCGCGAACAGGCGTTCCATGCCGACGCGGTCGCGCAGCACGCGAAGGCGCGCCAGCAGGCCGTGGCCGCCCGCGAGAAGCTGACGCGGGCGATGGGGCTGTGGGGTGCGCACACGCAGTACGCGCTGCCCGAGCGCCTGCCCGACCTGCCGAAAACGCGCCCGGACCTGCCCGATCTCGAACGCTTCGCGATGACCAACCGCTTCGACATCCAGGCCGCGAGGCTGCAGACGCAGGGCGTCGCGTCGTCGCTCGGCCTGAGCAAGGCGACACGCTTCGTCAACGCGGTCGATCTCGGCTACGTGAACAACTACGAAACCGGCAAGGGCCACGAGCACGGCTACGAGATCAGCGTCGAGATTCCGCTGTTCGATTGGGGCGGTGCAAAGGTCGCGCGCGCCGAGGCCATCTACATGCAGTCGGCGAACCGGCTCGCGAAGACGGCGATCGACGCGCGCTCCGAAGTGCGCGAATCGTATGCGGCGTACGTGACGAGCTACGACGTCGCAACGCACTATCGCGACGAAGTCGTGCCGCTGCGCAAGACGATCTCCGACGAACTGCTGCTGCGCTACAACGGGATGCTCGCCAGCGTGTTCGAACTGCTGGCCGATGCGCGCGAACAGGTCGGCGCGGTCAACGGCTACATCGATGCGCTGAAGGACTACTGGCTCGCCGAAACCGATCTGCAGATCGCCGTCGGCGGCCGGCTGCCGTCATCAGATGTTGTGCCGCGTGCGGCGAATTCCGCCGAATCGGCATCCGAATCCACTCCCAGGGCCGACGCTGCGCCGCAGCCAGCCTCCACCCCCGCGGCGCAACCGGCGTCCGCGACGCAAACGCATCCGGAAGGTCATTGACATGGTGTCCCGTCGACAATTTCTCAGCGGCTCGGGCGCCGCGCTGCTCGGTGCGGCGATGGTCAGCAAGGCCGGCGCCGCGTCGCTGCCCGAGGCGCCCACGATGGCCAAGACCGGCACGCAGCCGCCGCTCGTGCCGCCGAACGGCCGCCCGTACACGCCCGTCGCGACGCTGAACGGCTGGTCGCTGCCGTGGCGGATGAAGAACGGCTGGAAGGAATTCCACCTGACGGCCGGGCCCGTCGTGCGCGAGATGGCGCCCGGCATGAACGCGAACCTGTGGGGCTACAACGGCCAGTCGCCGGGCCCGACGATCGAGGCCGTCGAAGGCGACAAGGTCCGCATCTTCGTGACCAACCGGCTGCCCGAGCATACGACGATCCATTGGCACGGGCTGCGGCTGCCGAACGGGATGGACGGCGTCGGCGGCCTCACGCAGCCGCACATTCCACCGGGCAAGACCTTCGTCTACGAGTTCCAGCTCGAATCGCACGGCACGTTCATGTATCACCCGCATGCCGACGAGATGGTGCAGATGGCGATGGGGATGATGGGCATGTTCATCGTGCATCCGAAGGATCGCGGCACGATGCCGGTCGATCGCGATTTCGTGTTCCTGCTCGCCGCGTACGACATCGACCCCGGCAGCTATACGCCGCGCGTGAACGAGATGACCGACTTCAACATGTGGACGTTCAACTCGCGCGTGTTTCCGGGCATCGATCCGCTGCCGGTGCGAGCCGGCGACCGCGTGCGGATTCGTTTCGGCAACCTGACGATGACGAACCATCCGATCCACCTGCACGGCTACAGCTTCGAAGTCGCGGGCACCGACGGCGGCTGGATTCCGCCGGCGGCGCGCTGGCCGGAAGTGACGGCCGATGTCGCGGTGGGGCAGATGCGCGCGATCGAGTTCACCGCCGACCGCCCCGGCGACTGGGCGTTCCATTGCCACAAGTCGCATCACACGATGAATGCGATGGGCCACCAGGTGCCGAACCTGATCGGCGTGCCGCAGAAGGATCTCGCGAAACGGATCGGCAAGCTCGTGCCCGACTACATGGCAATGGGCAGCACGGGCGGCGCGATGGGCGGCATGGAGATGCCGCTGCCCGACAACACGCTGCCGATGATGACGGGCACGGGCCCGTTCGGGCCGCTGGAGATGGGCGGCATGTTCACGGTCTGCAAGGTGCGGCAGGGGCTCGGCCGCAACGACTATCGCGATCCGGGCTGGTTCCGGCATCCGAAGGGCACCGTCGCCTACGAATACACCGGCGAATTGCCGGACGGCTGATCCGCAGCAGGCGGCGGCCGTACCGATGCGGCCGCCGGTTTCATTCACTCACACGGGAGTCGACACGATGAAGAAGGGACTGGTTTTGATGGCAACGGGGTGCGCGCTGGTATTTTCCGCCGCGTCGTACGCGGCCGGCGACATGGCCGGCATGGACATGAGCGGCGGCGCGAAGCAGGGCGCCGACGCGGCGCAGCCCATGTCGCACGGCGAAATCCGCAAGGTCGATAGGGCGGCCGGCAAGCTGACGATCAAGCACGGCCCGCTGGAGAACCTCGGGATGGACGGGATGACGATGGCGTTCAAGGTGAAGGATCCGGCGATGCTGTCGCAGGTCAAGGCGGGCGACAAGATCGACTTCGTCGCCGAGGACGTGAACGGCGCGCTGACCGTCGTCGAACTGAAGAAGCCGTGATGCGGAGCGCGAACATGACGATCACGACGCTCAAGCGGCTGGCCGGCTTCGCCGCGGCCGGCGCGATCCTCGCGGCCGCACCGGTCGCGGCCTCGGCGCACGGCAGGCTGGAAAGCGCCGCACCGGCGACGGGCGGCACGGTCGACGTGGCGCCCGACACCGTGCGGCTCACCTTCAACGAAGATCTCGAACCGGCCTTCAGCTCGGTGAAGGTGTCGGACGCGAACGGCAACGCCGTCACGCAGGACAAGGCGAAGGTCGATGCGTCGAACCCGCGCGTGATGACGGTCGCGCTGCCGAAGCTCGCGCCCGGCGCCTACACGGTGCAATGGGCGGCGATGACGGCCGACGCACATCGTACGAAGGGCACCTATATGTTCCGGGTGAAGGGATGAACGACGGCATCGTCGGCCTGCTGCGGCTCGTGGCGGTGGCGCTCCAGAACGCCGGGTTCGCCGTCGTCGTCGGCGCGCTGCTCGGCCGCCACTGGCTCGCGCGCGGCGCGTCGGCATGGCAGCACGGCGTCGCACGGCGGCTCGTCGCGACGCTGCGCATCGCGTCGATCGTGTCGCTGCTCGCGAGCATCACCGCGTTCTGGGCGCACTGCGCGCTGATGAGCGAAGTGTCGTTGCTCGCAGCGGGGCCGGCCGTCTGCGCGATGCTCGCGGGCACGGGGTTCGGCCATGCGTGGCTGGCCGGTGCCGTGTTCATGCTCGTCGTCGTGCTGCTGTCGTTCGTCAGGCGCGCGGACGACGCGCGCTTTCCGCTCGCGACGTGGGCGGCGCTCGCCTGCGTCGCGCTTGCGCGCAGCAACGGCGGACATCCGGTGGATGCGGGATTGTTCAGCGTGCCGGTATGGATCGACTGGCTGCATCTGCTGGCGATCAGCGCATGGGTCGGGCTCGTGCTCGTGACGGCGTTCGGCGTGATGCCGCGGCTCACCGGCATGCCCGCGAGCGAGCGCACGACGGGCGCATCGTTCGTGCAGTCGTTGTCCGATGCATCGACCCATGCGCTGGTCGTGCTGTTCGCGACCGGCGCTTACAACGGCTGGCGCGGCGTCGATACGCCCGTCAACCTGCTCGCGTCGACGTATGGACAGATCCTGCTGCTGAAGCTCGCGCTCGTGCTGATCGCGGCGGCGCTCGGCGGGCATAACCGCTTCTTCGGGATGCCGAAGCTGTTGGCCGCGCTGAAGGATCCGGCCGCTGCGATGCCGGCGGTTGCGTTGCAACGGTTCGGCGCCGTGTTGCGGATCGAGGCGGTCGTGCTCGGCGGCGTGCTGATGGTGGCGGCCGTGCTCGTGTCCAGCGCGTTGCCGGGGACGGTGTAGCGCGGCGGTGCAAGCGCGAACGCACGCGGGGGAATCGTCGCGGGCACGAAGCAGTTGTCGTCAGACGATTCCCCCGCATTTTCAGGCCCGAACGTGCGAGCGGTCGCGACCGCAGCGTGACAACGACAATTACATCGGCCTGTCGCGTCATTACCAAAAACTGTCATTGAGCGCCGCTAAGCTTTCGCCACCCTCACAACCGGGATTCCCCGTCATGCGCTCGACAATCCGCCTGTTTGCCCCGCTATTGTTGCTCCCGACGCTCGCCGCGCCGGTATTCGCCGCCACTGCCGCCCCCGTCAGCCCGAATTGCGGCGGCAGCACGACGCCGATCGCCGACATCCAGGGGCCGGGCGCGCCGTCGCCGCTCGCCGGCCAGAACGTGTCGATCGAAGCCGTCGTCACCGCCGATTTCGGCGGCACGGACGGCTTCGGCGGCTTCTTCGTCCAGCAGGCCGACGCGCAGCGCCGCAACCAGCCGGGCGTGTCCGAAGGCCTGTTCGTCTATGCGCCGAAAGCGCGCGCGAAGGCCGGCGATCTCGTGCACGTGACGGGCAAGGTCGAGGAGAAATACGGGCAGACGCAACTGACGCTGTCGGGCGCGATCGCGGTATGCGCGAACGGCCAGTCGGTCACGCCCGCGACGCTCACGCTGCCGGTCGACAGCCCGGCCACGTTCGCCGCGTACGAGGGAATGCTCGTGCGCCTGCCGCAGACGCTGAACGTCACCGACAACTACGAGCTCGGCCGCTACGGCAGCGTGATGCTCAGCAACGGCCGCCTGCGCACGCCGACGAGCGTCGTGCCGCCCGCCCAGGCGCAGACGCAGATCGACGCGAACGCGCGCAATCGCCTGATCCTCGACGACGGCTCGAACAAGCAGAACCCCGCGACCGTGCCGTACCCGGCACCCGGCCTGTCGGCCTCGAACACGCTGCGCGCGGGCTACACCGTGCGCGATGTCGAAGGCGTGCTCGAAGTGCGCTACGGCGCATGGCGCGTGCAGCCGCTGCCCGGCGCGGCCGCGCCGGCGTTCGACACGCGTCCGAACCCGCGCACCGGCGCGCCCGCACGCGATCCGAAATCGAACCTGCGCGTCGCGTCGTTCAACGTGCTGAACTACTTCAACGGCAACGGTCTCGGCGGCGGCTTCGACGATCCGAACAACCGCGGCGCGAAGAACTACCAGGAATTCCAGCGTCAGGAAGCGAAGATCGTCAGCGCGCTGAAGGCGATCGACGCCGACGTGATCGGCCTGATGGAAGTCCAGAACAACGGCTACGGCGAACTGAGCGCGGTGCGCCAGCTCGCGGCGAAGCTCGGCAACCACTGGCGCGTCGTCGATCCGGGTTCGTCGCGTCTCGGCGGCGATGCGATCGCGGTTGCGATGATCTACGATAGCCGCAAGGTCGAACCGGTCGGCCGCGCGGCGACGCTCGCGATCGACGACAAGAACCGCCAGCCGCTCGCGCAGTCGTTCCGGCTGGTCAACGGCAACAAGCAGTCGTTGACGGTGGCCGTGAACCACCTGAAGTCGAAGAACTGCCCGGATGCCGCCAACGACGATCTCGATCAGGGCGACGGCCAGGGCTGCTGGAACCCGACGCGCACGCGTGCGGCGGCGAAGCTGGCCGACTGGCTGGCCGGCAACCCGACGGGTGTCGCGGGCCAGGGCGTACTGCTGATCGGCGACTTCAACAGCTACACGTACGAAGACCCGATCCGCACGCTCGAATCGCGCGGCTACCGCAACCTCGTCGCGCGCTGGATCGGCGCGAATGCGTACAGCTACGTGTACAACGGCGAAGCCGGCTATCTCGATCACGCGCTCGCGACGCTGCCGCTCGCATCGCACGTGAAGGCCGTGCACGAATGGCACATCAACGCGGACGAGCCGCTCGCGCTGCAGTACACGCTCGCGTACAAGTCGGCCGAACAGCAGAAGACGTTCTACGCGCCCGATGCGTATCGTTCGTCGGATCACGATCCGGTGCTGATCGATATCGCGCTGCCGGGCGGCGGGAAGTAATCGCCGGTCGGCGCGCGGTAACCGACGACGTGCGGCCGTGCTGCACGTCGTCGTCTGCCCGGAAAATACCGGCCGGATATCGGGTAAATAATTCCGTCAAAGGCGATTCGAATTAATGGAATCGGTATTTTGTGGATGATGCGGTGCGCGCCGGTATAACGATTAAAGAAAGGTTGAGGTTAATCGAATCCTGGTGCGATGCGTGAATGCCGTCGTTCGGTCTTAATCGAACCTGGATAATAAAAATGAAAGAAAAATCCTGTCGATCTGAAGGCTTGTCCGTCGCGGCCTGAATGCAGGAAAGGCTGCTGCGTCATGCGTGAAAAGTAAAATATTTGACGCAGCATTGCCGATAAAGCGCACCTTGTGCGAATGATCCCGTTTTCTTTCAAATGCCAGACACTGGCAGCCCTTCGCATCATTGCGGGATTTTTAATATCGGAATGATCTTTGACAACGCGGCGCAGCACCGCCTATTTTTGTCATGTCGTAAATTTTGGTCATATAAAAGTCGTTCCAAACTGCAGGGGGCGCGTCCGAGCACCATTCTCGCCAGCAGTTTGCTGTCTCTGTATCAAGTTCAGTCTCTGAGAAGTCCCATCCCCAACCGCCGACTGCCGACCGTGCAACGCGAGTGGCGGGTCGGCCTGCGCGTTTCGCAGGCGTTGGCGGCGTTTGTGACGCGGTATCCGAAGCCAAAGGAAAGAGATGAAACCAGACAGGAGCAGTACCGGTAGCTGCCGTGTTCGTCACGGCCGGCTGGCCGGGCTAGGTGCATTGACCGTCATGACACTGGCGCTCGCGGCGTGCGGCGGCGACGATTCGTCGTCCGTCGGCGCGTCGAGCCTCGCGCAGGCCACGGCCAGCCAGCAGGCCAGCGCGCAAGCGGCCGGCAACCAGGCGCCGGCGGCCAACCAGCCGTACGTCGACCAGGTCGCCTACTCGATGAACGCGACCGACGGTCTCGCCGCGTCGCAGGTCTCCGAGAAAGCGGCCGTCATGCATTACCAGTGGAAAGGCGGCGGCACGACGGTCAACTACACGACGACCACCGGCCACCTGACCGCGCAGGATGCGAACGGCAATGCGGAAGCGTCGATGTCGTATGTTGCGTACACCGCGCCGAGTACGAACGGCAAGCCGCGCCCCGTCACGTTCGTCTATAACGGCGGCCCCGGCTCGTCGTCGATCTGGCTGCGGCTCGGCTCGTTCGCGCCGACGCGGGTGGCCACGCCCGATCCGCTGTTCGGCGCCAACTGGCCGAACTATCCGCTCGTCGACAACGCGGAAAGCCTGATCGACACCACCGACCTCGTGTTCATCGACCCGCCCGGAACGGGGCTGTCGGAAGCCGTGTTGCCGAACACCAACCAGAAGTACTGGGGTTCCGATGCGGACGTGAACATCATGCGCGACTTCATCCAGCGCTACCTGAACGTCAACAGCCGCGGTACGTCGCCGATCTACCTGTACGGGGAATCGTACGGCACGCCGCGTACCGACATGCTCGCGCTTGCGCTCGAATCGGCCGGCGTGCACCTGACGGGCATCGTGCTGCAGTCGGCAATCCTGAACTACTTCGCGGATGCGGTGGAGGCGGTGGCGATCACGCAGTCGACGGAAGGGCTGCTGCTCGAAACCGATACGGTGGCCGGCTACCTGCCCGGCTATGCGGCGGTCGCGGCGTACTTCAACCAGGTCTCGCCGGCGCCGGTGAACCCGGGGTTGTACGCACTGCAGACGGAATTGTTCACGACGCTGATCTACAACCAGCTGCAGAAGTACTCGCAGTCGTGGGTGTTGAGCCAGCTCGGCATTCCGGATGCGCTCGGCACGCCGGTGTTCCCGAGCGATGCGACGCTGAAGCTGTGGTCGATTCCGTCGAGCCTGACGCAACAGGCGTTGCGCGGCTACTTCAACGCGAATCCGTTCGGCACGAGCCTGCTGCCCGGCACGACGATCGGCCGCTACGACGGACGCGTGTCGTTGCCGAATTCCGATCCGCGGCTGCAGAACGACGGCGATCCGTCCGACATCCTGATTTCGCAGCCGTTTACGAACGCGCTCGCGACGCAGATGCCGGATTACCTCGGCTATACCGCACCGAACGCGACGTACCTGCCGCTGAACGACAACATCATCGGCGTCTGGGACTTCTCGCACGACGGCCAGCCGATGCCCGACACGATCCCCGATCTGCTCGGCGCGCTGCAGCTCAATCCGAAGCTTCGCGTGCTCGCGGAGAACGGTTATCACGACCTTGCGACGCCGTTCTTCAACACCGAGAAGCAGCTCGCGCGGCTGCAGACGGTGAAGGGCCTGCATCCGAAGCTGCAGGTGAACTTCTTCCAGGGCGGCCACATGACCTATCTGGACGACGTCGCGCGTCCGGAGATGAAGCGTGACCTGAAGACGTTCTACAAGGGTGCGCGGATTCCGACGGCGCTGACGCTGCACATGCTGCCGCCGCCGTGGCCGGACGAGAACCCGCCCAGCGTGCCGACCGGCAGCGTGCCGGGTGCGACGGCCGCGACGACGCTGGCGGCGGCTCCTTGAGCGACGGACTCCTTGTCAAAGGAACCCTCTATTCATCCATTGAATGCGAGTGATCATGTCCCTAATCAAATTGATGCGGCGTATGTCCCCGTTGATCGTGCTCGGAGCCGTGATGAGCAGTGCCTACGCGTTGCCGCCGCAAGCGGTGGCGCCGGTGAAGCTGCCGCACGGCGGGCGCGGCGTCGACGGTCCGTTCTTTCCGGCCACGCGGGCGGCGCCGGTGCTGCCGTCGACCGGCGCGACGCTGCAGCAGCAGGCGCAGCAGCGCGTCGATGCACGGCTCGGCGGCAATACCGTGCTGAGCAACGGCGCAGCCGTGACGAAGGCGCAGGCGCAGAGCAGCGGGCTCGGCTTCGTATCGAAGCACTTCGACGAGATCGATGCGAAGCACACCGGCCGCGTGACGATGAGCGATGTGCGGCAGTTCATCCAGCAGCGGCAGGTGCAGGCGCAGCAGGAACAGCAGGACGAGTGACGTAGCAGGCAGCGCGGCGGCCGGTGCGATATTCGTCGTGCCGGCCGCCGAGTGGTCGGCAGCGTGGGTGCTGGATCGCCCGTTTTTCATCCCGCGTGCCAGCGGAGCCGCGGGTGTCCTATTCCGTCTGCCGCTGGTCGCGTCGCGGCCCGAAGCGCGCGCGATAGTCGCGCGGCGACGTGCCGACGCGTTTTGCGAACGCACGCTGCAACGCGTCCACACTGCCGAATCCCGAGCGTTCGGCGATCCGTTCGAGCGGCCAGTCGGCCCGCTCCAGCAGGGCCTTCGCCCGCTCGACGCGCGCTGCGAGCACGTATTGCGCGGGCGACAGTCCGGTCTCCTTGAGGAAATTGCGCGCAAACGTGCGTTCGCTCATGTTCACGCGGGCGGCCAGCGCGGCGATGCCGAGGTCGCCGGCCGGATCGTCGGCGATCTCGGCGAGCAGCGCGCGCATGCGCGGCGTTGCTCCGGCCTGGATGTCGAGCCCGACGCTGAATTGCGCCTGTCCGCCGGGGCGATGCATGAACAGCACGAGTTCGCGTGCGACCGCGAGTGCGGTCGGCGCACCGCAGTCCGCCTCGACGAGTGCCAGGCACAGATCGATGCCGGCCGTCACGCCGGCCGACGTGTGGAACGGCGGATCGCTCACGTAGATCGCGTCCGGCTCGATCCGTGCGTCGGGACAAAGCGCCTGGAGCGTCGCGCACTGGTTCCAGTGCGTGGTCGCGCGCTTGCCGTCCAGCCATCCGCCCGCGGCGAGCACGAACGCACCCGTGCAGATGCTCGCGATGCGCCGCGTGCCCGCGATCCGCGTACGCAGCCACGGCAGCACGCCGGCCTCCGATGCGGCGTGCCGCAGCGCGGCTTCATGGCCGCCGGCGACGATGAGCGTGTCGATCCGTCCCGGCAGGGCCGCGAGCGCGGCCGTACCGGCGAGGCGCAGGCCCGCGTGCGTGACGATGTCGTCTCCGTGTTGCGACGCGAGCGTGAGCCGGTACGGCACGGCATGGTCGGGCAGGTGACGGTTCGCGACCGCGAACACTTCCATCGGGCCCGTGATGTCGAGCGACTGGACGCCTTCGAAGCCGACGACAACGACGTCGCGTGCCGGGCAGGTTGACTGGGACATGGCGGAAAGTGCGGTGGAGTTGTCCTTGTGACCGCGAGCATGATCCTTGTAATTTTCCGGACGTGCAATCGACGGATGCGGGGAGACGATGCGGGTACGGAAGACAGGCGGGGCGGTGTTGTTCGTGTGCGGGCTGCTGGGCGCGTGGGCGGCGCGGCCGGCACCGGCGATGGCGGAGGACGCGCTGCCGGTCGCGCGCGCGCTGACGATCGGCGTGCCGAAGGCGAGCCGCACGCGGCCGCTCGTTGCGATCGTCGCGGACAACGCCGGCACGGAGACGACGGATTTCATCGTCCCGTACGCGATCCTGAAGACGTCCGGTGCGGCCGATGTCGTTGCCGTGTCGGCCGACGAAGGCGAGGTCGAGCTGATGCCCGCGCTGCGCATGCTGGCCGATACCACGTTCGACCGGTTCGACGCGACCGTTCCCGCCGGGGCCGATGTCGTGATCGTTCCCGCGCTGCATCGAGCCGACCGGCCGGCGGTGCTGGCGTGGTTGCGCAGGCAGGCCGCTGCCGGCGCGACGATGGTGGCGATCTGCGACGGCGCGGAAGTCCTCGCGAGCGCGGGCCTGCTGCGGCATCGCACGGCGACGTCCCACTGGTATTCGCGCGACCGCCTGCGTCGCCGCTTTGCCGGGACGACGTGGGTCGACGATCGCCGCTATGTGATGGACGGCGGCGTCATGACGACGACCGGCGTATCGGCGTCGATTCCCGCCTCGCTGGCCTTGGTGAGTGCGCTGGCCGGCCCGACGGCGGCGGCCGAAACCGCGCGGCGCGTCGGCGCGCAGGGATGGAGCGACGTGCACGACGGCAGCCGGTACGCATTGACTGCGCGTGCGGTGGCGATCGCGCTGACGAACCGCCTCGCGTTCTGGCGCCACGAGACGTTCGATCTTCCGGTCGAGAGCGGGTTTGACGAGCTTCCGGTTGCGTTGACCGCCGACGCGTGGGCGCGGACCTGGCGCAGCGACGTCGTCGCGACGGCAGACGCGCGGGTGGTCGAGTCGAGGCACGGGCTGCGATTGCTGGCGCAGCCGGCGAACGTCCGGCACGAGCATGTGGCGATGCCGGCCGGCCGCCGTGGCGAAGCGGCGCTGCCCGGCGTGCTCGGCGACATCGCGGCACGCTACGGCGACGCGACGTCAGGCTGGGTCGCGCTGCAACTGGAGTATCCGAAGTAGCGGCTGTCGGGTGCGGAGTCCTGGCGTTTCCGGCCGCGCTTGCTTCGCCAATCCCGCGAGCCGGGCATCGCGCGGGGCGGCGTGCATCTCGCGTGGGAACTCGCGCGCTGGCACGCCGAGGGCGCTGGATGCGTATGGAGCACGAGGCTGACTAAGGCGCAATCACCGTCATCCTGAACGGCCCGCCGTTCGCCGCCGCATGAGCGACCGCCTCGTTCGCGGCGTCGAGCGCGAACACGGTCACGTCGAAATGCCCGAGATCGAGCAACCCGCCGCGGACGAGCCCCGTCATCATCGTCACGGCTTCGGTCGGGTACATCCACTTGCCGCGCAGCGTGATGTCGTTGCGCATGATCCACGGATACGGCAGTTCGAGCCCGGCTCCGCCGAGCATGCCCACGCCGCCCATCAGCACCACGCGCCCGTACGGGCGCACGGCCATCACTGCAGCCCGCACCGTCGTCGCGGGTACCGACGGCGGCATCAGGTCGATCACGCAGTCGATCGGTCCCGGCGCCGCCTGCTGCATGCGGGTGCGATCCGTGGCTTCGTCGCCGGTCAGCTCGACCGCGCGTATGCGTTCACCGAAGCGGCGTTCGAGATCCGCGAGCGCACGCGCATTGCGGCCAGGCGCGACCACGCATCGCGTGCCCATCGCGAGCGCCACCGCGACGCATGCGCTGCCGAAGTTGCCGGTGGCGCCGCTGACGAGCAGGATCTCGCCGGCCCGCAAGTCCGATGCGAGCAGCCCGCCGTACGGCACGAGCAGCGTATTGAGCGCGCACCAGCGTGCGGCGTCGGCGGGTGCGATGTCGCCGATGCGCACCGCGTTCTCGGTCGGCACGCGCAGCCGTTCGGCGAACGGGCCGTCGTGGAAGTAGCGCTGCAGCTGCTTGCCGCCGTCGCCGCGCGCGCTCCAGCCCTGCAGCACGATGTCGGGCATCCGCGCATCGTCGCGTGAGCGCACCGTCGGATCGCAGAATACCCAGTCGCCCGGCTGCAACTGCGTCGCGTCGGGGCCGGTTTGCCGGACCCGGCCGATTGCGCCGCAGCCGGGCACGATCGGCAGCTCGAGCGGATAGCGGCGCTCGCCGCTGAACACTTCCTGCGCATAGGACAGAACCGGCGTCGCGACGACATCCACGACGACTTCGCCGGTGCCGAGCACGGGGGCCGGCATCGTTTCGATCGCGAGCGGCTGGCCGAGCGACTTCAGAATCGCAGCTTTCATGACGCTTCCTGAGGGGGCGGGACACGTCGATTCTGGCAGGCTTAGAATCCGCAACAAGGCCCGGCACGAACCCAGGATTGGCCGATACCACCCTGCACGGAGCGAACCCGATGACCGTCACCACGCGCACCCCGTTCGGCGATTTCCTGCGCTCGCGGCGCAAGAAGCTGCGACCGGACGACGTCGGCCTGCACGACGGCCCGCGCCGGCGGACGCCCGGCCTGCGGCGCGAGGAAGTCGCGGAGCTGGCCGGCATCGGCGTCGACTGGTATGTGCGGCTCGAGCAGGGGCGCGACGTCAGCCCGTCGGATGCGACGCTCGACGCGCTGGCGCGCGCATTGCGGCTGGACAACGCAGAGGCCGCCCATCTGCGCACGCTCGCGCGGCGTGACGTGCCGCATGCGTTCGTGCCGGAGCGCGTGCCGCCGAGCGTCGCGCGGCTCGTCGCGCATCTTCGACAGCCGGCCTACGTCACCGGGCGGCGCTGGGACCTCCTCGCGTGGAATGCCGCCGCGGCCGACCTGCTCGGCTTCGACCGGCTGGCGGAGGCCGACCGCAACATCCTGGTCTTCATGTTCGTCGAGCCCCACGCGCGGGCGCTCTTCGCCGCGAGCTGGGCCGACGAGGCGCGCCGGATGATCGCGCTGTTTCGCGCGAGCCATGATCTGTTCGCGAACGATCCGGCATTCATCGAGCTGGTGGCGCGCTTGCGCGCGAGCAGCGTCGAGTTCGCGCAAGGGTGGGATGCGCATGACGTGCGCAGCGGCGTGTCCGGCGAGAAGGTGCTCGTGCACGCGCAACGCGGCACGCGGCGCTACGAGTACGCGACGTTCCAGTCGAACGACGATCCCGCGCTGAAGCTGGCGATCTATACGCCGGTAAATGGCGACGAAGTGACGTGATGCTGCGTTGGCCGGCATCACCGCGCGTTCACGCAGCGAAGCATCGGCTTCGTGCGTGAACGCGGATGGCGCGGTGTAGCGGGGAAGGTGTGCCGGCTCAGGCCGTGCGTCGTGCGGACAGGCGATTCCACAACAGGCCGGAGCGGCTGCCGCTGCGGCAGTACGCGAGTACCGGCTTCTGCAGCGTGTCGACCAGTGCACCGAACGCGTCGATCTCCGCGTCGCCGATGCGGTCGCGCTCGACCGGCAGGTAGCGTGCTTCGAGGCCCAGTTCGCGGGCCGCGGCGGCGATCTCGTCGAATGCCGGTTGATCCGCGCCTTCGCCGTCCGGCCGGTTGCAGATGACCGAGCGGAAGCCCGCATTGCGGATCGCCTTCAGGTCGGCCGGCGTGATCTGGCGCGACGCGGAGAACCCGTTCGACGCCGTCGCGCGGCATTGCTCGATCGCGTTGCGGAAACACGCGACCGCGAAGTCGACGTCCTGCTCCGTCGTGAAGCGGCCGAAGCTCACGCGCACGGTGCGGCCGGCCGTTTCCGCATCGAGGCCGATCGCGGTCAGCACGTGCGACGGTGCACCGCTGGTCGAGTTGCATGCCGAAGTCGACGACACGGCGAGCGCTTCGCCGAGCATGAACGGGAAGAAGCCCGGTGCGTTCACCGTCAGGCTCAGCGTGTGCGGGATGCGGCGCGCGGCGGCTGCGTTCTGCGTGACGTCGCCGAGCGCGGACAGTGCGTCGGTCAGGCGTGCGCCGAGCGCGGCGATCCGTGCGGCTTCGCCGTCGAGCTTTTCAGCGGCGAGCTCGCACGCGACGCCCATCCCGACGATCTGATGCGTCGCGAGCGTGCCCGAGCGCAGCCCGCGCTCGTGACCGCCGCCGTGAATCTGCGGGGCGATGCGATCGGCGATCTCGCGGCGGACGAACAGCGCGCCGATACCCTTGGGCCCGTAAACCTTGTGTGCCGACATCGACATCATGTCGATGCCGAGCGCGCGCACGTCGATCGGCGTCTTGCCGAGCGCCTGGGCGGCGTCGACGTGGAGCAGCGCGCCGGCTGCGTGCACGATGCGCGCGATCGCGCCGATGTCGGTCAGCGTGCCGATCTCGTTGTTCACGAGCATCAGCGATACGAGGCCCGTCTCGGGGCCGATCGCGGCAGCCACCGCGTCGGCGGTGATCTCGCCGTCGCGCGTCGGCGTCAGGAACGTGACCTGTGAGCCGTGCTTCGCCAGGTTGGCCATCGTGTCGAGAATGGCCTTGTGCTCGATGCGGCTCGTGATCAGGTGGCGCTTGCCGGTCGCGTTTTCCGCATAGCCTTTCAGCGCGAGGTTGTTCGACTCGGTGGCGCCCGACGTCCAGACGATCTCGTCGGCATCCGCACCGATCAGCGCGGCGACCTGCGCACGGGCGTGCTCGACCTTGTCTTTTGCCTGCCGGCCGGCGGCGTGCGAGCTCGATGCGGGGTTGCCGAAGATGCCGTCGAAGCCGAGGCAGGCCGTCATCGCTTCGATCACGCGCGGATCGGCGGGCGTCGTGGCAGCGTAGTCGAGGTAGTGCAGCGTGTTGGTGTCGCTCATGTCCGTCTCTTGCTGATTGCGTAGTGACGGAAATGATACGGGGGACAGAAGGGAAAAAGGATCCAAAGTTGGCTGGGGATTCAGCCGGATGTGGAATATCGTTTTCTTGGTGTGTTGAATGGAGGAATTTGTTTCTCCATGGGGATTCGCCGGGCCGATCATGGCGCCGTATCGGGGCCGGGTTGGGTCGCTGACCGGTGTGCATCCCGCACCCACGCCAGCAGCGCGTGCTCGTACTTCGACGGGATCGTGACCGTGAGCGTCGTGAGACGCGTGTCGTTGCGCGGCAGTTCCAGATAGCGTTGCCAGGCTTTTCGCACCAGTTGCGACATCGCGGAGCGGGACATGCCGAGTTCGGCGGCCAGCGCCCGTTGTGATCGGCCCTTCACGAAAATCTCGTGCAAGGCCCACTGGTTCAAAGGCTTGATCCGCGTATTCTGCATCCGCAGCAAGCGGAACTGTTCGGCGGTCATGCGTTGGGTCTTCGGCATTCAGATCCGTCCGGAATGTTGAAGCGACGAAATCAACTCTGCGCCGCACGAAGTCTTGTGATGATTGAACGCGGCGGGGCGGCCGTCAACGATGAAGCTTGAGTCGCCTTCGGTAATCGTGCAAGTCCCGTGAATCGGACACGAGCACGTATCGCCGATGCGGGCGACCGCACGCCCCATCACCTCGCTCTTTTCGGCTCCGGTTTCGACCCGGCCGCCGTGGGTATGTGTGTCGTCTATCCGAATAATTCCCCGCATATGATCTGTCCTCTGAATGATTGGCGCGAGCGGTTGCGTTTGCACGTGACGTCTCGAGCCGGTGTGTGTCACCAGGAATAGCCTTGCATGCCGTAATTTGTATCGTGTCGGCGGCCCCACCACGGCAGGTAGGCGTTGTTTCCGCCGCGTGCGCGGAACCAGTCCTTGTCGGGATCGATCGGCGTGAGTTTCGACGGTGGCCGGACGACGACCGCGACCGGGTGATCCGGATCGGTCGTGCCGGCGACGAGTGCGTTGCCGCCGAAGTGATTGATCCGGCCGATTGCGAAACGCAGAAGATCCGACCCAATAATTATTGGGCAGCATCCCGACTATTGAATTGGCTCGCAATTCTTCCGATCTTCCTCCGATGGTCCGCGGTTTTGGGCCGCATCCATCCAACCCAGATTAAATTGGGTATAGCTGTAGTGACATAACAGCGTGGGCTTTACGGCGACGCTTTTGTCATCGACGGTTAAGGCGTCAAGTGTGAGGGGCACAGAGGGAAATGTAACATCAGCTAATGCGATTTGATTGGATCTATACTTAATGTTGTAGTTTCCAACCCAATATTCCGCCGCCTTGCCTGATACAACGCGATAGCCGATCGGCGCTGTTTTTGGTGAAACATAATACAGGGCCAGCGATTGATGTAGCCGCACATCATCGCCCCCCGAAAATCGGAATAGGTCACTAGGAACAAATAGATCGGTTGGATAATCCTTTCTTCTATAATCAGGCTTCGGTTGTCTGGCAAAAATCCATTGATGTTCGTCATCGTAAACGACCAACTGAATATCTATAGCCACGGGGCTGGCGAGAGAGTTGTAGTCTTCAATCTGCCTGTAACGCCGCGCCCAGCCCGGATCGCGATTCCCTTTATCGGCAACAAGGTCATCGGGAATTACAAACACGATTTCCGGGTAGTTATCGAACGCACCCATGAAACGATATTTGGTGCCGGGTACATAGGCGGAGATTGGGCGGCGCATGGGTAGATTCGTACCGTAGACTCTCCAACTAATCGGAGGTGCATCCAGAAGGGCTTTCCAATCCGGTTTTGTTCCACTCTTCAAGGCGACCAGATTTTGTCCTTTACAGTCGCTGCTCCGATTGTAGCAATTATGATACCAATAAAGACTGATGCCCTCGCTTTCCAGCGTCAACCACGGACGTGGTTCAGCCGGAAAGCTATAAATTTTCTCGTAAGATTTCGTTGAAAAATGAGGCACAATCATCGGCGGGCAACCGGCTAGCAACGCACTTATCGGCAGCGCCACGATCAATTTTATCTTTTTCAAATATTTGGATTTTAATGTCCGGGGCATGCTATTCATACCATTCCGCTATTTTCATATCGTCATTGTTAATCTGGAATCATGGTGGTGACGAAAGGGAACACCATGAGCGCCACCAAATCGGGCGCGATAGAAAATGGCTGCACTCGATCTCATGTTACTGGACGCGGCAGTTACGTTCACATGCAGCGCGCCGCCAAGCCGATGTGCATCACCACGAATAACCTTGCATGCCGTAATTTGTATCGTGCCGACGCCCCCACCACGGCAGGTAGGCGTTGTTTCCGCCGCGTGCGCGGAACCAGTCCTTGTCGGGATCGATCGGTGTGAGCTTCGACGGTGGCCGGACGACGACCGCGACCGGGTGATCCGGATCGGTCGTGCCGGCGACGAGTGCGTTGCCGCCGTAGTGATTGATCCGGCCGATTGCGAGCGCGACGTCGGTCAATGCGCTGCCTGTTCCCATGTCGCCGAGCAGGGCGGCCGTGTTGAATGTCTGCTTCCGGTGTTCGTAATCCGGCAGAATTTCAGTCAAAGTCTGCGCGAGCGCGCCAATGCGTGATGACGATGCGTCACTACCTATGCCTGCGTCGTGAACGATGTAGTTGAGGTCCGGGACTGCGACGCCGGCATTGCGCGCCGCCTGGTCGATCGTCGCTTTCCACGCCTGCACGATTCGTTTTGTGCCGACCTTCGATGAAAACTCTTGTGTGTTGCCAGTGGCGGCCTTGCCGATCCATGCAAGCGGTTCGCGCTCGGTGTTGAACGTCGGACCGGCGAGGAACAGCGTGACAAGGTTCTCATTGATCTGTGCATCCGTGGGCGGGAAGCTGGGTGCGTCCCAGTTCACTACCCAGACGCTTTTGTCGGGGTTAGCCTGCAAGTAGTCCAGTGCTTTGTTCAGGGATGTGAATCCGGTGTTGGGGCCGCCCTGTGTGACTTGTACGTCGGGGAGCTCGTTGCGGCTCCACATCGTTGGAAAATACCGATTCCCGATCGAAAACGTCCTTCGAATAGAGTCCTGCAAGTAGCTTTGCGATTCGGCCGCGTCGAGTCGTTCCGGAATCGCAAGCTCGACACGGATGCCAGCCAACTCGCGCCAGTTCTTTTTATCGTCAGGTTTGACCGTGTAGAAGTATTTCGCGTTGCTCGCGTAGCGTGAGTGAAGCAGCAGCGGGAACTTGGTCATGTACTTGCGATAGAAACCTCTGAATGTTTCTGCGCCTTCGTTGCCGTATGCAATGCCCGCTACCGACTGGAGCGTCGTAAAGGACTTCGGAACGGTCCGCACCATGTCGTCGTTCTTGTTCGGAGACGCGAGTCCTTGCGTCCACAGCAATTGCCATTCTGTCGGGTAGTCCATGCGTTGCAATGGATTCAACCAGATCAAACCCACGACCTGCGCGACGAATGGCTTCGCTGCTTCTTCCGCGGGCGACCCCGCATGAAGTACGGGTTCTGTCGCGGGTGCCGCGTGCGCTGACCGTACCGTGGCCGTGGTGAACAGGAGCACCATGAGCGCGGCCAAGCTGGGTAAGACTACAAATCGTTTCATCCAATCTCCTATTTCCAGTTGTATCGGATCCGGTTGTTCTACGTGCGCCATCAATGAGGCCGTAAGTACGGCCGCGATCATCCAAGCCGCGACCGCAACGGCGACACGTCGTGGCCATGTAGCGATCAGTGCCCTCATATTGCTCCCCCGACATTCAGATAGAACTGACCTTCTCGTTCATCCGTGATCGTGTCCGGCATGTTGCCTTCGCTGCTCTCCGCATGTACCCATTCATGCATCGGGAGTTCGTCAAATTTTCCGCGCACAAAGTACTCTGTGTATTTCTTGTTCGGGTTGTCGTCGGGAATACCGTCTTCCATCCGCCAATCGGCTTCAATCCGTAGCGCTTTCATTTGCTCGGGCGTCAGATAGCAAACCCCGATCGCCACATCGTACGCAAGCGCCTTTTTAGCGTGATCCGGATTGGTCATCGTCGTGGAGTGATTTGTCGGGCTGTTGGTCGAGCCACGATCGAGCCAATCGACAATCTGCTTGTCGCGCCATTCCTTGTAGCCCTCCGGCATTTCGCTCTTGCCGTCCTCACCGATCACGTGGCCATCACCATCGAGCCATTCCGTATT
>NZ_QTQI01000050.1 GCF_003853705.1 Burkholderia sp. Bp8992 | reverse complement strand
GACCGCAAGGACGATTTCTTCTCGAATCCGAAATCGGAACGCGCGAAGGACTTCCTCGCGAAGATCCTGCACTGAGCCATGCCGCGGCGCGCCCTGCCGCCCGTTCCACGCCTGCCCTTCCGATGAAACGACTTCCTTCCCTCAACGCGCTGCAGATCTTCGACATCGTCGCCCGCCACGGCAGCTTTACGCGTGCCGCCGAGCAGCTGTGCCTGACGCAGGGTGCCGTGAGCCGGCAGATCCTCGCGCTCGAGGGCTTCTACCGGTTCCCGCTGTTCAAGCGCACGCCGAAGGGCCTGACGCTGACGGCGGAAGGCGAACTGCTGCTGCCGACGGTGCGCGAAAGCTTCGCGCGCATCGAAGAGGTGTCGATGCGCCTGTCGCGCCGGCGCACCGAGCTCGCACTGAAGGTGCCGACCTGCATGATGCAATGGATGCTGCCGCGCATCATGCGGTTCCAGGCCGAGCACCCCGAACTGCAGGTGCAGATCACGACGACCTGGGACCATCACGTCGATTTCCGCATGGAACCGTTCGATGCCGCGGTGATCTACGCGCCCGGCGCCGGCCCCGACATGCATGCGATCCCGCTGTTCGACGAGCAGCTCACGCCCGTCTGCGCGCCGGGCCTGCTCGAGCGGCAGCCGCTGGCCGATCCCGACGACCTGGCCGGTCATACGCTGCTGCATCCGACCCGCGACCATCGGGACTGGAAACGGTGGCTCGACCAGGCTGGCGCGCGTCACGTCGATTCGACGCGCGGGCTGAGCTTCGAAACGCTGGACCTCGCGACGCAAGCGTCGATCGACGGCTACGGCATCGCGATCGGCGACCGGACGCTGGTGGAGGAAAACGTGGCGGCGCACCGGCTCGTGATGCCGTTCGACATCGCGCTGCCGACGGGTATGGGCTATTACTTCGTGTATCCGGGCGGAGCCGAGCAGCAACAGAAGATCCAGCTGTTCGGCGACTGGATCGCGGACGAGCGCAAGGGCGCCACACTATCCTCGATCGAACGTCCACTTGGAGGCGAGCGCGATCGCGCTGCATTCCGCAGGCCATTTTCACGAGAACAGCCGTAGCACCATTCGACATTTGGACGCGGACAACTTCAACGCATACAACGATGCGCACGGCCATGCACAGGGCGACCTCGCACTCGCGCACCTGGCAAACTGTATTTCCAAGCACGCACGACGGCGTGGCGACCTTGCTGCGCGATACGGCGGAGAAGCGTTCGTGGCGGTATTGCCGGACACGGACGAGAACGGGGCCGCGCATATCGCGGAAACGATACGTGCCGAAGTAGCGGGCTCCCGGCCGATGGCGGGAAATCAGCCTTTGGCGCCGTTCACGGTCAGCGTGGGTTACGCTACGGCGATGTCGGCCGCCGTTTCGGGCGCGCCGTGATCTGCTCGCCCGGGAGAAACCGTGCCGCCCCATCGCCCCCCAGTGCACGTCTGCTGGCAACACCGGGGCCATGGCGAGGTAGTCAGAATTTATGGCGGATTGCGGCACGCATGACGAGCTGATTGCGATTGGAGGAGACGTCGTCCGCCCCGGGCACGAAGGCGACATCCAGCACGGTGCCAGTCTTGTCGCCACCGACATGCTGATATGCACCCTGGAGGTAAACATCCGTTCGCTTCGACAGGTTGTAGTCGGCCATCAATCCGACGGTCTGATAGTTCGGATGTTGTCTACCGGTCGTCGCATTGAAATCCGCTCGAGTGTAGGTATACATCGCACCCACGTAAAACGCCGGTGTGAATTGGTACTTCCCGTTCACCTCGAAATTCTGGAACCGCAGGGACGAAAGCGTTCCGCCAGACGGTGTGATCGCGCCGATGTACCCCGAGCTTTGAGGCTGCGTCACATACGTGTTCGTGTACGCGAAGCCCATCGTCGCAGGGCCGAAGCTGTAATTGACACCGGCACCGAAAATGCGAAGACGTTGCGCGACGAAATTTTCGTCACCTCCGTTGTTGATGGCGCCGCCTGCCGTTGCCGACGGATTGTTCGCTTGCAAATAGGCTGCCGCAATCAACAGTCCGCCGTTCGCATACTGCGCCCCCGCGCTGTACTGGCGGTTGTTCGCAAAATTCGTGTCATTACTGAAGCTATACGTGCCACCGAACTGGAAGCCGGAAAGGTTGGGACTCGCATATTTGATCGTGTTGTTCACACGAAACGTGTTGTCGGTGTTGTCGTTGTCATAGGGGTGCGAGAACATGTAACCCGCCCAGTTCCCGTTTGCCGTCGTCTGCGCGAGATAGTCGACGAGAGAATCGTACTGTCGGCCGAACGTAACCGTGCCGAACTGGTCGTTTGCGAGGCCGACATATGCCTGGCGACCGAACATGAGGCCGCCTTGACCCAGGCGACCGTTGTTGACATTGAATCCATTCTCGAGCTGGAAGATGGCTTTCAGCCCGCCGCCGAGGTCCTCCGCGCCCTTCACCCCCCATCGACTCCCTTGCACGAAACCGCTCTGGAGTTCAAAGACTTTGCCACCACGGACATTATTTGTGAAGTCGAAGCCCTCGTCGATGAGACCGTAAAGCGTGACCGTGCTTTGGGCATGCGCGGAAGCAGCGAATGCCGCAAGAATGGATGTCGCAATAATTTTCTTCATTCCATGATCTCCAAATATTTGCTTAGTACGATTAAATATGTGATAAACAGCGACTATCGGGCGAATCAAGAACAGAATGCAGCCCCAAGGTCTCAGGGTTGCTTGTGCTTATGCTGGAACGGAATAGGGAATCGTCGGAAGTACGGCTGCCGATTCGTGCCACATGCTCGTCTTCCTGCTTCGGTATGTGACGAGGTCGGCAATGGAGATGATCGGCAAGCCGTGCAGCCTCGCAAATGCCTCCAGTTCCGGCCGGCGCGCCATGGTTCCGTCGTCATTGACCACCTCCGCCAGTACAGCGCCGGGCCTGAGGCCCGCGAGCCGGGCCAGGTCCACCGCGGCCTCTGTATGTCCCTGGCGATGTAATACACCACCGGGCACCGCCCGCAGTGGGAACACATGGCCAGGTCGACTGAAATCCCCCGCAGTGACCCGTTCATCGACCAGCGCGCGTATTGTCGCCGCGCGGTCCGCGGCGGAGATTCCGGTCGTCGTCCCGTGGCGGTAGTCGACGGTTATGGTGTATGCGGTTTTCATCGAGTCGGTGTTGCGCTCTACCATCAGAGGAAGGTCGAGTTCGTCAAGACGCTCGCCCGCAAGGCCGACGCAGAGCATACCGCTCGTATATCGCACCATGAAGGCGATTGCCTCGGGCGTTGCATGCTCGGCAGCCAAGATGAGATCCCCCTCGTTTTCCCGATCCTCATCGTCTGCGACAACGACGATCGATCCTCGCGTCATCGCTTCAAGCGCATCCTCAATTCGATCCATCTTCATTTCGATATCCTCATAATTAATTCCACCAGGTTCCACCCGTGAGTTGATCGAGTTGAGTGCGTCAATACTCAAAATACCGGGTCAACTCGTAGGCCACCCGTTCATATCGACGAGGTTGGGCATATCAGTGAAGAGTTCCGTGTACGCCCCCTTGTAAAGGGCTGCTACGACGACGGACACATCGATGTCGTGAATCATCTGCGGTACTGCGGAAATTTTCGGAATTCCAACGAATCCGGCCGGTTCCGATCCATGCCTGTCGCCTCGTTTGTTTCGGTAGCCGAGAACGGCATGTGAACGAAGCCGTATGCCAGGCAAGCACGCTGTACGTGAGGATTTCGCAAAAACTCCAGGCTTTTGAAACCCTCATCCGAGTGCGCTGCGTAGACTCGAGGTGGCAGGATGAATCTTGCTTCGTCCATGTTCGGTCGTAAACGCAGGAAAAAAAAGGGAGCGTGATAAGCCTGGGTTAACAGGCGACCGAAGCATCGGCATCGCCCGAATGTATGGCTTCGATGTCGAGCCGTGCCGGTCCGCGACGCGAGTCGAGCGGACTGCCGGCTGGCAACCGGATTGAGCGGAATCGGGACGCCACCGATCACCTGGCGGCCACCGCTCCTCCCCCGCACGAGCGCTCACGAGCGCCTTCGAGAGATCGGGTTTGTACGCAGTAGCGAAGACCTCGAGTCGTTACCGCGTCCGGTCCATACGTACGAGCAAAGACTACCCCGGCAACATCCGACTTCTTGCACGCGGCGAGGCGGTGTCGTGAGTGCCGAGCTTCCAGCTCGCCCGAGACGCCGCGCGATGCGGCCTTTTTAGCGAAGGCCGCACAGCAGGTTTCCGCTGACCAAATCTCGCAAACCCTAGGTTAAGAAAAACTTTACGTGCGGCTATTATTTTCCTGCGTTTACCGGGCATGACCGCGTCGATATGATCAGTTCCGCTTACCGCCGAAGTGAGACAAGAACGGCACGGAGCACGCTGGTGGCCGAGCAGTCCGGCCAACCGACCTGACAGCCGGGGCCCGCCTCGCGCCTGTCGCGATGGATACGGAAACGCAGAGGATCCGATGAGCAAGAAGCAGATGAAACTTGGCCTGTCGATCAGGTACATGGGATACCACCTCGGCGCATGGCGCCACCCGGAGCTGCAGGCCGATGCTGCGTCGCAGTTCAATTTGTATCTGGACATCGCGAGGCTCGCCGAGCGCAACAAGTTCGATCTGCTGTTCCTCGCGGACGGCATCGGCGTGCGCTACGACGACGTGCCGAAGGGCTCGCTGTGCCGCTCGAGCCACAACGTCGAACTCGAGCCGCTCACCCTGCTGTCCGCGCTCGCCAGCCAGACCCGGCAGATCGGCCTGGTCGCGACGGCGTCCACCACCTACAACGAGCCGTACCACATCGCACGCAAGTACGGTTCGCTGGACCAGATCAGCGGCGGGCGCGCCGGCTGGAACGTGGTGACATCCTGGTCCGAGCAGGAAGCGTGGAATTTCAACCGCGCCAAGCATCTCGACTACGACACCCGCTACGAGCGAGCGGCCGAATTCGTCGACGTGGTGACGGGGCTGTGGGACAGCTGGGACGCCGATGCCTTCGTGCACGACAAGGAATCGAGCGTGTTCTACGACGAGTCGAAGCTGCACGTGCTCGGTCATGCGGGCAAGCACTTCTCGGTGCGCGGCCCGCTCAGCGTGCGGCGCTCGCCGCAGGGGCGGCCGATCCTGGTGCAGGCGGGAACCTCCGAGGTCGGCCAGCAGATCGCCGCGAAACATTGCGACATCGTGTTCGCTGCCCAGCAGAGCATGGCGGCCGCGCAGAAATACTACGCGTCGGTCAAGGATCGCCTGCCGGCCCTCGACCGCAGCGAGGACGAACTGCTGATGATGGTCGGCCTGACACCGATCGTCGGCCGCACGCGCGACGAGGCGCAGGAGAAATACGCGATGCTCCAGGAACTGATCGATCCGCTGGTCGGGCTGTCGATCCTGAAGCGCTCGTTCGGGGATCTCTCGCACCTGGACCTGGACGGCCCGGTGCCGCCCCCGCCGCTCGAAGACGTCGGGCTGCGCAGCAGCGCGAGCATGTACTACGAGACGGCGCAGCGCGAAGGCCTGACGATCCGGCAACTGTACAAGCGGATCGCGATGTCGCAGGAGCATCTGACCGTGATCGGCACCGCGAACGACGTGGCCGACGCGATGGAAGCGTGGATCGACGGCAAGGCCGCCGACGGCTTCAATATCGCGCCGACCCACCTGCCGCACGCGCTGCACGACTTCGCCGATCAGGTGCTGCCCGAACTGCGCCGGCGCGGACGATTCCGTACCGAATACGAAGGAACCACGCTGCGCCAGAACCTCGGGCTGCCGGAACCGCGCAGCCTCTACGCCTGACGAGCAGGGAACGCCGGTTTTCGTGAAACTCTCTTGAGACTGTCAAACCGATCATGCGCATCTCCGAATCTTCCACGCAGCGCGCGCTCGTGCCGATCGAACAGGGCAACCCCGCCGACGATCCGCGCATGTTCCGCCGCGGCCTGAGCCAGTACGGCACCGGCATCGCCATCGTCACGACCGCGGACGGCGAGCGCCGTTCGGCGGTCACCGTCAACTCGTTTTCCTCGCTGTCGCTGGATCCGCCGCTGCTGCTGTGGTCGATCGACCGGAAATCGCGCAGCTTCCCGGCATTCTCGAACTGCGAGCATTTCGCGGTGAACATTCTGTCTTCCGAACAGATCGAGCTATCGCGCCATTTCTCCAGCAAGATCGAGGACAAGTTCGCGGACGTGGCCTGGCACCCGGACCCGTTCGGCTCGCCGCTGCTGGACGGCTGCCTCGCCCATTTCGAATGCGACGTGCACGCCCGTCACGACGGCGGCGACCACCTGCTGCTGATCGGCCGGGTCACGCGGCTCACACGCTTCGAAGGCGTGCCGCTCATCTTCAGCCAGGGTCAGTACTGCATTGCCAGCGAGCCGCCCGAGGTGCCGGGCGATTCGGCCGAAATCGCCAACGCGGGCACCGGGCCGTCCGGCAACAACCTGCTGCAACTGATCTTCGACACGCACCACGCGCTGTCCGAAGCCTTCGATGAACATCGCCGCGCCGAAGGCGTGAGCATCGCGGTGGCGCGCGTGCTCGCCAGTGTTCACGCCAGCCCCGGCATCAAGGTCGGCGACGTCGCCCGCCAGACCTATCTCGGCCAGCGCGACGTCGAGGACGCCGTTACCTGGCTGGCCCAGAAGGCGCTGTTGATCCGCGCGGCCGATGGCGGCGTACGGCTGACCGACGCGGGGCTGGCCTTGCGCCAGTCGATCCGCGCGCGCTGGATCGCCTTCGAGGATGCGCAGCTCGACGGCGTGTCGGCCGCCGATATCGCCGTGCTGATGCGCACGCTGACGCGGCTGGTGGAACGCACGCGCGGCCAGCCGGCTACCGCGCGCCAGGCGTGACGCGCCGCGCGCGGACGGGCCTCCCCCCGCCCGCGCACGTAGCCAGGCACGAGTTTTCGGTTTTCGGTCCGCCGCGCGATTGCCAGGCACCCGTACAGGTTCGAAAGGGCACGAAACAATGAGCTGGGATTTCATCATCATCGGTGCAGGGTCGGCGGGATGCGTACTGGCGAATCGCCTCAGCGCCGATCCGCGCAACAGGGTGCTGCTGCTGGAGGCTGGCGGCAGCGACAACCGCTTTGCCATCAAGATTCCGGCCCTGGCGATGAAGGCCATGAACGATCCGGAAACCGACTGGATGTTTCCGACCGAACCCGACCCCACGCGCAACGATCGCACCGAGGTCGTGCCGCGCGGCAAGGTGCTCGGCGGATCGAGTTCGATCAACGCCACCTGGTACGTGCGCGGCAACCGCGGCGACTACGATCATTGGGCCGCGCTCGGCAATACCGGCTGGTCGTACGACGAACTGCTGCCTTACTTCCGCAAGGTGGAATGCAACCGGGACGGCGTCAGCGAGACTTACGGAAAGGCCGGCGCGATCGTGATCAGCGAGATCCGCGGCGTACCGACGCTCACGCGCGTATTCCTCGACGCAATGGAAGAGCTCGGCTATCCGAAGAACGTCGATTTCAACGCCGAGCCGACCGAGGGCGTGGCCATCCTGCACTCGACCCAGCATCGCGGCCTGCGCTGGAGCGCGGCGCGAGGCTATCTCGACCCGGCCAGGCGCCGCCCCAACCTGTGCGTGCTGACCGGCGCGCTGGTGCGCCGTGTCATGATCGAGAACCAGACGGCAGTCGGCGTCGAATTCGATCTCGACGGCCAGCGCCGCGTGGAGCGCTGCCACGGCGAGGTGATCGTCAGCGCGAGCGCCATCAATTCGCCGAAGATCCTGATGCATTCGGGCGTCGGCCCGGCCGACCAGCTGAACCTGGCCGGCATTCCGGTGATCGTGGAGAACCGCGCAGTGGGCCGCAATCTGCAGGAGCACCCGGCCTGCCAGGTCAAGGCCTATGTAAACGTTCGCACCGCCAACCAGGAATTCAACGCGCTCGGCATGCTCAAGTACGGCACGCGCTTCCTGCTGTCGCGCTCCGGCCAGGCCACTTTCTCGTACAGCGGCGTCGGCCTGGTGCGCACGCGGCCCGAGCTTGCCTATCCCGACATCCAGTATCACTTCGGCGCGTTTTCCTCGAGCTACACCGACCAAGGCATCCGCATGGAGCCCGAGGCCGCGATCAACCTGCAGCCCAACGTGAACAATTCGCGCAGCCGCGGCGAGGTGAAGCTGAAATCCTCGGATCCGCTCGCGCCGCCGAGCATCCAGTTCAACATGCTGGCCGACGCCTACGATCGCGAGACGCTGATCGCCGGCGCTCGCATCGCTCGCGCGGCGCTGCGCTCGCGCGCCTTCGCGCCTTATGTGACCGGCGAGTGCAAACCCGGTGACGACGTGCAGACGGACGACGAATGGCTCGCCTACTTGCGCGAGAACGCCGGCGGCAGCTTCCACCCGTGCGGCACTTGCAAGATGGGTATCGATGCCGATGCGGTGGTCACGCCGGAGCTGAAAGTGATCGGCGTGGAGCGCCTGCGCGTGGTCGACTCCTCGATCATCCCGCAGATTCCGAGCGGCAATCTCAATGCCATCAGCCTCGTGATCGGCGAGAAAGGCGCCGACATGATCCTCGCAGCACGTCGAGCCGCAGCGGCTGTCGAGGCCGTTCAGCATACGTAAGGAGGCTCGCGCCTCGTTGTTTTTACCGTTTCTGTCCCCTCAGCCTTTGTTGGAGATTCAGTGTATGAAATCACGACTCGCAATTCTCGCTGCAGCTCTCCTGATCGGCCCGATCGCCACTCCTGCCATGGCGGCGGAGTGCGGCTCGGTGACCATTACGGAGATGAACTGGTCATCCGCCGCCATCGTCACGGCGGTGTCGAGCTTCCTGATGGAACAGGGCTACGGCTGCAAGGTGCAGAAGGTGCCGACCTCGACGGTGCCGGCGCTGACCTCGCTGTCCGAAACGGGCAAGCCCGACATCCTCACCGAAGTCTGGCCGGCGGTGGCGGACGTGTACTACACGCTGGAAAAGCAGGGGAAGATCGTATCGCTTGCCAACGTGATCGCCGACGGCGGCCAGGACGGCTGGTGGGTGCCCAAGTATCTGGTGGACCAGCATCCCGAACTGAAGACGCTCGACGGCATCCTCGCGCATCCGGAGCTGGTCGGCGGCCAGTTCGACAACGGCCCGCCCGGCTGGGGCTCGACGGTATCGAACAACAACCTGATCAAGGCCTTCGAGCTGGAGAAGCACGGCATCAAGGTAGTCAGCTTCGGCTCCGGCGAAACGCTCGCGGCCTCGCTGGCGGCGGCCTACAAGGACAAGAAGCCGTGGTTCGGCTACTACTGGGCGCCGACCGCGCTGCTCGGCAAGTACCCGATGGTCAGCGTGGACATGGGCCCCGTGGTACCGGCCGTCGCCAAATGCAACGCGCGCCTGGACTGCCCCACGCCGGGCAAGACGGGCTGGCCGCGTGCACCCGTGCTGACCACCATGTCGAAGCCGTTCCGCGACGCCCATCCGGACATCGCGGCCCTGATGAGCCGCGTGTCGTTCTCGAACACGCTGATGAGCCAGCTGCTGTCCTGGCAGGAGACGAACAAGGCCACGGCAGATGAAACCGCCGCCTATTTTTTGACGCACTATAAGGATCAGTGGAAGAGCTGGGTGTCGCCCGCCGCGCTGACCAAGGTCAGCTCCGTCATCAAGTAAGGCACCCCCATCGGCTCCGGGCAGGCAGGCGTACCCGGAGACCGATGCATCGTTTTTCGCGCCCTGCCCTGCCCCAACGCAACGCAACGCAACGCAACGCAACGCAATGCATCCATGACTCGAGCGGCCCCGGAAGCGAGGATTGACATCCATGAACATCGATAACGCATTTTTTGACTCGGTCGGCCTGCGGCCATGGTGCGATGCCCATGCCCAGTCCGGGCCGGTCTCCCTCGCGCAGTTGCTGTCGAAGTCCGCCGCCTCGTCATCGAACCAGGACAGCGGATGGAACTTCCCGTTTCCGTCGCTCGACGCGCTGAACGCGGACTGCGCGGCCATCCCCCGCACCCGCGACCTGACCACCGGCATCGAGCAGGGCTTCCTGCACATCCGCCACGGCCTGAAGCTGGTACTCGACCCGATCACCCAGCCGTTGTCGTGGATGCTGCAGCTTTCGCTGCACATGGTGGAGATCGTGCCGTGGTGGCTGGCCACGCTGGCGCTGCTGGCCGTCACCTACGGCCTGTCGCGTTCGAAGAAGGTGACGGCGATGACGGCCGCCCTGCTCTTCTGCCTCGGACTGGTCGACTATCTGCACTACGCACTGCAAACCACGGCGATCGTGCTGACCTGCACGCTGATCTGCATCGTACTGGGCATTCCGGCCGGTATCGCCATGTCGAAGAGCGACCGTCTCAAGAGCAGCATGCTGCCGGTGCTCGACATGCTGCAGACGCTGCCGTCGTTCGTCTACCTGATCCCGCTGATCTTCCTGTTCAGCGTGACCGACCCGAAGCTTTACGGAATCGCCATCATCCTTTACGCGATCGTGCCGATGATCCGGCTCACCGATCTCGGCATCCGCCAAGTGGACGGCACTGTCGGCGAGGCGGCCTCCGCCTTCGGCATGAGCTGGTTTCAGAAGCTGGTGGGCGTGGAGCTGCCGCTGGCGCTGCCCAGCATCATGGCCGGCGTGAACCAGACCATCATGATGTCGCTGTCGATGGTCGTGATCGCCTCGCTGGTATCGGCGCCGGGGCTCGGCGTGCTGGTGCTGCGCGGCATCAACAACCTCGAGCTCGGCGTCGGTCTGCTGGCCGGGCTGTCGATCGTGTTGCTTGCGATCCTGTTCGATCGCGTCACCAAGGTATCGATGTCGCGTCTCGCGGTCCACAAACAAGGAGGCCAGCAGTGAGCCAGGACATCAAGATCGCCGTGCGCCAGTGCTACAAGGTGTTCGGCCCAGAGGCCAAGTCGATGATGCCGCTCGTGATGAACGGCATCAGCAAGGCCGAACTGCTCGACAAGCATGGCCACGTGATCGGGCTTCACGACATCAACGTCGACATGCGTGCCGGTGCGATCACGGTGGTGATGGGCCTGTCGGGCTCGGGCAAATCGACGCTGATCCGCCATCTCAACGGCCTGATCGTGCCGACCGCCGGCGAGATCCTCGTGGACGGGCGCGACATTACCCGGCTGTCGGGGCGCGCATTGCTGGAGTTCCGCCGCTCGAACGTGTCGATGGTGTTCCAGAACTTCGCACTGATGCCGCACCTGACCGTGCTCGACAACGTCGGCCTGGCGAAAAAGGTGTGCGGTCAGGCCAGGCCGGCCGTGCAGCAGGAGGCACGGCGCTGGATCGCTCGCCTCGGCCTGTCGGGCTTCGAGGGCCGCTACCCGCACCAGTTGTCGGGCGGCATGCAGCAACGGGTCGGGATCGCGCGGGCGCTGACCTCGGATGCCGACGTGCTGCTGATGGACGAGGCGTTCTCGGCGCTCGATCCGCTGACCCGTGCCGACATGCAGGACCTGCTGATCGAGTTGCAGCGCGAATTGAACAAGACCATCGTGTTCATCACGCACGATCTCGAGGAGGCGCTCAAGATCGCCGATCACATCGTAATCCTCAAGGACGGCAAGGTCGTGCAGCAAGGCAGCCCGGAAAGCATCGTGCTGCAGCCGAAGGACGACTACATCCAGCGCTTCGTCAACGACATCAACCGCGCACGCGTGCTGAAGGTGGGCTCGGTGATGAGCCCGTCGGCATCCGCGCCGTACCGGGCCGGCGACACGCTCGACGAAGGCGACACGCTCGAGGCCGCCCTGGCGAAGTCGCAAGGCGATCTCGACCGGAGTTTCGCGGTGACCCGCGGCGGTGCGGTAGTCGGTCAGTGCGCGATGCGCGACGTGGTGCGAGCCATCGTGCCGCGGCAGGTTCGCGGACAGCAGCAACCGAGCCTGCCCGATACCGCCGGCCTTCCGACCACGACGGCCTGAACCCGCGAGCGCCCCGCTTCCCGTTGCCACTCAATTCAAGGACTATCGTGCGATACCTCGACCATTTCTACATCGACGGCCAATTCGTTCCCGCCACGCATCCGGCGCGGCGCGCCGTGATCAATCCGGCAACCCTGGCGCCGGTCGGCGAGATCGCGATGGGCACGCGCGAGGACGTGAACGCCGCCGTCGCGGCGGCCAAGCGCCGGTTCCCGTCGTTCTCCACCTCGTCGGCCAGTGCGCGACTCGCCATGTTGCGTCGTATCGAGACGCTGTTCATCGAGCGCGGCGAGGAGTTCGCGCGGCGCATGACGCTCGAAATGGGCACGCCGATCAGCTTCTCGCGGCAGGCGCAGGTGGCGGGCTCGCTGGCGCATATCCGGAACGGCATCGAGATCCTCGAGCGTTTCGAGTTCGAAAAGACGCGCGGCAGGACCACGCTCGTGATGGAGCCCGTGGGCGTGTGCGGCCTGATCACGCCGTGGAATTTCCCGATATTGCAGATCATCACGAAGCTGATCCCGGCACTCGCGGTAGGCTGCACCGTCGTGCTCAAGCCCAGCGAATACTCGCCGCTGAGCGCGCTCTACCTCGCCGAACTGCTGCACGACGCCGACCTGCCGGCCGGCGCGTTCAATCTCGTCAACGGCGACGGCGCCACCGTCGGCGCCGCAATCGCCGAGCATCCGGATCTGGAAATGGTGTCCTTCACCGGCTCGACCCGCGCCGGCATCCAGGTGGCCCGGGCCGCGGCCGACACGGTGAAGCGCGTCCACCAGGAACTGGGCGGCAACTCGGCCAACCTGATTCTGCCCGGTGCCGACATCGACACGGCGGTGGCCGCCGGCGTGCATGCCGCGTATCGCAACGCCGGGCAGTCGTGTACCGCGCCGGGGCGCATGCTGATACCCCGGCCGCAATACGAACGGGCGGTAGCGCGCGCCAAGGCCGCTGCCGAAACGCTGCGTTGCGGCGACGTGTTCGACGAGCGCACCACGCTGGGGCCCGTGGTCAATCAGATCCAGTTCGAACGGGCCCGCGCGCTGCTCGCGTCGGCCGAGCAGGAAGGCGCCACCGTCGTGACGGGCGGCCTCGGCCTGCCGGCTGGCGTCGACACGGGCTATTTCATCGCGCCGACGGTCGTGGCGCAGGTCACGCCGGACATGCGCATCGCCAGGGAGGAAATCTTCGCGCCGATCGTATCGCTGATCGCCTACGACACCGTCGACGAGGCGATCGAGATCGCCAACGATACCCCCTACGGGCTGGCCGCGTATGTGCAGGGTGACGCGGCGGCCGCCTCGCAGGCTGCTGCGCGGCTACGCGTGGGCCAGGTGGAGATCAACACCCCGGGCTGGGATTCGTGTGCCCCGTTCGGCGGCTTCAAGCAGTCGGGCAACGGCCGGGAATGCGGTGAAGCCGGGTTCGAGGCCTATCTTGAAGTGAAGGCCGTGATCCGCCCGTAGTCACGCGCCCCGTTGCCCACCGGCTACCGCACCATCATGCCGCCCCTGCTCCCGCTCGCACCGCAAGCGCCGGTGCCGGCCGACAGAACGCTGGCGAAGTTCGCCGGCGCCTCGCATTTCGTGTTCCTGCTGGTGCCGAATTTCAGCATGATCGCCTTCGTCAACGCGCTGGAAGTATTGCGGATCGCGAACCAGTTGAGCGGCAAGCCGCTGTATCGCTGGTCCGTGATCAGCGTGGACGGGCAGCCGGTACAGGCCAGCAACGGCCTGACGCTGTCAGTCGACGTGCCGGAAACGCCGGGCCCGGCCGATATCGTGTTCGTCTGCGCCGGCAACGAGGTGCAGCACGCCACCACGCCGGCACATCTGCAACGGGTCCGCCAGTTCGCACATGCCGGTGCGCTGCTCGGCAGCATCTGCACCGGCGCCTACGTGCTGGCCAAGGCCGGCCTGCTGGCCGGCCACACCTGCGTGATCCACTGGGAATACCTGCACGCGCAAGCCGAAAGCTTCATCGACGTCACGTTCGAGCGCAGTATCTTCCGCATCGACCGCGATCGCATCACCTGCGCGGGCGGCGTGGCGCCGCTCGAGATGATGCTGTACCTCGTCGGCTTGTCGATGGGCGACGCGTTCGTGCAGCACATCTCGAGCTATCTGGCGGTGGACCGGGTTCGGCATCCCGGCGCGCTGCAACCGCCCGCCGGCTACGGCTCCACCAGTCGGCTGCTCGCCGAAGTGCTTCAATTGATGGAAGCGCACATCGAGACGCCGCTGTCGCTCGTGGCGTTGGCGCAGCGTGTCGGCGTGCGCGAGCGCAGGCTGCTGCGCCTGTTCAGGTCTGCGGTGGGGCAGCCGGTGATGCAGCACTATCGATTGTTGCGCCTGCGCCGGGCTCGCCAGTTCCTGCAGCAAAGCACCATGATGCTGACCGATATTGCGGTAGCCTGTGGATTCCAGTCGCTCTCGGTATTCACCTCCGCCTACCGAAAAACCTTCGGCCGGACACCCGGCCAGGAGCGCCGGCAGGCGCAAAGCCGCACCTTCGGCGGCGACGCGCGCGAGCACGCTGCCGAGCAGCACGATACAGTCGCGGCATTGCGTCGCTGAGCCGCGCGTGGACAGGAGACCCGAGTCATGAGTTCATTGAAAGCGACGCTGCCGCCACCGAACACCTTGATCGTGTTCGAGGCAGCCGGCCGTCATCTGAGTTTCTCGCGAGCGGCCGTCGAACTGAACGTGTCGCGCGTGGCCGTCAGCCAGCAGATCCAGGCGCTCGAGAATTTCCTCGGCGTGCAGTTGTTCGACCGCGCCGACCGCACCATCCGGCTGACCGACAGCGGAGTGCGGTATCACACGGCCATCTCGTCCGCGCTGCGGCAGGTCGGGCAGGCCACCATCGAGATCAGTTCGCGGCCGGCGAACAACATCGTCACCATCAGCGCGACCGCCGGCTTCGTGACCTACTGGCTGCTGCCGAACTTCGGCAGTTTCCGCGCGCAGTACCCCGACATCGAGCTGCGCTTCATCGTGTCGGACCTGCCGTACCTGGGCGAGAAGGATGTGGATCTCGCGGTGACCTACAGTTCCGCGCCGCCCGCCGAGGATTCGATCCTGCTGATCTCGCAGACCATCGCACCCACCTGCTCGGCCAACTACCTGGTCGACCACGACACGCCGATTGATCCCGGCGATCTGCTCGGACATCCGCTGATCCACCTCGAAGGGCCCTACGATCGCCTCACACGCTGGTCGACCTGGTTTACCAACCACGGCGTCAGCATGGACGGAACCAAGCCGAACATCACGGTCAACACTTATACCAACCTGGTCCAGGCCGCTCTGGACGGGCAAGGCTTTGCGCTGATCGGGCCGCCGCTGATGAGCCGCTTTCTCGCCAGCCGGCTGCTCGTGCAGCCCATTCGGACCGATCCGGTGCGTTGCCACGGCTTCCATCTGACAGTGGCGCGCAACTCGGCCGGCACTCCGGCCACCGAAGCCGTGGCGTCCTGGGTCAAGGGCTCCTTTGTTCAGCAGATGACCGCCTGAGGCACCGGCCGGACACGTTCACTTTCCATTAACAGGCGGAGATTTTTTCCTTGCGTTTACGCGGGGACGGGCCGCGAACGATACTGATGCCACGGGGCCGGACGACGCTGGCCCGCCCCCGGTGAAGGGCGGCACTGAACCGTGCTCCCATTTATATGCATCACTAATCAATATCGTTCGAAGTGACGCCACTGATTCCCGGCTGCGCATCGTCGGTCCACTTCCCCTCACTGACAGGTATTCGAATGAACCGCCGCTTCACTGATGACACGGATGCATCGACGGTCGCCACGACCGGGCGCCGCCAGTTCCGGCAGGACCCGCTCTCGCAAGGGCATCGGGCCAGTTCCATCGACCCCGGGCTGATCGAGGCGTTCGAGGCGCTCGACCGCCCGGCGCTGCGCGCGTACCGACTCGAGCGATTGCGTGCGCAACTGAAGCGGCACGACTACGCCGGGATGCTGCTGGCCGACCCGATCAACATCCGTTACGCAACCGACACCAACAGTCTCGGCGTCTGGGTGATGCACTCGCCGAGTCGTTACGTGTTCGTCGCCACGGACGGCCCCGTGATTCTGTTCGACTTCTCCACCAGCCGGCACAACAGCGAAAGTATCGAGACGATCGACGAGATCCGGCCGACCATCCCGTGGAACTTCTTTCTCGCCGGGCCGCGTGTGGACGAGAAGGCACGCGAGTGGGCACGCAGCATTGCGGACGCGGTGCGGCAGCATGGCGGCGGCAACCGCCGGCTCGCACTCGACAAGTGCGACCCCTGGGGCGCGGAATGGCTGCGCACGGAGGGTCTTTCCTTGCACGATGCGCAACCGCTAACTGAAACGGCACGCATGATCAAGGGCCCTCAGGAAATCGAGCAACATCGCATTTCGATGGGCGTGTGCGACCTGGGCGTATCGAGGATGCGCGAGGCATTGCGCCCCGGCATCACCGAGAACCAGCTGTGGAGCGTGCTGCAGGACACTAATACGGCACACGGCGGCGAATGGAGCGAGGCACGCCTGCTGAGCTCCGGGCCGCGCACCAACCCGTGGTTCCGTGATGCCACGAATCGCGAGATCCTCGCCGGCGACATCGTCGGCTTCGACACCGACATGGTCGGGCAGGGCGGTTACCTTTCCGATATTTCACGCAGCTTCGTGTGTCCCGGCAAGGCACCTTCCGCCGCGCAACGTACACTGTTCGGCCGTGCCCGCGATCAGATCGCACACAATTGCGCGCTGTTGCGTCCGGGCGTGACGTTTCGCGAGTTCGCCGAGAAAAGCTGGGCGGTACCGTCGCAGTACGTCCACAACCGCTACATGATGATGGTTCACGGTTGCGGGCTGGTGGACGAGTTCCCGAGCGTGGCCTATGCGGTCGACTTCGAGGAATGGGGTTACGACGGCGTGTTCGAGGAGAACATGGTGGTGTCGGTCGAGAGCTTCATCGGCGAAAAGGACGGGATCGAGGGCGTCAAGCTCGAGGAGCAGGTACTGATTACCGCCGAGGGTGCGGTGCCCTTGTCGTCGGTGCCGCTTTGCGATCTGCGGGATATTTGAGCGAGGACGCATGTGGGCGGCGTATTTTGGCGCGAACCGGATGCGCAGCCCATCTTCAAGGCGCCCGCCGCAAAACCCGCTCCACCAACCTGACGAAATAACTCGCCCCCACCGGCAGCAACGCATCGTTGAAGTCATAACTGGCGTTGTGCAGCAGGCAAGGCCCGCCGCCATGCCCATGCACGCGATGATCGCCGACTCCATTCCCGAGGAACGCATAACAACCGGGCTTCTCGCGCAGCATGAACGAGAAATCCTCAGCCGCCATGGTCGGATCGACGGCCGCGTTCACATGCGCGTCGCCCACCAGCTCGCGCATCACCGTCACCGCCACCGCCGTCTGCTCGGCGTCGTTCACGGTAGCCGGATACTGGCGCTGGAAATCCACCTCGCTCTCGCAATCGAAGGCTGCAGCCGTCGCGGCCACCACGGCGCGCATGCGCGTCTCGATCAGGTCGAGCGTCGCATCGGAGAAGGTCCGCACCGTGCCGCCGAGCCAGGCATCGGTCGGCACCACGTTCATCGCCTCGCCCGCATGCACCTGCGTGACCGACAGCACCGCGCCGTCGATCGGATTCCGGTTGCGCGTGACGATGCCCTGCAGGGCGCTCAGCACCTGCCCCGCCGCGAACACCGGATCGCGGCCCAGGTGCGGCATGGCCGCGTGGCAGCCGGCACCGCGCAAGTTGATCCGGAACAGGCTGGTCGAGGCCATCAGCGGCCCCGGCCGCACCGCGAAATCGCCTGCCGCGATGCCGGGCCAGTTGTGCAGCCCGAACACGGCATCCACCGGGAAACGCTCGAACAGGCCGTCCTCGATCATCGCGCGCGCGCCGCCGCCCGCTTCCTCGGCCGGCTGGAAGAACAACTGCACGGTGCCGTCGAACTCGCCATGCCGCGCCAGATGGCGCGCGGCCCCTAGTAGCATGGCGGTGTGCCCGTCGTGGCCGCACGCATGCATCGCGCCGGGCACCGTCGAACGGTGCGCGAAGGTGTTGGCCTCCTGCACGGGCAGCGCATCCATGTCGGCGCGCAGGCCGATCGCACGCGCGCTGCCGCCGCGCTTCAAGGTGCCGACCACGCCGGTGCGGCCGACGCCGCGCGTGACGGCATAACCCCATTGCTCGAGCCGCTCGGCGACGAGTTCGGCGGTGCGGAACACGTCGTAGCCCAGCTCGGGATGGGCGTGGATATCGCGGCGTATCGCCGTCAGTTCGTCGGCGTGCGCGACGATGGAATCGATCAGATTCATGCGGAGGGGAGCGCTTTTGTCGGTCGTCGCGGCGCGACGGCGGGCCGGTCCATGCCGCCCGCCGCCGCGCCGCGAGGCATCAGATGTGGAACAGCTGCGCCACCAGGGTCGCGCCGATGAAGGTGCCGGCATTGGCCACGAAGGACACCAGCACGATGCGCCAGCCGAGCCGGCGGAAGGCCGGGATGTCCTTGGCGATCGACAGCCCCGCGAACACCAGCATCGGCGTGGTCACGCCGAGGAAATCGTTGTGCGAACTCAGCGCGGCGATCTGCGAAGCCCACGGGGACCACGGCGAGGTCAGGAACATCGCCACCACCGATACCCAGCAGACCGCCGGAATCCGCCGCCCCGTCACACGCGCCAGCGCATCGCCGACGATCGTCGCGCACACCATGATCGCGATTCCCGGCAGTCCGACCAGCGGTGTGGTGCCGTGGGCAATCCAGTCGCACACCAGCGCCATCGCGGCCGTCACGATCCAGGCGAGCAGCTTGCCGCCGTAGCCGAGCGCGGGCGCCTCCGTCCGCACTTCGCCCAGCGACGGGCTGGCCGCCTCGGGCTGCGCCGATGCCTTGGTGGTGCGGCCGATCAACGGCTCCAGCACGCGATAACCCCAGACCGCGAGCGGCAGCGAGATGAACAGCGTGAAGTAGGTACCGATGGTGGTGGTGATCAGGTTGCTGGCCGCGGCGAACGCGAGCACGGATTTCGCCGTCTCCGGGTCCTGCTGCGCGGCAATCGCGCCCGAGGCGGCCGCCATCATGCTGCCCGAGCCGACGCCCGAGCCCATCGCCAGCGCGAGCGGATCGAAGATGCCGAGGCTGCTCACGAAACCCGCGAACACGGCGATGAACACCGCACCGAACACGGTGCCGGTCAGGTACTCGGCCAGCACGCCGCGGCCCTCGGCCGAATCCATCCCGTACTTCTCGCCGATGATCGCCAGGCTCGGCTCGCGGCCCACCGAGAAGGTCGCGCCGATCGCCTCGCGCTTGATGCCGAGCAGCAACGCGAGCGGCAGGCCGAGCAGGATGGTGCCGACGAAGTGGCCGAATTCCTGGAAGGCCAGCGCCCAGCCCGCCGACGCCAGCTTGGGCAGCGCGCTACCCACCATCAGCCCGAGCTTGGAGACGAACAGCAGCAGCGCCGGCTGCAGGATCGCGGCCGCGAAGAACTGGTCGGGCACGCTCAGGCGCGCGCTGCTGTTCCAGCGCGCGCTGGCCAGCCCCACCGCGGCGCCGAGCAGCAGCGCCCAGATCATCGGCAGCAGCACGACCTTGCCCGGTCCGAGCTTGAACGTAAACGAGCCGATCCATTCGGCGACCAGCAGGATGCCGGCCGCGTAAAGCATGACCTTGGCGGTGGCCGCGCCGCCCAGCTCGCGGCGCTCGATACCCAGTGCGTGTTCCATGACGAATCTCCCCTTGAAGCCCGGCTGCCGTCGCATGCGGGCCGGTGATTACAGATAACCAAACGCGGTGGGCGGCGCTTCGGCCGTCTCGACCCACACGCTCTTGGTCTGCGTGTATTCGTACAGCGCCTCGACTCCGCTCGAGCGGCCGTAGCCGCTCATGCCGTAGCCGCCGAACGGCGACGCCACGTTGATGGTCTTGTAGCCGTTGACCCAGAAGGTGCCGGCATTCACCTGCGCGGCCACGCGATGCGCGCGCGCCACGTCGGTGGTCCAGGCCGCGCCGGCCAGGCCGAAGTCGGTGTCGTTGGCGATCGCGATCGCCTCCTCCTCGGTGTCGAACGGGATGGCGGCCACCACCGGCCCGAAGATCTCGGTGCGCGCCACCTCCATCGCGTTCGACACGCCGGCCAGCACGGTGGGCGCCACGAAATAGCCGCCGCGCTCCCCGGCACGCTCGGCCGAGCCGCAGGCAAGCGTGGCGCCAGCGGCCACGCCGCGCGCGATCATCGACATCACGTGGTCGTACTGCTTGCGATTGTTGATCGGCCCCACCTCGGTTGCATCGTCGAGCGGCGCGCCGACACGGATCTTCTTCGCCCCGGCAGCCACCATCGCGACGAATTCGTCGTAGATCGCCCGCTGCACCAGCAGGCGCGAGCCGGCCACGCAACTCTGGCCCGCGCCGGCGAAGATCGCCGCCTGGGCGGTCAGCGCGGCGCGCTTGAGGTCGGCATCGGCGAACACGATATTGGCCGACTTGCCGCCCAGCTCCAGCACGCACGGCAGCACGCGGCGCGCGGCGGCCTCGGCGATGCGCGCGCCGGTGGCCGGCGAGCCGACGAACACCACCTTGCTCACGACGCGATGCGCGATAGCGGCCTGCCCGGCGGTGTGACCGAAGCCGGCCAGCACGTTGACCAGGCCGCGCGGCAGTCCGGCCCGCTCGCCGAGCCTGGCGACCGCCAGCGAGGTAAAGGGCGTCAACTCCGAGGGCTTGAGCAGCACGCCGTTGCCCATCGCCACCGCGGGCGCCACCTGCCAGCCGCAGGTGAACACCGGCGCGTTCCACGGCGTGATCTGCAGCACCACGCCGGCCGGCTCGCGGCGCGTGTAGTTGAGGTGCGAGGTCGGCACCGGGATCACACTGCCGTAGAACTTGTCGGTCCAGCCCGCGTAGTACTCGAACATCTCGGCAACCTTGGCCACCTCGCCGCGGCAGTCGCGGATCGGCTTGCCCGAGCCCAGCGCCTCCAGCCGCGCGATCGCCTCGGCCTCGGCGCGGATCGCGCGCACCACCTCCTGCATCACTCGGCCGCGCGCGGCATGCGTGAGCGCCCACCATTCGCGCTGCGCGCGGCGCGCGCTTTCGGCGGCATGGTCGACAACGGCTGCGCCGGCGTCGCGATAGGCGAGCGTGGTCTCGCCCGTCGCCGCATCGTAAAGCTGGATCGTGTCGCCCTGGCCGGCGACGAGCTCGCCGTCGACATACGAGCCGATCGTGGCGGCACCGGGGAAGAAATGCGCGAAGGCGGCGAGCAACTGGTCTGCGTGCTGGGTCATGTCAGGTTTCCGTCTATGGGGGTCGAGCGGGATCGTGGTGCGGGCTGCCCGGCCTCAGGCCGGGTCGAGGAAGTCGACGATGCGGTTGAAGTCCTCGCCGTCGGCGACGGAACCCTCGCTGGCAGCCCATACGCGCGCCGCCTCGCGCGCCACCGGCGCGACGCTGTCGAACTGGTCGAGCAGGCCCAGCGCGAGCCGCACGTCCTTGCGCATCAGCTTCATGGTGAAACCGGAATCGAACTTGCCGTTGAAGATCCAGGTCGGGTAGTTGGTCAGCGTCGCGCTGTTGCGGCCGGAGCCGCCGTTGAGCGCTTCGACCAGCTTTTCCGGATCGACGCCGGCCGCGCGCGCGGTGCGCACCGCCTCGCTGGCGACCAGCAAGTGCACGCCGGTCAGCAGGTTGTTGAGCAGCTTGGTAACGTGGCCGGCGCCCACCGGGCCCACATGCACGCGCTTGGCGCTGATCACCGCGAGGATCGGCTCGATGGCCGCGATATCGCTGTCCGAGCCGCCCAGCACCATCGTCATGGTGGCGGTCGCCGCGCCCTTCGGACCGCCGCTCACCGGGCCGTCGACGAAGCCGATGCCGCGCTCGGCCAGGGCCGCCGCCACGCGCCGCGTGCTGTCCGGATCGGCCGTGGTGGTGTCGATCACGATGCTGCCCGGCCTCGCGTTCTCGAGCACGCCGCCCGCGCCCAGCACCACCGCCTCGACCACCGCCGAGGTCGGCAGCGACAGCAGCAGCACGTCGGCATCGCGCGCGATCTCGGCCACCGAATCGCGCGCCGACAACACTGCCTGCCCGGCCAGCTCGAGCGCCACGCCCGGCGCCGCGTCGTAACCGAGCACCGTGTAGTCGCCGCGCCGCAGCGAACCCGCCATGCCGCGCCCCATGTTGCCCAGACCGATCACGCCCACCGTTTTCATCCGACGACTCCTGATAGCTGTTGGTTCGAGGCCGGCGCGCCAGCTTGCGCCCGCCTTGCATGCCAACGATGTTCGGTCCGTCAACCCGTATAATCAATCAACGCCAATATTGATATTGTTCTCTTTTTTAGAACACTCGAATCATGAGCGATACCCTGACCGACAGCCGGATCGTCTATTTCTACGAGGCCGTGCGCTGCGGCACGATCCGCGCCGCGGCCGACTGGCTCGACGTGGCGCCGTCGGCCGTGAGCCGCCAGATCGGCCTGCTGGAGAAGGAGCTCGACGCCACGCTGATGGAGCGCCACGCGCGCGGCGTGACGCCCACCGAGGCGGGACGCTGCGTGATCGAGTATTTCCGCGAGCAGCTCGCGCACCGCGACGACCTGATCTCGCGTTTGCAGGAGCTGCGCGGGCTCAAGACAGGCCAGGTCAGCCTGGTGCTCGGCGAGGGCTTCGTGTCGGATCTATTGGCCGGGCCAATGCAGCAGTTCTGCCGGCAGTTCCCCGGGATCCGCGTCAACCTCGACGTGGGGAGCACCAACGACGTGATCCGCAAAATCTCGAACGACGAGGGCGAGATCGGCCTGGTCTACAATCCGCCCGCCGAGCCCAAGCTGGTGTCGCGCGCCTCGAAGCGGCAGCCGATGATGGCAATCGTCGGCCCCGACTTCCCTCGCCGCAGCCACAAGGTGCTGACAGTGCAGCAGCTCTCCACCTACCCGCTGGCGGCCACTCACCCGTCCTACGGCACGCGACAGATGATGGAGGCCGTGGAATACGCGGAGCGCGTACGGCTCGCGCCGATCATCACCACCAATTCATTCGCGATCCTGAAAGAGTTCGTGAAATCGGGACTCGGCATCGCGGTGATGCCGGCCTTCGCGGTGGCGGCCGAACTGCAGGCCAAGGATCTGTTCGCGCTCGAGATCGCGCATCCGATCCTCGAGAACGCCGAGGCGCACATGGTCACTCGCGCCGGGCGCAAGCTCTCGGTGGCCGCCAACAAGATGCTGCAGATGATGACGGGGCAGATGCGGGCGTTCCGCTAACGGCTCCTGCGCGCGACGCGAAGCCGGACTAAGAGGTCTTAACAAAATGCGTTTTTTTCAGGTGTCGCCGGCCGTCGACAACAATGAACTTGTCACGTTCGCAAAGCAAAAATTTCACTTCGCCCTGCAACAACAGTGGGCCACACTGTTGCTCGCCCCCGTTCAACCGGGCGTGACCGTCTGATGTGCGGCTTGGCTGGGCTGATTCGCCATGACGGCCAGGCGCCGGCACAGGTCGAGCGGGTGCTCGCCATGCGCGAGCGACAACGGCATCGTGGGCCGGATGGCCGGGGCTTATGGCATGACCAGCACGCCGTGCTTGCTCACGCCCGTTTGGCTCTGCTCGACGCCGGGCATGGCGCGCAGCCGATGTGCAGTGCCGACCATCGTTACGTGCTGGTCTACAACGGCGAGATCTACAACTACGCGGAGCTTCGCCGCGAACTGAGCGCGCACTGGTCGTTCCGCACGAACACCGACACCGAGGTGGTGCTCGCCGCGTATGCGGTATGGGGCGAAGTGTGTCTTCAGCGCTTCAACGGCATGTTCGCGTTCCTGGTGTGGGACACCCATCGTCAACGAGCCTTTGCCGCGCGCGACCGGCTGGGCGTCAAGCCGTTCGTTTACCTGCAACAGGGGACGGAATTCCTGTTTGCCTCGGAGGCCAAGGGACTGTTGCCTGCGATGCAAGCGCCGCGTGCGAATATCGACGCCGTGCTGGAATACCTGGTGGCGCCGTTCTTCAGCGGCGTGGCGCAACCCATGTTCGATGGCATGGCCTACCTGCCGCCTGGGCATCTGCTACGCGTGGATCGCGATGGCTTGCAGCTATCGCGCTGGGCGCCGGAGATTGCCGAAAACCCGGTTGCCAGGGCGGCCGATGTCGCCCACGCGCTGCGCGAGCGGCTGGCCGCAGCTGTCCAGCGCAGCTTGATCGCCGATACACCGGTCGGCCTGTTTTTCAGCGGCGGCCTCGACTCCACGCTGATCGGCGGCCTGGCGCGAGCGGCAGGTGCGACACCGCGCTGCTTCACCATTCGCTTTGAAGATCACCATCGCTACGACTACGCGCGTTCGCTGATCGTGGCTTCCGATGACCAACCTTTCGCCGAGCAGGCCGCAAACGAGTTGGGCCTGCCACGTGAAGACGTCGCACCGACGCGCTCCGCACTCGCCCAGGATCTGCTGCAATTGGCCACGCAAAACGATGCACTGCCCGCGTGGGAACAGGAGCTGGCGCAACATTACCTGGCGCGCGCCGCCAGCACGCGCGTCAAGGCGGTATTGGTGGGCGATGCCGCCGATGAAACGCACTACGGTTATCACTTTCTGCTCGACCCGCACGCCACCCGTGATCCGACCCATATCCTTCAACGCTTGACCGCCGATCCCTATCTGCGGCCCGGCTTGCTGGAGCAACCGTTGCAGCACTACGGCGAGGCCTATCGCCAACTGGCGATCGCAGCCGGACACGATTGGCATACGCCCGCCTCACGTTTGCGCGCCACGCAATGGCTGGTGCGCCATCGTTGGTTGCAGCGGCTGTTGCATAACGGCGATATCCATGGCATGGCGCATGGACTGGAAGCGCGCGTACCCTTCAGCGATACCGAAGTCCTGGACCTGGCTGCCACTATTCCGGCCGAGCTGGCGCTACGTGATGGCGTCGAAAAGGCCATGTTGCGCGAAGCGGCGCGCGGCGCGTTGTCGGAAGCCGTGCGCCTGCGCAGGAAGTCGGCCTTACCCAAGGATCAAGGCAACGGCGAATCATTGCGCCAGCACACGCGCGAAATACTGGCTACGGACGCCGACCGCATCGCCGGCTTGCTCGACGTACCCCGGCTGCAGCGCCGCTGCGCCGATCCGTCGCCGCTGAACGAGCACGAGCGGGCGGTAATGTTTCGGGCTTGCTCGCTGGCGCACTGGTCGCGGGCTCACGGCGTGAGCATGCCATGAGGCGAGCCTGGTCTTGCGTAGTGCCCGAGAAGGAGCGTCTCGATCTTTGCATCGAACCAGACCTGCGCTTGCGAATCGGTAGGCTTCGAGGTGGCGCTCGCCGCATTGCGCACAACGATACGGCGATCCCACAAGACTCGCGTTGACTATGTAGGGTGTTTCCCGCCCGCAATGATGGCATTGCGTCTCGAGATTTCGTCGGTGGGCGGGACAACGGCCGTCCAACCAGCCGAGGCCGTCACTCACGGCACCAAGGTGTCGCTGATTGGCGTCGGAATGCCGTGAATTGGGATGCGCAGATACCGCGCCCCGACTTTGCGCATGCGCACGATCAGCGGCACAACTGCGTTGCTCACCGTGGGGGGACGTCAAACGCAGTCAGATTTGGCGTATCGAACCTCGGCATCCGCTTCCGGATCGGCAGCCATTCGAGCCTTCGCATGCGTGCGTGCAACTGCATCCCTGCTCGGGGATGCGCGACAAACTGGGCCAGCGACAGTGGCGCCCACTCGGGAGGGAACGAGTCGGGAAGTCCGAACGAACCAGTTCAAGCGTCGCTGCAACGGTGCTCCCGATCGAGGATCAAGAAATCAGTTCAAGATGCTTCGCTCCATTCGGCACGGCGTCGACAACCAAGCGCCTGTCGAAAGTCGCCAACTTGCCTTTGTATGCGCGAGCGAGCGCGAGGAGGTAAGTGTCGGTCAGCTGAGCAGATGACAGCAAGCGCGTGGCGTCGACGTGCTTTTCGTCGAGCAGGCTCACATCGTCCGACCAGAACGTGTGCCCGGCATGGGACCGCAGTTGTGCAACAAGCGGCGCAACGGATGCCGGAGATCCCATCGTGTTCGGGTATTTCGGATTGCCAATAATTCGAAGCACGCCGTTCTCGGTGAGCGGGCATGTCGCCCACGCGGAATGGCCTACCCGGCCAAACCATGCATGCGCGGGTTCGTGCTGAACGTGCGCAGGGTCGAGCAAAGCAATGAGCACGTTGACGTCGAGAAGGTAGGCCATCAAAGCGAGTCGTCGCGAAGTTGATTTACGGTGTCAAGAGTGACCGGTCGAGAGGTCGCGGAAACCGGCATCAGCGGCAAGCCGTTCCGGCTCGACTGGTTCGTCGTCGGCCGCTGCAGGGCGGCACGAGCCAGATCGGAAATGACCTTCCCGATACTCGTGCCAGGCTTTGCACGCTCCCGTGCGAATGCAAGGACATCGTCGTCGATATCGAGAGTGGTGCGCATCTTGCCCTCCTTGTGAGCATCAAACATCAAGCATCGCCATTATACCGCGAGCACATCAAACATCAAACATCACGCACCAAATGCGTTGTAAACGCTGCTGCCGGGCGCTATACCGGTCTTGCGCCTGAGACAACAGGCGCCGGGTTTGGCGACCCGAACGGTTAATGCGCACGGCCGCGTATCACAATTCATTTAACTTTGAATCGTGGCTGTGTCCCGGGGCAATACCAGCAAGGCTTTGCGCTCGATCCCCTAAAACCAAACTTCCCTTACCCCAGTCCGAACACTAAAAAAACACTAAAAAGCGGACGCGACGAAACCTCATATCCGGCGAGCGTTGGAAGTCGGCAGCATCCGAACTACTCGTCTGTAAGCGCGAAATTCTCCGCACCTAGGCAGCGCTGCCGAATCGATCCACGATTGCGTCCGCAGACTTGAATTGCGGA
>NZ_QTQI01000049.1 GCF_003853705.1 Burkholderia sp. Bp8992 | reverse complement strand
GACAGTGACGTCACCGTGCTATTCGTGCTCGACAGCCCCGTAGAAAGCGAACTGATACCCGTCGACGTGGAAGTCGAAAGCGACGAGATGCTCGATGTGGTCGTGCTCGCGACCGAATATAGCTGACTGCCGTTGATCGCGTCCGTACTGGACGACGTGACTTGACCAGCTGCGACATTGGTAACCTGACGCTCCGCGCCTGGCGCACCGACACTCACCACACTCGCTGGCGTAGTTCCGGCAAAGTTGCCAAACGTCGTCGTGCCGATTGTGACGCTACTGGTCGGATTCGGCGCCGCGGTGACCGAGCCCGAACCAAGTGCGACATCGTTGGCACCCTTCGCAATCGCGTTCGCACCGAATGCCAGCGAGCCAGCGGCGCCCGCCGTCGACGCGTTGCCCAACGCAAGCGAGCCGTCGCCGACGGCCGTATTCGCGCTGCCGAGCGCCACTGCGCCGTTACCGGTCGCCGTGTTGTTCGCGCCCATTGCGACCGCGCCCGTGCCCGTCGCGACGCTCGGATCGCCGATTGCAACCGCGCCGTCGCCGCTCGCCGTGTTCGCGACGCCGATCGACACGGCCTTGCCACCCGTTGCCGATGCGCTCTTGCCAATCGCGACCGCGCCGTCCGACGACGCGCGCGAGCCATCGCCGACGGCAACGCTGCTCGTACCCGATGCACTTGCATTCGTGCCAGCGGCGAGTGCATTGATGCCCGTGGCACCGTCGTTGTTGTAATTGCCTTGCTGCGTACCGTTGTCGTTGACGCTGTAATAGTGCGTCTTCGCAGCGTTGATCGCGGTCGAGGTCGACGTCGACAGCGATGTCACCGAGCTGTTGGTCGAACTCAGGCCGGTCGACAGTGAGCTGATGCCGGTCGACGTCGACGTGGACAGCGAAGTGATTGAGCTATTGGCCGACGACAGGCCGGTCGACGTCGACGTGGACAGCGAAGTGATCGAGCTATTCGCCGACGACAGACCGGTCGACGTGGAGGTGGACAGCGAAGTGATCGAGCTATTCGCCGACGACAGACCGGTCGATGTCGAAGTCGACAGCGAAGTGATTGAGCTATTGGCCGACGACAGGCCGGTCGACGTCGACGTGGACAGCGAAGTGATCGAGCTATTCGCCGACGACAGACCGGTCGACGTCGAGGTGGACAGCGAAGTGATCGAGCTATTCGCCGACGACAGACCGGTCGATGTCGAAGTCGACAGCGAAGTGATTGAGCTATTGGCCGACGACAGGCCGGTCGACGTCGACGTGGACAGCGAAGTGATCGAGCTATTCGCCGACGACAGACCGGTCGACGTGGAGGTGGACAGCGAAGTGATCGAGCTATTCGCCGACGACAGACCGGTCGATGTCGAAGTCGACAGCGAAGTGATTGAGCTATTGGCCGACGACAGGCCGGTCGACGTCGACGTGGACAGCGAAGTGATCGAGCTATTCGCCGACGACAGACCGGTCGACGTGGAGGTCGACAACGACGTGACCGAACTGTCGGTCGACGACAAGCCCGTCGACAGTGAATTGATCGCGCTAGTGGACGACGAAAGTGTCGAGGACAGTGACGTCACCGTGCTATTCGTGCTCGACAGCCCCGTAGAAAGCGAACTGATACCCGTCGACGTGGAAGTCGACAACGACGAGATGCTCGATGTGGTCGTGCTCGCCACTGCGTAGAGTTGGCTGCCATTGATCGCATCCGTACTTGCCGCACCGACCAAACCCGCTGCGACGTTCTGAATCCGTCGTTCCGCACCGGGCGACCCAACGCTGACAACCCCGGCCGACGCATTGGTGCCTGCATAGGCACCGAAGGTCTGACCACCGATGGTCGTGCTGCTGACCGCCCCCGTGCCGCCCGTGGCCGACGTGGCTGCCCCTGCCGTGACAGCCCCCGATCCCAGCGCAACTGATCCCGCCACATTCGCGATCGATCCCGAACCGAATGCCTGGGCATTGGTTGCACTGGCCACCGCGGTGTCGCCGAGTGCCACGCCGCCTGCCGCGGAAGCCGTTCCGCTGTTGCCCAGCGCAACGGAGCCCTGGCCGGTTGCCGTACTCGCGTTGCCGAGCGCGACCGCGCCCTGGCCGGTTGCATTGTCGTTTGCGCCGGCTGCAACCGCCCCCGTCCCGATTGCGACATTCGGATCCCCGATTGCCACCGCGCCGTTGCCGCTTGCCGTTTGTCCTCGCCCGATCGCCACGGCGCCGCCAGCCGCCGTGGAACTGTTGGCGGTCGTTCCCGCGGAACCGATCGCCACGTTCTGCCCGGTCGCCCCCGCGATCGTCCCGTCGCCTTGCGCGATGCCATAGGCGCCGCTCGCTGTAGCGCCACGGCCAATAGCAATACCCGACGTCGCTGCAGTGGCCACCGACGCTTGCCCGCCGATCGCGATACCGTTCGTCGCCGCCGAGACCGCTCCGGCAGTGGCGTTATCTCCAATCGCGACCGAACCCGTATTCGTCGCGGATGCAGCAGAACCGAACGCCGACGCGTAATTGCCGGAGGCCGTTGCGTTCGCGCCGTACGCCGAGCTCGACGTACCCGATGCAGTCGAAAAAATGCCGACAGTCGTACCGAGGTTGCCCGCCAATCCGGCCATGCCGATCGCCACGGCCCCGTTGCCTGTCGCCGTGGTATATGAACCGAACAACGTCACCCCGGTATTGGGACCTTGATAACCTCCCCCGTTCGCATTACATCCAATCACGTTGGAGTAAGTCCCGGACCCGTCTACCGGATTCACTTCGGCAGCAAACGACCGCCCCAGAAAAGTGCTGGCACCCGTGGTGCAGCCGTTGGCACCTAAACCGTCAGGCGGATAAGTCACCGCATTGGCCGCATTCATTCCGCCCGCCAACAGCAGACCGACTGCCAGCGCGACTACCGTTGTTGTCGCCGAGCGCCCGCCCTTGCCATGCGCCGAGTCCAGTTCCGAGGCCGCCACCCATGCACCCAGCGCCTCATTCCATATGGTCCGGTAAATACGATTCATTATATGACCCCTGGATTATTAAATATCCATGTCTCGGCTCAAGCGATGCCGACAAATTCAGACAAATAAAACTTCAATCAACAAGAAATAAATCCGACACACACACTATCCAGCGCGCCTCTCTCACAAGAATTCACGCAGGCAAACGGGCAGCGTCCGTGAATGGACAAAGGCGATTTATTACGGCGCTAAAAAAGCAACGCAGGAACGACGCATCGCCTTGTTCCGGAAAGATGCGTACGACCCCGAAACGCAAACCAGCCGACAACCACGTCCGGCGATCGATAGCCCCCAAAATCGAGAAACGGATCACCCGCCGTTTCGCCACTTCAGAACCAAGGCCGAGCCATGCGCCGACATCACCCTTCTCGCCCCGAGAGAGACGCCGCACGCAACCGTCACAACGGAAAAAAACGTTCCTTTGAGTAAAGCTGTGTCTGACCGTAGGGGTATTGGCTCAAGGCCTTGATGGAGAAGGGGCACAGCTGCATGCTGCTGGATGGACAAAAAGGAACCTTTTTGTCCACTACAATGACGCGCCATTTGACAATTCTTTGCACAAAGCCTGCGCAAGGTTTCCGCCCCATTCAAGCCGGTTGACTTCTTCGTGACGAAGCGAATCGCGGCGGTATTCGTCATGTTCGGGCGCGAACGTTTATCCGCAGAAAATTTCCGCCTACCCCGCTGTCTCCGGACACTGGCACCCCCGCTTTTAGACAGCCGACTCTCCATCTTTCGCATGCGACCGCACGCTCTCGGAGGCGAGTCGCCACCCATCCATTCCGATCGGAGATCTCAATGAAAATCGGTTACGCGCGCGTATCGACGGAAGAACAAAACCTGGGCCTGCAAGAGGATGCTCTGGCGCTGGCAGGATGCCGGTTCGTCGAAACAGACAAGGGCATTTCCGGCGCGGACTTCAACCGGCCGGGTCTCGACAAGGCGTTGCGACGTCTGAAACCGGGCGATACGTTTGTCGTCTGGCGGCTCGATCGCCTCGGGCGCTCGCTGCCCAAGCTGGTGGATCTCGTCACATCGCTGGGAAAACGGGGGATACGCTTCGAATCAGTTACCGAGGCCATTTCCACGGAATCGCCTGGCGGCACACTGATCTTTCACATGATGGCGGCGCTCGCTCAGTTCGAACGTTCGCTGATCAGTGAACGGACCAAGGCGGGCATGGCCGCGGCCAAACAGAGAGGCACCATCCTCGGACGCAAGCACGCGCTGACGGCGCCACAGCGGACGCAGGCGCTCAAACTTCTCGAAACGCACTCCACAACCGAAGTCGCGAAGCAGTTCCACGTGCATCCACGAACATTGCGTCGGCTCAAGCAGGTCGGCAAAAATGACTCACAGAACGTCGGCCGGAGGTGAATCAGCGCCAAAACTCAGGAGGCAGGCTGTTCCGTCTGCTGCGGATACAGTGCGGAGCGAAGTGTCTTGACATGCACGCCGAAATGCTTGGCGACGAATGCCTCTGGGCAGGTCTTAACCAGATCCTTCGCCTCGGCAACCGCCTGCACACTCAACGCGCGCGGTCGTCCCGGCTTGCTGCCGCGATGGCGGGCCGCTGCCATGCCGGCTTTGGTCCGTTCGCTTATAAGAGCGCGTTCGAATTCAGCCAGCGCCGCGATCATATGGAACATGAACATGCCCGTCGGCGAGTCGGTGTCGATCGATTCATTCAACGAGGCGAAATGGACGCCGCGGTCGCGAAGGCTGCTCATCAAAATAACGAGTTGACTCAACGAACGCCCGAGCCGATCGAGCCGCCAGACGACAAGCGTATCGCCGCGCGCAAGACTGGACAGCGCGCGATTGAGCCCCTGCCGATCCTTTCGAGTTCCGGATACGCCGTGGTCGGAGAAAATTGGATCGCACCCGACATGCTTCAATGCCGAAAGCTGTAGATCGAGAAATTGTTCTTCTGTTGATACACGTGCATATCCGATCTTCATTACGTCTCCAGATGTACGCGCTACTACTCGATGAATCGGAAGCTGGACAGGCTCGACCTACCCATGAGGATTGATCGTCGACCCGGACTTGCCGTCGATGACCAGGAGCGTGTTGCGCACGTTGGACAGAACCTCGGCACCCTCGTCGAGGAAGACGATTGTTTCGATGAGCCCAGCGCCCCCGACGAAACTCTCGAAATTGGTGACGAGCCCGTGCTCGACATACTTCTCATGCTCGTCAAGCTCGACGTTCCAATTGAACTCACCCACCCAGTCGGGGGGAAAGGCGATGCCGAGCTGGTAGCCGCCGATCCAGTCGCGCAGATCCCACACGCCGAACGACTGATAGTATTTTCGCAGTTCGGCACTGATCGTCGCGAACGAAGTTCCTACCGTTGCTACGCTTATCAGAAGTTCGACCGCACCGGCGGCGATCGTACTGGCGCCCTCGAGATCCTTCGACGGGCCCCCCAGATAGAACTGGCGTGCGGTGTTCGCATGGTAGCGATGCTTGACGCCGCACGGGTCGACGAGGAGCGGGCCTGCGCCGATGACGCGGGCACTGGACAGCGCATGGCAGTAGCTACGCGTGCGCGAGACGGTGTTGTGCAACCCGCTGGTTTCGCCACCCGCCTGGGCCATGGCCCACTCCATTTCCGCCCATACCTGGATCTCGGTCATCTCCGGATGCACCTTGCACAGCAGGTGCGCGTAGCCGGCGTCCAGAATCCGCGAGGCCTCCCGAATTACCTCGATCTCGGCCGGCGACTTGATGCGCTGAAGATCGCGCAACATGACGGACACGTCCTGCACGTCGAGATCACAATTCTTCAGCATTGCCATCAAGTGCCCAGTAGTTGCCGCGTTCTGTCGAGGCGTCCACATCTCGATGCCGCACGTACCAGACATCCAGCCTTCGGCGGTAAGCGCCTTCACCACGGACCCATGCACACCGTTCAAGCTCGGGTCGGCGGTTTCCGGACATTCAGGATCGTCGAAATGCCGGATATCGGTGGCAATCGAGGTGAAGCCGAGCAGCTGCGCGTGATCGGCCGAGTCAAACACGATCATGCCGCCTTTATCCTGGTGAACGGCCGTGAAGCTGCACGGCGGCCAGGCCGTCGTCGAACCGGTGCGGTACCACCGCGCTTGATAACCGTGCAGCCAGCACTGCGACTCCGGTGACGACAGCAGCACTACGTCGACTCGCTGCCGCTCCATCGCCATGCGAAGCTTTGCCAGGCGCAACGCGTACTCGTCATCGGTGAATGCACGCTGCCTGGGGACGGTCTCGTCCATCAGCGCCTTCAGATAGTCCCGATTCAGTTCGAATTCGCTCATCGTCGCAATCGCCTTTCCCGTTAGCGCCGGACCACTCAATAAGGCGCGCTTGTCGTGCCTTTGATCTCCAGGAACTCCTCGAGACCGAATTCAGCGTACTCCCGGCCGTTTCCTGACTGTTTGTAACCGCCGAACGGCGCGGCAGGATCCCACGGCGGGTAATTGATATGCACGTTCCCGACGCGCAAACGCTTCGCTATCCGATGCGCACGCTCCAGGTTCTGCGACTGGACGTAAGCAGCCAGCCCATACGCGCTGTCATTGGCGATGGAGATGGCTTCCTCCTCGGACTCGTAACTCATGATTGAGAGAACCGGACCGAATATTTCTTCGCGCGCGATCGACATGGTGGGCAGCACATTCGAAAAGACGGTCGGCCGGACATAGAAGCCCGTTTCCAGTCCGGCGGGCCGCCCCAGTCCGCCGGCAATCAGCGTCGCGCCCTCGTCGATCCCTAGCTCGATGAACCGCTGGATGCGCTCATACTGCACGCGGCTCACCACGGGCCCGAGCTCCGAGCTCTCGGCGCCGGGATGGCCCACCAAGGTCGCTTCCGCTTCAGCCCGGGCGATATCTTCGGCGGTGCGCATGAGATCGGCGGGCACCAGCATCCGTGTCGGCGCGTTGCACGATTGCCCGCTGTTGCTGAAGCAGGCCTTGACCCCACGAGTAACCGCGTCCGTCAGGTCCACATCGGAACAGATGATGTTGGGGCTTTTGCTGCCGAGTTCCTGATGTACCCGCTTTACCGTTTCGGCTGCGGCCTTCGCCACCTCGATTCCCGCTCGGGTGGATCCCGTAAACGAAACCATGTCCACGCCTGGATGACGCGCGAGGGCGTCGCCCACGATGTGGCCGTACCCGTGAACGAGGTTGAAAACGCCCGGCGGAACGCCAGCCTCGTCGAGGATCTCCGCGAACAATATCGCGCTGAACGGAGCAATCTCGCTCGGCTTGAGCACCATCGTGCATCCGGCAGCCAGAGCCGGCGCCACTTTGCACACGATCTGGTTGATCGGCCAGTTCCATGGCGTAATGAGCGCGCATACGCCGATGGGCTCGTGCGAAACCAACAACGTTCCGCGCTTCCTCTCGAACTCGAACTGCTTCAATGCTCGGATAGTTTGTTGAAGATGCGCGGTTCCGACGGCGGCCTGCATCGATCTGGAAAAGGCAATGGGCGCCCCCATCTCCCGGCTGATGATATCGGCGACCTCGTCGTATCGGGCGGTGTACACCACCAGCACGCGCTCGAGTAGCTCGACCCGTTGCTTGACGGTCCATTCCGAAAAGAAAGAGAACGCCCATCTTGCGGCAGCCACGGCGCGATCGACATCCGCCGCCCCGCCGCCCCGTAGTCGAGCGTATGGCGCTTCGGTAGAAGGGTCGATCACGTCGATCGGTTGTACGTCTGCGGGATCGAACCAGATCCCGTCGATGAAGCTCTGATTGGCAGTTCGCATCTTGATCTCGCTACAATTTGCTTCCGTGGTATCCACGACGCCGTTTTGTACGAACGTCAACTTTCCGAGGGCCGTGCTTCGGACGGACGGCGCGCGGTTTAAAACTCGGCGGCCGGCCATTCGATCGACACGAGCCGCTCGATCGATGTAAAGGCGCGCAACGCCGGATTGATTTGCTCCGCTCGCTCGAGGCACTGACGGGCGACGTCGACCGGCGAGATCTCGCCGATCGAATACCGGCGAGCCAACTCATGCGCTGAAATCCGGCAAAGCTCGGGCGCGTCGGGAATGGGTGTGTGAAGCTGTTTAGCCATAGATTGATCTCGATTGCCGAGGTTACGTCCTTGCATGGAGCCTGCCGCGCGTCATACCAGATCCCTGATCTTTGCCCAGGTCATCCCCAACGCAAGCATCGGCGTCCGCAATAGGCGCCCGCCCGGGAAATTACGGTGGCGAATCTTGCCGAACAAATCGAACCGCTCTGCCTGCGTACCGATCGCCTCAGCGATCAGCTTGCCTACCAGGCCGGTCACGTTCAAACCATGCCCCGAAAATCCCTGCGCGAAATAGACGGTCGGTGCGATGCGGCCGAAATGGGGTGCCCGGTTCATCGTGATGTCGACCAGGCCGCCCCATGCATAGTCGACCTTGACATTCTCGAGCTGAGGAAAGGTTTTCAACATATCGCGACGCATCGCTTCCCCGAGATGGGCCGGCTCGCCCGTCGAATAGCTCACCTTCCCTCCCCAAAGCACGCGACCGTCGGGTGTCGGGCGAAAATAATCGAGTGCATAGCGGCTATCGCAGATGGCCGCCTGCGCTGGCATCAACGCGATCGCGCGCACGGCATCGAGCGGCTCAGTCGCAATCACGTACGTCCCGACCGGCATGATCTTGCGCGACAGGTCGGGGGCCAACCTGCCTAGCCAGGTATTGCCAGCCAGCACGACGAACCCGGCGCGCACCATCCCGCCGGCCGTTTCGATCACGTGAGCACCACCTTCATCGCGTATGCGCGTGGCACACGTGTCCTCGAATATTTGCGCCCCGGCCTCGCGTGCCGCGCGCGCAAGGCCGAGCGTGTAATTGAGCGGATGCAAATGGCCGCTATGCGGATCGAACAGGCCGCCTCTATATCGTGAGGATTGCACATAGTCACGCATCATGCCGCTCTCGATGTAGCGCAACTTGTCGTAGCCGAAGCATCGTTGCACTTCATAGCACCACTGTCGTAGCGCGACGACGTCGCGCGGCTTGTTGGCAACATGCAAATAGCCGAAACGCAGATCGCAGTCGATTCGATGATTCGCGACGCGCTCCCTGACGATGTCGACGCCCTCTAGCCCCATTGCCCAGACGCGCACCACGTCCTCGGCGGACATATGCCTGGCGAAGGTATCCATGCCACACGCATAGCCACCGATCAACTGCCCGCCGTTGCGGCCGCTCGCGGCCCAGCCGACCTTCGATGCCTCGAGCACCGCAACGCGATATCCACGTTCCGAGAGATTCAGCGCCGTGGAAATTCCCGTCAATCCGGCGCCGATCACGCACACGTCCACTTGTAGCGTTCCGGTGAGCGGTGGATGTCGAGTCGTGTCGTTGACGGTCGCCGCGTAATACGATGCGGCATGAGACTGGTTCGAGAGCCGGAGCATAGGAATAAAGAGAGAACGACGGCGGCACATATCACCGAACACCACCACCGCGGTCTAAACAATCAGAACGTGTAGATGAACTGCGTCGCGACGATGTCGTTCGACTTGCTATACGAGCCGTTGCCGTGCAGGAATACGTCCTGCGTAGCCCAGTCGTGGCGATATTCGATCTTCACAATGGTCTGCTGGGTCGGATACAGCAGCAGATCCAGCGCCACGTCCTGGTGGGCCGCCCCCTTACATTCGAAGCCCAGACCGCCGTTGGCCTTCGAGTTCGCGAGGCAGTTCGCACCAATACCGAAGCCATCGGCCGTATCCATGCCGTTCGCGTTCTGAGCAATGCCGCCACCGCCGCCGCCGTTCTTCGTATTGACGAGCAGGTCATAACGCGCAGTCACGCCGACACGGCCGAGCAGCGGCACGTTGAATTTCCGATGCCCCAGCAACGAGAAGCCATACCATTGCGCCTGGCCACCGTTGAACGCAGCGTTCTGTTGCTGCCCGTAGTCGAATTCGGCGTTGTACTGGACGTCGGCGAGCGTATAGGTCGCATCCGCTTCGGCAAAGAAATACGTACCGTAGGGGCTGTGCGCGACGCCGCCGACTCCGTACACCGGATTGCCGTTACTGTCCAAGCCGGAATACAGCGTCTGGCGACCGATATTGAACGAGCCGCCGATATCGAGTGCGGTGCCTTTCGTATAGTCGACCCGCGCCGTGAACGTCGGCATTCTGTTGCTCGACGTAATCGCGTCACCCAGCGCATTCGTGCCGATCTGTGTGACCGAACCGGCCGTACGGTACTGCTCGTTTGCGAGCAAGAACTTCCACGACCAGTGGCCGTCCGCGCTCAGGTAGTTAATTCCCGCGCCGATGTAACTGCCCGGATCCGAAAAGTCGTACAGCAAGTTGTGCGTCAGCGTCAGCATCTGGTTCGATTGCTGAACTTCATAGCCACCGAAGCTCGGCATCATCCCCGCGACCACGCTGGTTGTCGGTGTCACCGGCACCGTAATGAATGCCGTGTTCAGGATATTGACACCGCTGTTGCCGTGCTCGTCCATGAAAAGCCCGCCAGCGCCTCGGTTGGGCAATAGCGAGATTTCCGCAGAGGGTGCCATCGGCCCTACGCCGAAGGTCTTCTTGATATCCAGATAGGCATCGCCAAACGTACTATTGAAGTAGCTGTAGCTACGGTCGTGATTGGCGAACACGAACGATGACGTTCCTGCCGCACGATTGTAGAGATAGGACGGATCGATGTACCCGGTCACGGACAAACCCGCAATCGGTCCGGTGCTGGCCGCATCGGTCAGCGTCTCGACCTTGAGCTGCGAACTGGCGATCTGCTGCCGGATCTCGCTAACGTCGTTGTTGGTCAGCTGGGCAGGCGCCTTGCCGTAGTCGGGCGACGACGAATCGACGACAGGTGTCGGCTGCTCGGCGGCGCCTGAAGATGCGCCGGACGATTTCGCCGCCAGCGCCGCCTTCATCGCATTCACTTCTTTCTTCAACTCTTTCAGTTGAGATTGAAGCGCTTCGATATCGGCGGCGCCCGAGCCGGCCAGCGCGATCCCCGGCATCCCGATCATCATCAGCAAGCAAATTATTTTCATTTTCACGCGAATTCTCCAAACACATCAATTTAAATTCGCTCTTTTCTATTGAGCGTTTCATTTCTAAATGAAGCTCATGTCACCGCGCGGAAAATAGCAATCCGCAACGCCAGTTCGAAAAAGGCGAAAATGACAGAAAGCAATACGTCGAAAATTCAAACGAGATGCGAAGGGTCGCCGAGCTAATTCAAGCAATAAACCGATGCCCCTCTTCGCAGCGAAAACACGCGCGCATCGGCGTCCGGCGTCAACGTCCGGATTTGACCTGCAGCCATAGACGATTCTCGAGACGTGCGATGTCGGAAGGCTTGGGACGCGCGAGCGACATCTTGTTCAGAATGTCTGCTGGCGGATAAACATTGGGATCGTGTGCGATCGCCGGCGTCACATATTGACCCGCGGCCTTATTTGCCGTTGGATAAAAAACTTCATTTGTAATCGCCGCGTTGACTTTCGGATCCTGAATATAGTTGATCCATTTGAGGGCGGCCTCCGGATGCGGCGCGTCTTTCGGAATGCCCATCACGTCGAACCACACGATCCCGCCCTCTTTCGGGTTCGTGTATCTGATCTCATATGAACGCTTGGCGTCCTGCGCGCGCCGCCTCGCGACACCGATATCGCCCGAGTAACCGAGTGCGACGCAAACATCATTATTGGCGAGATCGTCGATGTAACCCGACGAGCTGAATTGCGTAATGTACGGGCGAACTTTCTTCAATACCTCGTACGCCGCCTGATAGTCTCCCGGATTCTTGCTATTGGTGTCCTTCCCCATGTACTGCAGCGTCGCGGCGAATACATCGTCCGACGAATCGGGGACGGACAAGCCGCAGCGCTTGAGCTTCGCGGCATTCGCGGGATCAAAGATGAGCGCCCAGCTGTCTACCGGCGCATTCTCACCCAGCACCTTTTTCACTGCTTGGACGTTGTATCCGATGCCGTCGGTACCCCATGCCCAAGGCACGCCGTATTGATTGCCCGGGTCCGCATCGGAGATCTTCCGCATCAAAGCGGGATCGAGATTCGCCAGGTTCGGCAATTTCGACTTGTCGAGCTTCCGATAGATGCCCGCTTCGATCTGCTTCGCCATGTAGTTCGACGTCGGCACGACAATGTCATAACCCGAGCCGCCGGCAAGCAACTTCGTCTGCAGCGTGTCGTCGCTGTCGTAATTATCGTATCTGACGTGAATGCCGGTCTGCTTTTCGAAATTCGCAATCGTGTCCTTCGCGATATAGTTCGACCAGTTGTAGACATTCAACTCGGTGTCCTCAGCATGTACCTGCGTGCCGATGAGACCCAGCAGAATGCTCGCAACCGGCGCGGACGCACGTGCAAGGGTAAGGTGAAAATGCCTGCCTGCCATGGTGAGCTCCTCTGCGGACGAATATGGATGACACATCGCCATGCGTCGCCGCGTGTAATTTAAATGTAATACCCTGTATACGCCGCCCGCCATTCGTGTATCTCGTCTTTTTGGCGCGCCCGTGGAAGGCAGCGCGCCCGACACGCGAGCGCATCGATACCCGCCGGGCCGTGCGAGCTTGCTTGTCGCACTTCCTCTCAATGCAGCCGGCGCCGTGCCGCGCAGCCGTCCAGTCATGCGTTGCAACCACTCTATCAAGCGCCAATTGCCCGATCTGTCCTAAGTTCCCGGGACAAGCGTGTTTATCGATGAGCCATTCAATCAGAGGAATCGCAGGCTTGCTTCGGCTTATTGGCGTGATATAAGCGGAAAACCGAGTTCTCCACACGTGCATCGTCATGAGTTCCGCGCCACCCATCGTCGATATCCACCTTGGCCAGCTTTCATCCACGGCATGCGCGCTAGGTGCGATCGCCGACGCGGCAGGAACACGTCAATTTCTTCCAGTCCTGTTCGAAACCATCTCGAATTTTGTCGATTGCGATTCGTTGCACTTGGATTACGTACAGCCGTACTCATCGCCTCGCAACATCTGTTGGATCGGGAGCTTCGGCAAGGATCCCGACCTGATCGAACGGACCATGCAGCTCTACTATCAGAGCTATGCCCAGAACGATTCCACGTTCGATCGGATCGAGTGCGAGCGAGACGTTCAGTTGATGCAGCTATCGGACCGACAGGTCGAATCTCGCTTGCGCAGAATTTTTTACGACGTGGCCGATATTCACGATGAATGCGTGACCTACTGCCTCACCCGCGGCGTGCAATTCTCGATGTCGGTGTGCCGCGCGCGGCGCCTGCCGCCGTTTTCGCTCAAGGAACTGAGTATCCTGAAGCATCTGGCCCTGATCGTTCTACCGCTGGCGGCCATGCACGAGAGCCTCGTCGGTGCGAAGCATTCCGGCCAGGAAGGCTCGGGAACGCCCAGCGATACCATCACCCGCTGGCTGAACGAGAAATTGACGCCACGAGAAGCGCAAGTTTGTTCAGCTTTCATCCAAGGCATGACCACACAAGCTATCGCGATATCAATGGGTGTCAAACCGTCGACTGTCGAGACATTTGCGAAGCGGGCGTTCGTCAAGCTGGAAATTGATTCGCGACGTCAGCTACTGGCACTTGCATTTAACAACGCGCTCGTTGAGCCTAGTTACTCGCATATCAATTGAATACTCATCGGCAACGTATCTCGTCGTCCGACTCGAGGGAGGCGGCGTCTCAACCATAGGGACTGGTCGCGGCCAGTGTTCTGCGGTCGCAGGGGGCCAATGAGAGCGTCGACAAAGCAAGCTTGGCGGCGGCAGGATTGTTTTCGGAATACTTTCAGGCTCGTTACGTTGGCGAACGTGGCAATTTGTGTCGTGCCGACCTTCGCGGCGTACGCAAACGGGTGATGACACCGCGTGCGGCGCTTCATTGCGCGGCGCTGTGCTTCGGAAACCGCATCGCTACGACAAGCCCGCCGTCGGCCGCGTTGGAGATCTGCAGCGTGCCGCCGTGATGGCGAACGAGGCGGTGAACGATGGCCAGGCCCAAGCCGCTGTGCGAGGTGCCGCCGCGAGCGGGATCGAGCCGGACAAACGGACGCAGCACGCGATCGAGATCGAGCTCGGATACGCCGGGCCCGTGGTCTCGCACCACGAGTTCGTAGTGCTCGCCATGCGCCCGCGTGGCGATCTCCACGGGCGGCTCACCGTAGGTCAGCGCATTTTCGACGAGGTTCGAGAGCGTGCGGTCGATATCGACCGTGGGCAGCATGAAGCCGGGCCCCGCGTGAAGATCGAGCGTGACGAGCGCATTCAGGTGCGCTTCGTCGCTCGGACTCGGCGCGCCAGCGTAATCGCGACGACAATACGTGTCCACGCTGATCTGCGGCGAACCTTCGGGGATCTCGCGCGCAAAGTCGAGAAACTGCGTGATGACACGCGACATCGACTCGGTATCGCGCAAAAAACCCTCGCGATCGCCACGGTCGGTCAGCAGGTCAGCCCGCACCTGCATGCGTGTGAGCGGTGTGCGCAGGTCGTGCGCGATACTCGCCAGCATCACGGCGCGCTCGCGCTCGGCCACGGCCAGTTCGCCCGTCATGTCGTTGAAGTCGCCGATCAGCTCGCGTAATTCGCGCGGCCCGCGCTTGCGCACGATGTTCAGATGGCGACCGGCGCGATATTCGCGCGCGGCGGCGGCAAGATCGCGAATGGGGCGATTCAGTTGCCAGGCAAGCACGACGGCAACCACGATGGCGAACATCAGCGTCAACGCCAGCGCCCCGGTGAAACGGCTGAGCGGCACCTCGGCTTGCGGCAGCACGATGCCGCGCGTGCTGCCCGCGCGGAGCACGCGCAGCGTGCCGTCTTCGTCCATTGCCACGTGTGTGCCCGGCGGCAGCACGTGCCGCAATTGCCGTTCGATGGGCCCGTTCGTGTCGCCGCGAAAGCGCTGCGCGTCGGCGGCCGGCAGTTGCTTCAGGTCCACGAACGAAACACCGAGGATGTCCGCCACGGACCGCTCGCCGCCGCTGTCCTGCCCGCCCATGCTGGCGGCAACCTCCACGACGCGCGAAATATGGAAGGCGGCGAGGCTCGCGCGCGTTCGCTCGATCAACAGCAGCGACGTAAGATGCACCAGCACCAGCAGGCCCACCGTGGTGACGACGAGCCGGCCGAACATCGTATCAAGTGGACTCTTCATCGGCCGGGTTGTCGGGAATGAACATGTAGCCGATCCCGCGCACGGTTTGCAGCCGTCGGGGATTGGATGGGTCGTCCTCGATCAGGCGGCGCAGGCGCCATACCGGCACGTCGATGCCGCGCTCGGTCACTTCGGCATCCGGACCGTGGAGCAGTTCGATGAGCCGCGTGCGCGATAGCGTTTCCATGGGGTGCGAGGCCAGCACCTCGAGCAGCGCGTACTCACCGCCAGTAAGCTTCACGGGTGTGCCTTCGCACAGCAGCGTGCGCGTCGAGAAATCCAGTTCGAAGCGGCCGAACCGGCAAGGTGCGCGCTTCTCCCGCACCGCCGTGGTTCGCGGTAGCCCCTGGCGGCGCAGCACTGCATGGATGCGCGCGAGCAGTTCCTGCGGCATGAACGGCTTGCCCAGATAGTCGTCCGCCCCGAGTTCGAGCCCAAGCACGCGGTCCGCGCCTTCGGCGCGCGCGGTCAGCATGATGACGGGAATCGTGTCGCCGCTCGCGCGCAGTTGCTTGAGCGCGGTAATGCCATCCACGCCCGGCATCATGAGGTCCAGCACGATGATGGCCGGCCGCTCGCGCTCCAACCGCCGCGCGAGATTCGTTGCGTCATGAAGAACCGAGAACTCGATGCCGCGCTGCTGGAAGAACTTGCGCAGCAGGTCGCGCAGTTCCGCATCGTCGTCGACGAGCAGGACTTGCGGGGCGCTGTCGGGGATGGAAGGTGGGTGCATTTCGGGAACTCAGGGCGGCGTGAGGACGGAATGATGGTAGCCCGGATGCGATCTGACTGGCTTTCGGAATATTACTGTGATTTGCGATCGCTAACGGAACCGCTACGAGGGCCGGGCCGCGAGGGTATTTCGTACGCCGAAGTCCCGATGCTCTTTTCCCTGTCCGGGCGCGTCACTGGACAGTAAGTTTCCGTAAGCACAAAAAAATGTGCCATCGGTAGCGTTACGCCTTGTCCAGCACCGGTGCCGCTGAGGTACCACCGAAGCGTCCGGTGCCGTCCCGTTCTCGCATCGCGCGACATCGCGATGCCCAAACAGGTCCAAGTTGACGTCCTCCACCACCTAAAGGCGGAGGATTCCCACACCTGGCGATGCACGTCCGCATCGGAGAATGTTCAGCGCAGCGTTGATATCACGATCATGCACGACACCACATCCACTGCAGGCCCATTCTCTTACTCGCAGTCCCGCGATACCTTTCGGCCGCGTCGTACTATCTTTCGACCCGCACGACGAACAGGACTGGGTCGAACCGCTTTCGTCGACTTCCTCGAACGTGGCTCCGTGCGCGATCGCTTTGTAACGGAGCTTGTCCCGGAAAGACGACCAGGATGCGTCGTAGACGCTTTTCGCCATCCTGGTTCTGGCGAGTTTTGCGGCCGACATGTTGCCGACCGCGATGTAATCGAACCGCCGCACCAGATCGAGCGCGAGCTTGTGCTGGAAATCGGCACGGGCATTCGCCACTTTGGCGTGCAGCTTCGCGATATGTCGCTTGTGCTTTCGCGCTCGCTGCGTTTTCGCGAGCTTTTCCGCCGCTCGTCGACCGAACCGGTCATTGGGCAGCTTCTCGCCTGTCGAAAGTGTGGCGAAGTCTTTCAGGCCAAGATCGATGCCAACGCCGGAACGGATCGGGCGAGCCTGAACATCCGGCATCTCGATCACGATGTTGAGAAACCAGTTGCCGCGTGCGTCCTGCGCAAAGTTGGTTCCATCCTTGATCTTGCCTTCGGGAAGCGGTCGGCTGTTGAACACGCGGAAGGTGTTGCCGGCAAAACGGAACGCGTCACCTTCGCGCTTCAGGTCACGTCCCTTCAGCGGCACCCAGCCGAGCGATTTCCTGCCGCGATAGCGCAGGTAGGGCCGACGGTGCTGACTGCGCGACTTCGCATATTGCTCGCACGTCGCGTTGATCGTGCCGGAGTGGATGCCGAGCGCCTTGCTGCTGCCGGTCGTGAGCACATTCAAGTCGAAACCGGTCGGCCACTTCTTGTTCCACTTGAGCGCGTGCTTCTGCGTGTCATTGCAAAAATTCCAGATGTAGTTCACCGCACGGCTCTGCTTGTTGAGCAGTCCGTTGAGCGACTTCACCCGGTAGCGATAGACAAGGATCATGCAGGTGATCCTAACCCGTGGAAGAAGTTGCCTGTCAACAGCACTCCTTTCCTGCCCGCCATCAATGGCGGGGTCTCTCGGAGCAAATTCTGATGAAGACGCCAATCCTCCCGAACCACGCGCATCACCACATGACGTGCAGGCCGCGCCAGCTGTGTGCCGCACTCTCGATACTTGCGATAGTCGGAACCGCCGGCTGCAACAGGCAAACAGGCGCACCGCCCGGCGGCTCCGCCTCGCAGACCGCACAGGTGGGCGTGCTCTCGCTCGCGCCGCAGCACATCGTCGAAACCACCGAGCTCTCCGGCCGCCTTTCGTCGCAGAAGGTCTCCGACGTGCGACCGCAGGTGAGCGGCATCATCCTCAAGCGCTTGTTCGTGGAAGGCGGCGACGTGAAGGCGGGCCAGGTGCTCTACCAAATCGATCCGGCCACCTACCAGGCTGCCTATGACCTGGCGCGTGGCACGCTCGAAAACGCCCGCGCCACGCTGGCCTCGGCGAGGACGAAAGCGGACCGATACTCCGAACTCGTGAAGATCAACGCCGTGAGCAAGCAGGACTACGACGATGCCATCGCTGCGGTTCGCGAAGACGCCGCGAGCGTCACGGCCGGCGAGGCGGCGCTCGAATCCGCGCGCGTGAACCTCGAATACACGCGCGTGCGTGCGCCCATTTCCGGACGCATCGGCGCATCGACCGTGACAGAAGGCGCGCTCGTCACCTCGAACCAGACCACCGCGCTCGCCACCATCCAGGCGTTCGACCAGATGTACCTCGACGTCACGCGCTCCAGCACGGAATGGCTGAGGCTTCGCAAGGCCTTCGCTTCCGGGCGCCTGAGGAAGACGGGCAGCGACAGCGCCGCCGTCACGCTCGTGATGGAAGACGGCACCGAATACGCCCATCCCGGCACGCTGCAGTTCTCCGGCGTCACGGTGGACGCCACCACGGGTTCGGTCACGCTGCGCAGCACGTTCCCGAACCCCGAACGCGAATTGCTGCCGGGCATGTTCGTGCGTGCCCGCCTGGAAGAAGGCGAGAACGACAACGCGATACTCGTGCCGCAGATGGCCGTGACGCGCGCGTCGGACGGCAAGGCGAGCGTCTACGTGGCGGATGCGGCCGGCAACGCGCAGCAAGTGCAGGTGGTGGCCGACAACGCATTCCGCGACCAATGGATCGTGACCTCGGGCCTGCACGCCGGCGACCGCGTGATCGTGAGCGGCCTGCAGAGCGTGCATGCGGGCGCGCCGGTCAAGGTGGCGGCCGATACGCCGCAGACGCAGGCGCACGCGGCATCCGCGGCACCCGCGGCACCCGCGACAGACACGGCCTCGACCGTGTCGGCACAGCGCTAGGCGGAGAACGGCATGGCAGAGTTCTTCATCAAGCGTCCCATTCTCGCGTGGGTCATGGCCATCGTCATCATGCTGGTGGGCGCGGCGGCAGTCACGAGTCTTCCCGTCGCGCAGTACCCCACCATCGCGCCACCTTCGGTGCAGGTGACGGCCACTTACCCCGGCGCCTCCGCCGACACCGTCGCTGCAACCGTGACCCAGGTGATCGAGCAGAAGCTGAGCGGCATCGACAACGTGCTGTACATGTCGTCCACGAGCAGTTCCGCCGGGCAGGCCACCATCACGCTGACGTTCAATCCCGGAACGAATCCCGACATCGCGCAGGTGCAGGTGCAGAACAAGGTGACGCAGGCCACGCCTACCCTGCCGCAAACGGTGCAGGAGCAAGGTGTGCAGGTAGCGAAGGCGTCGACGAACTTCCTCATGATCATCGCGCTCTCGTCGCCGGGCGGCACCTGGAATTCGGTGGATCTCGGCAACATCATCGCGACCCGGATCGAAGATCCGCTCGCGCAGTTGAACGGCGTGGGCGACGTGACGCTGTTCGGCGCGCAGCACGCCATGCGCATCTGGCTCAATCCGGTGAAGCTGCACAGCTTCGGACTCACGCCCTCCGACGTGACCACGGCCATCACGAACCAGAACGTCGAGCTTTCCACGGGGCAGGTAGGCGGCTCGCCGGCAACGGATTCGCAGGCCATCAACGCGACCATTCGCTCGTCGAGCCTGCTGACGACCGCAGACCAGTTCGCCGACATCCTGCTGCGCGTGAACAGCGACGGCTCGCGCGTGCTGCTGAAGGACGTGGCGCGCGTGGAGGTGGGCGGCGACAGCTACGACACCTCGTCGCGTCTGAACGGCAAGCCGGCGTCCGCGCTCGCCATCAAGCTCGCCACGGGCGCCAACGCGCTGGATGCAGCCAACGCGGTGCGCGCGAAGCTCGCCGAAATCCAGCTGCAATTGCCGAAGGACGTCGCGATCAGTTACCCGTACGACACCACGCCGTTCGTTCGCATCTCGATCGAAGAGGTCGTGAAGACGCTATTCGAAGCGGTCGTACTGGTCTTCCTCGTGATGTACCTGTTCCTGCAGAACGTGCGCGCCACGCTGATTCCCACCATCGTGGTGCCCGTTGCGCTGCTCGGCACGTTCGGTGTGATGTCGATGATCGGCTTTTCGATCAACGTGCTTTCAATGTTCGCGATGGTGCTCGCCATCGGCCTGCTCGTGGACGACGCCATCGTGGTGGTGGAAAACGTCGAGCGCATCATGAGCGAGGAGAAGCTCGGCCCGAAGGAAGCCACGCACAAGGCGATGGGGCAGATTACCGGCGCCCTGGTCGGCGTGACCACGGTGCTCACCGCCGTCTTCATTCCGATGGCGTTCTTCGCGGGCTCCACGGGCGCCATCTACCGGCAGTTCTCCATCACCATCGTCTCGGCGATGCTGCTGTCGGTCATGCTCGCGCTCACGCTCACGCCTGCGCTGTGCGCCACGTTGCTCAAGCGCGCCGACGTGGAGCATCACGAAAAGCGCGGCTTCTTCGGCTGGTTCAACCGGTGGTTCGCCAAGAGCAATGCGGGCTACAGTTCCTCGCTCGCACGCGTGGTCGCGCGGCCCGCGCGTTACATGCTTCTTTACAGCGTGATCGCCGGCGTCGTGGCATTGCTCTACGTCACGTTGCCCTCCTCGTTCCTGCCTGACGAAGACCAGGGCTACTTCATCGTGTCGATCAGCGCGCCCGCGGGCACGCCGGCCTCGCGTACGCTGAAGACGGTGGAGGCCGTGGAGCAGTACGTGCTGAAAGACGAGCCTGGCGTCAAGCAGGTCATCGCCATCAACGGCTTCAGCTTCAACGGCCAGGGGCAGAACAACGCCATCGCGTTCGTGACGCTCAAGGACTGGAGCCTGCGCGGTTCGCGCGACAGCGCGCCGGCCATCATCGCGCGCGCCAACCAGCATTTCGGCGGCAATCGCGACGCGCGCATCTTCGTGCTGAATCCGCCCGCCATTCAGGAACTGGGTACGCAAAGCGGTCTCGACTTCGAGATCGAAGACCGCGGCGGCGCAGGCCACGACAAGCTGCTCGCGGTGCGCAACCAGTTTCTCGGCATGGCGTCGAAGGAACCGACACTCGCGATGGTGCGCCCGTCCGGCCTTGAAGACACGCCGCAGTTGCAGGTGGACATCGACCGCGAAAAAGCCAACGCGCTGGGGCTTTCCGTCTCCGACGTCAACGACACGCTGCAGACCGCGTTCGGTTCGTCCTACGTGAACAACTACATCGACACGGGGCGCGTGCAGAAAGTCTATGTGCAGTCGGACGCGCCGTATCGCATGATGCCTGCCGACCTTGGCGACTGGTATGTGAAGGCAGGCAGCAGTTCGTCGAGTTCGTCGTCCTTGTCGTCCTCGAGCACCACCACGAGCACGACAGGCTACGACGCCACGATGGTGCCCTTCTCGTCGTTCGCAAAGAGCCACTGGACGTTCGGGCCGCCACAGATCGAGCGCTACAACCGGCAACTCGCCACGGGCATTTCGGCCGCCACGCCGCCCGGCGTGAGCACCGGCGAGGCGATGACGGCAGTCGAACAGCTTGCGCGCAAACTGCCGCCCGGCTTCGCCGTGGAATGGACAGGCCAGTCGTATCAGGAGAAGCAGGCCGGCTCGCAAGCCACGGTGCTCTATGCGATCTCGCTCGTCGTCGTGTTCCTGTGCCTTGCGGGCCTCTACGAAAGCTGGTCGATTCCGCTTGCGGTGCTGCTCGTCGTGCCGCTCGGTGTGCTGGGCGCGTTACTGGCCGCTCACGGGCGCGGACTTTCGAACGACATCTACTTCAAGGTGGGGCTGCTGGCCACCATCGGGCTGTCCACGAAGAACGCCATTTTGATCGTCGAGTTCGCGAAGGATCTGCAGGCGCAGGGACACAGCGTCGTGGACGCCGTACTCGAAGCCGCCCACATGCGGTTGCGCCCCATTCTCATGACTTCACTCGCGTTCGTGTTCGGCGTGCTGCCGCTCGTCATCAGTACGGGTGCCGGCGCCGGCGCACGCCACGCCATCGGCACGGGCGTGACGGGCGGCATGATCGCGGCCACGGTGCTCGCCATCTTCTTCGTACCGGTCTTCTTCGTCGTGGTGCGCAGACTGTTCAAGGAGCACGGTCACACCACGAACTCCGCCGACATCAACGAGGGCAACGCATGAAACGCACACTGATCGCCCTTCTTTGCGCGGGTGCGCTGGCAGGCTGCACGCTGGACCCGACATACCAAAGGCCGGCCGCTCCGGTCGACAACACCTGGTCCGCCGTGCCCGCGCAGGCGCAGCCGAAGTCCGCGCAGAGCACCGCTGCGGCCCCGCTGGGGGCCGACCTCGGCTGGCGCGACTTCTTCAAGGATCCGCGACTGCAAAAGCTGATCGAACTCGCGCTCGCGAACAACCGCGATATGCGCGTAGCCGCGCTCAACGTGGCGCAGTACGAAGCGCAGTACCGCATTGCGCGCGCCAACGTCGGACCGACCATCAACGCATCCGGCTCGGTCACGCGCGAACGCGTGGCAGGCTCCACGAGCGCATACAGCTCGAGCAGCGCGAGCGTGGGCCTCACGTCGTGGGAAATCGACTTCTTCGGCCGCCTGCGCAGCCTGAAGCGCCAGGCGCTCGAGCAGTACCTCGCCACGGACGCCGCGCGCACCAGCACGCAGATCAGCCTGATCGCGACCGTCGCCACCGACTATCTGCAACTGCTCTCCGACGAGGCTTCGTTGCAGATCGCGCAGAACACCGTGGATGCGGACCAGCACACCTACGACCTCACGGTGAACATGATGAAGATGGGCAGCGCGTCGCTGCAGGACGTGCGCCAGGCCGAGAACTCGCTGGCGAGCGCGCGGTCGAGTCTCGCCTCGTACACGCGTGCGGTCGCTCAGGACCGCAACAACATGGTGGCCGAAATCGGCGCGCCGCTGCCCGACGATTTGCCGCAGGGCGCTTCGCTGATGGAAAGCGAGAACACGTTCACTGATATCGGCGAAGGCGTGCCGTCCGATCTGCTCGCGCGCCGGCCCGACATCGTCGAAGCCGAGCACACGCTGAAGGCCGCCAACGCCAACATCGGCGCGGCGCGCGCCGCGTTCTTTCCGAAGATCGAGCTGACGGCTTCCGCGGGCACCACGAGCGGCAGCCTCTCGAACCTCTTCAAGGCGGGCACGGGCGCATGGACATTCGCGCCGTCCATCTCGGTGCCTCTCTTCGACTTCGGCTACAACCGCGCCACGCTGGACGTGGCGAAAGTCGAAAAGGACATCGACATCGCCAACTACGAAAAAGCCATCCAGACGGCGTTCAAGGAAGTGTCGAATGCGCTCGCGGGACGCACCACGTATGTCACCCAGGTGGCCGCGGACCGTGACTACGTGAACTCGGCGCAGCAGTACTACGATCTCGCGCAGGCGCGCTACCGCAGCGGCACCGACAGCTTCCTGACCCTGCTCGATGCGCAGCGGACGCTCTACACCGCGCAGCAGCAACTGGTCACGGACATGCTCGCCAAGCAGTCCAACCTCATCACGCTGTACAAGGTGCTGGGCGGCGGCTGGTGGGAGACGGGCACGGTGGCGCAGCGGTAACCTCCGTACGCCCGTGAACGACGGGTATTCACAAATCGCGGGCGGCACTTCGGCGTAGCGACGACGCTACCGTGCCGCGATCCCCGCGATGAAGCACGCGCACGCAGCCGCCGAAGCGACCGTGCGCACGTGATTCCACATCGTCCAGTCGTGCACGTAACGCGTCCACAGTGCCGCGCCTTGCACGCTCGCCGGATCGGCCGCGGCAAGCGCGTCGTTGAGCGGCACGTTGACGGCCATCGTCACCGCGAACATGCCGAACACATAGAGCACGCCGCCCGCGACCGCCGCCATCGCGCCCGGCTGGTCGCGATCGAACAATGCGATCACGACGAGCGCGAGCGCCATCAGCGTCGTGCCGAGGAACAGCGGCATGAACGGCGAACGCACGATGTCGACGTTGATCGCGTTCATCGCGGCCGCGCCGGCCGGCGGCGCGAGCCGGCCGAGCGACGTCATCACGAACGTCGAGAACGCGAAGTACACGCCGGCCATCAGCCCGCAGCCGACGGCCGAACCCCACAGCAACGCGGAAGTCACGAACGCGATCATGGTCAGGCGCTCCATACGCCGGTGGCGGCCGTCGCACGCGCATAGTCGGCGAAATCGCGCGCCGGCCGCCCGAGCGTCTCTTCGATGCCCTGCGCCACCGCGCTGTTGCGCCCGTCGAGCACCACGCGGAACAGATCGTCGAGCAGTTCAACGACCGGTTCCGGCACCCCGACCTCGTGCAGCCCCGCGACGAACGCATCGTGCGAAATCTCGCGATAGGCGACCGGCCGGCCGGCGGCCCGCGCGATTTCACCGACGGCTTCGGCGAACGTCAGCGCGCGCGGGCCCGTGACTTCGATCACACGATCCGCGAACCGCACATCGGTGAGTGCGGCCACGGCCACATCGGCGATGTCGTCCGCATCGACGAACGGCTCGCGCACGGCGCCAGCAGGCAGCGCGACTTCGCCGGCCAGCACGCCGTCGAGCAGGTAGCCCTCGGAGAAGTTCTGGTTGAACCAGCTGGCGCGCACGACACCCCAGCCGACACCCGACGCCTGCAGCGCCGCTTCGGCCGCCTGTGCGCCGGGCTCGCCGCGTCCGGACAGCACCACCACACGCTCGACGTCGCGTTCCCGCGCGAGCCGTGCAAAGGCTGCGATCGCTTCCACGGCGCCTTCGACGGACAAGTCGGGCTGGTAGGTCACGTAAGCGGCCGATACGCCGTCGAGCGCCGCGGGCCAGGTCGCGGGCGCCGTCCAGTCGAAGCGGACGGCCGACGTGCGCGACACGGGGCGCGTCGCGAGGCCGCGTGCGCGCAGCCGTGCATCGACGCGGGCACCCGTCTTGCCCGAACCGCCGACGATGAGGATGGGAAGTGCCGACATGTGTGTCTCCTTTGACCAAAATACGAGAATTTCTCGCCTTTCAAAAACACGATAGACTCTCGTATTATCAACGTCAAGTTTTTCCGGAGGCGGCATGGGCCGACAAAAATCGGGGCAGACTACCGAGCCCGAAGCGACGGCAGCGGACACGCCGGCGCGCGCACGGCTCGTCCCGACGCAGCAGCGCAGCCGCGAGCGGTTCGAGCGCATCCTCGCGTGCGCGTCGGAAGTGATGATCGAGAAAGGCTGCGATGCGTTCCGGATGAGCGACATCGTCGAACGCACGGGCATCTCGTTCGGTTCGCTGTACCAGTACTTTCCGGACAAGGCCGCGGTGATCGGCACGCTCGCGGAGCGCTACAACGCGGTCGGGCACGACTGCGTGCGGCGCGACCTGGCGAAGATGAAAACGCTCGACGACCTGCACGGCACGCTCGCGCGCATCACGGACAGCTACTACCGGATGTTCGTCGACGAGCCGCTGATGCGCGACATCTGGCGCGCGACGCAGGCCGATCGCGCGCTGCAGGCACTGGATCGCGCAGACGGCGAATTCCTGGCCGGACTGTTCGCGGATGCATTGGCGGAAGTCGCGCCCGACACGACGCGCGCGCAGCGCAACGCATTCGCCGAGCTGATGATGATCCAGATCGCGGCGGCCGTGCGCCATGCGATCACGCTGCCGCCGAAGGCGGCGCGGCAGATTCTGGCGATGTTCAAGCGCGCGCTGCCGCGGGATCTGTCGGTACTCGACGCATAGGCCCGGAGGGCGCCGCACGGTCCATCCATCGCACAATATCGCGCCGGTCCCCACTTCCCGCGGCGAAGCGCGCGGCACGGAGATGTCACGCGATCAACTCAAATTGAAACGGATGAATGCGAGCGAACCGACGCGATAGACGTTGATCGCGCGTGCGACGATCGTCCAGATTGGCACGTCGCCGCCGGTCCTCCGCATCCCATGCTACTCACGGCAGTGTCGCCATCAGATTCCCGGCGATGTCGGCGGCCCGCCTTTTTTCCCCATCATCCAGCCGCCGGAAAATACGCGACTCGACAAGCGCAGCGGCAGCGCCGTACTGCCCGAGACCGGGTATCGCCTCGAAGCTCGCTCGCGCGCGCTCGACCCATGCCGCGCCGAGCGCCCGGTCTCTCGGCAAGCCGTTGCCGGTCAGGAACCGGATACCGGCCGCATACTGCATGAACGGATCGCCGCGCAACGCCTCGTTCAGGCTCGACAAGCCCTCCCATTGACGATTGGCGGCCGCCAACGCGTTGACCGGCGGATCGCTCCACATCGTTGCGGCCGGATCGGCGGGCACCAGCCAGCGCCGCTCTCCGGCCGACAGCCCCGCCTCCGCTCCCGGCGTGACGCCGCGCAGCGCCAGCGCGATCTCGGAAACCGCCGAGCCGCCGCGGGAAGCGCGACGATGCAAAGCCAGCGCGGTCGTTTCATTCACAGGGACGCCCTTGCCCGTTTCATACATCAGCGCAAGCTCGCTTTCCGCCCACGTCGATCCATCCGAAGCCGCACGGTCGAGCCAGATGGACGCTTCCTTCGGATCGCTCGCGACACCACGGCCGTACAGATAGGCGACGCCCACCATCCGCTTCGCGTCGGCGCTCGACGGCGCGGCGCGCAGTGCCCATGCGAACGCCTCGTAGTCGTCGGCCCGACCGCCGAGCCCGTTCGACAGATGCCAGGCAAGGGAACCCTGCGCGGAGACATCGCCCCGATCCGCCGCGCGACGAAACCAGTACATCGCGGCATCGAAATCCAGCGGTACGCCATCGCCCAGGTCGTATGCATCGCCGAGCATCGACTGATACGCCGGCTCGCCGCTATCCGCCAGCTTCCATCGCCAGTACGCCCGCTCGTCGGCGGCAACCAGGCCGTTGTCGACCGACGCGAGGATACGCATCGCGCCGGGATTGTTGCCGACGGCCGCCGCGCGGCACCAGCGCGCGGCCTCGACCGGACTGCGCGGCGTGGCGCTGCCATCCAGATGCATCTTGCACAACATCGCTTGCGAGCTGGCGTCGCCCAGCTTCGCGCCGCGTGCGAACCAGTCGAACGCGGTCGCCGGCTGTTCGCGCCAATACAGCAAACCCAGCGCCGAATACGCGGCGGGCATCTTGCGGTCCGCGAGATCCGTCAGCCACTGGAGCCCGGTACGGCCCGCGAACGACATGCGGTGCTCGCTCAGGTAGAAACCGATCAACACACCGGCGGCCTGATCGCCAGCGTCGGCAGCTTGCGACAGATAGCGCAGACCCGCCTGTTCGTCGCGCGGCACGCCGTCGCCCCCCATCAGAAGCTGATAGCCGACCCACCGCGCCGCCGCGATATCGCCATGGTCCGCGGCCAACCGAAACCACCGCATCGCCTGCGCCCGGTCGACGCGCGTCCCCTCACCGCGCCACGCCATGCCGGCGGCAATCAGCGCACCGGCGACATCGCCGCGCTGCGCACCGCGTGCCGCAAGCCGAAAGGCCTTGTGCAGATCCACCGGCTCGCCAGCGCCGCGTGCCGCGTAACGGGAAAGGTTGGTTGCCGCCGCGCCATCGCCTTGCGCGTCGGCCTTTTCGAACCACGGTTTCGCGGCGGATGGATTCGGCGGCGTCCCGATGCCGTCCTGCAGCATCGCACCGAGATCGTTCTGGGCGGCGGCCAGCCCCGCTTCAGCTGCGCCCTGCATCCATCCCCATGCCGCCTCCTTGTCGATCGGGCCGCCCCGGCCGAACAGATAGAGCTTGGCCAACGCATAACGCGCCCGCGCGTCTCCGGCAAGCGCGGCTTTCCGGTACCAGTCGCGCGCCTGTGCATCGTCGCGCGCCACGCCGGTCCCGCTACCGTACAGATCGCCGAGCCGGCGCTGTGCGTAAGACGACCCGGCCTGCGCCGCGGCCGACATCAGGCCGAAGCCGTGATGCGCGTCTCGCGGCACGCCGCTGCCCTCGAGATAGAGATTGCCGAGCATCGCCCGTGCTTCAGTATGTTTCTGGTCTGCCGCGGCGCGCAGCCACGCCGCGCCCTGGTCGACATCGCGCGGAATACCGTCGCCCCGGACCAGCATCAGCCCGAGAACGAACTGCCCGTTCGGCTCGCCGGCGGCTGCGGCGCGTGCCAGCCACGCCGCCGCGGCCGCCGGGTCGCGCGTCACCCCGCGACCTGCCAGCGCGAATTTCCCCGCGTTGGTCGCTCCCGCCGCCGATCCACCCTCGGCTGCCGCCACGAAGTAGCGGTAGGCGGCCACGTCGTCAGCCGGTTGCCCGGCGCCGTCCGCACTCATCCCGCCAAGCTGGTTCGTCGACGCCGTATCGCCGTCGCGTGCCGCCGACGCGAACCATGCGCGCGCCACCGCATCGTTCCGAGGCAGCGCGACACCGTCGTAGTAGAGGTAGCCGAGCGTGCGCTTGGCCAGTGTCGAACCGTCGCTCGCCGCCGATTCGAGGATCGTCATGCCGTGCACCCGGTCCGGCCGTCCGGCATAGCCATGCAGCACCATCTGCCCGTAGAGCGCGCGGGCCGTCAGGTTGCCGGCCTCGGCTTCGCGCCGGCAGAGGCTGCGCCGCCGCTCCGGCCGATCGGACGACGGAACGCTGCCGAACCAGACGCTCAATGCCAGCGCGCATGGCGTCGTATCATCGGCGACAGGAACAGGCACGTTGCGTTGAATGGCCGTCGCCGCTGCACGGCCGGACGACAGCGGCAACCACTCGGGTTGCGACGCGAAAACGTCACCGGCCCAGACGCTCAACGCCACAGCCATGCCGATGGCCCGCATCGGCCATATCGGCGCATGGCCGAATGCCGCCCGCCCACCCGCGACCGCGCCCCGCCCAAATTCGTCCGTCGGCGTCATGGCTGCGTGATCGTGACGTTCTTGATGATGACGTCGGTTCTGCCGTCCTGATCGTCGATCGTCCTGCTCAATTCGATCCGGTAGTCGGCCAGCCAGACGGAGCGCACGCGCGTCTTCGTGCCGTCCTTGCGGACCTCGATGCAATCCAGATTGACGGCATTGCCGGTCAACGTGCGGAAAATCGTCGACGCGGGCTCCGTCTTGCCGACTTCGCATCGGCGGGTCAACTGCCCGTGGCTCGACGGCTGCGGCAGCGCGATCTCGATACGCTTGCCCTCGGTCATCGGTTCGTTCGCCGCCACGATCGCGGACGCTGCCTTCAGCGTCCGGAGCATGCTTGCGTACCGGGGTGCGCTCACGGTCTGGTCCAACAGCTCGGTGAGCCCGTACCCCATGCCGAACGACGCCCACTTCGTGTTCCCCGACGCGTCTTTCGTGGTCATCAGCTCGACGACCACGCCGTTGTTGCGTCGATTGACGTAAGTGTCGACGTACGGCCCCGAATCCTGCGGTGTCGTCTTGTTCACCCATTCGCCGTCTATGCTGAGGCGGGCATAAGGCAGCGGCCGGCTGCCGTCGGGCGGCAACTGGCTGCGAATGGCATCCGGCAGGCGCCGGTCGTCGAACACGTCGTCCAGATACGCACCGGGATCGGCCAAAACGGTCTCCGGCGCCGACTTCCCGCCAGCAATCAGCTTGAAGAGTTCATAGGTCGCCCGCCGCTGCTCAGGCTCCGGAAACTTGTCAATCGTATCGACGGCGAACCTGACCAGCGCGCACGTGCTCGGCTTGTTCTGCTTCTCCAGCCATGGCGGTATGTCGATCTCGTCCATGCGCGCGTCGACTTCGAGCAATTCGGCGACGGTGTAGTGCTCATCGTCGCCGGACGAGGCAGCCTTCGGCGCACCAATCAGGTCCATCAATTCGAACGTGCTCCGCAACGCCTTCGGTGACGACGTCTTCGCGATCGACGCCAGATTGCCGCCACTCACTTTCGGCATATCGCAGCCGCTCTTCGATTCGGCTGTGATGTCCTGCATCAGCCGCAGGAACCGCAGCCTTTCGGCCGGCCGCAGGATCATGTCGCTGCCGTCGCCGGAGGGGCTGCGCATGCTGGACAGTCGGGCGAGATAGGCCGGGTTCTGGGCTACCCGGATGAACCACGCGACGATAATCTGCCCATTTTCCGAATCGGGATTCACCCCGATCTGCACCATATAGGCGCGCGCCCGTTCAGCGATCTGCTCCGGCGTCAGCTTGATGGCCGGACTGGCCGCCGGCGCGGAAGCCGCCGGTTCTGCAGGCGTGCCCTGCACGCCCAACCCATATGCCGTCGCCGTCGCGATGGACAGCAACACCCCGAAAAGGCCCGTCTTTATTTTCATCTTGTTGATATTCGATTGCGTTGATCGGTCGATCGCGATGATGCGCCGGATAGTCACGGGAAATCCGGCGCGAACCGCGCTGCCGTATGATGCCGCAATATCGAGAATGCCCCGTCGAGCCGGCCGCCTTTCGATATTCTGCAAGGCGGGCGTTGCCTGGCCTGCCATCCGATAGTTGCACAGACGAAACCGCGAGAGGTTCAAGGATTGTCATCGCGGGCAACTGCCGTGCCGCCTTCATTTGCGCGTCGCTCGCCGTTCCCGTCTTTGCTCGTCATCAAGTCGGGATGCGTCTCGCCCGCGCCAAATGGACAACGCGGATGACGGGCCGACACCGGATCACCTCCTCCGGTGCGACGCGTCATCCGCGTTGAAGCGCTACGTTCCCGCAGCGGGTGTCAGCTGTAGTCGTACACCCCGCGCCCGGTCTTGCGCCCGAGCCGCCCTGCCGTCACCATCTCGCGCAGCAGCGGGCAGGCGCGATACTTGGGATCGCCGAAGTCCTTCAGGAACACGTCCATCACCGCGAGGCACACGTCGAGGCCGACGAGGTCGGCCAGCGCGAGCGGCCCGATCGGGTGGTTCGCGCCGAGCTTCATCCCCGCATCGATCTCCTCGGCCGACGCGATGCCTTCGGCCAGCACGAAGAACGCTTCGTTGATCATCGGCACGAGAATCCGGTTCACGACGAAGCCCGGCGAATTGCGCACGCCGATCGGCGACTTGTCGAAGCGCTCGGTCAGCTCACGCACGGCCGACGCGGTCGCATCGCTCGTCTGCAGCCCGCGGATGATCTCAACGAGCGGCATCAGCGGCACCGGGTTGAAGAAGTGCATGCCGAGGAAGCGCGACGGATCGGCGAGCAGCGCCGCGAGCGCGGTGATCGAGATCGACGACGTGTTGGTCGCGATGATCGCGTCAGGACGCGCGACCGCCTCGATCTGCTTCAGGATACGGCCCTTCAGCTCGACGTTCTCGGTCGCGGCCTCGATCACGATGTCGACCGAGGCGAGCTTCGCGTAGTCGGTCGACGTCGTGATGCGCGCCAGCGCTGCGTCGCGGGTGGCCGCGTCGAGCTTGTCCTTCGACACGAGCCGCTCGAGGCTGCCCTTCAGCGTCGCGAGGCCCTTGTCGAGCGCGGCGTCGCTGACGTCGATCATCACGACATTGAGCCCTGCAACGGCCGCGGTTTGCGCAATGCCGTTACCCATGGTTCCGGCGCCAACGACGCCGACGATTTCGATGGCCATGAAATTTCCTGTGTGTTCGGGTGCTGAGCGTTCGATTATCAGATGTTCTCGAAGATCGCAGCAATCCCCTGGCCGCCGCCGATACACATCGTCACGAGCGCGTAACGCCCGCCGATGCGCTTCAGCTCGTACAGCGCCTTGACCGTGATCAGCGCGCCGGTCGCACCGATCGGGTGACCGAGCGAGATGCCCGAGCCGTTCGGGTTGACCTTCGCGGGATCGAGGCCGAGCTCCTGCGTGACCGCGCAAGCCTGCGCGGCGAACGCCTCGTTCGCCTCGATCACGTCGAGATCGCTGATCTTCAGGCCCGCGCGTTCGAGCGCCTTCTGCGTGGCCGGCACCGGGCCGATGCCCATGTAGGCCGGATCGACACCCGCATGCGCATAGGCGACGAGGCGTGCGAGCGGCTTCACGCCCTGCGCGCGTGCGGCGTCCGCGCTCATCATCAGCACGGCTGCCGCCGCATCGTTGATGCCCGATGCGTTGCCGGCCGTCACGGTGCCGTTTTCCTTCGCGAACACCGGCTTCAGCTTCGTGAAATCGTCCGCGCTCGCGTCGTGACGCACGTGCTCGTCGGTGTCGAACGCGACCTCGCCCTTCTTCGTGCGGATCGCGATCGGCAGGATCTGGTCCTTGAAACGCCCTTCCGCGATCGCGCGCGCCGCGCGACGATGCGATTCGAGCGCCAGCGCATCCTGCGCGTCGCGCGAGATGTCGTACTTGCGTGCGACGTTCTCGGCCGTCACGCCCATGTGGATCGTCTGGAACGGGTCGTGCAGCGCGCCGAGCATCATGTCGACGAGCTTGCCGTCGCCCATGCGCTGGCCGAAACGCGCGGCCGGCACCGTGTACGGTGCGCGGCTCATGCTCTCCGAGCCGCCGCCGATCGCGACGTCGGCATCGCCGAGCATGATCGTCTGCGCGGCCGACACGATCGCCTGCAGGCCCGAGCCGCACAGGCGGTTCACGGTCAGCGCCGGCGTGTGCTGCGCGACCCCGCCGTTGATCGCCGCGACGCGCGCGAGATACATGTCCTTCGGCTCGGTGTTCACGACGTGGCCGAACACGACATGCCCGACCGCATCGCCCGACACGTTCGCGCGCGCCAATACTTCGGCGACCACCTTCGCGCCGAGATCGGTCGGCGCGAAATCCTTCAGGCTGCCGCCGAAATCACCGATCGCGGTACGGACACCGCTCACCACCACGACTTCTTTCGCTGCATTGCTCATCGTCTCACTCCGGTTCGTTCGCGCCCGCAGGCGCAAGGATGCGTTGCGTTACATGTTCGGGTAATTCGGCCCGCCGCCGCCTTCGGGCGTGACCCACACGATGTTCTGCGTCGGGTCCTTGATGTCGCAGGTCTTGCA
>NZ_QTQI01000048.1 GCF_003853705.1 Burkholderia sp. Bp8992 | reverse complement strand
ACCAGTGTCGTCGAGGGCATCAACAACACCATCAAGGTCATCAAGCGTCGGGCTTACGGGTACCGCGACGAGGAATATTTCTTCCTCAAAATCCGTGCCGCGTTCCCCGGTAATCCGCGATGAACCATATTTTTTTGAGATGAAGGCTTGCCGAAAGAAATCCGCTCGACTAGACTGCACTTCGTCTTTGGGGAGTAGCCTGCTTTCCGTCCCCGGAAAGCGAACGCGTCAACACACTCGGCCTGTGGCCGTGGCGCGTTCGGCCTGATCGGCTTGGCGAGACCATGGGCGCATCGCGTCGTTCCTGGTCGGACGTCGGCGGATGCGCCATGGTTCGTCAGCGTCCGACCACGGAGTCCCCATGTTCCCCACCGTCTTCTCCCCGCGCTCCCCCGCCCGCCGGGCACGTGCCTGCGGAGGCGCCGCATGACCTTCATGTTCCTCGAACTGGCGTTCATGCTGATCGTCATCCTCATCGCGGCCGAAGTCTTCACCAATGCGCTCGAACATCTCGGCGAACGCCTGAAGATTTCCGAGGGCGTCACCGGTTCGCTGTTCGCGGCCGTCGGCACGGCGCTGCCCGAAACGATGGTGCCGCTGCTCGCCCTGGCCGGCGGCACGGCGAACCAGGCCGTGAACGAGGAAATCGGTGTCGGCGCGATTCTCGGCGCACCGCTGATGCTCGCGACGCTCACCACGTTCCTGATGACGCTCGCCGTGATCCGCTCGCGCGGGTTGCGCGGCACGATCGCGCCCGAACGCACGGGCTTCGTGCGCGACATGAACACCTTCCTCGCCGCGTTCTCGCTGGCCACCGCGGCGATGTTCGTCCCGCATCACAACTGGGCCGTGCGCGCCCTGCTCGCCGCGATGCTGGTCGGGCTCTACGTGATGTACGTCGTGCTGACGTTCCGCGCGTCGACCCGGCTCGTCGATGCCGGGCACGGCACCGAAGCACCGCATGCGATGTTCCTGTCGCGTCTCGGCCTGCCGACCCATCTCGCGACGATCGTGCTGCAGTTGCTGATCGGCCTCGCGCTGCTGGTCGGCGGCGCGAAGGGCTTCATTCACGGCGTGGAAGGCGTGTCGCACGCGCTCGGTATCTCGGCGCTGCTGCTGTCGCTGATCATCGTGCCGATCGCGACGGAGTTGCCGGAGAAGGTCAACAGCGTGCTGTGGATCCGCCGCAAGAAGGACACGCTCGCGTTCGGCAACATCACCGGCGCGATGGTGTTCCAGGGCACGCTGCTGCCGGCGATCGGCATCATGCTGACGCCGTGGGAGCCGCGCCCCGAAGTGCTGACCGGCGTGATCATCACGCTCGCGGCGGCCGCGTGGCTGCGCTTCAATGCGCGCACCCGCGGGCTCGCGATCTGGGCGTTGCTCGCGAACGGCGCGGGTTATGCGGGGTATCTGGTCCTGACGCTGGGGCGCTGAGCTGGCTCACCCGGCACACGCCCGCCGGCCCGGCGCGAACGATGTCCCGCCGCGCCGCGTACCCGCGGGCGATTCAGATGCGCGCCTGGTTCACTCGCTGCGACAGTTGTTCGGCGCTTTCCTTGCGCTCGCTGTACCGGTCCGTCAGGTACGCGCCGACGTCGCGGGTGAGCAGCGTGAATTTGACCAGTTCCTCCATGACGTCGACGACCCGGTCGAAATACGCGGACGGCTTCATCCGGTCGTCGTCGCCGAATTCCATGAACGCCTTCGCGACGGACGACTGGTTCGGAATGGTCAGCATGCGCATCCAGCGCCCGAGCACACGCATCTGGTTGACCGCGTTGAACGATTGCGAGCCGCCGCTGACCTGCATGACCGCGAGCGTCTTGCCCTGCGTCGGCCGTACCGCGCCGACCGACAACGGGATCCAGTCGATCTGCGATTTCATCACGCCGGTCATCGCGCCGTGCCGCTCGGGGGAGCACCACACCATGCCCTCCGACCATTGCACGAGTTCGCGCAACTCCGCCACTTTCGGATGGTGCTCGGGGGCATCGTCGGGCAACGGCAATCCGGACGGATTGAAGATCCGGACGTCGGCGCCCATGGCCGTCAGCAACCGCGCCGCCTCCTCGACCAGCAGCCGGCTGAACGAACGCACGCGCAATGATCCGTAGAGCAGCACGATGCGAGGCGGATGCGTGGACGAAAGCGCGGGCTGCAGCCGGCTCGCGTCCGGTACGCGAAAGAGCGAGGCATCGATTTGCGGCAGGTCGTTCAGGCGGTCAGACACGCTTGCCCTCCGCATCGATCACGATTTCGCCGTCTTCCTTCGCAAACGGCCCCTTCTGCGGATCGGGCAGGATATCGAGTACCTGCTCGGACGGGCGGCACAGCCGCGTGCCGAGCGGCGTGACGACGATCGGGCGATTGATCAGGAGCGGGTGGGCGACCATGAAGCCGATCAGATCGGCGTCGCTCCATCTCGGATTGTCGAGATCGAGCGCTTCATAGGGTGTCCCCTTGCGACGCAGCACGTCGCGAACGGGAATGCCCATCGCCGCGATCAGCGCGCGCAGTTCCGCTTCGCCCGGCGGCGTTTCCAGATAAAGCACGACGCGCGGCTCGACGCCGCTGTTGCGGATCATCGCCAGCGTGTTGCGCGACGTTCCGCAATCGGGGTTGTGATAGATCGTGATGTCGGTCATTTCCGGATTCCTGAATGATGTCACGCGCGCTCGTACCAGCCCTTCGAACGGTTGACGACGCGCACGACGAGCAGCATGACCGGCACCTCGATGAGCACGCCGACGACGGTCGCGAGCGCTGCGCCGGAGTGGAAGCCGAACAGGCTGATAGCCGCCGCCACGGCCAGTTCGAAAAAGTTGGATGCGCCGATCAACGCCGACGGGCATGCGATGCAGTGCTTCTCGCCGACGACGCGATTGAGCCCGTAGGCGAGCGCCGCGTTGAAGAACACCTGGATCAGGATCGGCACCGCGAGCAGCGCGATCACCAGCGGTTGCTTGAGGATCGCCTCGCCCTGGAACGCGAACAGCAGCACCAGCGTGGCCAGCAGCGCGGCGATGGACCAGGGGCCGATCTTCGCCATCGCGCGGTCGAACGCCGCCTGCCCGTTGGCGAGCAACAGCCTGCGCCACGCTTGCGCGAGGATCACCGGGATGACGATGTAGAGCACGACCGACGTGAGCAGCGTCGCCCACGGCACCGTGATGGCGGACATCCCCAGCAACAGCCCGACCAGCGGCGCGAACGCGATCACCATGATGCTGTCGTTCAGCGCGACCTGCGACAGCGTGAACAGCGGATCGCCGCCCGTCAGCCGGCTCCACACAAACACCATCGCCGTGCACGGTGCGGCGGCCAGCAGGATCAGGCCGGCGATATAGCTGTCGATCTGGTCGGCCGGCAGCATCGGCGCGAATAGCTGCCGGATGAACAACCAGCCGAGCAACGCCATCGAAAACGGCTTGACGAGCCAGTTCACGACGAGCGTGACGCCGATCCCCCGCACGTGCTGCCGAACCTCATGCAACGCACCGAAGTCGACCTTGACGAGCATCGGCACGATCATCACCCAGATCAGCAGCCCGACGGGCAGGTTGACCTGGGCGTATTCGATGCGGCCGATGCGCTGGAAAAGCCCCGGCTGCGCCAGGCCCAGCGCGATGCCGAGCACGATGCAAAGCGCCACCCAGACGGTCAGGTAGCGCTCGAAGAATCCGATGGCGGGCTTGACTGCCAACGCCTGCGACGGGGCCGCGTTCGAGCCGGTCATGTGCGATCCCCGCAGCAGGCGGGCGCCGCCGGCACGCCGCAGGCCGCGCCGGCGCAGCAGTTCTCGGTCAGGAACCCGACGAGGCCGCTCATCGATTCGAAATTCGCCGCGTAATAGATGAACCTGCCGTCCTGGCGCGCGGTGACCAGATCCGCATGCGACAGATCCTTCAGATGGAACGACAGGCTCGAGGGCGACAGCCCGATCTGCTGCGCGATCGCGCCGGCCGGCAGTCCTTGCGGCCCGGCAACGACCAGCGCGCGAAAGATGGCCAGGCGCGCTTCATGAGCAAGCGCGCCCAGGGCGCGCACGACGAGATTGGAGTCCATGGCGCGAAGGATAGCGCCATCATTTCGATATTTCAAGTATTGTTGAAATGATGGTGGATCGCTATGCCAGTCGCTCGTCCACCTCCAGCACGGCCCGCACCGCCGGCCGCGCGCGCACCCGCTCGTACCACGCACGCAGGTGCCCGTACCGGGTCAGGTCGATATCCGCGTGGTACACCGAGCGCATCCAGTCGGCCTTGCCCCACCCGGTGAGCGCGAACAGATACGCGTCGGCGACCGTGAACGTATCGCCCGTCAGGAACGTCCGGCCGTCGAGCTGGCGGTCGATCCATGCGAAGCGGCTGTCGAGCTTCGTTCTCGCCGGGTCGACGTACTTCCCCGCCTGCACGGCATACAGCAGCGGGATGAAACCCTTGTGGATCTCGGTGCCGAGGAAGTTGAGCCATTCCATCAGCCGGTAGCGCGCGAGCGTGCCGTAGGCCGGCGCGAGCGCGGCTTCCGGGCGCTGGTCCGCGAGATACTGCGCGATCACCGGCCCTTCGCGCAGCACCGTGCCGTCGTCGAGTTCGAGCAGCGGCACGTAGCCGAGTTCGGTCACGTCGTAGTAGTTGCGGCCGTCTTCGACGACATGCTTGCGCGCGTCGACCTTGACGATCTCCGCGTCGATGCCGCCTTCGCGCAGCACGATGCAGATCGTCTGCGAACAGCTGCCGGGAGCGTGATAGAGCTTCATGTGTTTCCTTCGTGAGTTGTCCATGTATCGATTCGCCGCGACGCGGGCGCTAATATCTCGCATCGGCACACGGCTGAGAAGACGGCAGTCGTTTGTGCCGTAGTCACAAAAAATTTACCGACCAGGATCGAGCACGATGAAAACGAGTGCGACAGGATGTTCCGTCGAAGAAGCGATGCGCCTGCTCGGCGGCCGCTGGCGGCTGCTGCTGGTGTCGTATCTGCTCGACGGGCCGCGACGCTTCAGCGACCTGCGCCGCGACATGCCGGGCATCTCGCAGCGCATGCTGACGCTCGACCTGCGCGCGCTGGAAGACGCGGGGCTCGTATTGCGAACCGTGTATCCGGAAGTGCCGGTGCGGGTCGAGTACGAGCTGACCGCCGACGGCGACCGGCTGCGGCCCGTCGTCGACGTGATGCGCGAATTCGGGCTGTGGCTGAAGGCACGCGATGCCGATGCGTCGTGCGACACCGACGTGACACCGGGAGCGGCAGCCGCGATCGAAACGGCCCTCCATTCAAACCGATAACTCCTACTCTCTTACGCAGGAATCCACATTCATGGAACTTCACGCCACCGTCGGCGCGGCGACGTCCGATCTCGACGACGACGAAAGCTTCGCCAACATCTATTGTCACGATGCGGAGCAGAACTATTGCTTCTCGCTGTTGCGCTTCCCTGAGGACGCGCTGATCGAAGTGATGGTGCACGACCAGATCAATACGAGCGTCAAGGATCTGTCTGTACGCCTCACGGACACCATGATCGACGTCGAGCTCGAGCCCGCCGTTGCCGCGCGGCTCGACGGCCAGACGCGCTACGTGATCCATCTCGCGCCGGGCCAGTACGATCCGGTCAAGCTGCGCGCCGCGCTGAAGGAGATCTTCGTCGGCAAGAGCGGGGTTCGCGACGACAGCACGGGCGGCTAACGGCTCATTCGAACGATCATCGTCGCTTTTGCAAGCTGATGATCGTGCGCGGCGAAGCCGACGACCGCCGGCGTCGCGTCACGCTCGACCGGCAGCTTCGCCACCTTGAGCGCGGTCAGCGTGATGACGTAGCGATGTGTGTCGCCCTGCGGCGGGCACGGACCAAGATAGCCGGCGTGGCCTGTGTCGTTCTTCATCAGGACGGCGCCCGCCGGCAGCCGGGAAGTATCATTGCCCGCACCGAGCGCGATGCCGTGAGCCGACACCGGTATGTTGGCAACGACCCAATGCCAGAACCCCGATCCGGTCGGTGCGTCGGCATCGAACATCGTCAGCAGGTAGCTTTGCGTCCCCTCGGGCTCACCGCGCCATTGGATGGACGGCGAAACGTTGTTGCCGTGACACCCGAAACTGTCGGACACATGTGCATCAGCGAACGTGCGACCGGCCAGTTCCGCGCTATCGATCGAGAAGCCCGCGGCGCGCGCCGTGCCGACGGCGATCAGCACTGCACAGAGGGCGAAACCGGCTTCGAATGTTTTCATTTTCATTGAGCAACTCACCAGTGAGCAGGATCGGAACGGGCATTCTTGCGTTCGCGAGGATCCGCAACAAGGCGAGTAACGGTACTGGTATCGTGGCTACCCGGCGGCGCCCGGCACGCCTGCCGCTGCACGACGCGATGACCGATGCGTCCACGCGCCGCCATGTGGTCGCGGGCGACACGGTGGAGGTGATCGACGCGAGCGACGATTTCCAGTGGCTGAAGGTGCGGTATCGCAATCCGCACGCCGGTGCCGTGCAGGGCTGGGTCGGCGTGAAGGAAGCGATGGGAAACTGAATCGCGATAAGAGACGAAAATCCCCGATCGACCCAGAGAAATTTAAACAGGTACAGAAAGAAACATTTTTACAGAACGCACTCGGCTGTACCGAACACACGTCGGCCGACATGTCGCGAGCGCGTTCGCCTCCCCGGGAAAATAACGGGTTGCGCCAGATGCGATGTTCTTCTATATCAGTAAATATTCGCTTTGTCGTGCAGCCCGGGAGATGGCTCGAATCACGAGGGATTGTCGTGAAGGCAAGACCCACAAATCGATCCGAAACGATTGGCCTGCCTCAGGGTTCGGCAGAAGCGGACTAGAAATACAGAATCGATAGGCTTCGACAAAGACTGAAAAGAATCACACAAGCGGCTTGAGACCAAGGGGACTTGCCATGCGCAATATCGAAGCGGCACTGATCGCGGTGATCCTTTGCGTACTTTCGACTATCGCCCCGGCAGCCGATCTAAGTTACATCCCGTTCACCAAAACAGCGATCACGAATCCGATTAATGCAACTTCCGCGGTCATTGCATTCAAAAATGCAGCAAAAAACGATGCCGCTCTTGCGACCGAACTCGACAGTGTCGCGTCTTCGCTTGCCGTCGTGTTCGTTCCAGGAATTCTGGGCTCGGCGCTCGAAGATACTGCCAACCAGAAGATGATCTGGGGCAACATGAGTCTGCCCTATCTAGCGACGCACTACGACGATTTCATCAAACAACTTGCCCTGCCGCCAGCACTCATCGACGAGAATGCCAGTAGCGCCATCCGGTCCACTGTCCTTGAAGGCATGGCGGGTATGGATTTCTATGGCAAGGCACTTCGACAGATGAAGCAAGCCACGAGCGATCTGCATGTCCAGTTTCTGGCCTGCGGTTACGACTGGCGTCGAGATATCCGGGCAGGCGCACAGGAACTGGATCGATGTATCAACAGCTTGCCGCGAACCAGTCGCATCATCATTGTCGCGCACAGCATGGGCGGACTCGTCTCATGGCAATGGGCCATGCAGCACGCGCACGACGCCGCGCCGAAGCATCAGTTGATGCAACTCGTCACGCTCGGCTCTCCGCTGGTCGGAAGTTGCGAAATCGTCCGTATGATCGAACAGGGCTATGTGCAGCCGACGGTGGGAGACAAGGTCGCCGCAGATGACCAGCCTCGCCCCATGCTGTCCGAAGGATTTGCGACGCTCCTCAAGACGATCAAATCCAACGTCACCAATAACGTAACCTCGGAGCTCACGCAGAGTGTTCGCCCGCTCATACTAACCTGGCCGGGCGCAATCGAACTCACCCCTCGCCCATCTGATCGCGCTGCGGATTTCATTTGCCTCCATGTCCCACGCCCGGGTCGGGATATGGCGGACACTAAGAACGTCAGCTATTACGATCCTGCGTTCTGGGCACTCCCGGTCGGACACAGTCTGCTCGGCGACTACCCGCTGCCTCCGCAATACAAGGACGTACTCGCTAAAGCACGCGATTTTCGCAGTCGCTTTGATGCCGACCGACTCAATGTCCCCGTCTGGCTTTACTACTCGATCTTCTACGAGGTTCCTAACCAGCGCGAAACGCTGGTCGATGAGCATCAGACGACAATTCTCGGACAATCCAGTCGCAGCAAGGACGGCTGGGAAACCGTGCAGGGCGACGGTCGCGTTCCGATCACGAGTGCAAACCTCGCATCCGCGCCGCAAGACATGTTTTCTTATACCCATGGTCTGTTGAGCCCTCATGGCGACCTGCCTGCCGATTCATTCTTCCAAAGCGACTTCTTCGACACGCATCTACCAAACATACTCGACACGCTCATCGCCACGACAATGGCGAACGAGAGCGCCGGGCATCCACAATGGATTTCGGCCTATGTCGCCGCAGGAGGCTCAAGGATCGACGCATCCGCGGTTCAGACAGCGCTGTCGCCCGCAAGCACGGGTTCCAACTCATCGATTCAGCCCGACGCGTCGACGCAGTTCGCCGTCGACACCGCAAATCGCTTCAACGCACTCGTCTGCGCGGCACGACCATGCGCCAACACTCTCGATGCCGCGCTGGCGAACATCAGGGCCAAGCCGCCGCAGCTCAAGACACTTGCGGCCGTGATCAATTTCGACGGGGCGGCGCGTACACTCGACAAAACAAATCCGGATTTCGTCTTTGCTCAAGGGCAAAAAGGGATCGCGCTCGCCGAACAAAAGGACTGGCTATCGGCCGCCAATTCGCTGGAACTGGCGATCGACGCCAGCCACAGTATTCAAGCAAAATCCCCTGTCGAAAGACCCAAGCTCGCCGCGCTGACCGATCAACTCACGGCCACCAAGGCACGAGCGCTCTACGAAGCAGGGTATTGCCAATCCGCATCGCCGTTACTGAAGACCGCCGCTGCGTACGACACCTTTGCCAGCAACGCACTGAAACAGCCGTGCAACGACAGGGCGGGTGTGCTCTTCTGCTTCGACTCGGACGACTACTGCAGAAGAAAGTAGCGCCCACACGCTGAGGCGATAACGCGCTGGCATAAGCTTGCCAGCGCCTCTCCCACATATTGAACGCTCGGCGTCCCATTAATAGGGATGCCTGTTCAAATGTTGACGCACGTCACCTCACGGCTCTAACGTTCGCCCCAACGCCCTTCGATTCGGCCGCCCCGCTCGCGAGCGCCGGCCGGGCACAGAACACAGGAGACAACCGTGGCCCAATCCGCGTCACGCACCCACGCGAACCTGCCCGAGCGCTCGACCGCGCACGACCGTACCGCCCCCGAATCCGCCGTCCGCCCGGCCGCGACCACGCCACCGAGCCGCAAGCGCCTGCTGATTCTCGCGCTGCTGTTCGTCACGGTCGTGATCAACTATCTCGACCGCAGCAACCTGTCGATCGCCGCGCCCGCGCTGTTCAAGGAACTGAACATCGATCCCGTCCGCGCGGGCCTCGTGTTCTCCGCATTCGGCTGGACCTATGCGCTGATGCAGATCCCGGGCGGCTGGCTCGTCGACAAGGTGTCGCCGCGCGTGCTGTATGCGGGCGCACTCGCACTGTGGTCGGCCGCGACGCTGTTGCTCGGCTTCGCGGGCTCGTTCGTCGGGCTGATCGTGCTGCGTCTCGCGGTCGGTGCGCTGGAAGCGCCGGCCTACCCGATCAACAACCGCGTGGTCACGACGTGGTTCCCGACCCGCGAACGCGCAAGCGCGATCGGCGGCTACACGTCGGGCCAGTTCGTCGGCCTCGCGTTCCTCACGCCGGTGCTCGCGTGGCTGCAGGTGCATCTCGGCTGGCACATGGTGTTCGTCGCGACGGGCCTCGCCGGCATCGCGTGGGCCGCGGTCTGGTATGCGGTGTATCGCGAGCCGCGCGCGTTTCGCGGCGTCAACGCGGCCGAGATCGCGCTGATCCGCGACGGCGGCGGCCTCGTCGATCTCGAGGACCGCGTCGCGGCGCGCAGCGAACGCGCGCCGTCGACGTGGCGCGACCTCGGCGTCGTGCTCGGCCGGCGCAAGCTGTGGGGCATCTACCTCGGCCAGTTCGCACTGAACTCGACGCTGTGGTTCTTCCTCACGTGGTTCCCGACCTACCTCGTCAAGTATCGCGGGATGGATTTCATCAAGTCGGGCTTCCTCGCGTCGCTGCCGTTCCTCGCCGCGTTCGTCGGCGTGCTGTGCTCGGGCGTGCTGTCGGACTGGCTGATGCGCCGCGGCGCCTCGCAGGGCTTCGCGCGCAAGCTGCCGATCATCTCGGGGCTGCTGATCTCGACCTGCATCATCGGCGCGAACTACGTGACGTCCACCGGCTGGGTGATCGCGTTCATGACGATCGCGTTCTTCGGCAACGGCTTCGCGTCCATCACGTGGTCGCTCGTGTCGGGGCTCGCGCCCGCGCGGCTGCTCGGCCTCACGGGCGGTGTGTTCAACCTGATCGGCAACCTGTCCGCGATCGCGACGCCGATCGTGATCGGGTTGCTGGTCGACGGCGCGGACTTCTCGCGCGCGATCACCTACATCGCCGCGATGGCGCTCGCGGGCAGCCTGTCGTACGGGTTGCTCGTCGGCAAGGTCGAACGCATCGACGCATGAGCGCCGCAGGGGCGGCACACGCGTGCCGCCCCTGCTCGACCACTGCCCGCGTGCCGCATCAGAACCGCATGAACCCGTCGCGCGAGAGGTCGTGCGGATTGCCGGCCACGTAGTCGAGCGCGCACGCGTCGGTATCGATGCCGACGGTCAGCAGCGTTTCCCAGCGCTCGGTGTCCGGCATCGACGGATCCGGGTGGAAGCACACGACGGCCGCGTCGCCGGCCGCACCGCACATCGCCGCCGCGCGTTCGCGCACATCGGCGCTCGTCATGTCCGTCACGACATCGTTCAGGTGCGCGAAGCGCTCGCGCGTGGTCGAGCTGTCGGGCATGCATTCGCCGCCGCTCAACGCGTGATCGAGGAAGTGATTCGTATGCAGCAGCCAGCCGTCCGGGCGCGGCACGACCACGCCGACACCCGACGGGCTCAGCTCGATGCTTGCCGCGCGCGGGTGCGCGTCGTGCCGCGTGAACACGGTCAGCACCGTCGATGCGCTCACGCGCGCGGTGCGCGCGAGTTCGATCGCCTCCTGCACCGTCGTCGCGTCTTCGAGCAGGCGCCGTGCGATCGCATGCACGGGCACGCCCGCGCTGTCGTTGTCGCTCGCGTGATGCAGGATGTTGAAATGCAGCCCGAGCCCCGCGCCGTTCACACCGAGCTTCGCGAGCATCCCGAATTCGGTGAACAGCTTGACGGTGCGGCCCTGCGGCGTCGCGAACTGCATCAGCAGCCCCTGCGGCGCGAGGCTGTCGTGCCAGTCCCACGTCTGCAGCGTGCGCGGTGCGTGCGGGCCGGCCGGCGCGTAGACGGTCGTCGAGCATTCGCCTTCGGCCGATGCGGGCGCGGTCGCCAGAATCTCGGTGCGCGCGTTCAGGCACGCGAGCTGCCAGCGCGGCAGGTCGACGCCGTCGGCGATCGACTCGACTTCGGCGGCCAGGCGCGGGCACCATGTGTCGAGCGCGGCCAGGCTCGCTTCGCCGATCTCCCGCGCGCGCTGCGGATCGATGCCGAGCTTCGGGAAGAACGCGAGATAGCGCGCGACCGTCTCGCGGATCGCCGGCGCGAAGCGCGCGCCGATCAGGCGGCCCCGCTCGCGCGGATCGGTGATGTCGGTCGCGAATGTGTGCAGCTTCAAGATCAAACCTCCTGGGTCGAATGAGATCCGGGCCCGCGCGGCCCGGACCACGTTACGTTATGCGAATGAATCGGAACGTGCCGGTCGTCAGAACGCGTAGATGAACTGCATCCCCGCGAGGTCGTTGCTGCGCGCGTACGTGCCGTTGCTCTTCAGGAACACCGGATGGTTCGCCGCGTCGTGGCGGTACTCGACCTTCACGGTAATCTGCTGCGTGGGATAGAACAACAGGTCTGCCGTGATCGCGTAGCGCTGCGCGCCCTTGCATTCGGTGCCGTTCGTCGCCGAACCCTGGAAGCACGACGGATCGATGCCGAAGCCGCTCGTGCCGTTCACCGACGGGTTGCCGCCCGCGAGCCCGTACTGGATGTTCGTGCCGCCGCCGCCGTTCGACGTGTTGTTCAGGTAGTCGAAGCGCAGCGTCGCGCCCATGCGGCCGACCCACGACGTCGTCCACTTCGTATGGCCGAGCAGCGACATCCCGTACCAGCGCGCGGTGCCGCCGTTCCAGGCGCCCTTCTGCAGCTCGCCGTAGTCGACCTGCGCGTTGACCTGCGTCTTGTCGTGCGTATAGGTCATGTCGGCTTCCACGTACTTGTAGAGGCCAGTCGGCGACGAGCCGTTGCACTGGTAGCCGTAGCCGCCCGCCACCGCGCACGGCGAGAACAGCGACTGCCGGCCGAGCATCCCGGAAATGCCGAAGTCGAACGCCGTCGACGTCGCGTTGTCGAAGCGCGCGGTGATCGTCGGCGTCCAGTTGGTCTTGGTCGTGTTGTTCGCCGCGTTCGCGATCGCGCCGGCCGTGCGCAGCACCTCGTTGCCGATCACGACCTGCCAGAAGCGCGTCATCGCCGCATTGGAGCCTTTCAGCCCGATGCCGATCAGGTTGCCCGGCTCGCTGAAGTCGTACAGCAGCCCGTGCGTGAGCGTGAGCATCTGGTTCGACGGCTGCATCTCGTAGCCCGCGAGGCTCGGCATCATGCCGATCTCGAACGTGCGCGTCGTGCTGAGCGGCACGTTCACCTGCGCCTGCGTGACGATGTTGTTGCCGATGCCGCCGTGCGAATTGCTGAACACGTTGCCGAAGCCGCGGTTCGGCTGGATCACGATCTCCGCCGACGGCGCCATCGGGCCCACGCCGAAGGTCTTCTTGATGTCGAGGTACACGTCGCCGATCGTGCTGTTGTAGTAGTCGTACGCGCCCGGATCGTGATTCAGGAACTGGAAGCCGGACGTGCGCTGCGCGCGGTTGAACAGGTAGACGGGATCGACGTAGCCGGTGATGCTCAGGCCCGCGAGCGGGCCGGTCGTCGCGGCTTCCTGCAGCGAGTCGACCTTCAGCGACGCGTTCGCGATCTGTTCGCGCATCTGCTGCAGGTCGTCGTTCGTGAAGGCGGGCGCCGCATCGGCTGCCGGCGCAACGGCTGCCGCCGTATTGATCGTGCCGATCTTCGCGCCGCCGGATGCGGCCTGGGCAGGCGTTGCGGCGCCGGCGGGTTTCGCGGCCAGCATGCTCGCGCGCAGCTCGTTCACCTGCTGCTGCAGCGCGGTGACCTGCGCCTGCAGCGCCTTCATCCTGCTTGCATCGGTCGCTTGCGGTGACGTGTGCGCGAACGCCGAAGCCGCTTCGAACGCGAGCAGGCACAGCGCCGTCATGTGTTTGATTTTCATGTTGTCGGTGGTCGTTGGGGACGCGCGCGCCCCCGCCCGCCGCGATCAGCGGCGGGGCGCGCGAAAGGTAGGCGGGAGTGCGGGGAACGGCGGCCGGCTTACTCGGTCTTCAGCTTCGTCCAGAGACGGTTCTGCAGACGCATCAGCTCGGGCGGAACCGGCTTGCTGACGTTCAGCTTGCGGATCACGTCGGCGGGCGGGAACACGGCCGGATCACCCGTCACTTCGGCGCGCACGAGGTGCCGCGACGACGGCACGGCCGACGGATACGACGTGTCGTTGGTCAGGTTCGCGCTCTCCTTCTCCGACAGCACGAAGTTCACGAACTTCAGCGCGGCGTCCGGATGCGGCGCATCCTTCGGGATCGCCATCATGTCGAACCACATCGCGCTGCCCTCGGTCGGGATCACGTACTTGATGTGATACGCCTTCTTCGCGGCAGCCGCCGCGATCCGCGCGGAGTTCACGTCGCCCGACCAGCCGAGCGCGAGGCAGATGTCGCCGCCCGCGAGATCGTTGATGTAGCTGCTCGAATTGAACTGCGTGATGTACGGCCGCACCGTCTTCAGCAGCTCGTATGCGGCCTGGTAGTCGGCCGGGTTCGTCGTGTTCGGATCCTTCTTCAGGTACATGAACGCCATCCCGAACGCATCGACCGGCGAATCGAGCACCGACACGCCGCAGTGCTTCAGCTTCTGCGCGTACTTCGGGTCGAACAGCAGCGCCCAGCTGTCGAGCGGCGCGTCGTTGCCGAGCGCGGCCTTCACCTTCTCGACGTTCATCCCGAGCCCGTCGGTGCCCCAGGTCCACGGAATGCCGAACTGGTTGCCCGGATCGTCCTTCGCGAGCACCTTCATGATTTCCGGATCGAGCAGCCCGTAGTTCGGCACCTGGCTCTTGTCGATCCTGCGGTAGAGGCCGGCCTGCAGCTGCCGCGCCCAGAAGATGTCGGACGGCACGACGACGTCGTAGCCCGACGTGCCCGACAGCAGCTTCGCCTGCAGCGTCTCGTTCGAATCGAACTCCTGGTAGACGACCTTGATGCCGGTCGCCTTCTCGAAGTTCGCGATCGTCGCCTTGCCGATCGAGTTGCCCCAGTTGTACACGTTGACGACGTCAGCCGCGTGCGCGACCGGCGTGCCCGCGCACGCGAACCCGCCCAGCGCGAGCGCCGCGCATGCCGTCCTCAGATGGTGTTTCCAGTCCCGTGCCATGCTTTCCTCCGTCGATATCATGATCCGTTCGCGATGAACGGGGTGTGCTTCGGTCCGGAAAAATGTAGCCAGAGGAAATTGGCCGGTCTGCCCTGCCAATAGGGGGACACGCCGCACAATCGGCGCATCCGGTTCCGGCCGGATGCGCCGACCCGCGAGCACGGAAGCCATCCGAAAGCCTCCGTCACCGCGTCGTCAGCCGGGATGCCCGGTCAGGACGCCTGCAACCCCGTGCGCGCACCGAAATCGTCGCCGACGTGCGTGATGCGGCCGCCCATCATCGTCAGCCCGACGTCGATGCGGCCGATGTCGTACTGGCCGACCTCGAACAGGTCGTGCTCGAGCACGACGAGATCCGCGCGCTTGCCGGGCGTGAGCGAGCCGACCTCGTGCTCCATCCCGAGCTGGTACGCACCGTGGATCGTGTATGCGGCGATCAGCTGCGGAATGCTCAGGCGCTCGGCGATGTCCGGGAACACCGGCGCGTCGGGCTCGCCCGCTAGCTGGCGCGTGTGGCCCGACTCGATGTGTTCGAGCGGCTTGTGCTGGCAGCGGCACTGGCACGCGAGGCCGTCCATGCCGATCGACACCGTCACGCCTTCGTCGAGGAACGTGCGGAACTTGTACATGTTGCTCCAGCGTTCGTGGCCGTAGTGGTCGCGCAATTGCTCGGTGTACGCGTCGACCACGCCCCACTGCAGCTGCGTGTTCGCCATCACGCCCGCGCGGCGGAAGCGCGGGATGTCGTCCGGATGCGTGAGGAACGCGTGCGTGATCACGTGGCGGCGGTCGCGCGGCGGGTTCGAGCGGTTGACCGCGTCGAAGCCGTCGAGCGCCATCCGCACCGCTGCGTCGCCGACGCAGTGGACCATCACGTTCGCGTTCGCGCGATCGGCTTCGACCAGATAGCGGTTGAACGTGTCGGCCGGCATCGTCGGCGCGCCGCAGGTGTCGGGGCGGTCCGCGTACGGTTCGAGCAGGTACGCGGTGTGGTTCGCCTCGGTGCCGTCGAGGAACAGCTTCAGCGCGCGCGCCTTCACGAGCGGCGAATCGTACTGCTCGCGATACCGGATCAGCGTGCCGACCGGGTCGTCGATCTCGCCGATCACCGCGACGCTGCCGACCACGCGCAACTTCAGGTCGCCCGCACGCTCCATCGTCTGCAGCGTCTCGTACAGCAGCGACTGGTCGCCGCTCGCGTCGAAGAAGCCGGCGTCGAACACGGTCGTCACGCCGGCCGCGCACAGCTTCTTCTGCCACGGCGGAATCGACTTCAGGTACAGGTCGATGCCGGTCGGCAGCAGGCCGGCCGCGCTGATCCGCTGCAACAGCAACGAATACGCGGCGCCGTCGACGATCAGGCCGGTCGGCTCGCCCGTCGCCGCGTCCTTCTCGAACCAGCTCGCGCCTTCCTGCACGGGCGGCGTCGACGCGTCGATGCCGGCGATCTCCAGCGCCTTCGAGTTCACCCACATCGAATGGAAATCGGTCGACAGCAGGCATACGGGGCGATCCGCGCAGATCGCGTCGAGCGTCTCCTTGCGCAGCATCGCCGGCGGAATCGTCGCCTGCACCCAGCCCATCCCGGTGATCGCTGGCTCGTCCGGATGCGTGTCGACGTAGGTGCGCAACGCGTCGAGCACCTTCTGCGGATCCTCGTAGTTCACGAACGCCTGGAACGCGAACGCGGTCGTCTCGAAGTGCCAGTGCGACTCGACGAAGCCCGGCAGCACGAGCCGGCCGGCCGCATCGACGACCTTCGTCCGCGCGCCGACGTATGCCTGCACGGCCGCCGTGTCGCCGACGAAGACGATCCGGCCGTCGCGCACGGCCACGGCCTGCGCCCACGGCTTGTGCGGATCGACGGTGTAGACCTTCGCGTTGATCAGAACGAAATCCGCCGGCGTCGCGGCGGCCTGCGTCGGTTGAATCTGCATTGCCTGTCCTTTGTGGTCATCAGGTTTTCGAAGCGCTTTCACTATAGGCAGACGATTGGCACCGGTATGCCCCCCCGCCAAGGGGGCTTTCGCGAATTCCGGCCTCCGAATGCACGGTCTTGTCATCGTTTTGGGGACAACGCGCGAAATCCGCGGGGTTGATCCGGTGGATTCCCGGCTGACGCGGGCGCGACGTTCGCGTAACGTCCTACTGTCCCTTGACCGCTCCCGCCCGACCATGCGACTTCTCCAGCCCGACCCGGCCGCCCGCGGCCACTTCCTGATCGGCGTGCGCCCCGACTCGCTCGGCGCGACGCTGCGCGCGGTCGGCACGCAGGATTTCGTCGGCGCGGTCACGGAGTTCGTCAACGACAGCATCGACGCCGACGCCGTGCACCTCGAACGCTGGCGCGCGGACACGGGCAGCACGTCGGGCTTCGTCGTCGAATGGCTCGGCAGCGGCAGCCTGCGCTTCGCGGCCGATACGCTGCGCGTGATGGACATCTACTACCAGGACTACTGCCAGAGCGACCCGCTGGTCGCGCCGCTGCGCGGCAAGGCCGGCACGCTGCTCGTGCAGCGGCACGTCGACGGCATCGCGCAAGGCGAGTTCCGCCGGCGGATCTTCGACGAACCGGGCATCGTGCAGGAATGCATCCTGGTGCACGGCAACGCGCACCTGCAGTACGCACTCGGCCTCGCGCGCTCCGGCGGGCGCGCCGCGTTCACGACGGACGAACTGTTCCACTTCCGCCAGATGGTCGACCTGCTGTTCCCGATGTTCGAGCTGCATGCGCGCACCTGCGCGGCGCGGCGCGTGGCGGCGGTGTCGGTGAACGTCGAATCGCAGGCGAGCTTCGACGCACGCCTCGAACGCCAGGACGTGCAGCTGTCGCGCCGCGAGCACGAGATCTGCCGGCTGATGCTGTGCGGGCGCTCGGTGCCCGAGGCCGCGCAGCAGCTCGACGTGAAACTGTCGACGGCCGAGTCGTACGTGAAGCGCGCGTTCGCGAAGCTCGGCGTGCGCACGCGCCGCGAGCTGTTCGACTGGGTGCTCGTCGACGGCTGAGCGCGCCGCCCGCGTGCCTACGCGGCGAGCGCCGCCGCCTTGATGTTGAACGCGCGCAGCAAGTCCTCGCAGAACGCGTCGACGATCGGCTTGTCGCTCGTGCTGCGCTTCATCGCGAGATGCAGCGGCACGTCGAAGCTGAACGTCGCGCGGCCGACGGCCTTCACGAGCCCGCGCTGCTCGAACGGCTCCGCGTAGTGCGCAGGCAGGTAGCCGAGATGACCGCCCGACAGGATCAGGATCGTCGCGGCCTCGATGCTGTCCGCGCTCGCGGTCACGCGCCGCTCGGGCAGCGGGTACTGCTCCTCGGGCACCGGGTAGGTGCGCCACACCCAGTCGTGAAGCTGCAGGTCGTCCGCCGTCACGGGCCGCGACGCATGGAACAGCGGGTGCCCGCGCCCGCAGTAGATCACCTGCTGCTCGGTGAACAGCGGCGTATAGAGCAGGCCCGGCACGCGATGCCAGAAATAGCCGATCGCGAGATCGAGCTGGTTGTTGACGAGGCTCTCCTCGAGCTCCTGCGGCGACGCGACCTTCATCGAGAACGTGACGGCCTGGTCGCGCTTGCGGAACGCGCCGATCGCCTCGGCCACGCGCGCATTCTCGACGAGCGGCGCCTGGCCGATCAACCCGATCGACAGCGTGCCGACCAGCTTGCGGTCGATGTCGCGCACGCGCGCGACGAATTCAGAGGTCGCCGCGACGAGCGTGCGTGCGGTGGCCGCGAAGCGTTCGCCCTTCGACGTCAGGCGAAACCCGCCGCGGCCGCGATCGCACAGCTTGAAGCCGACACGCGCCTCGAGCGCCGACAGCTGCGTGCTGATCGTCGACTGCCGCACGCCGAGCGATGCCTCGGCGGCCGTGATGCCGCGTGCATCGACGACGGCCAGAAAGACCCGGATGAGCCGGAGATCGAGATCTGAAGTATTCGAGAACATGCTTCAAGCCGCTGCGCGAATGCGCGTTGCCCGGCCGGCCCGACGCGCTTCACGCGCGCCGCCCGCCGACTTCGCCGATGAACCGAACCCGACACGCACCGCCATCGGCAGCAGCGCGCGTCGCAACCCCGTCACTTCGATGCCGCCGCGAGCGAGCGCTCGATGCCGAACACGGCCGGCCGCAGCCGCCCGTAGCAGAGGAACGCCACCGCGCACAGCACGATCGCCGCGATCAGCGCCGACTGCGTGCCGACACTCTCGATCAGCGAACCGCCCGCGACCGAGCCGACGCCATAGCCGAGCGCGACGCAGCCCGGCGACAGCGCGGCCGACTTGCCGATCAGGTCGTACTGCGGAATCGTCGCGTAGATCAGCAGCGCGCCGCCGGTCCAGCAGCCGATGAACACGACCGCGCCGAGCGTGAACGTCGCGACCGACGCCGGCATCGCGAGCAGCACGGCCGCGACCGCGCAGCCGCCGAGGTTCACGAGCGTCCAGCGGCGCAGGCCGGCGCCCGCGCCGAGCTTCGGCATCGCCGCGCAGATCACGAGGCTCGCGACGTTCGCGATACCGAGCACGAGCGACACCGACTTGCCGCTCAGGCCCGCATCGGTGCCGATCTTCTCGAGGAAGGTCCACACGACGCCGACGCCGCCGTACAGCGCGAGCTGCGCGCACAGCACGAGCATCGCGCCCTTGCGATCGATGCGGCCGGCGACACCGGCCGGCGTCGGCGCGGCCATCGTCTCGCCGCGGCGGAACAGCGGCGTCGCGAGCACGAACATGCCGAGTACGCACGCGACGAAGCCGAACACGCCGTGTGCGCCCCACATGCCGCTCAGCGTCGGGAAGATCGTGGCGAGCAGCGCCATGCTCCACATCACCTGCCCCATCAGCATGATCCCGAGATTGCGTTCCGGCGCGCGCGAATACGACAGGTAGCGCAGCGCGATGCCGTTCAGCCCGCCCGAGCCGACGCCTGCGATGAACTGCAACGTCGAATAGGCGACGAGCCCGTGCGTCGCGAGCGTGCCGAGGTTCGCGCCGGCCGCGAGCGTCACCGCGCCCGCGAGCACGAGCCGCACCGGCTGGCGGCCGAGCACGAATGCGACGAGCAGCGTGCCCGTCGATTCGCCGAGCACCTCGATGAAGCTCGACAGCCCGAGCGCCGCCTCACCGAAGCCCCAATGGCGCTCGACCTGCCCGACGATCGCGGGCAGCCCGAGAAAGACCGTCGGCCCGAGGATGCCGAGCAGCAGCATCACGACGACGAACCGCGCGTTTTCCTGTCGCGCGTCATCCTGCAGATTCACAACGTTCATGCGATGTCTCTCTCCGTGTCCGCGGCGCGGACCGTCTCCTCGCGGGAGCTTGGTATGGCGGCGGCCCGGCCCGGGCCGCCGTGTCGCTTACATCGGGAAGCCCATCGCCTTGAGGCCGCTGATCCACGCACGCTTCCAGCCGCCTTCGGCGTCCGCGCCGTCGAACGCATGGAACGTGATCTTCGCGGCGACCCAGCGCATCGGCTCCGGCGGGATGTAGCTCGGGCTCTGGTTCGCGATGTCGAGCTTGCGTTCGGGGCTGTCTCGGTCGAACAGGATGTTCAGCCCCATGAACGCGCCGAACCGGCTCGCCGCGACGCCGAAGCCCGTATAGCCGGCGACGAATACGGCCTTGTCGCCGAGATAGCGCTTCGCGAACACCGAGCCGCGCGAACAGTAGTCGATCGGGCCGCCCCACGCGTGCGAGAAGCGCACGTCGCTCAGTTGCGGGAACGTGCGGTAGAACGCTTCCGCGAGCCGGTAATAGGTTTCGCGCCGGCCGTCCTGGCGCGGTTCCGGATCGCCGTCGAAGTGATAGCTGACGAGGCCGCCGAAGATGATGTTGTTGTGCTTCGTCAGCCGGAAATAGTTGAGCTGCGTACGCGTGTCGTACACGCCCTGGCGATTCTTCCAGCCGATCCGCGCGAGCTGCTCGTCGGTCAGCGGCTCGGTGGCGAGCACGTGGTCGCGCACCTGCATCACGCGGCGGTTGATGTCGGGAATCCCGACCTTCGCGGTGCCGCTGCCGAACACGACGCGCGGCGCGCGCACGCTGCCCTTCGGCGTCTTCACGAACACCGTGCTGCCTTCGTCGGTCACGGTCGTGAGCGGCGTGTGCTCGTATAGCTTCACGCCGAGCGACAGCGCCGCGCGCTTCAGCCCCCACGCGAGCATTGCCGGATGCACGATGCCGCTGCGGTTGCGCGACCACAGCGCGCCCGCGAACAGCGGCGAATTCAGTTGTTCGAGCGTTTCGTCGCGGTTCAGCAGCACGACGTCGTGGCCGTACTCGCGATGCAGGTCGTAATCGCCCTTCAGGTGGGCGACGTGCTCGGGATCGACCGCGACCGTCATCTCGCCGTTCCATTCGATGTCGGCGTCGATGTCGTAGCGCTTCAGCGTTTCCTCGAAGCCATCGAGGTTGTGATGACCGAACGTCTCGAGCTCCGCGATGTCGTTCGGAAACACGCGCACCGCATTCGGCAGCCCGTGCATCACCGACGTCGAGATGATCCCGCCCGCGCGGCCCGATGCGCCGTGCGCGACCTTGCCGGCCTCGATCAGCACCACGTTCAGGTGCGGCATCTGTTCCTTCGCCTGCACGGCCGACCACAGCCCCGTGAAGCCGCCGCCGACGATCAGCAGGTCGGCCGTCACGTCGCCGACGAGTTCCGGCTCGGCGGCCGGCGCGGCCGGGTTGTCGAGCCAGTACGGGAACAGCTTCGTATTCGCGAGCGCCGCCTCGACGCCCAGCGCGATCGGCGCGTCACGCAGCGCGTGCGCCTGCACCGGCGCGGTCTGTTTTGCTTCGTTGACTTCCATTTCCATGATCCCAGCCATCACACGCGAAAAACGAAACCGCCGCCGGGTTCGCGTCGCACGGACGACGACACCACGGCGGCGGCTTCGGACATCACGACTTCTCGAGCAGCACGTAGAACTTCTTCGCGTCCTCGATCGTCTCCCAGCGGCCCGCGAAGCCGGCCGGCAGCAGGTAGCCCTGGCCCGGCGTGAATTCCTTGCGGTTGCCTTCGACGTCGGTCAGCGCGATCCGGCCCTCGACGAGCCACACCGCTTCGTCGGCCGCCGTTTCCGGGAACTCCACCGAGCCGGCCTTGCCTTCCCACCAGCCGATGATGTAGTTGCCGCTCTTGCCTTCGGCAGCGCGCCAATCGCTTTCGTCCATCCCGAAGTCGAGCTTCGTGAATTCGCCCACGCCTGCGCCCAGCGGCAGGATGTCCTTGATCAGTTTCGTCATCAGAATCGTTCGTCTCTCGATTGAAAAAAGCAGAGACAAAGTTACTCATTTACACTGCCCCGGTATGCCCCCCTTCGGGGGGGACAAGCGATGTTTTGCGGGGCGGGCGGGTCGGCAGGACAACCGACGGTGTTTCCCCCTAATGACGTTTCCGGTTGCGAACGCTACAATCGCGCCGCCTTTCACCGGGGAACCGCATGCTGCTCAACGTGAACCCCTTCCACCGCGACAACGACCGCTTCAACGTGTCGTTCAAGGCGCTGGGCGAGCTGATCGAAACGGTCGGCACGCCTCACTTCGTGCCGCGCCTCACGCAACTGCTGAACGACGTCGTGCCGCTCGACGTCGCGCACGTCGAGCGCTCGCGCGTCGACGGCACGATGCCCACCGGCTACCGATGCGAATGGATCGGCAGCAGCGGCATCGGCACCGCATCCAGCGAAATCTCCGACGTGATGACGCTCTACTACGAGCGCTTTCTCGACAGCGACCCGCTGTTCGCGGGGTTGCGCGGCAAGACCGGCACGATGCTCGTCGTGCGCGACATCGCGGCGATCCCGCCCGGCGAATTCCGCCAGCGGTTGTTCGACGACGTGCATATCGGCCACGAATGCGTGCTGGCACGCGGCACGCGCTATTCGCAGCATTCGATCGCGCTGGAGCGCGGCCGCGACCGGCCGCCGTTCACGCTCGCCGAGATGAACCGCTTCCGCAGCATCAGCGACGTGCTGTTCCCGCTGCTCGAACTGCATGCGTCGACCACCGCCGTGCGGCGCGTCGCGCATCCGACACCGGAAGTCCATCCGCTCGCGCAGTTCGACGCGCGCATCGCGGCCGACGGCGTGAAGCTGTCGAAGCGCGAGTACGAAACCTGCAAGCACCTGCTCTCCGGCAAGACCGTGCCCGAAACCGCCGGGATTCTCGGCGTGCGCGTCGCGTCGGCCGAGTCGTACGTGAAGCGCGCGTTCGCGAAGCTCGGCGTGCGGACCAAACGCGAACTCGCCGCGTGGGGTTCGGCGACCGCCGCGTTCCCTTTCGCCGGACCGCACGACGGCACCACGCCGCCCGCCATCTCCGGCTGACCCGCTCGTCACCCGGCTCCACCGCGTGGCCGCGTTCGGTTGCGCCGCGTCGATGCGGCGGCGCCACTTGCATCGAGACCCGTCGATGTAAACGTTGCGACTTCAAAATCTTCGCGCGGACGTTCTCCTCTACCATCGGCCGATCGCTTTACCTCGGAAAAAGGAGACGGCTCCATGCCTCGCGAACTCAATCAACCGATGGGCGGCAACGAGATGCCGCGCTTTGGCGGCATCGCCACGATGATGCGGCTGCCGCAGGCCGCGACGACCGACGGCCTCGACGTGTGTTTCGTCGGCGTGCCGCTCGACCTCGGCACGTCGAACCGCTCGGGCTCGCGCTTCGGCCCGCGCCAGATCCGCACCGAATCCGTGCTGCTGCGCCCGTACAACATGGCCACGCGCGCCGCCCCGTTCGATTCGCTGCAGGTGGCCGATATCGGCGACGTCGCGACCAACCCGTACGACCTGAAGGACTCGGTGCGCCGCATCGAAGAGGCTTACGACGAGATCGTCGCGAGCGGCTGCCGGCCGATCACGCTCGGCGGCGATCACACGATCGCGTGGCCGATCCTGCGCGCGCTGCACAAGAAGTACGGCAAGGTGGCGGTCGTGCACATCGACGCGCATGCGGACGTGAACGACACGATGTTCGGCGAGAAGATCGCGCACGGCACGCCGTTCCGCCGCGCGGTGGAAGACGGCCTGCTGCAATGCGACAAGGTCACGCAGATCGGCCTGCGCGGCACCGGCTACCATGCGGACGACTTCGACTGGTGCCGCCAGCAGGGCTTCACCGTCGTGCAGGCGGAAGAATGCTGGAACAAGTCGCTCGTGCCGCTGATGGCGCAGGTGCGCGAACGCGTCGGCGATACGCCGGTCTACCTGAGCTTCGACATCGACGGCCTGGACCCGTCGTTCGCGCCCGGCACCGGCACGCCGGAAATCGGCGGCCTCACCGTGCAGCAGGGCCTGGAAATCATCCGCGGGATGAAAGGCCTGAACATCGTCGGTGCGGACCTCGTCGAAGTATCGCCGCCGTACGATCCGGCCGGCACGACCGCGCTCACGGGCGCGAACCTCGCGTTCGAGATGCTCTGCGTGATGCCGGGCGTCGCCTACCGCTAACCCGATCGACAGGATGACCCTCATGTCCACCGCCGAGCTTTCCCGCACCGCCACCACCTTCATACTGCCCGCCGCCCGCATCGCCGGCCAGCCGGTGCGCACGCATTCCGACACGGCCGGCGCGCCGATCTTCGACGCATCGACCGGTGCCGCGATCGGCTGGCAGGAATTCGCGACGCCCGCGCACATCGACGCCGCGGTGCGCGCCGCGCGCGACGCGTTCGCCGGCTGGCGCGACACGCCGCCCGCCGAGCGCGGCCGCGTGCTCGCGACGATCGCCGAGCGCGTCGAAGCCGCGCGCGAGCGCCTGGCCGCGTTGCAGATGCAGGTGAGCGGCAAGCCGCCGTTCGAGGCCGACGCCGATGTCGGCGACGTCGCCGCGACGTTCGCGTACTACGCGAAGCTGTGCGAAGACCCGGCGCTGTTCGCGGCCGAGCCCGTCGCGCTGCCGAGCGACGCCGTCACGGCCGAACGCTTTTACGACGCGGTCGGCGTTGCCGCGCTGGTGATGCCGTGGAATTTCCCGATGGTCACGACCGCGTGGAAGCTCGCGCCCGCACTCGCGGCCGGCTGCGCGGTCGTGCTGAAGCCGTCCGAACTCACGTCGCCGACCGAGCACGCGCTGCTCGACCTCATCGTCGAGGCCGGCGTGCCGGCCGGCGTCGTCAACGTCGTGAACGGCGGCGCCGAGGTCGGCGCGGCGCTGACCGCGCATCCGCTGATCGACAAGATCTCGTTTACCGGCAGCACGGCGGCCGGCCGCAAGGTGATGCAGGCAGCAGCCGTCGACATGAAGCGCGTGACGCTCGAACTCGGCGGCAAGTCGTCGCTGATCGTGCGCGAGGACGCCGATCTCGACGTCGCGGTGTCGCTCGCGGTCGCCGGTGCATTCACGAACGCGGGCCAGATGTGCTCGGCCACCGCGCGCATCCTCGTGCACGACAGCCGCTACCGCAGTTTCATGACGGCGTTCGAGACGGCCGTGCGCGCACTCGTCGTCGCGCCGCCGGCTGCCGAACAGGTCGCGATGGGACCGCTGATCTCGGCCGCGCAGCGTGCGCGCGTCGAAGCGATGCTCCAGCAGGGCATCGATGCAGGCGCACGCGTCGCATTCAGCGGACGGGTGGCGGATACCGGCGCTGACGGCTTCTTCATGGCGCCCGTCGTGATCGCCGAGCCGGCCGCCGACAACCCGCTGTGGACCGACGAAGTGTTCGGCCCCGTCGCGTGCGTGAAATCGTTCCGCACCGACGACGAAGCGATCGCGCTCGCGAACGACACGCGCTACGGGCTCGTCGCGACCGTCGTCACGCGTGATGCCGAGATTGCGAAGCAGTTCCAGCAGCGCGTGCGCGCGGGACTTGTATGGATCAATGCGCCGCAGCTGATCTACCCGCACGTGTGCTGGGGCGGCTTCGGGCTCAGCGGGATCGGCCGCGAGCTCGGCGTCACGGGGCTGCGCAGCTATCAGGAGTTGCGCCACGCGATGCGCGCGATCGACTGACCAGGGCGGCCGCTCAGGCCATTGGCGACATCGCGGCACGGGCCGCGATGTCGCCTTTTTTGTATCCGCGGTCCGTCAGCACCGGGGCGGACGCGTCGAGCAGGTCTTTCAGCCGCGCGCCGCGGCCGGGCACGACCGACCGGATGAACCGGTTCGGGCTGGCCGACTGCGCCCGGCGTCCCGCGGGCGCTATGCCAGCACGATGTTCTTGATGACCTTCCTGATGCTCTTGTAGCTGTCGACCGATTCCGCCTTCTGGTCGGTCACCAGCGTGCCGATCCGGGCCGGCTCGCAGAAGCCGATCCGGCTGTTCGTGCCGAGCTTGCTGAAATCGGCGAGGATCGCAACCTCCGCCGCGTTGCTGACCATTGCGCGCGCCACCTCGGTTTCCATCCGGTCGTAGTTCGTCGCGCCGCGTACAGGGTCGACGCCCACCGGCGACAGCAACGCGAGATCGGCGCGATAGCGGAAGATCTCGGCAACCGTGCCGTCGCCGACCGTCGCGGCCGCACGGCTGCCGATCATCCCGCCGAGCAGGATCGTTTCATTCTTCCCTTGCTCCGGGTCGCTCGAGCGCATCTTCAGCGCGACGTCGATCGAATTCGTGATGATCGTGAGGCCCGACAGCTTCGCCAGTTCCTCGGCCAGCAGCGTGGTGGTCGTGCCGGCGTCGATGAATAGCGTCTGCGAGCCCGTGACGAGCCGGGCCGCCGCGCGGGCGATGGCCAGCTTCGCCTTCACGTGCGTCTGCGCACGCTCGGCGATCGGTGCTTCGTCGCCGACCTGCACCGCACCGCCGTGCACGCGCTTCAGTTCACCGAGCGCCTCGAGGTCCACGAGATCGCGGCGCACGGTTTCGCGCGACACGTTCAGGTCGGCCATGATCCGGTCGGTGGAAACGCGCTGCATCTTCGATAACAGAAGCCGGATCCTCTGGTATCGCTCTTCTTGCCACATGAAATGTCCTCGGAAATGTCTGTCAATCTTATTCGAACGGCCGTCTACGCGGCGCTTTCTTCCATCTCCTTGATGCCGACGAGGGTCTGCAGGGATTGACGGACCACCTGGAATTCACGGCTCGTCATCTTCGAAAACACGACGTGGATGCGGTCGTCGCCGGGCGTCGCGTCGTCCTGCTCGATGATGAACTGGACGATGCGCGCCTGGTCGATGCCGGGCATCGCCTGCAGCGACGTCAGCTTCACGGCGCCACGACTCGCGAGGATGCGCACGCCCCAGCGCTGCCGCGCGGCGAAAAAGCGCTTCTCGATCGGCTTCAGCCCGGCCAGGATCGCCAGCACGATCGCTGTCGCAGCGATCGAAGCCACATACATGCCGCCGCCCACCGCCAGCCCGACCGCCGCGACGACCCACAGGCTCGCCGCCGTCGTGAGCCCGCGGATGATCTCGCCGCGCAACATGATCGACCCCGCGCCGAGAAAGCCGATACCCGACACGACCTGCGCGGCGACGCGCGAAGGATCGAGCGACACGTTCTTCGCCTCCTGGATATCGGCGAAGCCGAACGCCGACACGATCATCACGAGCGCGGCGCCCACGGCCACCAGCATGTGCGTGCGCAGCCCGGCCGCCCATGACAGGCGCTCGCGCTCGATGCCGACGATGCTGCCGAGCAAGGCCGCCAGCAACAGGCGGGAAATGATTTCCAGCTGACTGATCATTCGAAGTCTCCTTCCTTGCAGATTCACTCGATGAAGCACGGACCGTGCGGACCGCTGCCCGACTTTTCCCGACTTCGCCCAACCGCCTTCGCGTGCGACAAGTTGTATTTTTGTGCGATGTTGCGATTTTGTGCGTTCTAATATACGGTACGCAAAACGACAAAGCCAGACCCAAGTTCGTTTGTTTCATCCGATCCACACGATCAATCGTCAGACCAATCAGGTAACACGATCCGGAACACTTGCTTAGGAGACCATCATGATCAGGAAGGTATGGATGCTGGCAACCATGCTGCTTGCGGCACTGGCTACGCCCCCCGTTCACGCATCGGAAGGCGACGTCTGCAAGAAGGTGACGCTCGGCGATGTCGGCTGGAGCGACATCGCGGCCACCACCGGCGTCGCGATGATGCTGCTGGACGGGCTCGGCTACGAGGCGACCAAGACGATCGCGTCGCCGCCGATCGTGCTGGCCGGCGTGAAGAAGGCGCAAATCGACGCGTTCCTCGGCTACTGGGATCCGAGCATGACGCCGACCGTGAAGCCGTTCGTCGATGCCGGCGCCGTGCACCTGCTGCCGCAACCGAACCTGATCGGCGCGCGCTACACGCTGGCCGTGCCGCAGTACGCGTCGGACAAGGGCCTCAAGCGCTTTGCCGACATCGCCAGGTTCCGCGACCAGCTCGACGGCAAGATCTACGGGATCGGCGCCGGCAACAACGGCAACGCGCTGATCCAGCGGATGATCGACAAGAACGAATTCGGGCTCGGCGGCTTCAAGCTGGTGGAATCGAGCGAGGCCGGGATGCTCGTCCAGGTCACGCGCGCCGTGCAGGAGCACCGGATGATCGTCTTCCTTGCATGGGAGCCGCATCCGATGAACATCAACTACAAGATCACGTATCTCGACGGCGGCGACACCGTGTTCGGCCCGAACTACGGATCGGCGAAGGTCTACACGCTCGTCACGCCCGGCTATCTCGAACGCTGCCCGAACGTCGGCAGGCTGCTGACCAACCTGACGTTCACGACGGAAGAAGAGAACCAGCTGATGGTGCCGATCATGAATCACGCCGATCCGGTCGCCGTTGCGAAGGAATGGGCGAAGAAGAACCCCGGCGTGCTGTCGAAGTGGCTCGACGGCGTCACGACCATCGACGGAAAGAACGCGAAGGACGCGATCGAGAAGCTCATCGGCGCGTAAGCACGCAATACAGGGAACCATCCATGCACAAGAATCTCGCGCTGTTCGACCTCGACCACACGCTGCTGCCGCTCGACAGCGACCAGGCCTGGAGCCGCTTCATCACGCGGGTCGGCTGGCAGGAGGACGACACGCATGCGGCGCTGATCGACGAGCACTACGGCCACTATGCAGCCGGCACGCTCGACATGGACGCGTATCTCGCCGTGACGCTCGCACCGCTCACGCGCTACCCACGCGAGCAGCTCGAACGCTGGCATGCGCAGTTCATGGACGAAGTGATCCGCCCGGCGATTGCACCGGAGGCACGCGCGCTGGTCGACCGGCATCGCGAGAACGGCGATCTCTGCTGCATCGTGACGGCGACCAACGTCTTCGTCACGCGGCCGATCGCGGCCGAGTTCGGTATCGAGCACCTGCTCGGCATCGAGCTCGATACCGACGACGGCACGCCGGCCGGGCGGTTCACCGGGCGCAGCATCGGCGTGCCGAGTTTCCGTGAAGGCAAGATCGTGCGCACGGCGGCATGGTTGAGATCGCTCGGCTACCTGCCGTCCGATTTCGAACGGACCTATTTCTACAGCGATTCGATCAACGACGTGCCGCTGCTCGACTACGTCACGCATCCGGTCGCGACCAATCCCGATTCGAAGCTTTCCCAGGTTGCCGGCAAACGCGGCTGGCCTGTCATGAAGTTGTTCTGATTCGGGCGATATTCTCTGCTGTCCATTTTCATGTCTGGAGGGGAAATGAAATACGGAGCACGCAGCAATCATCCCGATCAATCAGGAATCCGACTCGAATCGGATAGCAAGCCTTTCGTACCGCCTCGTCATGCGGAAAGCCGCATTCCGCACTGGCGCGGCGTTTTCATGATCGCGCTCCTGTGCACGCTGGCCGCCTGCGGCGACGGCGACTCGGGCCCGGCCGGCAATGCCGCCGCCGCACGCGCATCGGCACCGGGGTCGGCGTCCGCGCCGGTCCTGCACTGCGCAAGCGCGTGCCACTGACCGGCACCGGCCCCACTCGTCATCCAGGACTGAGAGCGATCATGCAAAACAAACCCACGACACGACGTCAATTCCTTGCCGATGCGCTGAAACTCGCAGGCGCCACCGCGGTGACGGGCATGCTGCCCGAAAGCATCCTGCGCGCGCAGTCGATCCCGGCCGCAACCGTCACCGGTACGCTTCAGGATGTGCAGCACGTCGTCATCCTGATGCAGGAAAACCGGTCGTTCGACCATTATCTCGGCACGCTGCGCGGCGCGCGCGGCTTCGGCGATCCACGGCCGGTCGTGATTTCCAGCGGCTATCCGGTCTGGCGCCAGCCGTCGCTGCTGTCGTACGTGTTTCCGTTCAACCCGTCGCCGCCCGTTTCCGGCGTCGCGAACGGCGATACGTACTACGGCGACCTCGATCACAGCTGGAACGGCACGCACAGCGCATGGAACAACGGCCGCTACGACAACTGGGTCGCCGCGAAGACGAGCGGCACGATGTACTACTTCACGCAGAACGACATTCCGTTCTACTACGCGCTGGCCGGCGCGTTCACCGTATGCGATGCATACCACTGCTCGATGCTTGGCCCGACGGACCCGAACCGCCTGTATCTGTGGACCGGCTGCTGCGGCAACGTCGCCGGCTATTCGCCGTACACGACGAACACGATGACCGGCACCGGCTGGACCACGATGCCGGAACGCCTGAACACGGCCGGCGTCACGTGGAAGTTCTACCAGGACAAGGGCAACGGGCTGGATTCCGGCCACGGCTACGGCGAGTACAACGGCTCGAGCAAGGATCTCTGGTGGAACGGCAACTACGGCGACAACGTCATCCTGAACTTCAAGCAGTACCAGAACCTCGGCGCAAATGACCCGCTCGCACCGGCGCTCGACGGCACGCAGATCGATCCGACCGGTGGCGGCACGGAATACGACACGAACCTGTTCAGCCAGCTGCGCGCCGACGTCGCGAACGGCACGCTGCCGCAGGTGTCGTGGATCGCCGCGCCGTATGCGTATTGCGAACACCCGTCGTGGGCCGCGAGCGGCGGCGAATGGTATGTGAGCAACGTGCTCAATGCACTGACGTCGAATCCGGCGGTATGGGCCAGCACCGTGCTGCTCGTGATGTACGACGAGAACGACGGCCTGTTCGACCATGTGCCGCCGGCCGTCCCGTCGAGCGCAGCCGCCGGCACCGGCCGGTCGACGGTTTCGACCGCCGCGGAATTCGTCGCCAGCGGCGGCGCCGCATCGGACGGCTCCGCAAGCGGCGACGTGCCGATCGGGCTCGGCCCGCGCGTGCCGATGTTCGTGATCTCGCCCTGGTCGAAGGGCGGCAAGGTCAACTCGCAGGTCTTCGATCACACGTCGGTGATCCGCTTCCTGGAAGCGCGCTTCGGGCTGCAGGAGACCAACATCACGCCGTGGCGTCGCACGGTGTGCGGCGATCTCACGTCGGCGTTCGATTTCGCGAATCCCGACCAGACGATTCCGGCGATCCCGGCCGCGGCCAGCCACATGGACCCGAACGGCTCGACGGTGCTGATTCCCCCGGCCACCACCACCGCAGTCCCCGCGCAAACGGCCGGCCGCAACACCGCGTGCCGGCTGCCGTACGAGTTCTTCGTCCAGGGCCAGGTCAACCGCGCCGGCAGGACACTCGCGCTGACGATGACCAACACAGGTTCGGCCGGCGTGCACCTGCAGGCATGGGTCGACGGCACGAGCACGACGCCGCGACAGTACACGATCGGCGCCGGCACAGGTGCGTGCCTCACGGATTCGCTCGTACTGAATTCGGGCGGCGGCTACGACTACTCGATCTACGGCCCGAACGGATTCCTGCAAACGTTCCGCGGTTCCATCGGCACATCGGGCAACACGGGATCGACCGGCGAAGTGCGCCTCTGCTATGACGTGCAGAACGGCAACGTGCAGATCACGCTCGACAACTCGGCCGGCTCGAACGCGACGACGTTCCAGCTCGTCGACAACGCGTACGGGATGAACAGCGCGCAATCGGTCAGCGTGCCGGCCGGTGCGACGCGGGCCGTCACGTGGTACGGCGACGCCGGCTGGTACGACGCGAGCATCCGCGACGCGAATGATCCGAATTTCCTGCGTCGTATCGCGGGCTGCGTGCAGGCGCAATCGGGCACGTTGCTGACGGACTCGGCGATCGGCAATACGAACGGGAAATTCGTCGCGGCGCTGGCGTCGCAGGGGTCGTCGTACGGCACGCTGCGGTTCGACTACGTCGTGCCGCCGTGGCGCCACAGCCCGAAGAACTGGGTCGGCATCTATCCGCGCGGCGCGCAGCCGACCAAGGGCGGCTACAAGTCGTGGGCGTACCTCCCCAAGAGCACCGGCTCGTTGCTGTTCTCGTCGACCGCGAACAGCACGCTCGCGTCGGGCCAGTACGATGCATGGCTGCTGTTCGACGACGGCTACACGCCGCTCGCCGGCCCCATCGCGATCAGCATCTGAGGTCACGGCGGTTACGTCGTCGTTTCGACGTCCCGGCCGGCGCGCATGCATGACGCGCGCCGCCGGGGGCCGCGCCCGAACGAGCGACAAACAATGACTCGGGCTCCTGTCGCCCTTCATCCACCGGCGATCGATGGCCGAAGCCGATCGGCGACACGACGCATCGCGCCCGTCATCGCGCCCGTCATCGCACCGGTACCCGCACCGTGGCGACATCGAAATCCAGCATAATCGGGCGGTCGTACGCGCACCGCAGCCGGCCTGTGCCGGTTGCCCGCACGGCGAATTGCGCAGGTGCAGAAAACGAAGAACAGAAGAGGACGCGATCGGGCGCACATCGGTGCGCCGGCGATCGCGTCGCTGACGAGACCACACCCTCCGCCGAAGACAGGACACCGACATATGGACCGTTCCGAGCACATCAGCATCGAACCGGCGCTCTCGCTTGCCGCCGACGAACTGGACCGCTGCGACTTCTCGTTCGACATCGCATGGGAGCTGAATGCGCCGTATCAGGATTTGCTCGACCTGCGTGCACTGCCCGCGCGCCGCAAGGACTACGGGTTCGATCCGGACGGCTGGGCAGACGAAGCGGCCGGCAGGGCGGCGCTCTTTCGCGCGACCGCCAGCGGGCAGTTCGCCGGGTTCGTCGCGGTCGCCGAGAGCTGGAACGGCATGGCCGAAATCGCGGAGCTGGCCGTCGACCGGGAACATCGGCGCCTCGGTATCGGGCAATTCCTGCTGGCGGCAGCGGAAGCGTGGGCGCGCAACCACGGATTCCGCTTCATGCGGCTGGAAACGCAGGCAAACAATGTCGCGGCCTGCTCCACCTATGCGCGTGCGGGCTTCGCCCTCGGCGGGCACGACCGCTTCCTGTACGCCGACGGCGAAAATGCCGGGGAAGTCGCGCTGTTCTGGTACAAGGACCTGCGCGACGGCCAGACCGCACGGAGCCGCACGGTCGACCCCGCATCGGTACGGCCGGTGCGCTGACGCATCGCCGCGCGGCGCGTCATTGCCGCATCACTTCCGCGTCGCGACGATGAACAGCCGTGGGAACGGCAACAGCACGGTACCGTCGTCGAGTGCCGGATAACCGTCGGGCCCGGCGATCGCGTCGCGATAGCGCACGAGGAACGCGCGCTGTTCGGCGTCGTCGAGCGCGGCGAGGAACGGCCGCAGCGCACTGCCCTTGAACCATTCGACCACCGCGTCCGCACCGCCGCGCAGCGGATGGTAGTAGGTCGTGCGCCACACGTCCACGCGCGAACACAGCGGCGACAGCAGCGCGTAGTAGTACCGCGCATCGAATCGCTCGGTACGCGCCGCCCCGTTCAGCTTGTCGGCCCACGGCCCGGCAGCGGCGACCTCGCGCATCAGGCGGTGCGCGGGCTCGTCTAGGTTGTCCGGCATCTGCACCGCGAAATGGCCGCCCGGCGCGAGCCGGCCGACGAGCGCCGGGAACAGCGTGTCGTGCGCGGGCACCCATTGCAGCACCGCGTTCGACAGGATCAGGTCATAGCCGCCCGGATCGTCCCACGTCGTGACATCGGCAATGTCGAAACGCAGCGCCGGCAGCCGCTTGCGCGCGGCCGCGATCATGTCCGCCGATGCGTCGATCCCGTGGATCGTCGCATCCGGCGCCCGTGCAATCAGCGCCTCGGTCGAATTGCCGGGCCCGCAGCCGACGTCGATCGCGGTATGGATCGGCGTCTTCGGCACGGCGGCCAGCAGGTCGCGCACCGGCCGCGTGCGTTCGTCCTCGAACCGCACGTACTGGTTCGCGTATTGATCAAGTGGGGTCGTCACGAAGGTTCTCCTTGTCGGCAGCGGCGGCAAGCGTGCCGCGAGGGAGGCAGGCAGCCGCCGATGCAGCGCATTCTGCGACCGCGCTCGGCCTTCAGTAAAATGAATTTAATATCGTGATTGATTCAAAATTCTGATGAAGATCGATACGCTCGGTGTCCAGGCTTTCGTCGCGATCGCGGACGGCGGCAACTTCAGGCAAGCGGCCGACACGCTGCACGTCACGCAAACGGCGATCACGCAGCGGCTGCGCAAGCTCGAATCCTATCTCGGCGTCGCGCTGGTCGAGCGCACCACGCGTCGCACCACGCTGACCGAGATCGGCCGGCGCTTCCTGCCGCAAGCGCGCCGGCTGCTGAACGAATTGTCCGACGCGCTGACCGAAATCCGCGAGACGGGCCTGAGCCAGCGCGGCGACGTCACGATCGCGTGCGTGCCGACGGTCGGCGTGCAGTACCTGCCGCGCATCCTGCGCGCCTTCTCCGGGCACCGGCCGCACGATCGCGTGAAGATCCTCGATCACGCGTCGGCGTCCGTGCTGCAGGCCGTGCTGCGGCGCGAAGCCGAATTCGGCATCAGCATCGCCGGCGATCAGCATCCCGAACTCGTCAGCGTGCCGCTCACGCACGATCCCTACGTGCTCGTGTGCCGCGACGATCATCCGCTCGCGAAGCGGCGGCGCATACGCTGGGCGGCGCTGCAGCCGCATCCGCTGATCTTCGCCGGCGAAGTGAGCGGCAATCGCGGGCTGCTCGAAGGCGCATTGAAGACGAGCGGCGTGTCGCTGCATTCGTTCTACGAAGTGCAGCGCAGCTCGACGGCGCTCGGGCTCGTCGCCGAAGGGCTCGGCGCGGCCGTCGTGCCGAAGCTCGCGATCCAGAGGAATGCCTATCCGATGATCCGCACGATCGAGCTCGTCGAGCCGTCGGTGTCGCGCACGCTTGTGCTCGTCACGCGCAAGAGCGCACAGCTGTCGCCGGCCGCCCGCGCGCTGTACGACATGATCGTCGCGCGGGCGACGCCAACGCGGTAATCCGTGAGCGTGCGGTATGGGTAGCCGCGAGACATCGCCGCGTGTCGGCAGGTGTCAGGAAGCTGCGCCATTGCCGGCGAATGGCGTTTACAGCACCTTCACCATGAACACGCGTGACGTCCCTTCCGGCTCGCACGGCACTTCGCCGAATGCTTCGTAGCCTTGCTTCCGGTAGAAATCCGGCGCCTGGAACGAGATCGTGTAGAGCACCGCACGCGCACATCCGCGTCGTTTCGCCTCCGCTTCGGCCTCGCGCAGCAGCCGGCTGCCGAAGCCGCCTCCACGCAGCGATTCGGGCAGGTAGAACAGATCGATGAAGAAGAGGCCGAGCGACGTGCGACCGGTGAGGCCGCCCATGATCTCGCCGGTCGCGGGATCGGTGACGTACACGTCGAGCGCGGCCGCATCCGAGCGCCCCGTCATCGCGTGGTTGAATTCGCCGAGCTTGCGGCTGATGAAATCTCGTGCGGCCGGCTGCTCGGTGTCGGTCAGGCGAAGGGTAACGTCGGGATGGGCGGTCATCGGGCGAGTGCGTGCGTGAACGGGCCGCCGGGCATGCAGCACCGCGGCGGGCATCGCACGACTATAGCGCGTCGCCCGCTGCGTGGCGACCGCGCCATTGCCGCGCGATACCGCTCCCGGCCACACGCTCACGCCATCGCGAACGCCGCCTTCAGGTCGGCCATCCGGCGCCGCTCGCGAGCGATCATCATCCGGTTCACGACGATCACGCCGATCGTCACGGCCGTGATGAACAGCGTCGCCAGCGCATTCATCTCCGGGTTCAGCCCCAGCCGCAC
>NZ_QTQI01000047.1 GCF_003853705.1 Burkholderia sp. Bp8992 | reverse complement strand
ATTCCCGTGTGAAAGTAGGTAATCGTCAGGCTCCCTAAGCCAAGAACCCCCGCCCGAAAGGCGGGGGTTTTTGCATTTCGGCGATGGAAATGTGTGGTGTGCCGGTGTAGATCACACCTCTTGCCGAATAGCTACACGGCAGCGGACCTGAGTGACCGGCTCACTGCAGTTTCAGAACGATCGTCGCTTGTCACAGTTACTAACGGTATGGAGCATCGGGTGCCGAGCTTCCAGACGGATAGTGACTTGCGACGCTCACCATCGACAATGCGCTGATCACATCGGCGTGATGATGAGTCGCTTGTCCTCGACGGTAATCCGGACGCGTTCTCCTGCCTCGAATCCCGCGTCCTCAAGCCATACTCCAGCCAATTTGATCCACGGGTAATACGTCGTGTTCAGTTTCCGGTGCGCTCTGATAGCACGGAGGACCCTGGACAAGGAATGATGGCGTGCTGACTCTTGGACGGTGACGAAGCGTTCCGTTACCGAGGGACGTGACTTATGATTGGCGTTAGCCATTTCCGACTCCTGTATTGAGTTGGTGGTGGTCAGCGGGTCGTATGGGTGGCAGCCCATGCGGCCCGCGCTTTTTGCGGTGACGCCATTTGAGTCTACCTAACTGGGCATCTCGAAATATGGAAAATTCGAGTGATAGCCGATCGGCAGAGGTATGGAGGTGTCGCGATCCATTGCGCGCGCTTCCGGTCGGATGTTCCCCGTCATGCTCGTACGTCGTCGGGCGCAGATTTGAGTCCATCATTGCAACCATTTCCCTCGATCAGTAGCAAATCAGTTCGGATTCTCTAATCGACACCTGACAAAGCGATAGACAATACTCTACGGAACAGTAATCGGCAAAATCCACCTATAGCAGCGGCGTTCGCAACATTCTGGCTCTCAATTTACCGATAGATTTGTCGTTCAGCCAAAACGACTTCCGATACTGAAGAGTGAGTTCCGCATGCTGCAGGACTTCATACGTGTCCTCAGGTGTTGGCTGGCCTGGAGCCATCTCCCTAGACAAGCGAGCTGTAACCCGCAGCAGATGTTGTTGAACTGCTGTGAGCCTTGAGAAGTCCAGCTCTTCCGTTCCGTATTGCGTGACACCATCGAGGTCGCGCCGCGAGAACAACATCTGGCCCTGAAGGAGGTTTCGAAATGTATTCCACTCGTACATAGTTATTCCGCGTCGTGTGCACATGTCGAAATTTTCAATGGTGTGCACAAGAAGGAAGCGACTTCGCTCGCTCAACAATCCGGAGCCTACCAACTTTTTCCCAAGCTTACTTACGAGACGTTTGCGGACCTGCTCTGTGTCTATCAATTCACGCAGGCGGCTGAGTTGCCCGATCCCATGGTTTATGTTTTTGCTTCGGTTGAACTCGTCGAGTTCGTCACGCAAATACGGTTGAAGCACTTGGGCTCGGTGTTTGACTTGGCAGAAGTAAAAAAGGCACGTCGTTTTGTCGTAGATAATGATGTCCACATCGTACTTGGCATCCATGTCTTTGAATTCGAACCACGCCATAAAGCGCGAACTATCAAGTCGGTCCTGGATATATTGGAGAATGTAGTCACGCTCGAACCATTTTCCGATGGGCGAGCCAATTTCGCTGAACTGTGACTGCACGTAGCGTTGCACCGAAAATTTTAAGTTTAAATTGTGGATGTACAGGTGCCGTGGGTCGTCCGCTTGAGTAATAAACCGATCGCCGGGAGGCTGCGCGGCTGATTCAGCCAATAGGGCCTCTAGTTCGACATTGCCGAACCCTGCTTGCTGCAATTGCTCGCGCGAGATTGAAGCCAGTGGACGGTCTTCCAAAACGACGTGCGAGAAGTTATCAATGTCCCACCGAGCCGCAAGGGGATGCAACCAGACAAAGCACAGAAGTTCAGCGCGAGCCCGTAGCTTCGGTACCGCAGCGCCGTTTTTTGTCAGCAGGAGTTTGGGGACGTAGCGCCGGTGCAGGCATAGAAATTTATCAAGGATGGAATCGACCCAAGCTTGAAAGAACTCATCCTCTCTTGCCGGCCCGTCGAAGTGGCGAAGGCCGCGTGACACCATCAGCGCATTGTGGGCGTCTGCCATGTTGCTCTGCTGTGCCCAGTACAGTGAAAACCAACGCATCTTGCGCGCGATATGTAACCGAGCAGGAATGGCGTAATGCATGACACCGCCAGTATTACTGACGGCTTCGAACATACCTGCCATCAAGTGCACAGCAACCTCACATTGGGCATAGAGTGCTAGAAGTGAGGCTTGAGCCTGTCCGGATAATTCACTCCATTGAATGTTCGCCTTTGCCAGGTCTTCCTTGGCCAGTCCAAGGAGTGCTTCGACCGCGATGACGGTATTGGGTCCCATTGCCTCGCGAGAGCCGTTGGGGCCTTGTGTGAATGCACCAATTCCTACATCGAGAACCGCTGTGCCCAGACCCCGGCGGGTCCGCTTCCGAAAGACATGTCGTAAGACGCTCTTTTGCAAGAAAGCGATTGAATCGCCCAGCGGCGACGGCACGTATTTGAGTACGTCATCACGCGGACATTTCCATGGCGAATGTAAGAGTGAATACGCCGTGCGGCGGGCATCGGTAGTGAGACCCTCCAGACCTTCGGACAGGTGCTCAAGCCAGTGAGACGGTGCCGCATCGTCGGCGGGCAGGCCATCATTCATATTTTGTCGTTGTTTGCGTAAGTCGATCGCGTTCGAGCAGAGCACTTCGTCTGCCAGAAGTCGTTAACACTGTCCACTTGTTGTCGCGCACGCTCTGATCGGGACCGACTAGGCGACGTCGACATTTGTGCGGGTCGGGTAGGTGCCGAACGTCGTAAGGTAGTAACCCAATCATTCGTCTGTTCGAGCTTCCGGATTCGAGTCTTTCCCATTAATCCTCAAGGGGAATATGCCGTAATATTAGCCGCATGGACGCGACAGCCCGTCGGAGCGTGACGAGGCGCCTGTCAGTTGAACGTCAGCAGTGCGTTGCGGCATGCCTAGGCTGCCATAAGAAAACAAACCCTTTGCCGGGGAGACCGAAATTGAACATCCAATCATTGCTTGCCGGCGTGCCGATGCCTGCACTTATCACGGGCGTGTTTTTGGCCCTCCTTGTCGTTATTGCTGTTGTGTTTTTCTTCGGTCCAGCGATAAGTCACCTGCTTCGGCTGCGCGCCATCCAGCGACGCATCGGAAGCTTTGAAAGCGGAGACTTCTCGTCGCAGTTTGAGGCGGTCTTCGCGAGCGACCGTCGGCTCACCCATCTCTGGAACGAGTATGCCGAATCATTGCACGTCCAGCGGGAAGAGCGGGATGGACAAATGATCGTGCGCGCTGTACGTGCCACCGTGCCAGCTGAGGTGTACTTCAACAATCAGGTTGTCGTCGACAGCCGCTTGCGCACTGAGTTTTTTAAGCACGTTCCCGGAATTTTTACTGGTATTGGCATTATCGGGACGTTCAGCGGACTCATAGAAGGTCTTCACGCGTTTCAGGTAAGCGAGAACGCTGCAACTGTTCGCGGTAGTCTTGAATCACTTATGCATTCGGTGGGTGAGGCGTTTCTTGTGTCTGCCTCGGCAATCGCCGCGGCAATGCTAACCACGCTCTTCGAAAAATTTCTCCTTGCCTCGCTGTACCGACGTACGGAAGAAATTGCACATGCGATTGATGCTTCCTTTGAGGCAGGTGCCGGAGAAGAATACCTGGCACGTCTAGTAAAAGCGTCAGAGGAGTCGGCGAGCCAATCTAAAATTTTGAAGGACGCTCTCGTCAAGGAGATGGGTGAGCTGCTGCGCGAGTTGACTAGTGCACAAATCGAGGCGAGCAAAGAACAATATGCACTCACCGCAGAGGCGGGACGCCAGAACAACGTCGCTCTCGGACAGGTGATTGCCGAGAGCATCCAACAGGGCCTCAAAGGCCCACTCGATGAAATCGCGGCGACCGTTAAAACCGCCAGCGGTGACCAGAGTGCAAGTGCTGCTCGGGTATTGCAGGACGTAATGACGAGCTTCAGCCAACGGTTGAATGACTTGTTCGGTGGCCAAATTTCAGGCCTCACCGAGCTTAATCAACAAACGGCCCAGAGCATTCAGCAGGCTGTGAGCACGTTGCACACTCTGGTCGAGAACATCGAGGCTTCGAGTCAGCGTTCGACGGATGCGATGGCGCACCGCATGGCGGAGGCCATTGAAAAGATGGAGGCGCGACAGGATGCAATGAACGTGCAATCGGAGGCGTTCGTTGAGCAGCTACGCCAGTTGGTTGCAACGTCTCAGTCGGAGACAAACCAAAAATTGCAGGCGACGTTGGAGACGCTCAGCACTCACGTTGGCGAAATGCTAACGACGCTGAGCGGCGCGCAGAAGGAAGTATTTGAGAACAATCGTGCACGCGAGCATGCGATGTCTGAGCGCGCGAGCGGCGTAGTGAACGCGATGTCGGAATCGATGGATGCTCTTGTCAAGGAGCTAGGCGCCGCAACTACGCAGATGGCGCAAAGCGTGAATGCTTTGACGCAGTCGACAACTTCTTCTGTCGACCGCATGAATGCTGGCGCGGAAGCGTTGGGCACGGCGTCGCGGAACTTCGCCGCGGCAGGTGAGCGCGTCGCCGGTGTCATGGGGCAAACCACCGACGTCTCAACCAAACTCGCAGCGACAGCCGGGAATTTGACGAGCGGTGCGGGAGCAATCCAGGAACTGCTGAGCGACTACCGCGCTCATCGCGATAGCATCGGCCAGCTTGTTACGGAATTGCGCGCCACCGTCGATGCTGCGAGAAGGGAAGCTGCGTTGACCGGTGACATTCTCAATCGCATTGAGACATCCACAAGCCATCTTGGAGCGGCGCAAAAGCAGGCGGACGAGTATCTCGCTGGTGTAAGCCAGGTTCTCGCTGAAGCGCACGGCGCTTTTGCAACTGAGGTCAAGCGTACGTTGGAAAAAGCGAATGCCGAGTTCCATACAAAACTGACCTCGGCAGTAGGGTTGCTTTCGTCTGCAGTCGGTGAGCTGGAGGTAACGCTCGCCTCCATGAGCACCCTGACACCAGCGAGGAACTAGACGATGTTTGGAACTCAAATCGTCGTCAAGCGCGGAAGTCGCGACGAGGCGGAAAAGCCCTTCTGGATTTCCTTTGCTGACTTGATGACCGCACTGATGGTGCTCTTCCTCGTGGTCATGGGGGTGGCGCTGCTCGCCGTGACCAAGAACGTGACGGAGAAAGAAAAGCGCGAAGAGCAGCATCGAAAGGACATAGAGCTTATTCTCGACCGGTTTCAAAGTGCCGCCAAGCGGTACGACGGTATCAAGATAGACCGCAACCGACATGTCATCGATTTTGGTGACCGCGCCCGTTTTGCGTTCGGGAAATCAAACCTGGCGCCCGAGCAGGAAGCGGTGTTGCGTCAGTTCGTTCCTGAAATCCTGACATTGGCGAACGATGACCTGGGCAAGCGCGTACTGAAGCGTGTGGTTGTCGAAGGCTATACAGACAGAACCGGCACGTACCTGAGCAACCTGGATCTGAGTCTCCAGCGCAGCGAGCGGGTGTTGTGCAGTATGTTTGCAACGACTGGTGCGAGTGTGCTCGACGAGGCGCAAAAGCTGGACGTGCGAAATCTGTTTTTGGTCGGCGGATATTCGTTCAATGACTCGAAGGAAACCGACGAGGAAAGTCGCCGCGTCGAGATGCGCCTTGAGTTCCTAGGTGTTGGCGAGGATAGGTCTCCGGCCCCGGCGCAATCGGGGAACTTTGGCGACTGTGCATTGCGATGAGCGCACTAAACTACCTGGCGTCTTTGCTGCAATCGTCGGTCAGCGAAGAGACGCAGCCGATTAGCCCGGGCACTGAAATCGACGTGCTTCTCGAACAGTTGAAAGCGCGCGCGAAATCTCGTGTTGGCCGAGAACCTGTTCATGACCATCAGCTCGACGCGGTGCGACGGTATTGGCAGAGCCACGAAGTGTCCACGTTCCGCGATGCCTATCTTCTGTCCTTTGGCCTATGTATTCCACACCGTCCCCAAGGCGAGTGCGTGATGGAGGACCGACCACGCTTGCAGCATATCCTGGACAGCGTTGATGGCTACATAACCAAGACCGCGTCATACAGGCGCTGCTATCAAGGACTCGCAAAGAGCTACTTCTCCTTCGACGTAGATGCATGTGGGGTGGCGTCCTCGGGAAGGAAGAACTGGCTGACCCTGCGAGACTACCTTCACGACCGGAACCCCAAGATACGTGATAGCAGGTCGAACCCTTCATGGGTCGACACGGCAATCGAAAACAGACAGCTTTTTGATGAGTCCCCGTGCACACGATATGTGGGCGAGTTGCTCGAAGGCGATACGTCGCGCATAGACCACATTTGCGAGCAACTTCAAATCGGAAAGGAGTCGTGGTTTCTGCGCCAGCTCGTGCTTACGCAAGTTGAGGGCGCGACGAAGCTCGATGACGATGAGTTTGTGAGGTTGCTACCCCGCTTGCTTGGTCTGCTTGCACACAATGAGGTGCTCCGCGACCGAGGAACGATTCTGGTCCTTGACCGATACGCTGAGGTCTCTGGCACCCCCTTGCACCCGAGACTGCGCGACCATGCTGTCGCCTGGTGGGGCAATCCGTGGCTACCTTCAAATGCGACCCGATGGGGTGGCGTCGAGCCTGCGGCTCGAGCAATGGTCTCTGACTGGTTGAAGCTCGAATTTATCGAGACCTTCTTTACGAAGTTGGCGGAGGACGGTCTTGCCGACCGTCGGCGAATGGAGTTTTGGAAGCGATACGTTAAATCCATCGATGACATCGAGTTCGCATTAGGCTCGACTGCGCGCAATTCACGTGAACCTGACCTGGTCGCGCTGCGTAAGAGAATGAAGGGCCTGACTCGCGAACTCGACGCCTCTGGCGCGAACAACGCCTTCATTATGACGATGGGCAAGTTGGTCGCTGTCGAATTTAGTGGTCTCGGAAACGCGTTTTATGGCTATGACGCCAGTCGCTCTCTGCCATTCAATACAAATCAGACATTGAAGCTCGGGAAAAATGAACGCAATTCGTTGAAGCAATCAAAAAGCATGCTGTGGCTAAAGCATGGTGACGGCATTCATGGCTGGAATCGATGGGAGGAGATGTTCGAGGCAACACTGCGTGAGAGTTTTCAGATTCTTCCTTCAGCCGAAACTTTGCGTGCTTCAGGTAGAACCAAGGCCGCAAACGAGCCTACGAAGTCGACGAGTAACGTCTCCTCCCGTGAGAACGTTGGCTCTTCGCAAAATCGAACCGAAGCGCACGAATCCTACTCCCACGTTGCGCTCAAGCGATTTGCGGCAACGCATGGTCTGCAAATCGAGGACAGGACTGCACTCGGCGGAAACTTGTGGGTGCGCGGTGGTGAAGGTGACGAGCGTATCGGCCGCGTTTTGATGGAATGGGGCTTCCGTGTGAAGCCGGGCAAGGGTTGGTGGAAATAAGGCGAAACCGTGTTCAAATTATTCAAGCAAGCAAAAGCGCGAGACGTCATCACCTGGAAGCGACACTGGTCGGATAAGGGCATCGTTCTAACTCGGCGAACTCAAAGCACGGGAGCGATGGTCGATGGAGACCTCGTTGGCGGCTACCTCACACAACTGACCGATGATGGCCTCGTCAGCCCGGTCGAGGACGAGTTCTTGTTGGATTGGCAGTCTTTATACGACATCCTTGAACGACCGGACTACGGGCAGCTGCGCGATGTACTCCGAATACCGCCTTTCACGGAATTCCGTCAGCATCTGCGAAGCAACCATTCGTTGACCGACCACGAGTTCTCTATTGCGATAGATGGATGGCGCATCGACGGCGGCCGTGAATTTCAAGGCACTATCACGGGGCCCGTGATGTTAGAAGGCGCCGCAGAGATGCTGATGCGTCCCGCGCAATGGAAGCTTTTTAATGCGGTCATTGCATTCTCGCGCCGTGGCGACGAGGACCACTCTGATTTAGCCAACCGGCAAGGGTGGGGGCGGATTCGCAAGCTCGCAGTCGATGCCGAAGCAAGACTTGATGATTTTCTCTACCGCTCGGTGGTTTTGAGTCCGGAAAAGCTCACTATAGGTCTGCGGCGCTCGGTGGCAGTTGTAGACGACCACGTAGTCGAAATCGTGCCGAGCTTCGACGGAGCACCTGATGACTGGCTCGACACGTTCGACAGAGCACGAGAAGTTCGCGACCGGTACGACATTACAACGCAGGAGGGAATCGTCCAGGTTCTAGTCACACCGAAGGTGAAGACCGTGCTTCGTGAAATAAGGCGGTTGCCCGGACGGCGGGTGGCAGGTTCTCGGGCCCAAGCTTTTTTGCTCAACCCCTTCGCGGCACTCGGTGCAGATGCGATTGACGTCATCGAAGAATCACAATTCGAACGTGCTCGTGAAGACGCCGGCCTCGACTACGAACGCTTCGTACCGACGTTCGAGCGAAATGCTGCGGGCTATCCAGTACGTATCGGCCTGCTTATCGAATCTGCAGTGGCGAGCGGACCGACCTCCTCGAAGACGCATTGGCTCGACGACAACGAACTTTCCGCGTTCATCTTGGCTCTCTCCAGGTCGCTGGCGCAGGGCCACCAACTGCTTGCCTGGCAGGGCTATGACCTTGCTCTGCAGGGAGATTCGGAGCAGCAACTCAAAGAATTGTCGGCTGCACTGGCACAGCGTCGCATTCCTCCGACGCTGGTCTCCTACGCTCAGGTCCACAACCTGGCTGGCTACTCTGCGCGCATCGAATCGATTGGTGTGGAGAAGCCCTACCATTCGCCGTATATCGCGAAGAAGGACGAGGGTGAAGGTTGGTTTCCTGACAACATTCTGCCTGTCATTGTTTATCAGTCGAAGGACGGTGGCGAGCCGGTGGCCGTGCCGACCAACAAGCTTGCTATTGAGAAGCTGAAGGATGATGTACAGGTCGCTGACGCGAAAGGCGTGGTTCAGCTCGACGTCCCTTGGCTCAAGGACCCCATTTCGCTGACTGATGCGAAAGAAATCATCTCGACGTTCGAGAGCGTCTTTTCAGATTTGGAGTCGGGTAAGCAGTTTGACCCGGAAAACGCGCGCAACCGGCCCAGCGAAAGCGTGGCCAAAAAGCAGCTAGTTCTGCGTGCAAACATTCAGGCACTCGAATACGAAGAGTTGCGTCGTGAAGCGCTGCAGGCCGTACCTGCTCGTCCGAAGCTTCCGGAAAGCATTCGCCCGGAGTTCTCATTGTTGCCGCATCAACAAGCGGGTCTCGCGTGGATGCAGCATCTCTTCAGTCTGCAAACCGATTACCAGGTTCGCGGCGCAATCCTTGCAGACGACATGGGGCTGGGTAAGACCTTCCAATTGCTGGCGCTTATGGCCTGGTTGCTGGAGAGGGACCCCATCATCAATCCAATGCTCGTAGTCGCGCCGGTCTCACTGCTGGAAAACTGGGCAGAGGAAGCTAACAAGTTCTTTCAGCCTGGAGCATTGCCCCTATTGACTGCATACGGCGAAAGTCTTGCCGCGTTTCGCGTACCGCGCAGCCAGATAGACCAACGCTTGCAGACCGAGGATGGCCTGGTCAAGTTTTTGAAGCCCAACTGGATTGGCGATGCCAAGGTGGTTTTGACGACATACGAGACATTGCGAGACTTGGAGTTTTCGTTTGCGGCACAAAAGTGGTCCTTGATGGTGTGCGACGAGGCGCAGCGCATCAAGAACCCAGCTGCAATGGTGACCCGGGCCGCCAAGAAGCAGAATGTCGCGTTCAGGATTGCATGCACCGGGACGCCGGTGGAGAACACCTTGGCCGATATGTGGTGTCTCTTCGACTATGTGCAACCGGGCTTGCTCGGTGCCTTGAACGACTTTGGTGAGCGGTACCGGAAGCCGATTGAGGCGAAGACTGACGAAGAAAAAGCTCGTGTCGAAGAATTGCGCGCTCGCATCTCGCCCCAGATTCTCCGGCGCCTGAAGACTGAGGTCGATACGGGGCTACCTCCGAAAATCGTTGTCGAAGATTGCCGGCGGCTCTCAATTTCTGGCGTTCAGCGGAACCTTTACGCGAAGGCGGTGGATGGATTCAAACGGCGCCAGGAGCCCAACCATACGACGCCGTTCAAGAATCACCTCGGGTTGCTACACTACCTAAGGCTGGTATGTGCTGACCCACGAGTGCACGGTCTAAGCGTGTTCAAGCCGGAACCATTGGGCGACTATCGTGCGAAATCCCCGAAGCTCAATTGGCTACTCGGGCAGCTCTCGGAAATCAGAGCGAAGGGCGAGAAGGCAATCGTCTTTTGCGAGTTCCGGGAGATTCAGCGACTCCTGCAGCATTACATCGAAGCCGAATTCGGGTATCGTCCCGACATCATTAACGGTGATACAAGTGCGTCCTCGAGTCACGTCGCCAGTCGGCAAAAGAGAATCAAGGCCTTTCAAGACACGCCGGGCTTCGGTGTCCTTGTTCTTTCGCCGGTCGCCGTCGGGTTCGGCGTAAACATCCAGGCGGCGAACCACGTTATCCATTACTCGCGCACATGGAATCCGGCCAAAGAAGACCAGGCCACCGACCGTGCGTACCGCATCAATCAGACGAAGCCTGTGTACGTGTATTACCCAACTGTTTGGGCTGACGACTTTATGACTTTCGACGTCAAGCTCGACCAGTTGCTAGCTCATAAGAGAGGGTTGTCAGAGGACATGCTCAACGGCGCCGGAGACGTGGTGCCGTCCGACTTTAACCTCACGGACGTGGTGCCGCACTCGCAGAGTGACGGCCTGGATGAACGCATCACGCTGGATATGGCACAGCGTATGGGGTGGCAACACTTCGAGTGCCTTGTAGGTGCACTTTGGAGCAAGCGTGGGTATAACTGCTACCGGACACCGGGCACGAATGACAACGGCGTCGACATTGTGGCCATTGACGGAAATCGAGGTCAGCTTATTCAGGCCAAGTCCAGCGGAATTGATGGAACAAAACTCGGATGGGACGCTGTGAAAGAGGTTGTGGCTGGCGAAGCGTTCTACCGACGTAGGCACCCCAATGTGTCGTTCGAAAAAGTCTGTGTCACAAATCAGTTCTTCAATGCGCAGGCGAACGAAAACGCGCATTTGAACTCTGTCGAGTTGGTTGACCAGAAGCATCTCGGCGACCTGCTTCAAGCGCATGAAACAACCATGCTCGAGGTCGAGCGGATGCTCTTTGCCGAATGGCAATCGGCGGATGTTTGATGTCGGTACCCATCTGTCGCGCCAGCCCGTTGCTTAGGTCAGTGCGACAGACAGGTACCGGTGTGCAACGAGCTTGCTAAGCAGCTTGACCGGCGGGTTCAGAGGACCTAACTTCGCCTCAGAAATTACCGGTCATCGCCTTCGGTCTCGCTCGGCGACTTGTCGGCCGGCAAATTGTCCTGCCATGCGGCATAGGTAATCGTCGTTCCTTTGAGGCGCCACGAATTCCGCCCGTTGTCCGTTCTGCCCAAGACGGTAGCGGACGCGGCGCTGGGGCTGACGAAGTTCACATCCTGCGTGAAAACCAGATGAGAGCCGTCCGCGGACAGCTGTAGAGAACCAAACGTCCGCAAACTTTCTCGTAACTGCTGATATGAATGTGGTTGTCCTGTCCAGTCCAATCGCGCTTGCGACTGCGCAAGAATCGTGAACGCGCTGCTACTTTTCCGCGCCACTGCGGCAAGGCCGTGCTTGGCGCTTTCCAGCTCGAAGTAGATGCCATCGCTATCCGATGACAGTTCGCCAAGCAATTCCTTCGCAATTTCCGATTTGCTCTTGCGCTCCTCCAGACGCCAGTGCGTCTCGAACACCTGCATCATCGAAGCCTGCTGCGCCTGCATGATGTCCACGGTCCACTCCGAATGCTGCAGCACTTGCGTTGTAAGAGCGAACCCGGAAACACCGCCTTTGGTGAAATAGGAATTCTTCTTCCAGGAAAACTCTCGGTTGCTCGCGGAGCTATTCTTCTTGCGGCTCAGTAGCACGAGGTTGCCAAGCCGATGGACCCAGCTTTGATAGATTTTCGCATCGGGAACCCACATCGCCCATTGGCCATTCGGCGCGGGCTGTTGGGGCATCACATGTTCGACCGAGACGACCTCATGTTCGTACACCGCCGCGCCATCGGACAAAAGACGGTCCAGGCGTAAGAGCAATAGTGCTACGGCACGTGCAGAGTGTGTGTCATACAGCGGGCCGTTCAGCACCGAATAGGCGTCGAATTGCTCACTCGGGGAAAGTTGCAGCGGTGATGCCTCGGCGAACAGATTCTGGCCATTTTCGATGGCGCCCGTTAACGCCGAGAAGCGTTCGATACGGCCATTGACCCCAATTTTTCGCGCGAGCATCGAATATGCAAGGCGTTCGAGGTCGCGGAAGAAAGTCAGCATCAAGTCCGGATGCTCGGAATGCCGAACGTAAAAGGCCAAGGCCGGTGGCAACCAGTCCTTGAATTCCAGCTTGTTAAGCCAACGCAGATGCTCGTTCACTAACTCCGCATGCATTGTGCTGGCGTAATCAGCATCGGTGAGAGCAGCGAAAGCTCTCGCCATCGGTAGAAGAACAGAGTCGACAAGCGTCTGTGATTCGGCTGTCTGTGTAACATGCTCCTTGAATTCCTTCAGCAATGTCCCCTGCGGCTTGGCTTTGCGGTACACCATGCGGATATGGCTGAATAAGTCGCCGAACTCGTCGCGCCCTAGGTCCTCCTCTGCATCTTCCCACTTTTTCGTGTACATCTCTCGCAGAACGGGTTCAATGCCCCCGATGATTTCTGCTTTCAAAATATCCGTGGCACTCAAATCGAGACCGCGGCTATTAAGAACACCAAAAATGCGATACGCAGAATCAAGGTCCGGTGTTGCCACGGTAACGAGGTAGCAACGCGTGATTATGAACTGGACCAGTCTCTTGAGTTCAACCTCCTGCAACTTCGACAGGCCGCTCATGAAGACCTTGGCATTGGACCGCAAGCGCTCCTGCGCGCTAGTCGGCAGAGTCGAGTTCAGCTCAATGAGTTTGGCGAGGCCGTCCTCGTGTTGGATGTACTGACGGAAAAAATCTCTGTCTCGCTCGCGCAACGACAGCCGGTAGCTCGCTTCGGTGGCCGAGACGACATCGCCGTGCTCGTAGATACGTTTCGTGATGCCTGCCTGCACCGCACAGTCGCTGATTGTGGCTCTGATGGCTGAAAGAAGCAGCGTCAGCGTGGTCAAGCGCTGCTGCCCATCCACAACTGTCGCGTCTGGTGAAGTTTCACTCTTTATGAGGACGATGCTGCCAAGAAAGTACGGCACACAATCCCCGAGCTGTTCTGGGGAGACTTCGAGCGCACTCAGCAAGTCATCAAGGAGTTCCTGCGCTTGGTCGTTTCCCCAAGAATAGGGACGCTGATAGCCTGGAATCGTAAACACATATTCATCGCTGAAAATCTTCTGCAGCGTTTGTTCTTTTGCTGTGAGCGTGTGCGACACGTGAAATCCCCGGAAATCAATCTGAAGAACTTTGAGTTAGTCAATATACCGACTTTCCTAGGGTCATAGCTAGCGCCGCGTGCGATGGTGAGGCGTCCACCGCACGACCGAAGCGAAACAGAGCCTTCGTATCATGTTCGTCAGAGCGGTCGCGTGCTTAGATACTTCGACCGAAATCTGTCTTGGGACTCGTAGCGCTGTATCGAACGACGCAATCAGCTTTCGGAATACGAGGTGCCTGACACGGGTCTTTGGCTTGTTCACGCCATGGCTCAGCATAACTAACGACGCGCTAGCGTCTGCTTGTGCCGTGTACTTCGGCCAGCCAGTCTTCAATCTGCTACTGTGCCTTCGCATCCCGAATACCGCGCCGGTGTTGAGCAGGATGAATGCGGCTCCTGGTTGAGAACGCTTGTGTTCAGGTGATACGCCCATTAAACCGAATCATCAATCACGAGCCAGCTCTTGAGGCGGTGAAATGGGCAACCTGAACCGACCAGAGTTTCATAGACACTCACGAGCCGTTTGGCACATAGCGCCGTTCAAACTCTATGGGTGACAGGTCGTCAGCGAAACCGTGCCGACGAACTGGGTTGTAGAGCATCTCAATGTAATCGACACGTCTGTGGAAGTCGAATTTCCACCAACGCGCACCAGGGTAAGACCAAGTCCGACACGAGATATCGCTCATTTTTCCCCTCAGTAATACTGCCGGATGTAGTTGTAGGCTTTCTCGAACAGTTCCTCATCCGCATGCAGCTTGTACTTGAAGAGGGCCTTGCGCAGCGCCTTCTTCACCTCACGCTCACCGGCTTGCGTTCCTTGCCAACCGGGGAAGCGGACCAGGCGCACAATCTCGTCGATGTCTGCCACCACTCGCTCGACCATGATGGGCGTCTCGGCAGTCTTCGCTTCGTTAAAAAGCTCGGTCAGTGCTGCCTTTCCGCGATCCTCGTCTTCCTCAGGCGGGACCTCCTTCTCGGCCTGCAGGGTTTCCTTGGCGATCTCCAGCAACTGCTTCAAAAACTCGACACTGTTGATCTGTCCAGACTCAAAACGGTCTTTCAGCGCGTCGAGCCGTTCCGACAGTTTCTTGAACTTCGGGTTACCCGCGTGCTTGCGCAACCTTCGGTTGAGCTTGATCTCGATCTCCTTGGACTTCTTCGGGTCGGGGTTCGAAAGCACCGCTTCAAGCAAGTCGGCATCCAGTACCAGAGTGTCGAGGTCATCTCGTACCGCATCCACATGCACGTTCTGATGGATCAGCTCAATGGTCTTGGCACCGAGAGAATGCCAGATCAGCTTGCCATGGCCGCTGGACGGCTGCACCGACTGGTACACCTGCGATAGCCACTTGTAATCCTTCTCGAAGGGCCCCAGCACCGTATCAGGTGACAGCGCTTCCCAGATCTTGTTGAGCAGGCTGTATTCGGCTGCGAAGTTGTCGCGCACCTCGTTATTGGGCAAGCACTGTTGCGCCGCGATCAGGCCTTCGTAGCCTTGCAGCGTGCGATCGCAGCCCTGGAAGAAATTCAAGCATTTCTGAATCGCTTCGGGTAGCCTGTCCTTCAACTCCTGAATGTTGCTGACCACCTGCCTGACGCTCTGGTCGTCGAATTCCAGCGCAGCGGCCACGTCGTCGAAGATGCCCAAGTAGTCCACGATTAGACCGTGCGTCTTCTGTTCGGAATAAGTACGGTTCACCCGGCAGATCGCCTGCAGCAACGTATGGTCACGCAACGGTTTGTCCAAGTACATCGCCTGCAGGATGGGCGCGTCGAAGCCGGTTAGCAGCTTGGCCGTTACGATGATCAGTTTCAACGGATCGGTAGGGTCGCGGAAGCGGTCGAGCAATCGCTCTTCCTCATCGCGGCTGCGGTCGTAGGGGGCATACTCAGGGTGCTCTTTCTTGTCGGACGCCTGCACCGACATCACGATGTCGGTGGCCTCCGGTGGCAGCAGCTTGTCCAGTTCGGTCTTGAACAGCAGGCAGGACTCCCGGTCGAACGTGACGATCTGACCTTTGAAGCCGTTAGGCTCCACCTTGGTCTGGAAATGCTCGACGATGTCCTCGCACACCTTGCGGATGCGCTCGGGCGTCTTGACCAGCACGGCCATCTTCGCGGCGGTCTTGGCGAGGTTATCCTTGTCCAGATCCGACAGGCCGCCGGTCAGGTCTTTGTAGGCCGCGTCCAGCGCGGCCTTGTCGATGTGCAGGTCGATCAGCCGAGGCTCGAAGTGCAGCTTCAGCGTGGCGCCATCGCGGATCGACTCTTCGAAGCCGTAGCGGCTCATGTAGCCCTTTTCGTCTTCGTCGGCACCGAAGGCGTAGAAGGTGTTACGGTCGGCGCGGTTAATCGGCGTGCCGGTCAGGCCGAACAGAAACGCCTTGGGCAGGGCTTCGCGCATTTTGCGGCCCAGGTCACCTTCCTGGGTGCGGTGGGCTTCGTCCACCAGCGCGATGATGTTGCTGCGGTCGTTCAGGCTGCCTGTGACCTCGCCGAACTTGAAGATCGTCGTGATGATGATCTTGCGCACATCCTGCGCCAGCAATTGCTGTAGCTTTTCGCGCGTGTCGGCCTTTTCCAGATTGGGAATGTCCGCCCCGGTGAAGGTGCCTGTGATCTGCGTATCGAGATCGATGCGGTCCACCACGATCAGAACGGTGGGGTTCTTCAGGCCGGCATGCATGCGCAGCTTCTGCGCGGCGAACACCATCAGCAGTGACTTGCCCGAGCCCTGGAAGTGCCAGATCAAACCCTTTCTGGGATAGCCCGCCAGCACGCGCTCGACGATCTTGTTGGCCGCCTCATACTGCTGATAGCGGCAAATGATCTTGATACGACGCTTCTTCTTGTCCGTTGCGAACAAGGTGAAGCTGCCGAGGATGTCCAGCACCACATGCGGCCGCAGCATGCTCTCGACCGACAGCTTGAGCGACTTCAGTGGGTGGTGCTGCGCATCGCCACCGTCCAGGTGCCACGGCCCCCAATCCTTGACCGGCAGCCCGATGGACCCATAGTGGTAGGCCTTGCCCTCGGTGGCTACTGAGAACACGTTGCAGACGAAGAGCTCCGGCACAAACTTTTCGTAGTCGTCGCGCACCTGCACCGCGCCATCGACCCAGCTAATGCACTTCTTGACCGGCGTTTTGGCCTCGATCAGCACCAGCGGCAAACCGTTGACCAACAGCACCAGATCGGCGCGGCGCTCGGTAGGTCCGGCACGGTAGATGAACTGTTGGGTGACGATGTACTGGTTCTGCGACAGATCATCCAGGTCGATCAGCCGCACCGGCACATGCTCGTTGTTGGGGCCGAAGGGCATCGAGCGCTCGCCGCGCATCCAGGCGGTCATTTCCTCGTTTGCGCGGATCAGGCCATCCGAGCGCACCGACAAGACAATGGCGCGCAGCTTGTAGAGCACCTCGTCAGCCCGGTCGGCCTGAGTGGCAATCTCGGGGTTGAGGCGGATCAGCGCATCGCGCAGCCAGGGCTCAACCAGCACTTCCTGAATCTGGCGCGGCACTTCACCCGGCGCTGCGTAGCGCCAGCCAATGCCTTTGGGACTGAAGCCATAGCCGGTTTGCAGTTCCTGAACCGTGTTGGCGGAGATGACCTTCATAGGGCCTGCGAGCAGATCGCGGACGTAGGCTTCAACGGTGTTGGATTCAGTGAACATTGTGATCACCTCCAGCTAGCGCTTCAGTAAGCAGACGCTGCCGCATATTGGCTACAGAGGCTGCACGTTCCGCTGCTCCTGCGATTGCTACTTCTACCGCGACGAGTTCTGCAATCACCTCCCGCTGGTCTGGCACCTGCGCAATCGGAATTGAAAGTTCCCGCTGGGTTGTTATCCCCACGTAAGCCCTGGTTGACTGCTTTCCGTACTGCTCAAGGAGGCGCTTAAATCCGGGCGTTTGAAATGCGAAGTAGAGCCAGTCAGGTTCGAGTTTGGCTCCGTTGATCACTCGGTAGTACGTAACCTGCGGGGACAGCATGACAAAATCCGTCGTCAAATCTCTCAGTCTAGCGACCTCTCCAACTGTTCCTTTGTGGCTCAAAAGAACATCGCCTGATCTGGCAAAGCCAATCCTCAGCGTGCGGGCGAGTGAATGGGGGATTTTGCTGCACCCCGTGAGGTCAACTTGCCCCCCCTTCAAATCTGAAGCCATCACAAACGGCACGCCTTCGGGCACATAGTCAGCCGCCTTCGGGTGTTTCTCACCATGATTGCCGTCTTGAGGCGGAGTAATCAGCCCTTGGTCAATAAGAGCGCCAATCTTCTGCTTAGGAAACGTGCGCCACATGCGATCGAGCAGTGACTGCAGCACGGTACTTCCGTTGACTTGCAATGTTGTGCAGGCTTCGAAACACTCATCAATTGCGGCAATGGCGCTGACTATCTCTAACTGCCCATCTATCGGAGGCAGTGCAAACTCGAAATTCGCCAAGCTCGACCAGTTGGTACGCGGGCTCAAGGAGCCGGCAGATGTGCCCACTGCGTGATCAAAGAAGGCATCGGTCTGGCAAATGAATGGCAGCAACTCCGGTAGCAAGACCTTCGCGTCCTTGGTCTCCAGCACGTAGATGTCACCAGAACACACGCCAGAGAAATCTGCCACGGCCACCTTGCGTTGGTAGGCGCGGCGCTTGCCGAATAACACCTGCCCAGGTTGAAACACGCTGGTGAAGGTAACGCCGTCAGCAACGTTGCCCCAACTGCGGATGCGCAAATCGCCTGGTTCGAGGTGTTCCAGACCAACGTAGCGTTCAAAGCCATCGGCCAGCGGATCTTGGCTGCGTGCCTTCGAGAGCCGCACCACGTCGCCGAACTTCACCTGGAGCCAGCCGGGTTTAAGGTTTTTGTTCTTGTTATCAGACACGCTCGATGTCCTCCATGATCAGTCCATCCAGCGTTTCCACCAGCGCGTCCATCTGCTGCCAGAAGGCGCGGCCTTCGTTTTGCCACTGCTCCCAGGACGAGCGCAGCGATATCGCGCCGCTATTCCCGTCAGTGGCGACAGTTGCAGCGATACGCTTCACGTATAGTGGGATCGACAGGTTGCCGCCGTTCACACGGATCTCGGTCAAGGTGGCGACCTTGGCGAAACCGGGTACATCCACAAACGTCTTGTAGGCGGCCAGGATGCGCTCCTGGTGCTCGGGCTTGAGGAAGCTCTGTGCTCGCTCGCGGGTAACCTCGTTCACCGCATCGACGAAGATCACTTTGCCTTTCCGTGCTGCTGTCTTCTTGCGGTTGCAAATGACGATGCACGATTCCATCGGAGAGTTGTAGAACAGGTTCGGCCCCAGGCCGATGACGGCCTCGACCCAATCCTGTTCGACCATCTTGGCGCGCATCGCCTGTTCCTCGTTGCGGAACAATACGCCATGTGGCCAGAGCACAGCACAGCGGCCCTTGGCCGTGAGGCTGGTCAGGATGTGCTGCTGGAACGCATAGTCGGCGCGGCCCTGCGGCGGCGTGCCCAGCAAGTTGCGGCCCCACTTGTCACTACTCCAACCCTCGCGGTTCCACTGCTTGATGGAGTACGGCGGGTTGGCCAGGATCACATCAAACTCGCGTAGACGATCACCCTCGATGTGCTTGGGGGCGGCCAGGGTGTCGCCCCGGATGATCTCGAAGTCCTCCACTCCGTGCAGGAACAAGTTCATGCGGGCGATGGATGAGGTGATCAAGTTGCGCTCCTGCCCGTACAGCTTGAGCGTGCGGTATTCGCCGCCGGAGCGCTTCACTTCGTCCAGCGCTGAGATCAACATGCCGCCTGTGCCGCACGTGGGGTCGTAGATCGACTCGCCCGCCTGCGGCGCCAGGAGTTGCGTCATCAGGTGGACAACGGTGCGGTTGGTGTAAAACTCGGCGGCCGTATGGCCGGAGTCGTCCGCGAACTTCTTGATCAGGTATTCGTAGGCGTTGCCCAGCTCGTCCTCGGGGACATTGGCCACCGACAGCGTTTGGGTCGAGAAGTGCTCGATCAGGTTCTTCAGCGTTTCGTCGGGTAGGCGCTCGCGGTTGGTCCAGGGGGCATCGCCGAAGATGCCATCGAGCAGATCCGGGTTGGCCGTCTCGATGGCGCGCATGGCCTTCTGAATGGCTGCGCCGACGTTCTTCGGGGTCTGTCGCATGTCATTCCAATGCGCACCCGCAGGGATCTGGAAGCGGTGGTTCTCGCTAAACTGCGCGTAGGAAAGATCGCCGTCCGAGTTGACCAGCGCCACTTGGTATTCCTCGTCCCAGACATCCGACACGCGCTTGTAGAACAGCAACGGGAAGATGAACTGCTTGTAGTCACCTGCGTCGATGAGGCCGCGCAGAAGCACGGCAGCGCCCCACAGGTAGCTTTCCAGCTCTCGTTGGCTGATGCGCTTAGGGCTACCAGTTTTATCTTGTGCCATTTGGGCAAACTTTTCCTTCAGTCGCGCACGCGCAGCGTCCGCCATCTCTTCAGTGAAGATCTTGTTGTCCTTGAAGGCGCGGTCTGAAGTCATTGCAGCCATCCCCCTTCAGTCATGATCTGCCCAAGCCGCTCTTCTGCCTCGCGACAGCGGGTAAGCGCATCCTTGAATGTCGCGATGGCGTCAGGCAGTGGTGGGATGTCTTCTTGCAGTGGTGGCAGGACGTAGCGCGAAATGTTTAGGGTCCAGCCCTCGGCCTTGATCTCGTCGAGCATGACCACACGAACCGCGTCCTGAACGTCGGCAAAGCCGCGATACCAGCCCAGGATCCCGGCGGCGTGCTCGGGCTCCAGATAGTTTTGGGCACGCCCCCGACGGAACAGTCGTGAGGCATCGGCGATCAGCACCTTCTTCTTGTGCTTGGTCGGTTTGCGCTTACGCAGTACCAGGATGCATGCAGCGAGCCCTGTTCCGTAGAACAGATTGGGGCCGAGCCCAATCACGGCCTCGATCAGATCCAACTCCAGCAGTTTTTGGCGGATGCTGCCTTCGACACCTTTGCGGAACAGGGCACCCTGGGGTAGCACCACCGCCATCCGGCCGGTCACGTCTGCCATCGACTTGACCATGTGCTGCACCCAAGCGAAGTCCCCGCTGGATGACGGTGGTAGACCGGCAAAGTTGCGGCCAAAGGGATCGTTCAGCCACAGGTCCTCGCCCCACTTTTCCAACGAAAACGGCGGATTTGCGATCACGCAATCAAAGGTGGCCAGCCGGTCGCCCTCGAAGAAGGCTGGGTTGCGCAGCGTGTCACCGCGCACTACCTGGAAGTCCTCAATGCCATGTAGGAACAGGTTCATCCGCGCGATGGATGAAGTGGTGAGGTTCTTTTCCTGCCCGTACAGCTTGCCCCACAGGCGTTTAACGTCGCCATGCATCTCTTTGACGTGCTGCACGGCAGCCAGCAACATGCCGCCAGTGCCGCAGGCCGGGTCGTAGATAGTCTCGGCTTCCTTGGGGTCTAGCATGTCGATCATCAGCCGTACCACGCTGCGCGGGGTATAGAACTCGCCCGCTTTCTTGTTCGTTGCGTCCGCGAACTTCTTGATCAGATACTCGTAGGCATCTCCGAGGAGGTCTGAGTTGACGTTGTCGTTGCCGAGTGGCAGCGCCGAAAAATGCTCAATCAGATCCTTGAGTAGCGCGTCGGACAGGCGTTCCTTGTTGGACCACTGCGCGTCGCCGAACACGCCATACAGCGTGTCTGGATTGGACTTCTCAATTTCGCGCATCGCGCGTTGCAGCGCTGCCCCGACGTTGCTGGCTTTGGTGCGGACGTCGTTCCAGTGGCAGTCTTCCGGGATCTGAAATCGGTGCGATTCCGGGAACCAGGCGAGTTGCTCGTCGCCAGTCTCCTCAACAATCTCCTGATACTCCTCGTCCCAGACATCGCAGACGCGCTTGAAGAACAACAACGGGAAGATGTAGGTTTTGAAGTCAGCCGCATCCACGGGGCCGCGCAGGATGTTGGCGGATTCCCAAAGGTGGCCTTCGAGCTGGCCGAGGGTGACGGTTGGCGACGGACGATTCATTTCGACTGTGTTCTCTTGGGTGACGCGTGCTTAGGACCGTCTGCGTGCAAGCCGTGTTGCTGCGCATACTCCAGCACAAGAATCTCGATCATTGATGCCACCGACCTGCGCTCATGCGCAGCAGCCATGCGCAGCAATTGCTTGATGTCGGCAGAAGTGCGGATGGAAAGGGTTTCGTCTTTCAGGCGTGACATAGCGGCGCCTCAGTAACAATGTCGTGCAAATGTACTGCATTTTGCACTGCATGCCTATCCGGACCTCTCATGCGCTTAACCGGCGAGTTGTTGTATTTGGCTCGCTAACTACGCGCGGGACTAGCGAGAGGAAAGGGCTCTTCCGTCGATTCAAAGAAATTTGAGCCACCTATCACCCGCGTGAGCACGACTGGTTGCCCGGACGTTTTTCTTCTGCGTCCTCGTGGTGTCCAATGTTACAAATCCCTCGCGATAGCTTTCGTCGACAAAGCCAAGGCGTATGGGCCAACTTTCGTGACAAGGGAGCATAAATCCCTGGCGAGTAGGAAAGCGTGGCCGAATTCGCTCGGCTGTCAAGGGAAACCAAAATCCAGAAAAGCAAATAAAAAACCCCGCGAACCATACGGAAAGCGGGGTTTGCGAATGCAACGGAATTCGAACGGTTGTCGGGAAGCAGAGGGGGCAAACCCGTCAACTTGGTACTGCAAAGCCGAGCTCCAACGCTATGGCTTTGCACTTGCCTTTAAAAATTTCCGCTAGGAACGGCGCAGAACACGCGCCAAATTTCTTCGGAAATTTTCACCAAATGCGTCTTCAATTTTCAGCTTTTGTGTCGATTTTTTCACTTATAGTGACATTCGACAGCTGGCACTGCGTTAAACGTCAATATTCCCCGCCCGCAACGCATTCGACTCGATAAACGCCCTACGCGGCTCGACATCATCCCCCATGAGGGTAGTAAAGATCCCATCCGCCGCGATCGCGTCTTCGATCTGCACACGCAACAACCGGCGCACTGCCGGATCCATCGTCGTTTCCCACAGCTGCTCGGGGTTCATCTCCCCCAGCCCCTTATAGCGTTGCTTCGACACGTTCCGCTCAGCATCCGCCAGCAGCCACTTCATCGCGCTCTTGAAGTCCGCCACGGCCATGCTGCGCTCCCCGCGCTTGATGACCGCACCTTCCCCAATAAGCCCCTTGAACGTATTCGCGGTGGTCACGAGCTGCTGATAATCCGCCGTGTGCTGGAATTCCTGGTCGATGACCGAAACGCGCACGTTGCCGTGATGCGTCCGCTCGACATGCAGCGCCCGCTGTTCGCGAACGGCGTCATACGAAGGCACCACCCGCACTTCGTTCTTCAGCGCTTCATCATGCAACGCAGCGTGCAGCGCCTTAGCCGAAGCCTCGGTCGACTCCTCGCTGGAGAGATCGATCACCACCCCATCCATAACGGCTTCCAGCGCAGCCGGGTCATACAACCGGCTCAACCGATCGATCACACTCTGCGACAGCAGGTACGACCTGGCCAGCTCCCCAAGCGCATCACCCGAAATCGCCGGCGCATTCTCACCCGGCACCAGCTCCGACCCTTGCAGCGCCAACCGCAGCATATGCGCGTTCAGCTCCACGTCATCCTTCAGATACCGCTCGTCCTTGCCCGCCTTGATCTTGTAAAGCGGCGGCTGCGCGATATACACGTACCCGCGCTCGATCATGTCCGGCATCTGGCGATACAGGAACGTGAGCAGCAGCGTCCGGATGTGCGCACCGTCGACGTCCGCGTCGGTCATGATGATGATGCGGTGATAGCGGAGCTTGTCGAGGTTGTAGTCTTCCTTGCCGATCCCGCACCCAAGCGCAGTCACGAGCGTGACGATCTGCTCCGACGACAGCAGCTTGTCGTAGCGTGCCTTCTCGACGTTCAGCACCTTGCCGCGCAGCGGCAGGATCGCCTGGAACTTCCGGTCACGCCCTTGCTTCGCCGAGCCACCTGCCGAGTCGCCCTCGACGATGTAGATTTCGCACTTCGCCGGGTCTTTCTCCTGGCAGTCCGCGAGCTTGCCCGGCAGGCCGACGCCGTCGAGCACGCCCTTGCGGCGCGTCATCTCACGCGCCTTCCGCGCCGCATCGCGCGCCCGCGCGGCTTCAACAATCTTCCCGCAGATGATCTTCGCGTCGATCGGCGTTTCGAGCAGGAACTCCTCCAGCGCCTTCGCCACAACTTCCTCAACCGGCGCACGAACCTCGGAAGAAACCAGCTTGTCCTTCGTCTGCGAGCTGAACTTCGGCTCCGGCACCTTCACGGAGAGCACGCACGACAGCCCTTCGCGCATGTCGTCGCCGGTCGTCTCGACCTTCGCCTTCTTCGCGATTTCGTTGTCGGTGATGTACTTGTTGATGACGCGCGTCATCGCGGCCCGCAGGCCGGTCAGGTGCGTGCCGCCGTCGCGCTGCGGAATGTTGTTCGTGAAGCACAGCACGTTCTCGTTGTAGCTGTCGTTCCACTGCATCGCGACTTCGACGCCCACGCCGTCCTTCTCGCCGTCGGCGAAGAACACGGTCGGGTGCAGGTTGGTCTTCGTCTTGTTGATGTACTCGACGAAGCCCTTCACACCGCCGGCGAACGCGAAATCGTCTTCCTTGCCCGAGCGCAGGTCGGTCAGACGAATCCGCACGCCGTTGTTCAGGAACGAAAGCTCGCGCATCCGCTTCGCGAGGATGTCGTAGTGATACTCGACCGTGCCGAAAATGGTCGGATCGGCCATGAAATGCACTTCGGTGCCGCGGTTCTCGGTGTCGCCGGTCACGAGCATCGGCGACACTTCCACGCCGTCCACCACTTCGAGCACGCGATCCTGCGCGACGCCGCGGTGGAACTCCATGAAACGCTTCTTGCCGTCGCGGCGCACGGTGAGGCGCAGCCAGCTCGACAGCGCGTTCACGCACGATACGCCCACGCCGTGCAGGCCGCCCGACACCTTGTAGCTGTTCTGGTCGAACTTGCCGCCGGCGTGCAGCTCGGTCATCACGATCTCGGCGGCGCTGCGCTTCGGCTCGTGCTTGTCGTTCATCTTCACGTCGGTCGGAATCCCGCGGCCGTTGTCGGTCACGGAAATCGAGTTGTCGGCGTGAATCGTCACGTGGATGTCGTTGCAGTACCCGGCCAACGCTTCGTCGATCGAGTTGTCGAGCACCTCGAACACGAGGTGGTGCAGACCGGTGCCGTCCGACGTGTCGCCGATGTACATCCCGGGGCGCTTGCGCACCGCTTCCAGACCTTCGAGGATCTGGATCGACGAGGCGCCGTAGCTGCTGTTATCGGGTTGCGAATTGTGCTGTTCACTCATGGATATCTTCCGGTTCTGCGAGGCCACTCAAGCGGCGGCGCGGTGCGCTTTCTTGCGAAAACGCCGGGCCGCTCCAGTTTTCCTGGCCCGTCCTAGGCGCCGTTAGGGCACCAAAGGGACGGGTTGTCGGTTCGCCATAAAAACGCCAAAGGGGCTTGCCGCCCCCTGGTGTGTGTCTTGATGTCGTGCGCGTCAGATGCGCATCGGCATCACGACATACTTGAACTCGTCGTTCTCGGGCACGGTAATCAGCGCGCTCGAGCTGGCGTCGCCGAGGCTCACCTGCACGGTGTCGACCTTCAGGTTCGCGAGCACGTCGAGCAGATACGTGACGTTGAAGCCGATGTCGACGGTATCGCCCTGGTAGGCGATCTCGAGTTCTTCCTGCGCCTCTTCCTGATCGGCGTTGGTCGACATGATCTTCAGCTGGCCCGGCGCGATGATGCAGCGCACGCCCTTGAACTTGTCCGAGGTCAGGATCGCCGCGCGCTGCAGCGAACGCTGCAGTTCTTCACGGCCGATCTCGAACGTGTTCTTGTGCGCCTTCGGGATCACGCGCTGGAAGTCGGGGAACTTGCCTTCGACGAGTTTCGACACGAGCTCGACCTGGCCGAACGTGAACTTGGCCTGGGTTTGCGCGATGTCGATGGTGACGGTGTCGTCGATGTCTTCGAGCAGGCGCTGCAGCTCGAGAATCGTCTTGCGCGGCACGATGACTTCCTGGCGGCCGAACGTGCCGCCTTCGAGCTTCATCGACGAGAACGCGAGGCGGTGGCCGTCGGTGGCCACGGCCATCAGCTGGTCGCCGTCGACGACGAGCAGCATGCCGTTCAGGTAGTAGCGGATGTCCTGCTGCGCCATCGCGAAGTGCACCATGCCGAGCAACTGGCGGAACGACTTCTGCGGGACGGTGAGCGTGGCGCCGAAATCCTTCGCCTGCGCGACGGTCGGGAACTCGTCGGCCGCCAGCGTCTGCAGGGCGAAGCGGCTCTTGCCCGATTGAACGGTGAGGCGCTTGTCGGCGAGCGACAGCGTGACCTGGCCGTCAGGCATCGCGCGCAGGATGTCGAGCAGCTTGCGGGCTGCGACGGTGGTCGCGATCTGGTCGCCGCCGACGCCGAAATCGGCGCGCGTGGTGATCTGCAGCTCCAGGTCGGTCGACAGGAATGAAACGTCCGGGCCGTTCTTGGTGATCAGCAGGTTGGCGAGGATCGGCAACGTATGGCGGCGTTCGACGATGCCGCTGACCGTTTGCAGCGGCCTGAGGAGGGTGTCTCGTTCGGTCTTGACCAGTTGCATAGAGTTCCTTCGTTGAGTAACGGCCTGCAGCGCAGCAGCCTCGCAGCGCCCCGCCAGCCGGGCTCTTGGCCCGCCACCACCGGGGCGGTCAAACCAGTATTGTGCCTCAAAACCGAACCGCCCCCCTTAAATTGGGGCGGAGGCCGAATTATCAAGCGCGGTGCGCGCGCTCAACCCTTCAGCGTCTGTTCCAGCACGTGCAGCTCGTGGTTGAGCTGCGCGTCCTTGCTGCGCTCGTCGGCGATCTTGCGCACCGCGTGCAGCACGGTGGTGTGATCGCGCCCGCCGAACAGCTCGCCGATTTCCGGCAGGCTCTTCTGCGTGAGTTCCTTCGCCAGGTACATCGCAATCTGCCGCGGCCGCGCGATGTTCGCGGGGCGCTTCTTCGAATACATGTCGGCGACCTTGATGTTGTAGAAGTCCGCGACGGTCTTCTGGATGTTCTCGACCGAAATCTGCCGGTTCTGCACGGTCAGCAGGTCCTTCAGCGCTTCCTTGGTCAGCTCGATCGAGATCTCGCGGCCATGGAACTTCGAATACGCGAGGATCTTGCGCAGCGCGCCTTCGAGTTCGCGCACGTTGGAGCGCAGGTGCTTCGCGACGAAGAACGCGACGTCTTCCGACAGGTTCACGCCTTCCGACTGCGCCTTGCGCATCAGGATCGCGACGCGCATCTCGAGCTCGGGCGGCTCGATCGCGACGGTGAGGCCCGAGTCGAAGCGCGAGATCAGGCGATCGTCGATGCCCGAGATTTCCTTCGGATACGTGTCGCTGGTGATGATCACCTGCGCCTTGTTCGCGACCAGCGCCTCGAACGCGTAGAAGAATTCCTCTTGCGTGCGCGACTTGCCGGAGAAGAACTGGATATCGTCGATTAGCAGCAGGTCGAGCGAATGGTAGTAGCGCTTGAAATCGTCGAACGCCTTGCGCTGGTACGCCTTCACCACGTCCGACACATATTGCTCGGCGTGGATGTAGCGGATCCGCGCGCCGGCCTTGTCGAGCAGCAGCTGGTTGCCGATCGCGTGGATCAGGTGGGTCTTGCCGAGGCCGACGCCGCCGTACAGGAACAGCGGGTTGTACGAGATGCCGGGGTTGTCCGCGACCTGGATCGCGGCAGCGCGCGCGAGCTGGTTCGCCTTGCCGGTCACGAAGTTGTCGAACGTGAGCACGGGGTTCAGCTTCGAACGTTCGTACATCGAATCGGCTTCGCCGCCGTTCGCGGGTGCGGCGCCCGGGCCCGGACGCCACGTGCGGCGGCCGGCCGCCGCTTCGTGCGCGGGCAGGCTCGGCAGGTCGATGTCGGCGTCGTCGGCGTTCAGGTGATGCGCGGCGGCGGCCGACGGCGTCATCGGCACGTCGGCCGGCGCGCTGGGCGCAGCAGCGGCATTCGCGGCGAGGTTGGCGGCGATCGCGGCGACCGTCGCGGCCGGGCCGCTCGGCGCCAGCGGCGCGCGCGGGGCAGCCGGCGCGGCGCCGGTCGCGGGCGCTGCGCTGCGCATGCCGGCCTTGGGATCGAGGACGAACTGGACTTCGATCGGCGTGTTCCAGAATTCACGGGCCAGATCGGAGATCCGGCCCGAAAACTGGCTCTTGACCCAGTCCAGCTTGAAGCGGTTCGGCGCGGCGATGGACAGCGTGTTCGCCGACGCATCGAAGGCCACCGGGGCCAAGGGTTTGATCCACGTCACGTACTGCTGGGGCGTCAGCTCGCGCTCCAGCAGTGCGGAACAGTGTTGCCAGAAATCGTTCATCAAGTAACTGTCGTTTTTTGCGTGCACAGCGCGGCTCGCCGGCGCCCTTGTCGCGGTTGCGCAACAAGGCCCGAAGCGGTCGTGCGAGCGTGCCTCGGACGCCTGCGTCACAGTCGTGGAGAGGCAGGCGCGAGCCGAAGCGGCGTGCGGGATTCTTGGAGATAAGGCGAGATTCTAACGCCAAACGCGGCCACAGCGGGACTTATCCACAGGCTGTGATTGTGGGGCGCGGGGCCGGATCGCGCGGGGCGCGCACAGGCGATCGACTCCTAAAGTATTGACCGTCAACGGAAAAACGGTTTAAATAGCGGGTTCCGCGAAAACCAATCCTGTATTCCCGGCGATTGCGTTCGCCCGAATGCCTCCGGTAGGGCACGCGGTCCCCTGAATTTCGACATTCTCGAACAAGTGAGAACATCATGAAACGTACTTACCAACCGTCCGTGACGCGCCGCAAGCGCACCCATGGCTTCCGTGTCCGCATGAAGACGGCAGGTGGCCGCAAGGTCATCAACGCTCGCCGCGCGAAGGGCCGCAAGCGCCTCGCCATCTAAGGCAGGTTGCGCGCTGTGTCCGCCGTCCGCAGTCCTGCGGAAGGTACCGTCGAGCCGGGTGTGAATCCGTCGCAGACGAAAGCCGCCTTCCCGAAAGCTGCGCGACTTCTGAAAACGGATGAATTTTCATCCGTTTTTCGTTTGCGTCCCTGGCGGCGCTCCGCGCACTTCGTGATTTACGGCAAGCCGACCGGTCAGCCCGCGCGTCTGGGGCTTGTCGTCGGCAAGAAGTATGCGCCGCGTGCAGTAACACGTAATCTCGTGAAGCGGCTGGCGCGCGATCAGTTTCGCCTGCGCCGCGCCGAATTCGCCGGTTACGACCTGCTGCTGCGGCAGCACACGCGCTTCGACAAGAAAGCGCTGCCGAGCGCGGCTTCCGCCCCGCTCGCGGCGATGTGCGCGGCCGAGATCCGCGAACTGCTCGACAGGGCAGTCCGGGAAATCGCGCGCCGTGCGTCGAAGCCCGCGTCCGAGTGACGCATCCGTGCCCGGTGCGGCGTTCGCGCCTGCCCGGCCGGTTTTGACGCGGCGTCGTACGGCGCCGCCCAAGGTATGAAAACGGTATTGATCGCCTTGCTGCGCTTCTACAAGGTTGCCGTGAGCCCGATGCTCGGCAACCGTTGCCGTTTTTATCCTTCCTGTTCGGATTACGCGCGCGAGGCAATCCAGTATCATGGCGCCGCGCGCGGCACGTATCTCGCCGTCAGGCGCGTGTGCCGATGCCATCCGTTTTCCGCGGGCGGCATCGACCTCGTCCCGCCGCCCAACTCCGACACTCGCGCTAGCGGCGAAGCCGACGCGCGGTCCCATCGACTCTGAGACAACGCATGGATATCAAACGCACCGTCCTATGGGTGATCTTCTTCATGTCAGCTGTCATGCTGTACGACAACTGGCAGCGGTCCCATGGACGCCCGTCGATGTTCTTCCCGAGCGCCACGCAGACGGCCCCCGCGGCCGCTGCCGGCGGTGCATCGGGCACGGGCGCGACGACGACCGCAGGTGAAGTGCCTGCCGCCGCAGCCGGCGCCGCACCGTCGACCACTGCACCGGCCGCCCAGGCGCAGCTCGTGAAGTTCTCGACCGACGTCTATGACGGCGAAATCGACACGCGCGGCGGCACGCTTGCGAAGCTGACGCTGAAGAAGCAGGGCGACGGCAAGCAGCCCGACCTGTACATCACGCTGTTCGACCACACGGCCGGCCACACGTATCTCGCACGCACGGGCCTGCTCGGCGGCGATTTCCCGAACCACAACGACGTCTACACGCAGCTGAACCCCGGCTCGACGTCGCTGACGGGTGACCAGAACGCGCTGAAGCTGTCGTTCGAATCGCCGGTGAAGGGCGGCGTGAAGGTCGTGAAGACCTACACGTTCACGCGCGGCAGCTACGTGATCGGCGTCGACACCAAGATCGACAACGTCGGCACGGCACCGGTCACGCCGACGGTCTACATGGAACTCGTCCGCGACAACACGGCCGTCGAAACGCCGATGTTCTCGCATACGTTCCTCGGGCCGGCGGTCTATACGGACGCGAAGCACTTCCAGAAGATCAACTTCAGCGACCTCGACAAGAACAAGGCCGACTTCGTGAACTCCGCCGACAACGGCTGGGTTGCGATGGTGCAGCACTACTTCGCGTCGGCCTGGATTCCGAAGCAGGGCGTGAAGCGCGACATCTACGCTGAAAAGATCGATCCGACGCTGTACCGCGTCGGCGTGAAGCAGCCGGTCGCCGCGATTGCGCCGGGCCAGTCGGCCGACGTGCAGGCTAGCCTGTTCGCCGGTCCGGAAGAAGAGCGCATGCTCGAAGGCATCGCGCCGGGCCTGGAGCTCGTGAAGGACTACGGCTGGGTGACGATCATCGCGAAGCCGCTGTTCTGGCTGCTCGAGAAGATCCACGGCTATGTCGGCAACTGGGGCTGGGCGATCGTGCTGCTGACGGTGCTGATCAAGGCCGTGTTCTTCCCGCTGTCGGCTGCGAGCTACAAGTCGATGGCGCGCATGAAGGAAATCACGCCGCGCATGCAGGCGCTGCGCGAACGCTTCAAGAGCGATCCGCAGAAGATGAACGCCGCGTTGATGGAGCTGTACAAGACCGAGAAGGTCAATCCGTTCGGCGGCTGCCTGCCGGTCGTGATCCAGATCCCGGTGTTCATCTCGCTGTACTGGGTGCTGCTCGCGTCGGTCGAAATGCGCGGCGCGCCGTGGATTCTGTGGATTCACGACCTGTCGCAGCGCGATCCGTTCTTCATCCTGCCGGTGCTGATGGCCGTGTCGATGTTCGTGCAGACGAGCCTGAACCCGACGCCGCCGGACCCCGTCCAGGCGAAGATGATGAAGTTCATGCCGATCGCGTTCTCGGTGATGTTCTTCTTCTTCCCGGCCGGCCTCGTGCTGTACTACGTCGTGAACAACGTGCTGTCGATCGCGCAGCAGTACTACATCACGCGCAAGCTCGGCGGCGTCAAGAAGAAGCCTGCCTGACGCCCGTTGCACGCGCGGGCGGCCAGCCGCCCGCGATGCACGCAAAAAAAGCCGCATGGTTCACGACCATGCGGCTTTTTCATTTCCCGGCGGTTATTTCCAGGCTGCGACGGCGGCGCGTGCCGTTCCTGATCAGGCTTTCTTCGCTTCGAGCTTCAGATCGCCGTAGAACTGCTCGACCAGCTCCTGCACGAGGTAGCGTTGATGCGGGGACAGCGCCTCGATCTTCGACGCGAGTTCGATCGTCTCGGGCGTCGGCGGATAGCGCTCGTCACGCGGCAGCGGTTGCGGCGTCGGGTGTTCGATCACGCTCGGCGACGGCCCGTAATGCAGCCAGTGCACTTCGACGCGCAACCACTCGGCGAGCGTTTCGAGTTTGTCCGATGTCGGAATCGTGCGGCCCGTCAGCCATTTGTGCGCGGTTTGCGGCGAAACAGGGTGCGTTCCGCGGTGGCGCAGATTGAATCGGTTCGCCAGCTCGGTCGCACCGGTGACCTTCTCCGGGCTGCGCCGCAGGGCGAATTTCAGGCGTTCCGAGAACGCGGCTTTTTCTTCGGATGTCGGCATGGGGGAGATTGTGCAATTCCCTCGACGCGTTTCAGACAACCATATGCGCTAAACATATCTCGTTCGGACGAATCCCGACCTCGACCGGATTGGGGATGGGAATTTGGGGGCAAATCGTTGGGCCGCTCCGGCAGGCATACTCGTCCGAAGCGATGGCGGTGTTATCCCGATGGACTGATACTTGCCTTATCCCCGGCGGGATAAATTCGGGCGAGTCCGAATCCGGCGGGGCGGCCGGTGGCGTGTGAGCCGGCACGCTACAATGCCGGCGTTCCGATGCCCGAACTGTTGCGCGGGCGCACCATTTTCATCCTGATTTCCCGATTCCCATGCTCGCTACCGATTCCGATCCGATCGTCGCCATTGCCACTGCTGCCGGCCGAGGCGGCATCGGGGTCGTCCGCGTATCGTTCGGGCGCGGCGGCGAGGCGGCCGCGCTGCCGCTGATCGACGCGTTGTGCGGGCAGAAGCTCGCGCCGCGTCATGCGAGCTATGTGCCGTTCCTCGACGAGCATGGCGCCCCGCTCGACCGCGGGATCGCGCTGTATTTCCCGGCGCCGCATTCGTACACCGGCGAGCACGTGCTCGAGTTGCAGGGGCACGGCGGGCCGATCGTGATGCAGTTGCTGCTGCAGCGCTGCCTGGATGCGGGGCGCGGTTTCGGGCTGCGGCTCGCGGAACCGGGCGAGTTCACGCGGCGCGCGTTCCTGAACGACAAGCTCGACCTCGCGCAGGCCGAGGCCGTCGCCGACCTGATCGAGGCGAGCACGGAGGCGGCGGCGCGCTCGGCCGGGCGCTCGCTCGATGGTGCGTTCTCGCGGCAGATCCATGTGCTCGTCGACGACGTGATCACGCTGCGGATGCTGGTCGAGGCGACGCTCGATTTCCCGGAAGAGGAGATCGACTTCCTCGAAGCGGCCGACGCGCGCGGCAAGCTCGCGAAGATCCGTGCGCAGCTCGCGCACGTGCTCGGCGATGCGCGGCAGGGCGCGCTGCTGCGCGAAGGGCTGTCGGTCGTGCTCGCGGGGCAGCCGAACGTCGGCAAGTCGTCGCTGCTGAACGCGCTGGCCGGCGCGGAGCTGGCGATCGTCACGCCGATCGCCGGAACGACGCGCGACAAGGTCGCGCAGACGATCCAGGTCGAGGGGATTCCGCTGCACATCATCGATACGGCCGGGCTGCGCGAGACGGAGGATGAAGTCGAGCGGATCGGCATTGCGCGCACATGGAGCGAGATCGAGCGCGCGGACGTCGTGCTGCACCTGCTGGATTCGCGCACGGGAATGACGCCCGACGATGAAGTGATCGCGGCGCGGTTTCCGGGCGGCGTGCCGGTGGTGCGCGTGCTGAACAAGACGGACCTGACGGGCGTGCCGGCGTGCGTCGAGCATCCGGCGGCCGAGGGCGACCTGACGGAGGTGCATCTGTCGGCGAAGCGCGGCGACGGGATCGACATGCTGCGTGCGGAGCTGCTGCGGATTGCAGGGTGGCAGGCGGGGGCGGAAGGCGTGTACCTCGCGCGCGAACGACACCTGATCGCGTTGCGGGCCGCGCAGGAACACCTCGCGCAGGCGGCGGATCATGCGGAGCAGCGCGCTCAGTCGCTCGATCTGTTTGCGGAGGAGCTGCGGCTCGCGCAGGAGCAGCTGAATTCGATTACCGGGGAGTTCACTTCGGATGATCTGCTGGGGGTGATTTTCAGCAGGTTTTGTATCGGGAAATAACCAGTCACCCAAAGTTGTCTAAGGTCGTCTAGTCGCCCCTCTCAAATCCTTGAAAACACATTCAGAACACCCACTGCTCGACATTCTGCAACCAGATGAATTGCACGACGAGCGGATATTGAGCCGTAACCGGTGTTATTGGTGAACCACAAGAACATCAGGAAAACTTCTCGACATGGTTACTTTCAAGCGAAACGGATCTTGGCGCTGGCTTGTGGCTTCCATTGCTCTGATATTGGCTGCTTGCGGCGGGGACGTCACCTCAGAAGGTGCGGGCAGTGGAGGTGGTGGAAGTGGAGGAGGATCGCCGCCTCCTGCTCCTCTTCTCACGCTCGGGAGCGGTGGAAAGATGCTGGCTGCCGATGGCAATAGCCTGCTCTACGTCGCGGCGGACGGCTCGGCCCGCATGAGGAATTTCGGCAGTCAGACCGAAGTCGTGCTGAATGGCTTTGCGTCTTTGCAGAACGCCGGAAATTGGCAGCTTAGCGGCGGCTACGCATACGTGTCCGCGGTAGATGTCGACTGCCCACAGCCGTTGCCCTTTCATTGCATCTACCAGTGGGACCCGAATGGCGTGAAGACGAATATGTCGATACTCGCCGGGACAGCCGGTCACGCTGATGACCTTGCGCCATCCGCACATGACGGGTATCTGCTTTGGAACAGTTATGGAGGCGGGACCCTTTATAGCCAGTCCACAAAGACTTTCACGAGTCTTCCGCCAGGGCTGAGTGCTTCCGTCAACAGTTTCAGTGTTTCGAACGGGATCGTGAACTACTACTACTGGATCCAGTTGCCCGAGGCCTTCAATCCACAGCAGGTATACATGTGGTCATCACAGACGCAAGCGTCGGCAGCGTTGTGGCAAATGTACCCGGGTGGATCCGTTCAAACGGACGGACAGTCCGTCGCTTGGCTTAGCGGTATCTCCGCTCAGGGTGGGACGCACATCCAAAATTTGTCTTGGCAGGCTGCGACGGGCGGACCCGTTTCGATTTCGCCTGACGAGGTCGGCGGAGGCGCCTACTTTCTTTTATCGGAAGGGGTACTCGCCTGGGTGGAAACGCAGCAGACTTTTTCTCGCCTCGATCTACGGGCGGTGGTGGTGTCGACCGGGAAGATCAACACGCTGTCGACTGACATGACTGCTCGACTACTCGGCAATGCAGCCGGAAATGTGATCTACCAGGTATCGTCGGCGAACAAGGTTTATCGCTGGCAGGCCACAACAGGCGCGGTGACCCAACTGCTCGATTCGGTGCCGAACCAACTGATTCAGTCCGGGACGTACGTGTACTACACGCAGGGAAGTAATAACGACGTTTATCAGATTCGGTTGCAGTGAGGATCGGTGGCGAAAGTTGATGTGCTGACCATTGCGGCGCGGAACAGGGCAGCCGCGCCGGATGCGCATCGCGCCGTTTGTGGGCGTCTGCCGGGGGACATGGCGAAGCTCTGCCTGGCCGGACGGGCGCCTCAGCCGATTCAACTATCTCCGCGGTGCACGGTGTGGAAGAACAGCGAGGTCCACGCGTATCTGAGGGACCCGATTCACTACGGGGACTTCAGCGAGCTTTGATCGTTGCCGATGTATAGGCGACTGGTTCATGCACGTGAAAGAAGAGCGAGTAATCAATGGCGTATTTCAAACTGGCCTCATTGTCTGAGCTTCTCTCCAGGATGGAGGCTGAAGAGATCGATCGTTGTCATTTTCGCTTCCGGCTACACCGGGGAGAGTTCGACGCGTTCGTCTTCATCGATGTCGATCCCTATGTGCTTGCGTTTGGCGCTATCGGGCAGAATTTCTACTTCGAAGTGTCGGTCGACCCGAGAACGCTTGAGACACCGGGTGTGTTTCCAACTGACGTGTACTACAGGCTTTGCGAGATCCTTGGCCTGGGCCGTTCGGGACCTCGATTCACTCCAAGCGCTTTCCTTGCACACGTGAATGAAGCAATGAAAGGAGTGGGGTTCCGTCGGGCCGCCCCGCGCGACTTGGCTCAGTATCGAAGAAACGTCGAGGAATCTGAAAAGATCTGGTTCTGCGGATGGCGAGACAACACGGCGTCAGCTAAGCATGTGACCATGGAAAATCTTGAGAAGACGCGCAAGTGGCTAGGTGAGAAGGCCTATGTGCGGTGCAAAGAGAGGAACATCAGTAGCTGCTGGACGGATGACGCAACCAGAGCCAAGGAGATTGATCTGCCTTGATGGCAATCTCGGGCGATAGGCGTCAGGGCTCCAAGGAAGTACCCGATAGTAGAGCAGGATTTGAACCAGTTGTGGCTGGCGCAGCGCCGTCCTTTAAATCTGCTAGGATTTTCCAAACCGCAGCGCGATGACTGCGACAACACAATCACAATTGACGGGGAATGCGATGGCAGACAACAACTCAACCGGCCTTGCCGCCGAGATGCCGAAAGCGTGGTCCTATCTGGACTCGATGCTCGTTACCGGGGAGGCCGTTCAGGAGAGCACGGTGCAGCGCCGTTTATTTGCGCTTTTGCATCGGCGCGCACTTGTGGCGGCGACGTCTGGCCGGCTAATCGGCATGACGCGAGGTCTACTTGGAGGGTTTTCGCCGGTTGACCTCCGCTGGCAGGATATCAAGACGGCCCATATCAAGGCCGGTATCTTTGGCAGTACGCTGACCGTTACTGCACTGACTCAGCCAGACTTGGCAAGCGGTGGCGCACTCCGCGGATTTCAGTTCTCGGGCTTGCGTAAAGCTGAGGCGCAAGCAATCTATCGCATTTGCCAAGCTCAGGAGCAGGCCTGGCGTGAAAAGCGCCGGCAGAGGGAGCTTGAGGAGATGCGTGCCAAATCCGGTGGGTTTCAGGGAAGTTTTGGTGACTCTGTCGCAACGGCAAGCGAAAGTCCGACTGAGCGGTTGCAGAAAGCCAAGACCATGCTGGACCAAGGGCTCATCAGCGATTCGGAATACGAAACCATCAAGGCCAAGGTCATCAGCCAGCTTTGATGCGGTTGGACCTTGGTTCTTCAAAGGTCGGCAAGAAATCATCACTCGATCTAGAAACGAATTCGCCCACCCCGGCATCCTTCGAATTTCGCTTGGGTGAGGACGAAAAGTGGAAAGATGCGTACTTGTCGGTCAACTGGCTGGAATACCTGCTCTGTGGCAACACCGACATGGCTGAAAAGCTGTCGGCCCTCCACCAGTATCAGGTTGACAACCCTTTTGAGTTGGCTCTAATTAAGCCAACCAAGGGGATTGTCTACGTGGTTGTGCCGGTCGACGACGTGCCCGTCAATGCGGCGCGATGCCGAGGCGAAGATTCGCGCAGGCATAGACGAGCGAGAGCGCCGCGAAGACGAAGAGACACGCGGCAACGATCCTGGCGCCCCGGCTCGTTCTCTCGATTTTCGTGAACAGGACGCTGCCGATCAGGACGAGGGAGACACCCGTGAAGAAGTCGTTGGCCACGCTGCCGAGGCTGCCATCGGCATGGCTGTCTACGAAGCTCATGTAGTCGTAAGTCAGAAGATGGTGCAACTGATCCAGGTTGCGCACATGAATGAGCGTACCAACGACAAAGGCGAGTCCCGCTACCGAGAGGATCGACGCGGCGACTGACAGGGCAACTTTGGCTCGTGCGCTCATACGTCATCCCATCGTGTAATAGGCTTGGGTCTGCGCACAGAGAAAGATGACGAAGAGCGTGATCGCGCAGCCAAGCGCGAAGATGAAGCTCTTTGTGTTTCGATCTGCTTTGAGCGCAGACATGGCCGAGAACGCGCCAAGGGCGGCGAGCAGCAGCACGTAAAAGCGGCTCGCGAGCAGTTCGGCTTCCGGGAGCGCCCGATCGAAGCGATCCGTCCAGTGGTAGGTAATCGCTTTCAGCGTCAGGCCATCGGAAATGACGGCGGGTGTGAGCAACAGGTGAGCGGCGGGCATGCCCGCACCGAGGTAGCAGAGGGCGAGCACGAGCAAGGTCACTGCGACGAATTTCAGTCTCATCGGCTTTTGAATTCAGCGAAGCTCCAGTGCACGGACATGTTCATCATTCCCCGGACTATATCGTCCCGGTTTCGACGGTTGTCATCGTGGTGCGAAACCATCCGACTGGCTGACAGTTTTGCCAGATGGTTTGCCGTCAGGCTGAATGCTACATTCCGCGAGCCGACCTGGCCCTCCCTTTCAGCAATCTCCCAGCCCATGTCCCTGTCCCGCCGACATTTCGTTGCCTCCCTCGCCGCACTCCCGATGCTTGCCGCACGCACGGCGTCGGGCGCTCCCGTGTCGTCACGACCTGCCGACCGCAACGCGATCATCCGCGCCGTTTTCGCCGACGGCGCATCTCTTCCCGACCTGACCTCGCGCCACGTTGCGTTGATGAAGCAGTTGCGGGTGATGTGGGTGCCGGTCGAATCCGGCGCACCGGGCATCGATCCGATGCATCCGCTGATCGGCGAAGGGGCGACGATTATGTTGGCCAAGGCTGCACTCAAAACCAATGACGATGCGCTCGCCATTCGCACGCTCGCCGAACTCGGACACCTCGTCCCCGTGTTTGTCGCGACGGCGGGCACGCTGGCGCCCGGGCGATACACGATCCCGCCAGCGCTTCGCAAGCTGTTTGCCTTCAAGGGGAGCGGTGTCGATGCGTCGGGCCGTTTCGAATTTCGTGCCGCGCATCTTGCCGTGCTGAGGGGCGCCAACTGGCGGACGGTCGATGCGGACGCTATAGACGACGTGCTGAGCGAAGGGGATTTCTGGCCGATGGCCTACATCGACGGCAAGCGGCCATACGGGGATCGCACGTACGTAAGCGGTAAATTCAGCACACCGAATGGAGAATCATTTGCAACTGTTGGGCGAGCATAGCCGCATCGCGACGGCCG
>NZ_QTQI01000046.1 GCF_003853705.1 Burkholderia sp. Bp8992 | reverse complement strand
CTCGCTCAATCCGGTAGCCCGTCCAGCAGCCCAGCGCCTGTAGTGCTTTGCGATCCAGCAATTTGGCCTCCAACGCCTATTCCCATTGGCGTCAGGTTACCAACTGCACCGAAAGCTTCCACGGTTTCCCGCGATGAACCAAAAAAAAGCCCCGCCGGCGAACCCGGCGGGGCTTGTGCGCATGCAACCGCGTGACCGCGCCTTGACCGCGCTTACACAGCGAGCCGTTCGCAGATCGTCCGCGTGGCGGTCGCTGCGTTCAGCGTGTAGAAGTGCAGGCCCGGCACGCCCGCATCGATCAGGCGCTGGCACAGGCTCGTGACGACGTCCGCGCCGAACGCGCGGATCGACTCGCGATCGTCGCCGAAGCTCTCGAGCCGGCGCGCGACCCAGCGCGGCACTTCGGCGCCGCACATCTCGGAGAAGCGCATCAGCTGCGAGAAGTTCGTGATCGGCATGATGCCCGGCACGATCGGCACGTCCACACCCAGCTTGCGCGCATCGTCGACGAAGCGGAAATACGCGTCCGCGTTGAAGAAGTACTGCGTGATCGCGGAATTCGCGCCGGCTTTCACCTTGCGCGCGAAATTCTCGAGATCGGCCTTCGGCGAGCGCGACTGCGGGTGGTACTCCGGATAGCCGGCGACTTCGATGTGGAACCAGTCGCCATGCTCGGCGCGGATGAAGCTGACGAGCTCGGACGCATAGCGCAGCTCGCCGACCTCGCCCATCCCCGACGGCAGGTCGCCGCGCAGCGCGACGATGTGCCGGATGCCGTGCGAGCGGTACTGGTCGAGGATCGCGCGCAGGCTGTCGCGCGACGAGCCGATGCACGACAGGTGCGGCGCGGCCTCGAGGCCGTCCTTCTGCATGTCGAGCACGGTATCGAGCGTGCCTTGCTGCGTCGAGCCGCCGGCGCCGAACGTCACGGAGACGAATTTCGGCTGCAGCGGCAGCAGCTGCGCGCGCGTCGCGCGCAGCTTCTCGACGCCGTCCGCCGTCTTCGGCGGGAAGAATTCAAACGAGAGTTCGATCGGTTTCATGATTCGGTGGGTAAGGGCCTGCCCGTCAGCCGATGTCGCGCTGGCCGAAGATCAGGGCGGACAGCAGCCACGACACGATGCTGTACAGGATCGAGCCGAAGAACGCGGACCAGAATCCCGACACCTCGAAGCCCTTCAGCAGCGACGATGCGAACCAGAAGCACAGCGCGTTCACGACGAGGATGAACACCCCGAGCGTGACGATCGTCACGGGCAGCGTCAGCAGGATCAGCACCGGACGGATCACCGTGTTGATCAGGCCCAGCACGACCGCGATGATCAGCGCGGTGCCGAAGCTCTTGATGTGGATCGACGGCACGAGATACGTGATGATCAGCAGCGCGAGCGCGTTGATGACCCAGGTGAGGATGACGCTCATGGAGGGCTCCGGTTCGGTGGTCGATCGGTACGATCAGTGGCCGCCGCCGGCCGCCGTGCCCGCCCGAAGGCGCGGCGCGACAAGCCGGCGATCCGGCGCCGGGCCGCTGCCGCACCGTGCGCCCCGCAGCGGGGCGCGCACGGCGCGGCGGCGGCCGCGACGCATCAGTAGCGGTAGTGGTTCGGCTTGAACGGGCCGTCCTTCTGCACGCCGATGTACGAAGCCTGCTCGTCCGACAGCACGGACAGGTTCGCGCCGATGCGCGCCAGGTGCAGGCGCGCGACCTTTTCATCGAGATGCTTCGGCAGCACGTACACCTTGTTCTCGTACTCGTTGCCGCGCACGAACAGCTCGATCTGCGCGAGCGTCTGGTTCGCGAACGAGTTCGACATCACGAACGACGGGTGGCCGGTCGCGCAGCCGAGGTTCACGAGGCGGCCTTCGGCCAGCAGGATCACGCGCTTGCCGTCCGGGAAGATGATGTGGTCGACCTGCGGCTTGATGTTTTCCCACTGGTACTGGCGCGTCGACGCGACGTCGATTTCCGAGTCGAAGTGACCGATGTTGCAGACGATTGCGTTGTGGCGCATCGCCTTCATGTGATCGTGGTTGATCACGTGGTAGTTGCCGGTGGCCGTCACGAAGATGTCGGCCTTGTCGGCCGCGTATTCCATCGTCACGACGCGGTAGCCTTCCATCGCCGCCTGCAGTGCGCAGATCGGATCGATTTCGGTGACCCACACGGTAGCTCCAAGGCCGCGCAGCGATTGCGCGCAGCCCTTGCCCACGTCGCCGTAGCCCGCGACGACCGCGACCTTGCCCGCGATCATCACGTCGGTCGCGCGCTTGATGCCGTCGACCAGCGATTCACGGCAGCCGTACAGGTTGTCGAACTTCGACTTCGTGACCGAATCGTTCACGTTGAACGCCGGGAACGGCAGGCGGCCGTCCTTTTCCATCTGGTACAGGCGGTGCACGCCGGTCGTGGTTTCTTCGGTCACGCCCTTGATGTGCGCGAGGCGCTTCGAGTACCAGGTCGCGTCGATGTCGAGGTGCGCAGCGATCGACTTGTACAGCGCGACTTCTTCCTCGTTGGTCGGCTTTGCGATCACCGAACGGTCCTTCTCGGCCTTCGCGCCGAGGATCAGCAGCAGCGTGGCATCGCCGCCGTCGTCCAGGATCATGTTCGCGAATTCGCCGTTCGGCCATTCGAAGATGCGGTGCGAGAATTCCCAGTACTCGTCGAGCGACTCGCCCTTGAACGCGAACACCGGCGTGCCGGCCTCGACGATCGCTGCCGCGGCGTGGTCCTGCGTCGAGAAGATGTTGCACGACGCCCAGCGGACGTCCGCGCCGAGCGCCTTCAGCGTCTCGATCAGCACGCCCGTCTGGATCGTCATGTGCAGCGAACCGGCAATGCGCGCGCCCTTCAGCGGCTGCTGTGCCTTGTATTCGTCGCGGATCTGCACGAGGCCCGGCATTTCGGTCTCGGCGATGTTGAGTTCCTTGCGGCCCCAGCCGGCCAGCGCCATGTCGGCGACGACGTAATCGTGGGAAGCCTTGGAATCGATAATGGCGTTCATCACGCCCTCCTTTCTAAAAAGTTTCTAGATTGGTGACGTGAGCGCCGTTCAGGAAGCGGGGCCGGCGCGACGGTCGCGAAATGCGTGCCGCACGGCTGCTTGGTGAAGCCTTCCGAGCCTGGCGGACAGGGATGTCCGTCGCAACGCTCCTCGGAAAACGGAGGGGATTGTAGCAAATCGGCGCGCAAAATGCGCAAGCACGATACCCGCGCGCGGCGTCGGCGCGCGTGGCCGCCCTGAAAGGGTCAGGACTCCGCGCCGACCCAGGCCTGTTCGCGCAGCCGCGCGCGCAGCCGCGCGACGGCCTGGCTGTGCAGCTGGCACACGCGCGACTCGCTCACCTCGAGCACCGCGCCGATCTCGCGCAGATTCAGACCCCGTTCGTAATAGAGCGACATCAGCAGCTTCTCGCGCTCCGGCAGCCGCTCGATCGCCTCGACGAGCGCCTCGCGCAGGTGCTCGTCGAGCAGCGCGGACAGCGGATCGGCGTGATCGACGCGATAGCGGTCGAGAAACGGCTCGTCGTCGGCCGCACGGTCGAAATCCTCGTAGTAGATGAGCTGGCTGCCGTGCAGGTCCTGCAGCATCCCCTGGTATTCGTCGAGCGGCATCTTCAGGTGCTCGGCGATCTCGGTCTCGCTCGCCGAGCGGCCGAGATGCTGCTCGACCTGGTGCACCGCGTGCTCGACCTCGCGCGACGTCTTGCGCATGCTGCGCGGCAGCCAGTCGTTGCTGCGCAGCTCGTCGAGCATCGCGCCGCGGATGCGCTGCGTCGCGTAGGTCTCGAACTGCGCGCCCTGGTCTTCCTTGTAGCGACCGGCCGCGTCCATCAGGCCGATCATGCCGGCCTGGATCAGGTCGTCGAGATCGACGCTCGCCGGCATCTTCGCGACGAGCTGCAGACCGAGGCGGCGCACCAGCGGCGCATATTGCGCGAGCACGTCGGCCTGGGACATCTTTCCTTGAGCGTTGTACATCATGGCTCTCTCCTTGCGGTGGCGCTCACGCGGCGTGTGCCGCGCCCGCCTCGTACGACGGTTTGCCGCCCGCGTGGACCGCGCGCCCCGCACCCGAACGCGGGCGCATCGGCCAGTACAGCAGGTCGGCGGCAATCTGCCGGTAATCGCGCGCGGCCGGCGACGACGGGAACGCGTCGACCACCGCATGCGTCAGTTCGCGCGCATGCTCGACGAGCGGATCGGCGCTCACGCAGCCCGCGTCGGCGATCGACACGGTCAGGTAGCGGCTCGCGACGCCCGCGAGGTTGTCGAACGCCGTCTTCGCGTCCGCGTGGCTGCCGACGTGATTGGTCAGCACGCGGAACTGCGCGAACGCGTGCGCGAAATGCAGCCGCTTCATGCACGCGTACGCCTCGGTGATCGCCTGCGCGGCGACGCGCGTGACGACCAGCACGTCGTGCGCCTCGCGTGCGAGCGCCGAGAACGCGCCGTCGGCGCCGAGCTGCGCGTCGACCAGCACGATGTCGGCCGGGCCGTCGATGAAATCGCTCAGCTGCGCGTCGCCGTAGCCGGCGCGCGCGAGCCGCGCGGCCGCGCACAGGCCGAAGCCGGCGGCCACCCGCGTGCGTTCGCCGTCGCGCAGCCACGCGCCCGCCAGCGTCGCGCTGGCCGAATGCACGTCGGCGCGCTCGTCGACGACGAGCACGTCCTTGCCGAGCGACGCAAGCGCCGTGGCCAGGTTCACGACGGTGGACGTGCAGCCGACACCCGCCGGCCCGCCCGTCACCGCGACGATGCGCGACGCGCGCCCGGCCAGCAGGCGCCGCAGCCCTTCGGCCTGGTCGATGATCCGTTTATCCAAATCGCACCTCGTGCAGCTCGGCGGTGGAACGTGCGGTCAGTGCGGAAAGCAGCGTCGGCATGTCCTCGTCTTGCGGCACGAAGGGGGAGCCGTCGCGCGGCACACAGAACGCGCTCTTCAGCAGGAATTTGGTCGAGGCGACGTACAGGTTCTCCGGCACCTTCTGGCCGGTCGACACGTAGTGGACCGGCAGCTTGTAGCGGATCACCGTGTCGAGCACGCCGCCGAGGTGGGTCGCCTCGTCGAGCTTCGTGAGGATGCAGCCGGCGAGGTCCGGGTGCTCGCCCGCGCTGCGATACGCCTGCACGACTTCGTTGAGCGTGTCTCCGTGGCTCGTCGCGTTGAGCAGCAGCAGGCGCTGCACCGGCGCGTTCGCGCCGTGCAGCATTGCGATCTGGTCGGACACCGCGCGGTCGCGCTGGCTCATGCCGATCGTGTCGATCAGCACGATGTGCTTGTTGCGCAGCTCGGACAGCGCGAGCGCGAGATCGCCCGCATCCTTCACCGCGTGCACCGGCACGCCGAGGATCTTGCCGAAGATGCGCAGCTGCTCGTGGCCGCCGATCCGGTAGCTGTCGGTGGTCAGCAGCGCGACCTTGCTCGCGCCGAAGCGCATCACGCAGCGCGCCGCCAGCTTCGCGGTGGTCGTCGTCTTGCCGACGCCCGTCGGCCCCATCAGCGCGAACACGCCGCCGCGCTCCATCAGCGCATCCTCGCTGTCGAGCACGGGCAGGTTCGACGCGAGCACCGAGTGCGCCCATTCGGCAGCCCGTTCGAAGGTCTGTGCGCCGTCGCCGGACGGCAGGTTGTCGACCAGCATCCGCACGAGCTGCGCGGAGAAACCGGCCGCGAACAGGTGCTTCGTCAGCGCGCCGTGCACGGCGCTGCGACGCTGGCGGTCGTGCCACTTCAGGCTGTCGAACTGCTCTTCCATCATGCCGCGCAGTTCGCCGAGTTCCTGCATCACCGTGTCGTTGACGATCCGCTCGATGCGCGACTTCACCGCATCGGCCACCGCGGCGGCCGCGTCCGCGGACAGGCGCGTGCGCTCGGCCGTCTTCGCCGCGTGCGCGGCGCTCGTGTCGGGCGCGCGGGTCGCGGCGGCCGGCATCCGGCGTTCGGCGTCGCGCACGATGTCGCGCGCCCAGTCGGGCGGCGTCGCGCGCGCGGCGGCCTGCGACGCGGGCGCGCTCGCGAGCGGCGCGGCCGGCGCCTGCGCGCGAGCGATCAGCGCGTCGCGCTGCTGCGTCAGGCGCTTCGCGTGCTCGACCAGCCACGGTGCGGGTTCGGACGCGCCAGCGGCCGATGTATCGGCGGCGGGCATACCGGCAGCGGGTACGGTGATCGACGGCGAAGCCGCGACCGGCGCATCCGCGTCGATCGCCGGCGCATACGCGTGCGCGTCGTCCGCATCGGCACTCGCGCCGAACACCGACGAGAACACGTCCGGCAGCCCGCCTTCGCCGGCGGCGTAAGGGTTGATGGACGGCCGCACCGCTGCGGCGCCGGGGCGCGACACGATGCCGGGCACGGCGGCGGCCGGCACGGATTCCGGCTGGCGCGGCGTGGCGAGACGCGGGCGGGCGGCGGGCGGCGTCACCGCGGCCAGGTCCGAATCGGCGAGTGCAACGATTTCGACGCTGCCGTCATCGAGCGTGCGGTTCGACAGCACGACCGCGTCGGCGCCGAGCGCCTCGCGCACGAGACGAAGTGCGTCGCGGCTCGTTGCGCCGGTGAATTTGCGAATGTTCAAGCGGAACCCCCGATGACGTTAACGACTTTGATCGTGCGTGTGTCCGGCACTTCGGCATACGACAGCACTTTCAATTGCGGCAGGCTGCGGCGCAGGAAACGCGCGAGCATCGCGCGCAGCGCGTGCTGCACGAGCAGCACGGGCGGCAGCCCGAGATTCTGTTGACGCAGCATCGCTTGCTGCGTGCCGGTCAGAAGGTTGTGCGCGAGGCCGGGTTCGAGGCCCGGGTTCGCGCCGGTGGCGAGCGCCTGCGACAGTACGCGCTCCAGATTCGCGTCGAGGCCCATCACCTGCATCTCGCCGGCGCCCGGATACCACTGCTGCGTGATCGCGCGGCCGAGCGAGAGCCGCACCGCGGCGGTGATCTCGTACGCGTCGCCGCGGCCCGCGTGTTCGGACACGGCCTCGAGGATCGTGCGCATGTCGCGGATCGGCACGCCTTCCTCGAGCAGGTTCTGCAGCACTTTCTGCAACGTCGTCAGCGAGATCGTCTTCGGCACGAGGTCCTCGACGAGCGACGGCGCGTCCTTGCCGGTGCGCTCGATGAGCGCCTGCACTTCCTGGCGGCCGAGCAGTTCGGCCGCGTGCTGGACGACGAGATGGTTCAGGTGCGTCGCGACGACCGTGCTCGCGTCGACCACCGTGTAGCCGTACACCTGCGCCTGCTCGCGCATCGCGACGTCGATCCACACGGCCGGCAGGCCGAACGCGGGATCCTGCGTGACGGCACCCGGCAGCGCGGCCGTCACCTGGCCCGGGTTGATCGCGAGCCACTGGCCCGGGAACACTTCGCCGACGCCGATCTCGACGCCCTTCAGCGCGATCCGGTACGCGTTCGGCCGCAGTTCGAGGTTGTCGCGGATATGGATCACCGGCGGCAGGAAGCCGATTTCCTGCGCGAATTTCTTGCGGATGCTCTTGATGCGCTTGAGCAGCTCGCCGTCGCTGCCCTTGTCGACGAGCGGGATCAGCCGGTAGCCGACTTCGAGGCCGAGCGGATCGATCAGCTGCACGTCGTCCCAGGTCGCCTCGTGGCTGTCGGACGGCAGCACGGCGGGCGGCGCGATGTCGGTCAGGTCGCCGGCCGCCTTGCGGGCCGCCGCGCGCTTGATCTGCGTGCGGGCCAGCCAGATCGCGCCGCCGCCGAGCCCGAGGAACGCGAAGTGCGGCATGCCGGGGATCAGGCCCATGATCACGATGATCACGCCGGTGATCGTCAGCACGCGCGGGTTCGTGAACAGCTGGCCGGTGATCTGCGTGCCGATGTCCTCGTCGGTCGCGACGCGCGACACGATCACGCCGGCCGCGGTCGAGATCACGAGCGACGGGATCTGCGCGACGAGGCCGTCGCCGATCGTCAGCAGCGTGTAGTTCGTGCCGGCCGCGGCGAACGACATGTCGTGCTGGACCATCCCGACGATCAGCCCGCCGATCACGTTGATCGCCATGATGATCAGGCCGGCGATCGCGTCGCCGCGCACGAACTTCGACGCGCCGTCCATCGACCCGTAGAACTCGGCTTCCTGCGACACGGCGAGGCGGCGCTTGCGGGCCTGCTCCTCGTTGATGAGGCCGGCGTTCAGGTCGGCGTCGATCGCCATCTGCTTGCCGGGCATCGCGTCGAGCGTGAAGCGCGCGGACACTTCGGCGATCCGCCCCGCGCCCTTCGTGATCACCATGAAGTTGATGATCATCAGGATCACGAACACGACGATGCCGACCGCGAAGTTGCCGCCGACGAGGAAGTGGCCGAATGCCTCGATCACCTGGCCGGCCGCGTCCGGCCCGGTGTGGCCTTCGAGCAGCACGACGCGCGTCGACGCGACGTTCAGCGACAGGCGCAAGAGCGTCGAGAACAGCAGCACGCTCGGGAACGCCGCGAAGTCGAGCGGCTTCATCGTGTACATGCTGACGAGCAGCACCATCACCGACAGCGCGATGTTGAACGTGAACAGCAGATCCAGCAGCAGCGGCGGCAGCGGCAGGATCATCATCCCCAGGATCATGCAGATGAGGATCGGGCCCGCGAGCGCGCGCAGGTTCGTGCCTGCGAACGGGTTCGCGCGCTTCGCGAACAGGCCGGTGGTCGGGGTGCTCATGCTGCGCTTCCTTGCTTGCCGAGCGTGTCTTCGGCTTCTTCGCGCTCGTCGTCGGCGGCCACCGACGTGCCCTTGTCGAGTTCGGCCGGCACGTCGAGATCGACCGGCACCGCCGGGAACGCGCCGCCTTCCGAACGGAAGCGCTTGAGCTGGTAGACCCACGCGAGCACTTCGGCGACGGCCGAGTACAGCGAGCCGGGGATCTCGCGCTCGAGTTCGACGTTGTGATACAGCGCACGCGCGAGCGGCGGCGCTTCGAGCAGCGGCACGTTGTGTTCGGCCGCGAGTTCGCGGATGCGCGCGGCGACGAGGTTCACGCCCTTCGCGACGACCTTCGGCGCGCGCATCTCGCCGTCCGTGTATTGCAGCGCGACGGCGAAGTGCGTCGGGTTCGTGACGACCACGTCGGCCTTCGGCACGGCCGCCATCATCCGGCGGCGCGCGATCGCGCGCTGCTGTTGGCGAATTCGCCCCTTCACGTGCGGATCGCCCTCGTTCTCGCGATGTTCGCGCTTCACTTCTTCCTTCGTCATGCGCAACTTCTTGTTGTACTGCCAGATTTGGTAAGGCACGTCGAGCGCGGCGACCACCAGCATCCCGGCGACCGTCGTGCCGCAGCACACGGCGACCAGGTGCAGCGCGTCGGGGAGCGCGGCGCCGAGCGGCTGCGTCGCGAGGCCGAGCAGCTCGTCCTTGCTGCGCCAGATCGCGACGCCGCCGATCCCGCCGACGACGATCGTCTTCGCGATCGACATCCCGAGCTGGATCGGCCCCTGGATCGAGAAGATCCGGCCGAGGCCCGAGATCGGGTTCAGGCGGTCGAACTTCAGCTCGAAGGTCTTTTGCGAGATCAGCCAGCCGCCCAGCGCCATCGGCGCGAGCAGCGCGGCAACGCCGGTGAGCGCGAGGATCGGCAGCAGCGCGGTGAGGCCCTCGAGGCTCGCGCTGCCGGCCGCCGACAGCATCCGGTTGGTGTCGAATGCGGTCGCGCGATCGAACGTGAACGCACCGCGCAGCATCGTCTGCAGATGCGCGCCCGACGGGCCCGCGAGCAGCCATGCACCGTAGAACCCGGCCGCGAGCAGCGCGAACGAAGCCAGCTCGCGCGAACGCGCGACCTGCCCCTCCTCGCGCGCCTTCTCGCGGCGCCTGGGAGTGGCGGCTTCGGTCTTGTCGAGATCGCTCTCGTCTGCCACGGGGCCTCCAGTCGGGTACGGCGGAATGCCGCTTTCCAGTGACACCGATTATTCATGCAGGCGTCAAACGCCGATCGGTCGAGCAAAGCCGGGAAAGGGGGGTATTTCGGGGAATCGGGCGAACCGTTGCGAACGCGGCTGGCGCAGGGGCGGAGCGCGGCGCGGCAACGCGGAAAAACGTACCGGTCGACGCGACGGCGAGGGGTCGGCCGCGGGCAGGATGCCGGCAGCGGGAAGCGGGGGAAGCGGGGAAAACGGAGGAACGACGGAAGGGAAAGGCGTGGCATTCAGGCCCCGGCGCGACGGTCGCGCGCCGGGGCAGGCGTCGGTCAGATCGCGGGGATCGGATCGGCGCCGAAGCGGTTCGGGCCGTCGGTGCCGCGCGAGCACATCCACACGAGCAGCAGGATGCCGCCGACGACCGGAATCAGCGCGATCAGCAGGAACCAGCCCGAGCGGCCCGTATCGTGCAGCCGGCGCACGCTGACCGCGATGCCCGGAATGAGCAGCGCCAGCGAAGCCAGGCAGATGATGCCGAGCAGCAGCAGCGTGACCAGGCCGCCGTCGCGGCCGCCCGCGCCGATGACTTGGGCCGCGATCGAGAGAATGACGCTCAGCAGCGTGAAATACCAGTATTCCGCACGACGCGCACGGCCTTCGAATGTCGCGTATTTATTGAGTGCGGTACGAACGGCTTCGGAAAAACCCATTTTATTACCCTCCTGTTTTATATTGGCACCCCGGAAACAACGCCGGCATTATATGTTTTAATTTCGCCGGATTCCATCTCTTTTCGCTTGCCGGCCGGCGCATTCGCCCATTCCCGATGCCCTCCAATACGGCGCAGGAACGGCCGCGGCAGCATAATGCGGCGCCGCGGGTTTGCATGTCGCGTCATTTTAATAATCATGAAGACCTGACAGAAACTACAGCCCGCGATAATCCACCCCTTGATTACATCCGAATGAAATCCGGCATGATCGATAATCGGTTCGCGCATGCGGCATTCGATTGAGCGGTCCAACCGGCCTAGCCGGCCGCCGCCCTTTGCAGCGCGGCGAGATCGAGCTTCTTCATCGTCATCACCTGCGCCATCACGCGTTCGGCGCGCGCCGCATCACCGGTCATCAGTTCGGTCAGCTGCACCGGCACGACCTGCCACGACACGCCGAAGCGGTCGCGCAACCAGCCGCACTGCTGCGCGCGCTCGTCGCCGCCTTCGGAGAGGCGCGCCCAGTAACGATCGATCTCGTCCTGGTCGCGGCAGTTGACGACGAACGACACGGCCGGCGTGATCTGGAACACGGGGCCGCCGTTCAGCGCGACGAACGCCTGCCCGTCGAGCTCGAACGCGACGGTCATCACCGCGCCCTCCGCGCTGCCCGACGCGTGCGCGCCGGCCTTGCCGTAGCGCGCGACGTGCACGATGCGCGCGTTGTCGAACACCGACACGTAGAAGCCGGCCGCCGCCTCGGCGTCGCGGTCGAACCACAGGAACGGCGTGATGCGCTGGATTCGCGGGCTCATGGCGTTGTCTCCTCGATGTCGTGCCGGCACCGGTGCCGGTCTTACATCGTAGGCGCTGCGCCCGCGCATGGCGGAAATCCGGTCCGTAGCGCTTGCACAGCGGCCAAATAAAAAAGGGGGCGATCACTCGCCCCCTTTGTTGGTGCCGGCGGCCGCGCCGCGCGGTCAGAACGCGACGAACGGCTGCGCGCCGCCGCTCGCGGTCTTGTCCATCCCGAAGTAGATCGTCTTGCCGTAGAAGTGCGGCATGCCGATGTCGAGCCAGCTGGACGAGCCGAACGGGCCCGCGATGTCGTTGAACGCGAACGTCGACGAGTTCGAGAACAGCGAATCGGCGTTCGAGACCGGCATCGTCACGGTGCCCGATGCGCCGTTCTGGCCGCTCAGCGTCGCCGAATAGCTCGTCGCGGACGCCGGGCAGTAGAACTGCGTGTTCCGCGAACAGGGCGTCTGCGCCGAATCGTTGAAGAAATACGCATTCGAGCCCGTATCGAAGAACGCGGTCACGTTGCGCCCCTGGAACGTCGCGCTGACGTCGCCCGTCGTGGTCGACGTCAGCACCGTCTTCCCGCTCATGCTCGGCAGGCCGAACGTCAGCGTGCCGGTCGCGCTCGACTGCCCGTTGCTCGAGATGGCCGGCATCTGCACGCTCACGCCGTCGTTGTTCGCGAAACGATGAACCGGGTTGGCCACCTGCTGCGCCAGCGGCACGAGCGCCACCGTGCAGCTCGCGTTGTCGCCGTTCGGGCACGCGTAGTAGTTGTTGTTCGTCGATGTCGACGTCGCGCACGTGGTGCCGCAGTCGTACGGTGCCGGCCCGATGCCGAGGATCCCGTTCGCGCCGAGCGCGCTCGCGGAGTTGGCCGACGCGCCGCCGTTCGTGCACGAGCTCGGCACGTTCGTCGTGCCGAGGTCGCCGATGATCTGCACGGGCAGCGAGGTCGCCTGCTCGGTGCCGATCGACAGGTCGACCGTCCGCACCGATCCCCACGTATAGCTCGACACGAACTTGCCGCACTCGGCGACCGGCGCGCCGCCGCTCGTCACCTGCGGCAGGTTGCCCAGCACGCCCGACACGGCGCTGCCGACGAGCCGCAGCCCGTAGGACGCGGTATCGACCAGCACGTTGCCGACGATCTGGCAGTTCGACGTGCCTGGCACGCAGACCTTCACGCTGACGGTCGGGATGTTGATCACGTTCGCGACGCCGGTGCCGACCGTGATGACGGCCGTGTTGCCGCTGTTGCCGTCCGATCCGCCGTTGCCGGTGTTGCCCGAGTTGTTGCCGTTGCTGCCGCCGCCGCCGTCGCCGCCGCCGCAGGCGGTCACGAGCACGGCCGTCGCGGCCGCGAGGCCCAGTACGCCGAGCCAGCGCTTGAATGTACGAGGAATTCTCAAGATCGCTCTCCCGCTGTCACTGGATGTCGGTGCCGGCCAGGCCGGCGGGCAGTGCCGCCGGCAGCCACGCCTGACCCGAGAACGCGCCCATGTGGCCGCCCGTCCGGATCACGAGGCCGCTCGTGTCGACGGCCACGGGCGCGCGCCAGCCGCGCGCCTTGTGGGCCGCCTGGACGCCTGCGGTGTACTGCGGGAAATAGCTGCCGAGCAGCGACGCGAGATCCGGCATCGTCGGCCCGCTCCACGCGAGGCCGAACACGCTGCCGGCGGCCGACGTGTATTCGTGGATGACGGTGCCCGATCCGAGCGTGATCTCGCGGACGGTATAGCCGGCCGTGCTCGTCTGCACGCCGTCCGCCGAGCGCATGGCGCGCTGCAGCGCGCGCACGGTCGCGGCCTGGTCGTCCGCGGGCGGCGACATCGGCGCGCCGCCCAGTTCGGCGTGTGCGTGGACGGCCCACAGCACACCCATTGCAGCCGTCGCATGCGCGACGGTCCAGCCCAAGCGTTTCAGCTTCACGTTCCCCCCCAGGGACTGGCTTCGTTGCCGGCGGCGCCGCCGTCGGGCCCGCGCCGCCTGCCAACCTTTGAATCGTACGAATGACGCTACGTTGCTGCTGACGCGTAGTATGCCTGCTGAGTGTGGCGAAGTGTCAATTTGACGCAGGATCACGCCGCGCCGCAAGGGCGCGGCGCGTCAGGGGAAACGAGGGGAACGGGACGTGGCGGCAGCGTCAGAAGCCCAGGCTCGCGAGCAGGTCGTCGACCTGCCCCTGGTCCTGGACCACGTCGGACTTGCCTTCCGGCGCGATCTGCGGGCCGTTCAGCAGCGACTCGGGGCTGCCGGTCGCGCTGATCTGCTCGGCCGCGAGCGCGGCCGCGGTGGCCGCGAACTGTTCGCGCCGCTCGGGCGCGATGTTCTCGACGAGCACGGTGAGGAGCTGCTGCTCGATCAGGTAGACCATGTCCATGATCTTCTTGATCACCTGCCCGGTGAGATCCTGGAAATCCTGCGCGAGCATGATCTCGAGCAGCTGCGCGCTGGTCGCCGACGTCGATTCGGGCAGCGTGCGCAGGAATGTGCGCGTGTCGTCCATCAGCGCGCGCACTTCCGCGTGCTCGATCGGCGCCGCATACCACTGCGCCCAGCGCGCGTCGAGCGCCTCGGCCTCGTTCTGGATGCGCTCCTGCATCGGCTTCGCGACCTCGATCGCATTCAGCACGCGCACGGCGGCCTGCTCGGTCATCGTCGCGACGTAGCGCAGCCGGTCGCGCGCATCGGGCACGGCCTCCGCCGCGCGCTCGACATGCTTGTCGAGCCCGAGCTCGCGCATCGAATCGCGTAGCGCGCGCGTGACCTGGCCGATGCGCGCGAGGATGCGGTCGCTCGCGAAATCGGCGCCTTCGGGGTGGCTGTCGGCGCTGAACCCCGCGCCGGCGAGCGCCGCATGGATCGGCTCGTTCACGTCAGCTCCCGGTCTTCGCCATCTTGTCGATGATCTTGTTCAGCTTCTCGTCGAGCGTCGCGGCCGTGAACGGCTTCACGACGTAGCCGCTCGCGCCGGCCTGCGCGGCCGCGATGATGTTCTCCTTCTTCGACTCGGCCGTGACCATCAGCACCGGCAGGTGCGTGAGCGTCGCGTCCGCGCGGATTTCCTTCAGCATCGCGAGGCCGTCGAGGTTCGGCATGTTCCAGTCCGAGATCACGAAGTCGAAGCCGCCGCCGCGCAGCCGCGCGAGGCCGGCCGCGCCGTCCTCGGCCTCGTCGACGTTCGTGTAGCCCAGTTCCTTGAGCAGGTTGCGGACGATCCGGCGCATCGTCGGGAAATCGTCCACCACCAGGATTTTCATGCTCTTGTCCATCGTCGTTCCTTTCCAGATTCGTTTCCGTCGAGGCGCGTATCGTGGCACGCGCCCCGTGACATTCCATTCAAACGCGCTGCACGCGGTCGCCCATCGTCGCCAGGCGCGCCATCACGCGGCGGCTCATGTCGGCGAGCGGCGCGATCTCGTCCGCACCGCCGAGCGCGATCGCCTCGCGCGGCATCCCGAACACGATGCAGCTCGCTTCGTCCTGCGCGAACGTGTGTGCGCCCGCGCGTTTCATTTCCAGCAGGCCGGCCGCGCCGTCGCGGCCCATCCCGGTCAGGATCACGCCGATCGCGTTCTTGCCCGCGTGCGTCGCCGCCGAGCGGAACAGCACGTCGACCGACGGGCGGTGCCGGTTCACCGGCGGCTCGTCCGACAGTTGCGCAATATAGTTCGCCCCGCTTCTCGCAAGCAACAGGTGCGCGTGGCCCGGCGCGATATACGCATGGCCCGGCAGCACGCGCTCGCCGTGCTCGGCTTCCTTCACCGCGATCCGGCACAGGCCGTTCAGCCGCTGCGCGAACGACTTCGTGAAGCCCGGCGGCATGTGCTGCGCGATCAGCACGGCCGGCGCATCCGGCGGCAGCGGCGTCAGCACTTCGCGGATCGCCTCGGTGCCGCCCGTCGACGCGCCGATGATGATCAGCTTCTCGGTACTGACGAGCGGGTTGTTGATCATCGGCGCGGCCGCGGGGCCGTCCGCCGTACGCGCGACGGCCTGCGGCTGCGGCGCCTGGCGCACGCGCGCGCGCGAGGCCGCGCGGATCTTGTCGGCGAGCTTCTCCGCGTAGTCGAGCATCCCGTCGCGAATCCCGACGCGCGGCTTCGTGACGAAATCCACCGCGCCGAGTTCGAGCGCGCGCAGCGTGATTTCCGAGCCGCGCTCGGTCAGCGACGACACCATCACGACCGGCATCGGCCGCAGGCGCATCAGCTTCTCGAGGAAGTCGAGCCCGTCCATGCGCGGCATTTCGACGTCGAGCGTGAGCACGTCGGGGTTGTGCTGCTTGATGAGCTCGCGCGCGACGAGCGGATCGGGCGCGGTCGCGACCACCGTCATGTCGGGCTGGCTGTTGATGATCTCGGTCATCAGGCTGCGGATCAGCGCCGAATCGTCGACGCACAATACTTTGATCTTCTGCACTGCGGTCATGCCTCCTGCTTTCTGGATTGGTTCGCCGCCCGCACGCTGCCGGCGCCGGCCGGCGCCGCGCCACGCGCGCCGAACAGTTCGATGCGCGGGCGCGCCGGTTGCGGCGCCGCGGGCCGCTTCGCGGCGAACAGCTCGACGTGCGCGCGGCGAGCGCGCTCGGCCTCGCGCGCGAGCGCCGCTTCGCGCTCGGTGACGCCCGGCACCTGCAGCCGCAGCTTCTTCACCATCGCGCGCCCACTGTTCGGCATGAACGCGACCTTGCGCGGGTGGACGCCCTGCAGGTCTTCCGCGGTGATGCGGATGCGTTCGAGCGCGAGGTAGCGGCGCACGAAATCCGCGTTGCGATCGCCGATGTTGATCGTCGTCATCCCGGCCAGCACGGCCGCGCCGCCGAACACCTTCGCCTCGATCCGCTCGCGGCGCCCGCCGGCCTTGATCAGCTCGTTGATCAGCACTTCCATCGCATACGCGCCGTAGCGCATCGATTCCGACGCGGCCGCGCCCGGATCGGCGCCGTCGTCGGGCAGCATGAAGTGGTTCATCCCGCCGATCCGCGCGTACGGGTCGTGCAGGCACGCGGCGACGCACGAGCCGAGCACGGTCATCAGCACCATGTCCTCGCCCGTCGTGTAGAACTCGTTCGGCAGCAGCTTCACGCCGGGAAGGGCGAAGTGGCTGTCGAAGTAGCGATTGGTCGCGATCGGCAGTGCGCTCATCCGCGATCTCCATAGGCGGGCGCGGCGACGCCGGCCCGCGCACGCACGGGCGACGGCATCGGAGCCGCCGCGCTCGCCTGCGCGCCACGCGGCCGCGCACCCTGCGCGGCGTCGCGCGTCAGTTCGTACACCGTCTGCCCGCGCAGCCGGAACGCCTGCGTCACATACGTGAAGTTTTCCGAGTGGCCGGCGAACAGCAGCCCGCCCGGCTTCACGAGCGGCTCGAAGCGCGACAGCACCTGCCCCTGCGTCGGCTTGTCGAAATAGATCATCACGTTGCGGCAGAAGATCGCGTCGAACGGCTTCGCGATCCCGTAGTCCGCATCGGTCAGGTTCAGCTGCTCGAAGCGGATCATCGCGCGCAGCTCGGGGCGCACCTTCACGCGGCCGGCCTGCGGGCCCGTGCCCTTCAGGAAGAAGCGCTTCAGGCGCTCCGGCGACAGGTGCTTGACCTGGTCGTACGTATAGATGCCGGCTTCCGCCTTCGCGAGCACCTGCGTGTCGAGATCGGTCGCGAGGATCGACGCGCCGCGCGCAGCCGTTTCGCCGAGCGCCTCGATCAGCGTGATCGCGATCGAATACGGCTCCTCGCCGGTCGACGCCGCCGAACACCAGACCGACACCGGCGCCGGGCGCCCTTTCACGAAATCCGACAGGATCGGGAAATGGTGCGACTCGCGGAAGAACGCGGTCAGGTTGGTCGTCAGCGCGTTGGTGAACGCTTCCCACTCGAGCGGATCGTCTTCCTGCTCGAGCAGGTCGAGGTAGTCGCGGAACGTGTCGAGGCCGCGCGCACGTAGCCGCCGTGCGAGACGGCTGTACGCCATGTCGCGCTTGTGTTCGGACAGCGAGATTCCCGCGCGTTGATGGATCAGCGCGCGAATGCGTGCGAAATCCGCGCCCGTGAACGCGAAGTCGCGCCCCGGCTCGCCCGCGCGGGGCGACGCATCCGGTGCATCGGGTCGAAACGGCGCGCGCGCATGCGGCATGGTTTAGAAGGTCTCCCAGTCGTCGTCGGACGTGCCGGCTGCCGCCAGCGCCGGCTTCTCGCCGTTCAGCGCCGGGCGCACGAGCGCGGGCTTCGCGGCCGGCTTGTCCGCCGGTGCGGCCGACTTCGCGAGGCGCGGGCCATAGCCGCCCGCGGCAGTGCCGCGGGACGCCGGTGCTTCCTTCTGCGGGCGTGCGGCGGTATCGGCCGCGTGCTTCGGTTCGTGGCTGGCGCCCGATGCCGCCGCACGCGTTGCCGGCGCGGCGCGGCGCGCCGGCTGTGCCGCTGCATGCGGGGCCGGCAGCGCGGCGACCGGCGCCGCGTCGTGACGCGGCTCCGACGGCAGCGCCGGCACGGCCGCCGGTTCATGCGCGACCGGCCGCGCGACACCGCGCGACGGCGCGAGCACGATCCCGCCCGCGACACGCCAGCCCGACACGATCGCCTTCATCTGGCGCGTCTGCTCCTCGAGCGACGCCGCCGCGGCGGCCGCCTGCTCGACGAGCGCCGCGTTCTGCTGCGTGACCGAATCCATCTGGCCGACCGCGCGGTTGACCTGCTCGATGCCGGTCGACTGCTCGTCGGACGCGGCGCTGATCTCGCCCATGATGTCGGTCACGCGGCGCACGGCCTGCACGATCTCGTCCATCGTCGAGCCCGCGCGCGACACGAGCGCCGACCCGCTTTCGACCTTGTCCGCCGAATCGCCGATCAGCTGCTTGATTTCCTTCGCGGCGCTCGCGCTGCGCTGCGCGAGCGAGCGCACCTCGCCCGCGACGACCGCGAAGCCGCGGCCCTGTTCGCCCGCACGCGCGGCTTCGACCGCCGCGTTCAGCGCGAGGATGTTGGTCTGGAACGCGATGCCCTCGATCGTGCCGATGATGTCGACGACCTTGCCCGAGCTCGCCGCGATGTCCTGCATCGTCGACACGACCTGGCCGACCACCTCGCCGCCCTGCGTCGCGATGTCCGACGCGTTCACCGCGAGCTGGCTCGCCTGCCGCGCGTTCTCCGCGTTCTGCCGCACGGTGCCCGTCAGCTGCTCCATGCTCGACGCGGTTTCCTGCAGCGATGCGGCCTGCTGCTCGGTACGCTGCGACAGGTCGATGTTGCCGGTCGCGATTTCGCGTGCGCCGACGTCGATCGACTCGGTGCCGCGATGCACGGCCTGCACCATCGTCGTGACGGCGTCCTGCATCCGCTTGATGCCGCCGAACAGGCGGCCGATCTCGTTCGTGCTGAACACGTTCACCGGCTGCGTGAGGTCGCCGCCGGCGATACGCTCGAAGTGCGCGATCGCGTCCTCGAGCGGCTGCACGATCAGTCCGCGCAGCGCGAAGCGGATCGCGATCACGACGACGAACGCGATCGCGATGCCGGCCGCGATCAGTGCGACCATCAGCGAGATCTGCGACTGCGTCTCGGCCTGGCGTTCTTCCGCGCGCTTCTGCAGCGCCGCGACCACGGCCGCCGCCGACTGGTCGAACGCGATGAACATCGGGCTGATCTTCGTGTCCGCAATCGCGTGGTACGCGGCCATGTCGCCCGCGCGCGCCGCCGCGAATTCGGGCTCGACGCCTTCCTTCACGATCGTCGTGTAGCGGGCGGTGAGCTCGTCGACGAGCGCCTGCTCGACACCGAGCTTCGGCGTCGACTGGAACGCCTGCCAGTTCTGGTTCGACTTCGTGAACAGCTCCTGCGCACGGTCGAGCACCTTCGCCGCGTCGGCCGCATTGCCGCCTTCGGTCAGCGTACGGAAGCGATCGAGCGCCACGCGCGAGCGCAGCAGCTGCGCGGCCGTGTCGTCGAGCGTGTGGATCGCCGGCAGGTCGACGTGCGCGATCTCGTCGAGCGAGCGGCTCGCTTGATTCAGCGCGTAGAGGCCGAGCCCGCCGACCGCGGCGGCCAGGCACACGAGGATGAGTCCGACCGCCGTGAGCGTCGTGCGGATCGACCAGTTATGCAACATTGCAGATTCTCCCGAAATTGCTGCGCGCGCGGCGCGCTTACCCGCCGAGCGTCTCGATCAGCGCCATTTCACGGCTCGACATCAGCTTCTCGATGTCCATCAGGATCAGCATCCGGCCGTCGACCGTGCCGAGGCCCGTCAGGTACTCGGTCGTCAGCGTCGCGCCGAATTCCGGCGCCGGCATGATCTGGTCGGTCTGCAGCGTCAGCACGTCCGACACGCCGTCGACCACCATCCCGACCACGCGATGCGCGACGTTCAGGATGATCACGACGGTCTGGTGGTCGTACTCGACGCGGCCGAGATGGAACTTGATCCGCATGTCGACGATCGGCACGATGATCCCGCGCAGGTTGATCACGCCCTTGATGAACTCCGGCGCGTTCGCGATGCGCGTGACGCTGTCGTAGCCGCGAATTTCCTGCACCTTCAGGATGTCGATCCCGTATTCCTCGTCGCCGAGCGTGAACACGAGGAATTCCTGGCCCGTCGCGTCGCCGTGCGCCGCGTCGCGGCGGCTGGTTGCCGCGTTCGCCGCGGCCGGATTGATCATTTGGACTTCAGCAGACACGTTTGCCCCCAATCGGTTGATGGCGAGAGTCAGAACATCGCGAGCTCGGCGCCGGCACGGGCGCCGTGCATCGCACGGGTTTCGCGGTTCAGTGCCGCGACGTCGACGATCAGCGCGACGCTGCCGTCGCCGAGGATGGTCGCCGCCGAGATGCCGTGTACCTTGCGGTAGTTGGTTTCGAGGTTCTTCACGACCACCTGCTGCTGGCCGACCAGCTCGTCGATCAGCATCGCGAAGCGGCGTCCCTCGGTTTCCATGATCGTGACGATCCCCTGCGTCGGGTCGGTGCGCGCGTCGTCCACCGAGAACACCTCGTGCAGCGCGACCAGCGGCAGGTATTCGCCGCGCACGCGCACCACGCGCTCGCCGTTGCCGACCGTGTAGATGTCGTCGGTCGACGGCTGCAGCGACTCCATCACGAAGTTCAGCGGCAGGATGAAGATCTCGTTGCCGACCTTCACCGACATCCCGTCGAGGATCGCCAGCGTGAGCGGCAGCACGATCCGCGTGGTCGTGCCGCGGCCGGCCAGCGACGTGATCTCGACGTGGCCGCCCATCGACTGGATGTTGCGCTTCACGACGTCCATCCCGACGCCGCGGCCCGACACGTCGGTCACCGTCTCGGCGGTCGAGAAGCCAGGCGCGAAGATCAACTGCCAGACTTCGTCGTCGCTGATGTTGTCGGACACCTGCATGCCCTGCTTCGCGGCCTTCGCGAGGATCCGCTCGCGGTTCAGGCCCGCGCCGTCGTCGCTCACCTCGATCACGATGTTGCCGCCGTGATGCGCGGCCGACAGCACCAGTTGGCCAACCGCATCCTTGCCGGCGGCGACGCGTTTGTCGACGGTTTCGATGCCGTGGTCGAGGCTGTTGCGCACGAGGTGCGTGAGCGGATCGATGATCCGTTCGATCAGGCTCTTGTCGAGCTCGGTCGCCTGGCCGAACGTGACGAGCTCGACCTGCTTGCCGAGCTTGCCGGCGAGATCGCGCACGAGGCGCGGGAAGCGGCTGAACACGTAGTCCATCGGCATCATGCGGATCGACATCACCGCTTCCTGCAGGTCGCGCGCGTTGCGCTCGAGCTGCGCCATCCCGTTGAACAGGCGGTCGTGCAGCGCCGGATCGAACGCGCTCGCGGTCTCCGCGAGCATCGCCTGCGTGATCACGAGTTCGCCGACGAGGTTGATCAGCTGGTCGACCTTCTCGACGCCGACGCGGATCGAGCTGCCCTCGGCGCCCGACGCGGCGGCGGCGGCCGGGCGCGCACGCTTGTCGTCGTGATGCGCGGCGGCCGGCGCCGCGTGTTCGGCTTGCGGTTGCTGCGCGGGTTGCGGCGGCTGGGCCGGAGCCGGAGCCGGGGCCGCGGCGGCGGCCGGTTCGGCAGGCGCCGGTGCCGGCGCGGCCTGCGGTGCGGCAGCCTGCGGCGCGAACACCTCGACGCGCGCGGGTTGCGCGGCGGCGGCCGGTTCGGCAGCCGGTGCCGCGATGTCCTGCGCGGCAGCCGGCGCGGCCGGTGCGGCCGGCGCCGTACCGCGCGCGACGCGGATCTGGCTTTCGTCGATCACGAAGCAGCACACGGCGACGATGTCGTCGGACGGCACGTCGGATTCGAGCCACAGCGACAGGTCGGCGCCCGCTTCCTCGCGGCCGACGATCCGGCCGAGGTTGCCGAGTTCTTCGGTGAGCAGCGCCTGGTCCTTCGCGTCGACGGCGACCAGCGTGATCTTCAGGTGCGGGCCGCCGGCGTCGCTGTCGCCCGCCGGATGCGCGGCCGCGACAGCCTGCTCGACCACGTGATCGGGCGCGCGGTCGCCGCTGGCAGCGGGTTCGGCGGCCGGAGCAACGGCAACGGCAGCGGCGACCGGCGCGGCAGGCGCAGGTGCCGGCGCGGCGGCAGCAGCCGGCGCATCCGTACCGCTCTCGGCCTTCAGCCGTTCGAGCTTCGCGCAGATCGTCGCGGCAGCCGCTGCGTCGGGTTCGGCGCTCGCGCGGTAGTCCACGAGCTGGTCGGACAGCACGTCCTTGGTCTCGAGGAACGCGTCGACCATGTCCTTGGTCAGCGTCAGCTCATGGTTGCGCGCGCGGTCGAGCAGCGATTCGAGGATGTGCGTCGTATCGGTCAGCGCGGAGAAGCCGAACGTCGCCGCGCCGCCCTTGATCGAATGCGCGGCGCGGAAGATCGCGGCCAGGTCCTCGGGGTCGGGCGAGTCGACGTCGAGGTTCAGCAGCAGCTGCTCCATCTGCGCGAGCAGCTCGTCCGCTTCGTCGAAAAAGGTCTGGTAGAACTGAGTGATGTCGAGAGTCATGCCCGGTCACCGGTTGAATTCGTCGCGTTCATGTCAGGAGGCAGCCGGCTCGGACAGCGTCGCGACCAGGTCGATCAGCACGGCCGGGTCGATCGGTTTCTCGATCCAGCCGGTCGCGCCCGCGTCGCGTGCGGCGTCCTTGAAGGCATCGCTGCCCTCGGTCGTCAGCACGAGGATCGGCGTATCCGCATACGCGGTCAGCTTGCGCAGCGCGGCGATCACCTCGAGCCCGCTCTTGCGCGGCATGTTCTGGTCGGTCAGCACCAGGTCGTACGGCGTGGTCGCGGCCATGTCGAAGCCGGCTTCGCCGTCCGGCGCCACCGTCACGTCATAGCCGGCCTGTGCAAGCGTCGCCTGCAGCAGGGCGCGCATGGTCGCGGAGTCGTCGATGGCGAGAATGGTTCGGATCATGTCTGTCTCGGAAGCAGGTCTTGTCGATATCAGGGTTTCGGCACGGCGACGGCGGACGCCGCGAGCGCCGGGCGCACGGCCGGCGCCGCGCCGCCGAGCTGCTGCGCGAGCTGCTTCGAGCCGGCCGCGTCGGCCGACAGCGTCGTGGTCGTCGCGTCGTCGCGCATCAGCGCCTCTTCGGATTTGCGGTTCAGCACGATCACGCTGATCCGGCGGTTTTCCGGATCGAGCGGGTCGGCCTTGTTCAGGTTCTGCGTCGACGCGAGGCCGAGCACGCGCAGCACCTTCGCCTCGTCCATGCCGCCGGAGACCAGCTCGCGGCGCGATGCGTTCGCGCGGTCGGCCGACAGCTCCCAGTTGCTGTAGCCGCCCTCGCCGCCCGCGTACGGCACGGCGTCGGTGTGGCCCTGGACGATGATCCGGTTCGGCACGTCGTTCAGCGTCTTGCCGATCTCGCGCAGGATGTCGCGCATGTACGGTTCGACGCGGTCGCTCGACATCGCGAACATCGGCCGCTTCTGCGAATCGACGATCTCGATGCGCAGCCCCATCAGCGTCGAGTCGATGCGGATCTGCTGCTTGAACTGGCGCAGCGTCGGGTTGGCCTCGATCGCGGCCATCAGCTTGATCTGCAGGTCGTGCAGGCGCGCCTGCTCGAGCCGGTCCTGCGCGCCCTGCGCCTGCGACCGGGAATGCTCGTCGCCCATCTTCGAGAGGCGTTCGGCGAGCTGCGTCGTGCCGTCGGTGCGGCGCAGCGTGCCGGCGTCGACGCTCGACAGGTCGCGGCCGCCGGCGTTGATGATGCTGGAATCCTGCGAACTGCGGTCGCCGCTGCCGAACAGCGCGGCCTTCAGCGGCGTGTTGAAGTATTCGGCGATCCCCTTCAGCTGCACCGGCGTGACCGAGCTCAGCAGCCACATCAGCAGGAAGAACGCCATCATCGCGGTCATGAAGTCCGCGTACGCGAGCTTCCATGCGCCGCCGTGGTGGCCCTTCTTCGCCGGGGCCACCCGCTTGACGACGATCGCGCGATCCTTGCTCTTGCTCATCGGGCGCTCCTTCGCGTCACTTCGCCTTCACGCGGCGCACGTGCTCTTCGAGCTCCGAGAACGACGGGCGCTCGGTCGAGAACAGCACCTTGCGGCCGAACTCGACCGCAATCGCCGGCGCATAGCCGTTCAGCGTCGCGAGGATCGTCACCTTGATGCACTGGAACATCTTGGTCGACTCGGCGACGCGCTGCTCCGCGAGGCTCGCGAGCGGCCCGATCAGCCCGTACGACAGCAGGATCCCGAGGAACGTGCCGACCAGCGCCTGCGCGATCATCGCGCCGAGCACCGCGGGCGGCTTGTCGGCCGATGCCATCGTGTGCACCACGCCCATCACGGCCGCGACGATGCCGAACGCCGGCATCGCGTCGCCGACGCGCATCAAGGCGTGCGCGGGGCCTTCGCCTTCCGCGTGATGCGTCTCGATCTCCTCGTCCATCAGGCTCTCGATCTCGAACGCGTTCATGTTGCCGCCCACCATCAGGCGCAGGTAGTCGGTCAGGAATTCGACGATGTGATGATCGGCGAGGATCTTCGGGTATTGCGTGAAGATCGGGCTCTTTTCCGGATCGTCGATGTCGGCCTCGAGCGTGAGCGTGCCTTCCTTGCGAGCCTTGGCGAGCAGCACGTAAAGCAGCGCCATCAGCTCCATATAGACGTCCTTCGTGTACTTCGAACCCTTGAAGAGCGTCGGCAGCACGCGCAGCGTGGCCTTGATGGTCTTGCCGCCGTTGCCGAGGATGAACGCGCCCACGCCCGCGCCCACGATCATCAGGATCTCGACGGGCTGGATCAATGCGCCCAGATGCCCGCCTGCCAGCGCATAACCGCCGAAGACGGACAACAGCGTCACGAGTGTTCCCACGATAATCAGCACTGCCTGTCCCTCACGAAAGACCGGCGGGAAGACCGCCGTTAAACAGGTTTACGGCAGTCGGCAGGAAAACTTTCGCGGCCGCCCGGCGGCGGCCCGACGGTGTTTACCAGCAATGCACGGACGATTCGCACGGCCGGCGGCAACGGGCCTGCACCCCGCCCGGCCCCGTCCGGCCCGGCGTCAGGCGGCGGCGGCAGCCAGTTCGGCGCGCGCCGCGGCGGCCTTGCGGGTCTTGCCCGCGCGCGACGGCGGCTGGCACAGGCCGCACACGAAACCTTGATGTGGATCATGCGCATGCGCGACGAAATGGCCGCCGCAGCGCGTGCACGGGGTCATCTGCAGCATCCCCGAATCGAAGAAGCGCACGAGCGTCCACGCCCGCGTGAGGCTCAGCGCGGCCTCGTCGCCGGACAGGTTCACGTGCTCCTGATAGAGCCGGTACGCCTTCACGATCGACTGGATCGGCTCGCAGCGGCCGTGGTCCTGCATGAACCGGTAGATGTTGTAGAACAGCGACGAGTGGATGTTCGGCTGCCACGTCATGAACCAGTCGGTCGAGAACGGCAGCATCCCCTTCGGCGGCGACACGCCCTTCAGTTCCTTGTACAGCTTGATCAGACGGTCCCGCGACAGGCTCGTCTCCGCCTCCAGCAGCTGCAGCCGGGCGCCCAGTTCGATCAGTTCGATGGCGAGGGTGATTTCCTTCACCTCGATCACGACGCTTTTGCTTGCCATGGTGATAACCGTCCGCTTGACGTTGTTCGGATGGATGGCCAATACGCTGCCCTCCGGCGCGGCACGCCGGGACACAACGCAAGGCGGGATGGATCAGCGGACGCTTTCGACCTGCTGCCCGGCCATCAGGATGGCCGAGTGGGCATGCGCGACGACGTCGCTACGGCCCTTGTCGGCGAGCGACGACAGCAGCGCATGATCGTCGAAGCGGAAGCGGCACAGCATCTGGTTCGACGCGGCCAGCTTCACGGTCTGTGCGAGCGTGAGGTTGGCGAGCACGTCGGCGAGTTCCTGGGAAATTCCCATGCGGAACATGCCCATCGCTTTATCTTCCCGCAGCAGGCGTTGCGCCAGGAGGAGGTAGGACAGGTTGACCTCTTTGATCTCACTGAGCATTTCGCTGGTAGCGCTCATGATTCCCCCGTTAAAGAGCTTTGCTTTGGCCATTCGTGTTATGAAAACGTTTGCTCGCTCGGAGCGCTCTTGGCGCTCGGTCGGCTCGTTTATAGTCTTACAGGGCGAATTTTGGCCAAACGCCATTTATGTCGGTATCAGCGAAGTGGCGTATGCCATGCAGGATTTGTCTGTAAACCGTGTAGGAATTTTTCCGACAAAGCGAATTGAAAGGCGTAATCGGGAAAACGGGTGACAGCGCAAATTCGGCTGTGAGGGTGCCGATCGCCGCCGCTCGGTGGCGGAAGGCTTGCCGGCAGGGCTGCCGACAATCGGATCGGTAAAAATTATAGTGCTTTTTCACGATAGCGCAACAATAGTTGCGGTCATCTCGCTTCACGAATCCGTGCCTTTTTATCGGGGTTTTCGCGTATTTCATCGTGTAACAAGCCTTAAGTGTTTGAAAAAACACTCGAACCCCGCAGGCCGATATCGATAATGGACTCCAATGGGCGGCGGCGCGAGACGTGCCGGCCCGCCCCCAGCTTGCCGTCCGGCGCCCCGCGCACCCCGTCCAGGGCCCGGCCACGTACCGCCGAATGCGTACGTCGGCGAGTTCCGCAACGTTGTATGGGATCCATATCGGCGCCATGGCGCCCTCGGATCGAAACCGGAGAACACCCATGCGAATTGCCCAGATCGCGCCGCTTTACGAAGCCGTTCCGCCGAAACTCTACGGCGGCACCGAGCGTGTCGTGTCCTACCTCACCGAGGCGCTCGTCGAACTCGGCCACGACGTGACGCTGTTCGCCAGCGGCGACTCCGTCACGTCGGCCCGTCTCGAGGCGGCATGGCCGCGCGCACTGCGGCTCGACCCGTCGATCCGCGATTCGATGGCGCCCCACATGCGGCTCCTCGAGCAGGTCGCCCGGGTCGCGCACGAATTCGACGTGTTGCACTTCCACCTCGACTACCTGCCGTTCCCGCTGATGTCGCGCCTCGACACGCCGTACGTGACGACGCTGCACGGCCGCCTCGACCTGCCGGAGCTGCAGCCGGTGTTCGACGCGTTCCCGGACGCGCCGGTCGTGTCGATCTCGAACAACCAGCGCAAGCCGCTGCCGCAGGCCGCGTGGGCCGGCACCGTGTATCACGGGCTGCCCGACACGCTGCTCACGCCGCAGCCGGGCGTGAAGCCCGAATACCTCGCGTTCCTCGGCCGGATCTGTCCCGAAAAGCGTGTCGACACCGCGATCCGGATCGCCGCGCAAAGCGGGCTGCCGCTGAAGATCGCCGCGAAGGTCGACAAGGCCGACGCCGACTATTTCAAGGAAGTGATCGAGCCGCTGCTCGGCGAGGCGCACGTCGAGTTCATCGGCGAGATCAACGAGGCGCAGAAGCCCGCGTTCCTGTCGGGCGCGAAGGCGCTGCTGTTCCCGATCGACTGGCCGGAGCCGTTCGGCCTCGTGATGATCGAGGCGATGGCCTGCGGCACGCCGGTCGTCGCGTTCAACCGCGGCTCGGTGCCGGAAGTGATCGAGGACGGCGTGACCGGCTTCATCGTCGAGGACGTGCAGGGTGCGGTCGGTGCGTTGCACCGGATCGACACGCTGTCGCGCACCGCGATCCGCCAGCGTTTCGACACGCGTTTCAGCTCGAAGGCAATGGCGCAGCGTTATGTCGAAACTTACGAATCGCTTTGCGCGGCGACCAAGCAACCGGTATTGCGCCGGGTCGCGGGTGCCTGACACGGAAATCCACGCCGAAATATTCGGGAAAATCCGCGCCGAAATCCGCGCGTAAAACAAAAGAGCCGCATCGCCGATGCGGCTCTTTCTTTTTGGCTTCCGGTCATTCGATCAGGAAACGATCGCGGTTTTTCCCGACGATCCAATTCGGCGGCTTGCCGCGCCCGCTCCAGGTTGCACCCGACTTCGGGTCGCGGTATTTCGGCGGCAGCGGCGCCTTCTTCGGCGGGCGCCCGCGCCGTGCCCGTTCCGCGAAGCCCAGGTCCTGGGCCGTCAGGCCGTATTCCGCAATCATTCGCTGGACGTCGGCAATGACCGCCGCCACTTCCTGGCGGCGCACGTCGTCCGCCTGGGCCTGCAGATCGGCGATCTGCGCCTTGAGTTTCGCGTATTGAGACATTTTTCGACTCCCCTTTTCGATGATGCGGCCCCGGCGAATCCGGCCGGGACAACCACACCCGTTACGCCATCTGTACTGCCGCCCTGCTCCTGGAAATAAATGCTGTCATCTTTAACCAATTCGGCTATATCGAGAATGCGGGCTTATTCTAATAAAACGCATTCGTCAGCCATTCAAATTTAACAATCGTTGACCCTCCCGGACGCGATTCATTTCCTATAATCCAGACCAATTCCGGGCGACGGATTAAATCCGCAGTGTCGTCCGGCGGTCTTCAACCCACTTGAACGAGGTCCTTACATGAATCTTTCTCAGCGTCTCGCTGCAGAGGTATTCGGCACGTTCTGGCTGGTGCTCGGCGGGTGCGGAAGCGCCGTGCTGGCCGCCGCCTTTCCGGGCCTCGGCATCGGCTTTGCCGGCGTCGCACTCGCCTTCGGCCTGACCGTGCTGACGATGGCATTCGCAATCGGCCACATTTCGGGTTGCCACCTGAATCCGGCGGTGAGCGTCGGCCTGACGGTCGCCGGCCGCTTCCCGGCTCGCGATCTCGCGCCGTACATCGTCGCGCAGGTCGTCGGCGCCACGCTCGGTGCGTTCGTGCTGTACCTGATCGCAACCGGCAAGCCGGGCTTCGACGTCGTCGGCAGCGGCTTCGCGACGAACGGCTTCGGCGGTCGCTCGCCCGGCCACTACTCGCTGACCGCATCGTTCATCTGCGAAGTCGTGATGACGGGCTTCTTCCTGTTCGTGATCCTCGGCGCGACCGACAAGCGCGGTGTGCCGGCCGGCTTTGCGCCGATCGCGATCGGCCTGTGCCTGACGCTGATTCACCTGATCTCGATCCCGGTCACCAACACGTCGGTGAACCCGGCGCGCTCGACCGGCCCGGCGCTGTTCGTCGGCGGCGACGCGATCGGCCAGCTCTGGCTGTTCTGGGTGGCGCCGCTGATCGGCGCGGTACTCGCAGGGATCATTTACCCGCTGGTCGCCGGGCGTGACGACGCCGTCGACCTGCTGCCGGCATCGGCTCGCACAAGCGAATAAAACACTACGGGGTCAAGCGAGCAGAGCAGCGAGCCTCACGCTGTCCAAGAACATCGAGGCAGGTGGTTTCGACGGGCGCCATTGGCGCCCGTTTTTCATGTCCGCGCGGGAAACGCGCCCGGCGCCGGGCGCTCAGGAAGCGGCGACGTTGTCCTCGAGCGAGAACAGCGTGCGCAGATGGCGTGCGACACCCGCATCGAAGTTGTTGCCGATCCGCGGGATGTGCGGCAGGCGCGCGACCAGGTCGGGATTCGCGTTGTTCATCATGAACGCGTGACCGGCGGTTTCGAGCAGGTCGATGTCGTTCATGTTGTCGCCGAATGCGATGCAGTGGCCGGAATCGACGCCGAGCCGCGCGAGCACCGAGCGCAGCGCACGGCCCTTCGACACGTTCGCGGTCATCACTTCGAGGCAGTCGGGCAGCGAGTACGTGACGTACAGCGCATCGCCGAAGCGCACGCGCATCTGCTCGGCGACCACCGCCAGATCGGCCGGCTCGCCGATGTACAGCACCTTCGCGATACCGGCGCCGTCGTGCGCGGCCATGTCGATCACGTCGTACCGGAAGCCCGAATCCTGGTGGAAGTCGAGCAGGTGCGGCGCGTCGCGGTCGATCAGCCAGCCGTCGTTGGTGAACAGGTTGACGATCACGCGGCCATGCGCGCCGGTAACGTCAGGCTGCACGAGGCCGCGGACCATCGCGGGAGCGATGTCCTGCGCGTGGATCGTCGTGTCGTCCGGCGCATGCACGCGCGCGCCGTTCGACGTGATCAGGTACGGCCGGATGCCGAGCACGTCGCGAATGCCGGCGACGTCCGCATAGTGGCGCCCCGTCGCGATCACGAACTGCAGGCCGTCGCGGTCGAGCCGCCGGACGGTGTCGATCGTGTACGGGTCGAGCTGGTGGTCGCTGTTCAGCAGGGTACCGTCGAGATCGGTGGCGATGACTTTGTACATGGGACGGGAGAATGGCGCTCAGGGCTCTGCGGAATCGCCATTCTAACGTCGCGCCCGGCGGCGCGCCGGACGGTTCCCGGTCGAGCGCCGCCTTCGGTGCCGTGTCGACGCAGCTCCCACCGCACCTTCCACCGCGCCTGCCGCCGCACGTTATCCCGCCTCAACCGCCTTCCGCCGCCCGCAGCGCCTGCAGTGCCAGCCGCAACGCGCCGTGTGCGGAATCGTCGAGCGGTGCGCGCAACCGCGCGGCATGGCGCGCCGGCACGGCCGATGCAAGCGCGTCCGCCAGCCCGCCGCACAGCGCGACCGGCAGCGCCTGCTGCGGATCGAGCGCGTCGATCATCTTGCCGATCTCGTCGCCGGCCTGCGCGATCAGCGCGCCCGCGACCGGGTGCGTGCGGTGCGCGAACACGACCGGCGCGAGACGCGCGTAGATCGTCTGGTTCGCATCGCACGACCACTGGACGAGCGCGTCGCGATCCTGCGCGCCCGTTTCCGCGAGCAGTGCAGCGGCGAACGCATCGTGCGGCACGCGGCCGTCGAGCGCCTGTTGCGCATACGCGAGCGCGCGCACGCCGAGCCACGCACCGCTCGCCTCGTCGCCGGACGGAAAACCGAACCCGCCGGCGATCCGGCACGCACCGGCCGCATCGAGCGCCGCCGCGATGCTGCCGGTGCCGAGCGCGACGATGAGCCCCGGCGCGCCGCCGTGCGCACCGACGACCGTCGTATAGGCATCGCTCTCGATCGCAAGCGCGCCGAGCGGCGCCTGCGCGCGAAACGCCGCGAGCCACGCTGCGTTGTTCACACCCGCGAGCCCGCAGCCGAGCGCGCACTGCGACCAGTCGAACGCAAAGCCGGCCTGCGTGAACGCATCGGCGCATGCCGCGCCGATCGACGCCCACGCGCGCTCGATACCGAGCCCGAGCCCCGACGGGCCGCCGCGCCCCTGTGCGAGCTCGCGCCCGTGCCGGTCGGCCAGCACCGCGCGCGTGCCCGTGCCGCCGCCGTCGATGCCGATCGCAAAAAGTAATGCCGCCATGCCTTCATCCCGCTGATTCGAACAGGCGCCAAGCTTAACCGGATCGGCGCCGCGCGCCCATCTGCCGTTCGGTCGGCTATTCCGCACAAGGGGCTTCCGCTATGCTGGCACGATCGAATCGATACCGAAAACGAGGGAAACGATGTCGCAGCGGTGCAACTGGGTAAGGACGGAAGCGGATGCTCACTATCACGATACCGAGTGGGGCGTGCCGTCGCACGACGATCGCCACCTGTTCGAAATGCTGATCCTGGAAGGCGCACAGGCCGGGCTGTCGTGGTCGACGATCCTGAACAAGCGCGCGGGCTATCGCGAAGCGTTCGCGGAGTTCGACGTCGACGCCGTCGCACGTTTCACGCCGAAGCGCATCGAGAAGCTGCTGGAGAATCCCGGCATCGTGCGCAACCGCGCGAAGGTCGAATCGGCGGTCACCAACGCGCGCGCCGTGCAGCGCATCCGCGAGGAGCACGGGTCGCTCGCCGCGTTCCTGTGGTCGTTCGTCGGCGATACGCCGATCCAGAACGCATGGCAGTCGTATCGCGACGCGCCTGCGTCGACCGAACAGTCCGACGCGCTCAGCAAGGCGCTGAAGGCTTACGGCTGCAAGTTCGTCGGCTCGACGATCTGCTATGCGCTGATGCAGGCGACCGGCATGGTCAACGACCACGAGGCCGGCTGCCCGTGCCACGCGCAGTGCGCGGCGCTCGGCGGCAAGCAGCCGGCACGGAAGCACAAGGCGGCCTGACGGCGACGCAACTCATGGGCCGGCGAGTCGCTGCCGCACCGGCACGGCGGCACGCGCCGCCAGATGATCCGCGCCGGCGAACCCGCACGCGGCGCCGATTTCCACGTGCTGCGCCGGCAGCCTTACCCGTTGGCCGCCGACGGTACGGCCGCGCGGCCGTGCCGTCGCCTGGTCGTGTCGCCGCCTCGCCTGGCCGTGCCGCCGCCTGCCCGCCGATCGGCCACTTTTCCGCCACGCTCCGCAATTTTTCCGGCCCACAAAAGCAAAACGGCGGAGCGGCCTCTTTCGAGGCACACTCCGCCGTTTCGCGGCGAACCGTAAGACGCTCTTAGTGGAGCTTCTTCGGCAGCATCTGGCTGCGCAGGCGCTTGTGCAGGCGCTTGACGGCTGCTGCCTTCTTGCGCTTGCGGACTGCGGTCGGCTTTTCGTAGGACTGGCGTTCGCGCAGTTCAGCGATCAGGCCATTTTTTTCGATAGCACGGCGAAAGCGGCGAATCGCCACTTCGAACGGCTCGTTTTCTTTCAGAAGAATCGTCGTCATGTCGTTCCTAAATTGCTTAAACGGTCAAAAACGTAGCGGCCAAGCGCCACGCACCGGCCATCCGAGCGTCCCCACAAACAGGCGAAACGAGCGGAAATACGGCCTCGGAGGCCGGAAAAGAGAGGCGGAAAGCACCGCGAGTACGCTTCACAGCCGCGTGCAGCGCCGCGTTTGACTGCCAGCAGACATGCCGAAAACGGCAGAGGCGTGACAGAAATCTCAATTCAGCCCGCCATCATAGCAGAGAATCACAGATAAAACTATCCTTTTGCATCTCCCGGTTCGTCGCTCCGCGTGGCGCGGCCGATCGCCCCGTCGAACGGGGCCGGGTGCCGCGCCTGCCCGCGGGCCGGCCGGCCAAGCCGGGCGGGCTTTTCGGCCGACAGCCATCCTTCCGTCCCGAATTTCCTCAAACATCCCTCTAAAGTTTTCGCCGGGTGCCGCCGTCAACCAGGAAAGGCGGGCAGCGCCAGACGCGAAAAAGCGCAACGCCGATACCAGAACCTGTCTGTATCTCAGGCATTTTCCAAAACGAGGAAGCAAATGCTGAACATCAACACCAACATCCTTTCGCTGACGACGCAGACGAATCTGTCGGGCTCGCAAAGCGCACTGTCGCAAGCGATCAACCGCCTGTCGTCGGGCAAGCGCATCAACACCGCTGCTGACGATGCAGCAGGCCTGGCGATCTCGACGTCGCAAACGGCGGCAATCAATGCGCTGACGCAAGGTGTTGCAAACGCGAACAACGGCATCTCGATGATCCAGACCGCCAACGGCGCGCTGCAATCGACGGTCGACAACCTGCAGCGTATCCGTACGCTGGCGCAACAAGCGGGCGACGGCTCGCTGGATTCGAGCGCTCGCGCAAACCTGCAAGCTGAAGTGTCGACGCGTCTCGGCGAAATCGACCGTGTCGCATCGCAAACGACGTTCAACAGCCAGACCATCCTGGGCGGCACCGGCAGCGTCACGTTCCAGATCGGCGCAGCAGCGAACCAGGTCGTTACCGTCGACTTCGGCACGGCGAACTGGAACAGCACGGGCATGAGCGTGAACACCCTGAGCGTCGCCACCCAGTCGGGCGCGCAATCGGCGATCACGGCGATCGACGCGGCACTGAAGCAAGTCAACACGTTCCAGGCAACGCTGGGCGCAGCACAGAACACGTTCCAGGCTGCGATCTCGACGACGCAAACCCAGGCAACCAACATGACCGCTGCTCGCTCGCAGATCACCGACGCGGACTTCGCGACGGAAACGGCGAACCTGAGCAAGGCGCAAGTGCTGCAACAAGCCGGTATCTCGGTTCTGGCGCAAGCGAACTCGCTGCCGCAGCAAGTCCTGAAGCTCCTCGGCTAATCGAGCAGCACCCGCGGCGGGCCACGCGCCCGCCCGCCTCCGGGCCCGGCGGCGTCGCCATGCAACGCATCGCGACGCCGCCGAAACCGCCCAGACCAGAATTTTCCAGGGAGGCACGCCTCCCTCTTTGCATTGAACCGCGGCGCCCCGCCGCATCGCGCACGTTGATTGCGCGGACGACCGGAGCAACGGCATGGCCACCACGACCCCCGTCAGCAGCACGGACATCACCACCCTCCTGTCGCAGGCCGGACAGTCGATCATCAGCGGCGCGACCAATTCGTCGCTCGACGTCAATACGCTCGTCACGACGCTGGTGAACGCGAAGACGGCCGGGCAATTGCAGACCCTGCAGACCCGCCAGACGAACGACAACACGCAGCTGTCCGCGATCGGCCAGTTGAAGGGTGCGCTGTCCGCGCTGCAGACCGCGCTCACCGGCCTCTCGAACGGCACCACGCTCGGCAGCCTGGCCGCGACGGCGAGCGGCAGCGGCGTCGCGACGACGGTCACGAGCGGCAGCGGCGCGGTGGCCGGTTCGTATTCGGTCAATGTCACGCAGCTCGCGACCGCCAACAAGCTGTCGTCGGCCGGCGTGACGTCGGCGGACACGATCTCGGCCGGCTCGCTGAGCATCACGTTCGGCAGCAACCCCGCGTTCAACGTCAACGTGGCGGCCGGCGCGTCGCTGTCCGACATCGCGTCGTCGATCAACTCCGCGTCCGGCAATGCCGGCGTCACCGCGTCGGTCATCACCGGTTCGGACGGCCAGCATCTCGTGATGCAGTCGAACGCCACCGGCGCGGCCAACACGATCTCGATCTCGGGCACGGGCGTCAACTCGAAACTGACGTCGGGGTACACGACGGTCACGCCGGCCGCCGACGCGAAGCTGACGATCGACGGCACGCCGGTGTCGAGCGCGTCGAACAACGTGTCGGGCGCGCTGACGGGCGTCACGCTGGCGCTGTCGCAGGCCGCTGTCGGCACGACGCAAACCGTCACGCTGTCGCAGGACACGGCCGCGGCGACGACCGCGATCACCAATTTCGCGACCGCGTATACCAACTTCGTGAATACCGCGAAATCGCTGACGAGCTACGACCCGACGGCGAAGACCGCCGGCCCGCTGCTCGGCGACGCGATGATGAACACGATCAGGAACACGCTCGCGACGACGCTCAGCAGCGGCGTCACGACGGGCGGCACGACCTATGCGCTCGGCAGCATCGGCATCAACGTGGACTCGACCGGCGCGATGTCGGTCGACACCGCCGCGCTGACCACCGCGCTCAAGTCGAACGGTTCCGCGGTGGCGGCGATCTTCAACCAGACGAACGGCATCGCCCAGGCGCTCAATGCGAACATCAACACGTACACGCAGACGTCCGGCCTGATCGACCAGCGCACCACCGCGATCAATGCCGACCTGACGAGTGTGCAGAATCAGGCCACGCAACTGCAGACCTACTCGAACCAGCTGACCACGCAATACACCGCGCAGTTCACCGCACTGAACACGCTGATGGCGCAGATGGCGAACAACACCCGCTACCTGACCCAGCTGTTCGGCGGCCAGAACAGCGCGGGCGCGATGGCCACCAACAAGTAAGTCGCAACCGCACCGAACGGAACTGACCATGACGAACGACACCCTGTCCCGCGCCTTCGACCTGACCCGTGCCATGCAGTCGGCGGCGGACGCACGCGACTGGGTGCGCGTCGCGGCCCTCGTCGACGAACGCTCGCCGCTGCTGATGAACCTGACCGGCGAGCAGACCCCGGACGCGCTGGACCAGGTGCGGCAGATCATGGCGATCGACGCGTCGATCACCGAGCATGCGCAGACGGACCGTGACCGCCTGGCTGCGGAATTTGCGCAGTCCCAGGAGCGGATCAAGGCCGCGAGCCAGTACCAGAAGGCCGGCTTGCTGTGACCGGCCGGGCGTCTCGCCCGCCGCGCATGTCGAATTAAAAGACGCCGCCAGTCGAGCGGACCGTTGTCGCCGTACCGTCGAGCCGCTTCAATGCGGCTTTTTTTTCGCCGGCAGGCGGCAGCGCGAGCCGGATCGCGCCGGCTACGGCCGCGCCGATCATCTCGGGCGGCCGGCCCGACGATGCGCGAGCGCGGCTGCCAGCCGTGGCGCGATCCCGCTCGTCACGCGCCCCGGGGCGCCGTCTCGCCGGCCGCGTAGCGGGCCCACATGCCGTGCAGCGCGTCCTCGAGGTTGCGTGCGAAGCGCGACGCATCGCACAGCGGCGACGCGAGCGCGCGCTCGCGCAGCGTTGCACGCAGCGTCGCCAGCCCGTCGCGGTCGCGCGCGAACGCGACGGCCTTCGCGAAGTACGCATCCTCGTCCGTCGCGATCCAGTCGCCCATGCCCGCCGCGTGCAGCAGGCTTTCGCAAATGTGCGTGACGAACCGGCTGCCCTTCATCCCGAGCACCGGCACGCCCATCCACAGCGCTTCGGCGGTGGTCGTGCCGCCCGGATACGGGAACGGGCTCAGCGCGATGTCGATGCGGTTGTATGCGGCGAAGTACTCCGCACGCGGCGAACCGCCTTCGAGAATCAGCCGATCCGCGCCGATGCCGTGCCGCGCGAAGCGGTCGAGCGTCGCCTGGTTCACGTCGCCGGCGCCGAGCTCATGGGCCTTCAGCAGCAGGCGCGCGTCCGGCAGTGCATGCAGGATGCGCGACCACAGCGCGACGACCTCGTCGCTGACCTTGATCAGCTTGCCGAAGCAGCCGAACGTGACGCCGCCATGCGCCGCCATCGGCAGCGGGCCGACCGCGACATCGTACGGCGGCGGCGTGAAGCACAGGTAGCTGTCCGGCAGCCGCCACGGCCGTTCGGTGAAGTGATGCGCCTCGTCGGCCGGTAGCGTATGCGCATCGCCGATGAAATAGTCGATCGCGCGGCAACCGGTCGTCGCGAAGAAACCGAGCCAGCTCGCCTGCACCGGCGCGGGCTTGTGCCCGAAGATCGGCAGGCCGCTCCAGTTGGTATGGCCTGCCATATCGATCAGGATGTCGATGCCGTCGTCGCGAATCAGCTGCGCGGCCTCCTCGCGGCCCAGACTGACCACCTTCTTCCAGCTCGCGAAGTTCGGCCTGAGCCGCGCGGTCACGTCGTCCTCGCCGACGAACGTCACATAGGCATGCGGCTCGATGCGCGACCGGTCGATCCGCGCGAGCACGCTTTCCAGGAAGATGCCGACCGGGTGCTGCCGCAGGTCGCCCGACACGAAGCCGACGCGCAGCGGCCGCCCCAGCGCCTGCGCGACGCGCTGCGCGCGGTCGTGCTCGAACGGATGCGCGTCGCGCTCGAGATGCTCGCCGTAGCGGCGCGCTTCAGCGACCCACTCCTGCGGCTCGAACGCGGGCGAACTCGACATGTTGAACAGCATCCGCGAGTACGCGCGATGAAGGTCGTGCCGGATCGCCGAGCGGAACGCACCCAGCGCGCCGGCGTGATCCCCTTTCGCCCACAGGATGTCGCCGAGCGTCATCTGGACTTTCAGCGGATCGATGCCGAGCTCCCGCGCGATCTCGGTGTGCTTCATCGCCTCGTCGAGCTTCTCGAGCCGAAACAGCGCGGCGGCGAGGTTGTGATGCGCGTCGGCATCGTCCGGGTTCAGGTCGATCGCATGCCGGTGGCTCAACTCCGCGGCAGCCAGCAAGTTGAGGTTGTGATACGCGAAGCCGAGGAAGTTGTATGCGTCGGCCAGCTCGGGATCAAGCTCGATCGCACGCCGGCACACCTGCACCGCCTGCCCGTATTCGCCCTGCTGGTTGCGCAAATCGCCGAGCCACGCCCATGCCTGTGCATGCGCGGGGGCGATCGCGAGCGCCTGCTCGAGCAGTTCGAGCGCCTTGTCGAAATCACCGATGCGCTGCAGCAGCCTTGCCAGCACGCAGTGCGCGTCCGCGTCGCCCGGATCGAGCCCCTCGCGCGCATGGTCGATCGCGCCGTGCAGATCGCCAGCCGCGCGCAGCGTCGCGCTCAGCCCCCGGTGCGCGATACGAAAGCCCGGTTGCAGCGCGATGGCGCGACGATAGGCATCCGCTGCGTCGTCGAATTTCTCCTGCGCATGCAGCGCGTTGCCGAGATTGCAGTACGCATCCGCGTACTGCGGCTGGTGCGCGACGGCCTTGGCGTAGCTCGTGGCCGCCGCTTCGTGCTCGCCCAGGTCCTGCAGCGCGTTGCCGAGGTTGTTGTACGCCTCCGCGTAACCGGGGCGCAGCTCGATCGCGCGCGCGCAACTCTGCATCGCGGCGGCCGGCTCGCGCGCGTCGCGCAACGCGTTGCCGAGGTTGTTGTGCGCCTCCGGATAGTCCGGCCGCAGTGCCACCGCGCGCCGGTAGCGCGCAATCGCGTCGTCGAGCCGGCCGCTTTCGCGCAGCATGTTGCCCAGGTTGTTGAAGTACGACGCGTCCGGCCGCTCGACGAGCGATTGCTCCATCAGTGCGAGCCCGGCGTCGTACTGTTTCAGCTGGCA
>NZ_QTQI01000045.1 GCF_003853705.1 Burkholderia sp. Bp8992 | reverse complement strand
GGTAAATTCGAGCGGACCAAGCCGCACGTGAACGTTGGTACGATTGGTCACGTTGACCACGGCAAGACGACGCTGACGGCAGCGATCACGACGGTTCTGACGAAGAAGTTCGGCGGCGAAGCGAAGGCATACGACCAGATCGACGCGGCACCGGAAGAAAAGGCGCGCGGCATCACGATCAACACGGCACACGTCGAGTACGAAACGGCCAACCGCCACTACGCACACGTCGACTGCCCGGGCCACGCTGACTATGTGAAGAACATGATCACGGGCGCAGCGCAGATGGACGGCGCGATCCTGGTTTGCTCGGCAGCTGACGGCCCGATGCCGCAGACGCGTGAGCACATCCTGCTGGCACGTCAGGTTGGCGTTCCGTACATCATCGTGTTCCTGAACAAGTGCGACATGGTGGACGACGCAGAACTGCTCGAGCTGGTCGAGATGGAAGTTCGCGAACTCCTGTCGAAGTACGACTTCCCGGGCGACGACACGCCGATCGTGAAGGGTTCGGCAAAGCTGGCGCTGGAAGGCGACACGGGCGAGCTGGGCGAAGTGGCGATCATGAGCCTGGCCGATGCGCTGGACACGTACATCCCGACGCCGGAGCGTGCAGTTGACGGCGCGTTCCTGATGCCGGTGGAAGACGTGTTCTCGATCTCGGGCCGTGGTACGGTGGTGACGGGTCGTGTCGAGCGCGGCATCGTGAAGGTCGGCGAGGAAATCGAAATCGTCGGTATCAAGCCGACGGTGAAGACGACCTGCACGGGCGTTGAAATGTTCCGCAAGCTGCTGGACCAAGGTCAGGCAGGCGACAACGTTGGTATCTTGCTGCGCGGCACGAAGCGTGAAGACGTGGAGCGTGGCCAGGTTCTGGCGAAGCCGGGTTCGATCACGCCGCACACGCACTTCACGGCTGAAGTGTACGTGCTGAGCAAGGACGAAGGCGGCCGTCACACGCCGTTCTTTAACAACTACCGTCCGCAGTTCTACTTCCGTACGACGGACGTGACGGGCTCGATCGAGCTGCCGAAGGACAAGGAAATGGTGATGCCGGGCGACAACGTGTCGATCACGGTGAAGCTGATCGCTCCGATCGCGATGGAAGAAGGTCTGCGCTTCGCAATCCGCGAAGGCGGCCGTACCGTCGGCGCCGGCGTCGTCGCCAAGATCATCGAGTAAGCCAGTTATTCGTTGATCGACAGTTTTGGGGCTGGCAACAGCCGGCCCCAACATGGTTTAGGGGTATAGCTCAACTGGCAGAGCGTCGGTCTCCAAAACCGAAGGTTGGGGGTTCGATTCCCTCTGCCCCTGCCAAAAAATAGCCACGTGTCCTACGTGGCATTTGTTTTAAGGTGTTATGGCGAATCCATCCGTCGAAACTGTAAATACCTCCGGCGATAAGCTGATGCTGGCCCTGGGCGTATTGCTGGTCTTGGCCGGATTCGTGGGCTTCTTCTGGCTGGCCAATCAGCAGTGGTATGTCCGCGGTGCCGCGTTGGCGGTGGGTATCATCGCCGGCGTGGCCGTCGGACTGATGTCCGCTCCTGGCAAGAGCCTCATCGCCTTTGCCAAGGATTCGTACAAGGAAGTCCGGAAGGTCGTTTGGCCCACCCGCAAGGAAGCAACGCAAACCACACTCGTCGTGTTCGGTTTCGTGCTCGTGATGGCGATTTTCCTCTGGTTGAGTGACAAATCGATCGAATGGGTGATTTTCTCGGCGATTCTGGGTTGGAAATGATATGAGCGATACTCCGGCATCCCCGAGCGGAAAGCGTTGGTACGTCGTGCACGCCTACTCCGGTATGGAGAAGAGCGTGCAACGTGCGCTTCAAGAGCGCATCGAACGTGCTGGCATGCAGGACAAATTCGGTCAGATCCTGGTTCCGACCGAAGAAGTGGTCGAAGTCAAGGGCGGCCACAAGGCTGTGACCGAGCGTCGTTTCTTCCCCGGCTACGTGCTGGTGGAAATGGAAATGACGGACGAAACGTGGCACCTCGTGAAGAACACCGCGAAGGTCACCGGTTTCGTCGGCGGTGCGCGTAACCGCCCGACCCCGATTTCCCCGAAGGAAGTCGAGAAGATCATGTCGCAGATGCAGGAAGGCGTCGAAAAGCCGCGCCCGAAGACCCTGTTCGAAGTTGGCGAGATGGTGCGTGTCAAGGAAGGCCCGTTCACGGACTTCAACGGCACCGTCGAAGAAGTCAACTACGAAAAATCGCGCGTGCGTGTGTCGGTCACCATTTTTGGCCGATCCACCCCGGTCGAGCTCGAGTTCGGCCAGGTCGAAAAAGTTTGATCCCGATTCGGTGGGCAGCCTCGGCTGCCCACCTTCGCGCTTACGGCCCGCGTCATGGCCGTTGAGGAGCGTCAGTAGCCAGCGGCGAACGCGCGTTATTACTCACCGAACGCCCTTCCGGCGTTCCAATGAGGTTCACAAATGGCAAAGAAGATTATCGGCTTTATCAAGCTGCAGATCCCTGCAGGTAAAGCCAACCCGTCGCCGCCGGTCGGTCCGGCACTGGGCCAGCGCGGCCTGAACATCATGGAGTTCTGCAAGGCGTTCAACGCGCAGACTCAAGGCATGGAGCCGGGTCTGCCGGTGCCGGTGGTCATCACGGCATTCGCTGACAAGAGCTTCACGTTCGTGATGAAGACGCCGCCGGCAACCGTCCTGATCAAGAAGGCGGCGAAGGTGGACAAGGGCTCGAGCAAGCCGCACACCGACAAGGTCGGTTCGATCACGCGCGCTCAAGCTGAAGAAATCGCAAAGACCAAGATGCCGGACCTTACGGCAGCTGATCTGGACGCAGCCGTTCGCACCATCGCTGGTAGCGCACGCTCGATGGGCATCACTGTGGAGGGCGTGTAAATGGCTAAGATCTCCAAGCGCCGTCAGGCATTTGCCGCCAAGGTTGATCGTCAGAAGCTGTACGCGATCGAAGACGCACTGAGCCTCGTGAAGGAATGCGCGAGCGCGAAGTTCGACGAGTCGATCGACGTCGCGGTCCAGCTCGGCATCGATGCAAAGAAGTCGGACCAGGTCGTTCGTGGTTCGGTCGTTCTGCCGGCCGGTACGGGCAAGTCGGTTCGCGTTGCCGTGTTCGCGCAAGGCGAAAAGGCCGAGCAGGCTCGTGCAGCAGGCGCGGAAATCGTCGGTATGGAAGACCTGGCTGAGCAGATCAAGGCTGGCCAGATGGACTTCGACATCGTGATCGCTTCGCCGGACACGATGCGTATCGTCGGTACGCTCGGCCAGATCCTCGGCCCGCGCGGCCTGATGCCGAACCCGAAGGTCGGTACGGTCACGCCGGACGTCGCAACCGCCGTCAAGAACGCGAAGGCTGGTCAGGTGCAATTCCGTGTCGACAAGGCCGGTATCATCCACGCGACCATCGGCCGTGCATCGTTCGAACCGACCGCACTGCGTTCGAACCTGTCGGCGCTGATCGAAGCGCTGCAGAAGGCCAAGCCGGCAACGAGCAAGGGCGTGTACCTGCGCAAGATCGCACTGTCGAGCACGATGGGCGTCGGCGTGCGTGTCGACCAGGCTACGCTGGCAGCGTAAGAAAGTATTCGGGCCGCTTCGTTCGCGAAGCGGCCTACATGGGCTTTGGGCGGTTGTTCGTGCAGCATGGCGGGCAACCGGTTATCAAAGACCGTTGGTGGGACGCAGCAGGCAGGTGATCCCTTAATTCAAGCCAACGCAGATGGCGAACCCGAAAAAGTTTTGCAGTGGTGAAGCCGCAGGCCGTGAAGCGATTCGCGGCGTGAGGTGGAAATACTCCTAACGAGGTCGGACGCCGTTGTTGAACGAGGTACGTGAGGTTTTGGCCATATCGGCCGCGCCGAACGTATCGTTTCTGGAGGCTAACCGTGCCGCTTAATAGAGAAGACAAGCAAGCCGTCGTCGCTGAGGTTTCCGCGCAAGTCGCGAAGGCCCAGACCGTTGTGCTGGCTGAGTATCGTGGAATTGCGGTTGGCGATCTGACCAAGCTGCGCGCGCAAGCGCGTGAGCAAAAGGTTTACCTGCGCGTGTTGAAGAACACGCTGGCGCGTCGCGCCGTTGAAGGTACGCCGTTTGCTCCGCTGGCAGAGCAGATGACTGGTCCGCTGATCTACGGCATCTCGGAAGATGCAATTGCTGCTGCTAAGGTCGTCAACGACTTCGGCAAGAGCAACGACAAGTTGATCATCAAGGCTGGTTCGTTCGATGGCAAGGTGATGGACAAGGCTGGCGTGCAAGCGCTGGCAAGCATCCCGAGCCGCGAAGAACTGCTCTCGAAGCTGCTGTTCGTTATGCAATCGCCTGTTTCGGGCTTCGCGCGTGCTCTGGCAGCGCTGGCCGAGAAGAAGCAAGCGGAAGCTGCGTAAGCGAACGTGCATCAGCGTCATTGATCGCTGGCTGTATCCGAATTCAATTTAGGAGTATTTCAAATGGCAATCGCAAAAGAAGACATCCTGGCAGCAGTCGAAGGGATGACCGTTCTGGAACTGAACGAACTGGTCAAGGCATTCGAAGAGAAGTTTGGCGTGTCGGCAGCTGCAGTGGCAGTCGCTGGCCCGGCAGGCGGCGGCGCTGCTGCTGCTGCAGAAGAAAAGACCGAATTCACGGTCGTGCTGGCTGAAGCCGGCGCCAACAAGGTTTCGGTCATCAAGGCCGTTCGCGAACTGACGGGCCTGGGCCTGAAGGAAGCGAAGGACCTGGTTGACGGTGCACCGAAGCCCGTCAAGGAAGGCGTCGACAAGGCTGCTGCTGAAGAAGCCAAGAAGAAGCTGGAAGAAGCAGGCGCGAAGGTCGAAGTCAAGTAAGTTTCGACGCGCTGTGCGAAGGCTGGCGGTATTTTCACCGCCGGCCTTTTTGTGCTTTGTGGGATCGTTATTCTGGCACTCATTCGGGAGCCCGAATAATCGGTCCCAGAAGCCAAAGAAAACCGCCTCATCGTTGTGAAAGGTCACGCACGATTGGCGGTTCTCTTTGTCTTCTGAAGCGACTGCAGAAGGCAAGTTTGGTCGGGTAGCGGGCAACACAGGCATCCGCTGCCGTCAGCCAGCGGTTGGTAGCGGCCAACCACCAAGCTTCTCGGCTCGTTCAAGCCGTCAACGGCCATCGGGTCTCAGTCGGTGAACACTCGGGTTTGAAACGTCCAGGTATTCCGCCTCGATAGCACCCGCCGTGATTCGGAGATCGTATGCAATATTCCTTCACCGAGAAGAAGCGCATTCGCAAGAGTTTCGCGAAGCGCCCCATCGTTCACCAAGTTCCGTTCTTGCTGGCTACCCAGCTTGAATCATTCAGCACGTTTCTGCAAGCCGATGTGCCGGCGACGCAACGCAAGCCTGAAGGTTTGCAGGCCGCGTTCACATCGGTATTTCCCATTGTTTCGCACAACGGTTTCGCGCGCCTCGAGTTCGTGAGCTATGCGCTGTCCTCGCCGGCATTCAACATCAAGGAATGCCAGCAGCGGGGCCTGACGTACTGCTCCGCGCTGCGCGCGAAGGTCCGCCTTGTCATCCTCGACAAGGAATCGCCGAACAAGCCGGTCGTCAAGGAAGTGAAGGAGCAGGAAGTGTACATGGGCGAAATTCCGCTCATGACGCCGACGGGCTCGTTCGTCATCAACGGCACCGAGCGTGTCATCGTCTCGCAGCTGCACCGTTCGCCGGGCGTGTTCTTCGAACACGACAAGGGCAAGACGCACAGCTCGGGCAAGCTGCTGTTCTCGGCACGGATCATTCCGTACCGCGGCTCGTGGCTCGACTTCGAATTCGATCCGAAGGACATCCTGTACTTCCGCGTTGACCGTCGCCGCAAGATGCCGGTCACGATCCTGCTGAAGGCCATCGGCCTGACGCCGGAACAGATCCTCGCGAACTTCTTCGTGTTCGACAACTTCACGCTGATGGACGAAGGCGCGCAACTCGAGTTCGTGCCCGAGCGCCTGCGTGGTGAAGTCGCGCGTTTCGACATCACGGATCGCGATGGCAAGGTCATTGTCCAGAAGGACAAGCGGATCAACGCGAAGCACATTCGCGACCTCGAAGCCGCGAAGACCAAGTTCATCTCGGTGCCGGAAGACTATCTGCTCGGCCGCGTGCTGGCGAAGAACGTCGTCGACGGCGACACCGGCGAAGTGATCGCGAGCGCGAACGACGAAGTCACGGAAAGCGTGCTCGAGAAGCTGCGCGAAGCGGGCATCAAGGACATCCAGACGCTCTACACGAACGACCTGGACCAGGGCCCGTACATCTCGTCGACGCTGCGTGTCGACGAAACGACCGATCGTACGGCCGCGCGCATCGCGATCTACCGCATGATGCGTCCGGGCGAGCCGCCGACCGAAGAAGCGGTCGAGGCACTGTTCAACCGTCTGTTCTACAGCGAAGAAGCGTACGACCTGTCGAAGGTCGGCCGCATGAAGTTCAACCGCCGCGTCGGCCGTGACGAGATCGTCGGCCCGATGACGCTGCAGGACGACGACATCCTCGCGACGATCAAGATCCTCGTCGAGCTGCGCAACGGCAAGGGCGAAGTGGACGACATCGACCACCTCGGCAACCGTCGTGTGCGTTGCGTCGGCGAACTGGCGGAGAACCAGTTCCGCGCCGGTCTCGTGCGTGTCGAACGCGCGGTCAAGGAACGCCTCGGCCAGGCCGAAAGCGAAAACCTGATGCCGCACGACCTGATCAACTCGAAGCCGATTTCGTCGGCGATTCGCGAGTTCTTCGGTTCGTCGCAGCTGTCGCAGTTCATGGACCAGACCAACCCGCTGTCGGAAATCACGCACAAGCGCCGTGTTTCCGCACTGGGCCCGGGCGGTCTGACGCGCGAACGCGCAGGCTTCGAAGTCCGCGACGTGCACCCGACCCACTATGGCCGCGTGTGCCCGATCGAAACGCCGGAAGGTCCGAACATCGGCCTGATCAACTCGCTCGCACTGTACGCGCACCTGAACGAATACGGCTTCCTCGAGACGCCGTACCGCAAGGTCGTGGACAGCAAGGTGACCGACCAGATCGACTACCTGTCGGCGATCGAGGAAGGCCGCTACATGATCGCGCAGGCAAACGCCGCGATCGACGAGAACGGCCAGCTGATCGACGAACTCGTGTCGTCGCGTGAAGCCGGCGAAACGATGATGGTCACGCCGGACCGTATCCAGTACATGGACGTCGCGCCGTCGCAGATCGTGTCGGTTGCAGCTTCGCTGATTCCGTTCCTCGAGCACGATGACGCGAACCGTGCACTGATGGGTTCGAACATGCAGCGTCAGGCCGTGCCGTGTCTGCGTCCGGAAAAGCCGGTCGTCGGGACGGGTATCGAGCGCACCTGTGCGGTCGACTCGGGTACGACGGTTCAGGCGTTCCGTGGCGGCGTCGTCGACTATGTCGACGCAGGCCGTATCGTGATTCGCGTGAACGACGAAGAAGCGGTCGCAGGTGAAGTCGGTGTCGACATCTACAACCTGATCAAGTACACGCGTTCGAACCAGAACACGAACATCAACCAGCGTCCGATCGTGAAGATGGGCGACAAGGTCTCGCGCGGCGACGTGCTGGCCGACGGCGCCTCGACGGACCTGGGCGAGCTCGCGCTCGGCCAGAACATGCTGATCGCGTTCATGCCGTGGAACGGCTACAACTTCGAGGATTCGATCCTGATCTCGGAGAAGGTCGTTGCGGACGATCGCTACACGTCGATCCACATCGAAGAGCTGAACGTCGTTGCACGCGACACGAAGCTCGGGCCGGAAGAAATCACGCGCGACATCTCGAACCTGGCGGAAGTCCAGCTCGGCCGTCTCGACGAATCGGGCATCGTGTACATCGGTGCGGAAGTCGAAGCAGGCGACGTGCTGGTCGGCAAGGTCACGCCGAAGGGCGAGACCCAGCTGACGCCGGAAGAGAAGCTGCTGCGCGCGATCTTCGGCGAGAAGGCTTCGGACGTGAAGGACACGTCGCTGCGCGTGCCGTCGGGCATGAGCGGCACCGTGATCGACGTCCAGGTGTTCACGCGTGAAGGCATCCAGCGCGACAAGCGTGCGCAACAGATCATCGACGACGAACTGAAGCGCTATCGTCTCGACCTGAACGACCAGCTGCGCATCGTGGAAGGCGACGCGTTCCAGCGTCTCGCACGCATGCTCGTGGGCAAGGTCGCGAACGGCGGTCCGAAGAAGCTCGCGAAGGGTACGAAGATCGACCAGGCTTACCTGGAAGACCTCGACCACTACCACTGGTTCGACATCCGCCTCGCGGACGACGAAGCAGCGGCGCAGCTCGAAGCGATCAAGAACTCGATCGAAGAAAAGCGTCACCAGTTCGACCTCGCGTTCGAAGAGAAGCGCAAGAAGCTCACGCAAGGCGACGAACTGCCGCCGGGCGTGCTGAAGATGGTCAAGGTGTACCTCGCGGTGAAGCGCCGTCTGCAGCCTGGCGACAAGATGGCAGGCCGTCACGGTAACAAGGGTGTCGTGTCGAAGATCGTCCCGATCGAAGACATGCCGTACATGGCTGACGGCCGTCCGGCAGACGTCGTGCTGAACCCGCTCGGCGTGCCGTCGCGGATGAACGTGGGCCAGGTTCTGGAAGTGCACCTCGGCTGGGCCGCGAAGGGTCTCGGCTGGCGTATCGGCGAGATGCTGCAGCGTCAGGCGAAGATCGAGGAACTGCGCGTGTTCCTGACGAAGATCTACAACGAGTCGGGCCGCCAGGAAGATCTGGAAAGCTTCACCGACGACGAGATCCTCGAACTCGCGAAGAACCTGCGCGAAGGCGTGCCGTTCGCGACGCCGGTGTTCGACGGTGCGACCGAGGAAGAAATGGGCAAGATGCTCGACCTCGCGTTCCCGGACGACATCGCTGAACAGCTCGGCATGAACCCGTCGAAGAACCAGGTCCGTCTGTACGACGGCCGCACGGGTGAAATGTTCGAACGTCGCGTGACGCTCGGCTACATGCACTACCTGAAGCTGCACCACTTGGTCGACGACAAGATGCACGCGCGTTCGACCGGTCCGTACTCGCTCGTCACGCAGCAGCCGCTGGGTGGTAAGGCGCAGTTCGGTGGCCAGCGTTTCGGTGAAATGGAAGTGTGGGCACTCGAAGCGTACGGCGCGTCCTACGTGCTGCAGGAAATGCTGACGGTGAAGTCGGACGACGTGAACGGCCGGACCAAGGTCTATGAGAACCTGGTCAAGGGCGATCACGTGATCGATGCAGGCATGCCGGAATCCTTCAACGTGCTCGTGAAGGAAATCCGCTCGCTCGGTATCGATATCGATCTCGACCGCAATTAATCGGACTACGGAGAGAAAGCAATGAAAGCTCTGCTCGATCTATTCAAGCAAGTCCAACAGGAAGAAGTTTTCGACGCGATCAAGATCGGTCTGGCCTCGCCGGACAAGATCCGTTCGTGGTCGTTCGGCGAAGTCAAGAAGCCGGAGACCATCAACTACCGTACGTTCAAGCCGGAACGCGATGGTCTCTTCTGCGCGAAGATCTTCGGGCCGATCAAGGACTACGAGTGCCTGTGCGGCAAGTACAAGCGTCTGAAGCACCGCGGCGTGATCTGCGAGAAGTGCGGCGTCGAAGTGACGCTGGCGAAGGTGCGTCGCGAACGGATGGGCCACATCGAGCTGGCCTCGCCGGTCGCGCACATCTGGTTCCTGAAGTCGCTGCCGTCGCGTCTGGGCATGGTGCTCGACATGACGCTGCGCGACATCGAACGCGTGCTGTACTTCGAAGCCTACGTGGTGATCGAGCCGGGCATGACGCCGCTGAAGGCGCGGCAGATCATGACCGAAGAGGATTACTACAACAAGGTCGAGGAATACGGCGACGAATTCCGTGCCGAGATGGGCGCGGAAGGCGTGCGTGAACTGCTGCGCGCGATCAACATCGACGAGCAGGTCGAGACGCTGCGCACCGAGCTGAAGAACACCGGCTCGGAAGCGAAGATCAAGAAGTACGCGAAGCGCCTGAAGGTCCTCGAGGCATTCCAGCGTTCGGGCATCAAGCCCGAGTGGATGATTCTCGAAGTGCTGCCGGTGCTGCCGCCGGAACTGCGTCCGCTCGTGCCGCTGGATGGCGGCCGTTTCGCGACGTCGGACCTGAACGACCTGTATCGCCGCGTGATCAACCGTAACAATCGGTTGAAGCGTCTGCTCGAGCTGAAGGCACCTGAAATCATCGTCCGCAACGAAAAGCGGATGCTGCAGGAAGCCGTCGACTCGCTGCTCGACAACGGTCGTCGCGGCAAGGCGATGACGGGCGCGAACAAGCGTCCGCTGAAGTCGCTCGCCGACATGATCAAGGGCAAGGGCGGTCGTTTCCGTCAGAACCTGCTGGGCAAGCGCGTCGACTACTCGGGCCGTTCGGTCATCGTGGTCGGCCCGACGCTGAAGCTGCACCAGTGCGGCCTGCCGAAGCTGATGGCGCTCGAGCTGTTCAAGCCGTTCATCTTCAACAAGCTGGAAGTGATGGGCGTCGCGACGACCATCAAGGCTGCGAAGAAGGAAGTCGAGAACCAGACGCCGGTGGTGTGGGACATCCTCGAAGAGGTGATCCGCGAGCATCCGGTGATGCTGAACCGTGCGCCGACGCTGCACCGTCTCGGTATCCAGGCGTTCGAGCCGGTGCTGATCGAAGGCAAGGCGATTCAGCTGCACCCGCTCGTCTGCGCGGCGTTCAACGCCGACTTCGACGGTGACCAGATGGCCGTTCACGTGCCGCTGTCGCTCGAAGCGCAGATGGAAGCGCGTACGCTGATGCTGGCGTCGAACAACGTGCTGTTCCCGGCCAACGGCGATCCGTCGATCGTGCCGTCGCAGGATATCGTGCTGGGTCTGTACTACGCGACCCGCGAAGCCGTCAACGCGAAGGGCGAAGGCCTGTCGTTCACGGGCGTGTCGGAAGTGATCCGCGCGTACGAGAACAAGGAAGTCGAGCTGGCCTCGCGCGTCAACGTGCGGATCACCGAAATGGTCCGCAACGAAGACACGTCGGAAGGCGCGCCGGAATTCGTGCCGAAGATCTCGCTGTACGCGACGACCGTCGGCCGCGCGATCCTGTCGGAGATCCTGCCGCACGGCCTGCCGTTCTCGGTGCTGAACAAGCCGCTGAAGAAGAAGGAAATCTCGCGCCTGATCAACACGGCGTTCCGCAAGTGCGGTCTGCGCGCGACGGTGGTGTTCGCCGACCAGCTGATGCAGTCGGGTTTCCGTCTCGCGACGCGCGCCGGCATTTCGATCTGCGTGGACGACATGCTCGTGCCGCCGCAGAAGGAAACGATCGTCGGCGACGCCGCGAAGAAGGTGAAGGAGTACGACCGCCAGTACATGTCGGGTCTCGTCACCGCGCAGGAACGCTACAACAACGTGGTCGACATCTGGTCGGCAACGTCGGAAGCGGTCGGCAAGGCGATGATGGAGCAGCTGTCGACGGAGCCGGTGACGGACCGCGACGGCAAGGAAACGCGCCAGGAATCGTTCAACTCGATCTACATGATGGCCGACTCGGGCGCCCGGGGTTCGGCGGTTCAGATTCGTCAGCTGGCCGGTATGCGAGGCCTGATGGCGAAGCCGGACGGCTCGATTATCGAGACGCCGATTACCGCGAACTTCCGCGAAGGTCTGAACGTGTTGCAGTACTTCATCTCGACCCACGGTGCACGTAAGGGTCTGGCTGATACGGCACTGAAGACCGCGAACTCGGGTTACCTGACGCGTCGTCTCGTCGACGTCACGCAGGATCTGGTCGTGGTGGAAGACGATTGCGGCACGTCGAACGGCGTCGCGATGAAGGCGCTGGTCGAAGGCGGTGAAGTCGTCGAAGCGCTGCGCGACCGTATCCTCGGCCGCGTCGCGGTCGCGGACGTCGTGAACCCGGAAACGCAGGAAACGGTGTACGAATCGGGCATGCTGCTCGACGAAACGGCGGTCGAGGAAATCGAACGCCTCGGCATCGACGAAGTGCGCGTGCGCACGCCGCTGACCTGCGAAACGCGTTACGGCCTGTGCGCAGCCTGCTACGGCCGTGACCTCGGCCGCGGCTCGCTCGTGAACGTCGGCGAAGCAGTCGGCGTGATCGCGGCGCAGTCGATCGGTGAACCGGGCACGCAGCTGACGATGCGTACGTTCCACATCGGTGGTGCGGCATCGCGTGCGGCAGTGGCTTCGTCGGTCGAAGCGAAGAGCAACGGTATCGTGCGCTTCACGGCGACGATGCGCTACGTCACGAACGCGAAGGGCGAGCAGATCGTCATTTCCCGTTCGGGCGAAGCGATGATCACCGACGACTTCGGTCGCGAGCGCGAGCGTCACAAAGTGCCGTACGGCGCGACGCTGCTGCAGCTCGACGGCGCGACGATCAAGGCCGGCACGCAGCTCGCCACGTGGGATCCGCTGACGCGTCCGATCATCACCGAGTACGGTGGTACGGTGAAGTTCGAGAACGTCGAGGAAGGCGTGACCGTCGCGAAGCAGATCGACGACGTGACCGGCCTGTCGACGCTGGTCGTGATCGACGTGAAGCGTCGCGGTTCGCAGGCGTCGAAGAGCGTGCGTCCGCAGGTGAAGCTGCTCGACGCGAACGGCGAAGAAGTGAAGATTCCGGGCACCGAGCACGCAGTGCAGATCGGCTTCCAGGTTGGCGCACTGATCACCGTGAAGGATGGCCAGCAGGTGCAGGTCGGTGAAGTGCTCGCACGTATCCCGACCGAAGCGCAGAAGACGCGTGACATTACCGGCGGTCTGCCGCGGGTGGCGGAACTGTTCGAAGCGCGTTCGCCGAAGGATGCCGGCATTCTCGCGGAAGTCACCGGTACGACGTCGTTCGGCAAGGACACGAAGGGCAAGCAGCGTCTCGTCATCACGGATCTCGAGGGCAACCAGCACGAGTTCCTGATCGCGAAGGAAAAGCAGGTTCTGGTTCACGATGCACAGGTCGTCAACAAGGGCGAAATGATCGTGGACGGTCCGGCCGATCCGCACGACATCCTGCGTCTGCAGGGTATCGAGGCGCTGTCGCGCTACATCGTCGACGAAGTGCAGGACGTGTATCGTCTGCAGGGCGTGAAGATCAACGACAAGCACATCGAGGTGATCGTTCGCCAGATGCTGCGTCGTGTGCAGATCACCGACAACGGTGATACGCGCTTCATCCCGGGCGAACAGGTCGAGCGTTCCGACATGCTGGACGAGAACGATCGCATGATCGCCGAGGACAAGCGCCCGGCTTCGTACGACAACGTGCTGCTCGGTATCACGAAGGCGTCGCTGTCGACCGACTCGTTCATCTCCGCGGCATCGTTCCAGGAAACGACCCGCGTGCTGACCGAAGCGGCGATCATGGGCAAGCGCGACGATCTGCGTGGCCTGAAGGAAAACGTGATCGTCGGCCGCCTGATTCCGGCCGGTACGGGTCTCGCGTTCCACAAGGCACGCAAGGCGAAGGAATCGTCGGATCGCGAGCGTTTCGACCAGATCGCAGCGGAAGAGGCATTCGACTTCGGCACGCCGAGCGCGCCGGCAGAAGAGCCGCAACACCCGGCAGCCGAGTAAGTGCGGGCGGCGCGAGCCGCCTCACCTCGCTGTCGCCGAAACCGCCCGGTTCTGCCGGGCGGTTTTTTTTCATCCGTCGTTCACGTGCATGACGTGCCTGCGCAGTGCCGGCGCATGGCCCGCCATCGCTGGCCGCGCAGCCGGGGCAGGCCCGTCATGCACGCGAACGAACCCTGACCGAATGGCCAACGTCGCACGATTCGCCACGCGCCGAGCGAGCGGGTTGTTAAAATCGCGGTCATCGTTTAGCCGTCCTTGTTCTCATTCATGTCCCGCGCCCTCGAAATTCTCGACGAAGTCTTTGGTTATTCCGCCTTTCGCGGCCAGCAGGGCGAGATCGTCGAGCACGTCGCCGGCGGCGGCGATTGTCTCGTGCTGATGCCGACGGGCGGCGGCAAGTCGCTGTGCTACCAGATCCCCGCGCTGCTGCGCCGCGAGACCGGGCAGGGCGCCGGCATCGTCGTGTCGCCCCTGATCGCGCTGATGCAGGACCAGGTCGCCGCGCTGCGCGAAGTCGGCGTACGAGCGGCCTACCTGAATTCGACGCTGTCGGGCACCGAGGCCGCGGCCACCGAGCGCGCGCTGCGCGAAGGCGAAATCGACCTGCTGTACGTCGCGCCGGAGCGGTTGATGACGGGGCGCTTCCTCGACCTGCTCGAGCGCGCGAAGATCGGCCTGTTCGCGATCGACGAAGCGCACTGCGTGTCGCAATGGGGGCACGATTTCCGCCCGGAATACATCCAGCTGTCGGTGCTGCACGAGCGGTTCCCGTCGGTGCCGCGCATCGCGCTGACGGCCACGGCCGACGCGATCACGCGCGACGAGATCATCCATCGCCTCGCGCTCGACGATGCACGCGTGTTCGTGTCGAGCTTCGATCGCCCGAACATCCGCTACCGGATCGTCGAGAAGGACAACGCGCGCTCGCAGCTGCTCGATTTCATCCGCGCCGAACACACGAATGCAGACGGCACGACGGACGCCGGCGTCGTCTATTGCCTGTCGCGCCGCAAGGTCGAGGAAACGGCCGAGTGGCTGAAGGCGCAGGGCGTGCGCGCGCTGCCGTATCACGCGGGAATGGAGTTCGAGGTGCGGCAGAAGCACCAGGAAATGTTCCAGCGGGAAGAGGGCATCGTGATGTGCGCGACGATCGCGTTCGGCATGGGCATCGACAAACCCGACGTGCGCTTCGTTGCGCACCTGGACCTGCCGAAGAGCGTCGAAGGCTACTACCAGGAAACCGGCCGCGCGGGCCGCGACGGGATGCCCGCGAATGCGTGGATGGCATACGGCCTCGGCGACGTCGTCCAGCAGCGCAAGATGATCGACGAGTCTGATGCGGACGACGCACACAAGCGCGTGCAGACGTCGAAGCTCGATGCGCTGCTCGGGCTGTGCGAGACGATCTCGTGCCGCCGCGTGCGGCTGCTGAACTATTTCGGCGAAGAGAGCCGGCCCTGCGGCAACTGCGATACGTGCCTCGAGCCGCCCGCATCGTGGGATGCCACGCGCGAGGCGCAGATGGCGCTGTCGTGCGTGTTCCGCGCGCAGCGCGCGAGCGGCTTCAATTTCGGCTCGAGCCACCTGATCGAGATCCTGCGCGGCGGGCGCACCGAGAAAGTGTTGCAGCGCGGCCACGACCAGCTCACGACGTTCGGGATCGGCGCATCGCTGTCCGAGCCCGAATGGCGCGCGATTTTCCGGCAGCTCGTCGCGTACGGCTACCTGGCCGTCGATCATGGCGGCTTCGGCGCGCTCGTGCTGACCGAGGCAGCGAAGCCCGTCCTGAAGAACGAGGAGAAGGTCACGCTGCGCCGCTACGTGAAGCCGCAGCGCACGCGGCAGTCGTCGGGCCGCAGCGGCACGCGCGTCGACCCGACGGCCGGCATGGATGCGCGCGAGCGCGCGCGGTGGGATGCGCTGCGTGCGTGGCGCGCGGAAACCGCCAAGACCGACGGCGTGCCGGCCTACGTGATCTTCCACGACGCGACGCTCGCGGAAATCGCGCGCAACGCGCCGGAGTCGATCGACGACCTGCGCCACATTCCCGGCATGGGCGTACGCAAGCTCGAGCGCTTCGGCGACGAGATCATCGACGTCGTCGAATCGGCCTGACACAGGTGTTCCGACCCTTCCGGTAAACCACGCGGTCGACGGGAAAATCACGCAAGCCGTTGACTTAGTTGGTATTTCCGGAATATGATGCTGGGTTCCGGTATTCGGTGGGCCGTGTCGCGTTCGAAAGCTCGCACCCGATTCGCCGGTTCGGAAGTCAACTGTGCGCCGATTCTCGCTTTGCCCGAAATCGGTGTGCAGATTTTGTTCAATTTCAGGAATAAACAATGCCAACCATCAACCAACTGGTTCGCAAAGGCCGTCAGTCGGAAACGACGAAGAGCAAGAGCCCGGCCCTGCAGGACTGCCCCCAGCGTCGCGGCGTGTGCACCCGTGTGTACACGACGACGCCGAAGAAGCCGAACTCGGCACTCCGTAAGGTCGCCAAGGTTCGTCTGACGAACGGCTTCGAAGTGATTTCGTACATCGGCGGTGAAGGCCACAACCTGCAGGAACACTCGGTTGTGCTGATCCGCGGCGGCCGTGTGAAGGACTTGCCGGGTGTGCGTTACCACATGGTTCGCGGCTCGCTGGATACCCAGGGCGTCAAGGACCGTAAGCAAGCGCGCTCGAAGTACGGCGCGAAGCGTGCAAAGGCTGCCAAGTAAGCAGTTTTTGATCAGGGATCGCCGCAGGGCGGTCAAGGCGGGAGTGCCGGATTGCCGGTGCTGTCGAGTAAGTGGTCACCCGGCCAAGCTGGTTAGTCGTGAAGATGTGATCGGGTTTGTTGGTGGCCGCGGAGCTGGAACCAGCTCCAACTGAACAAGTAAAGGAAGAATCATGCCGCGTCGTCGCGAAGTCCCCAAGCGGGAAGTGTTGCCGGATCCGAAGTTCGGTAACGTTGATGTTGCCAAGTTCATGAACATGCTGATGCTGTCCGGCAAGAAGTCGGTCGCAGAGCGCATCGTTTATGGCGCATTCGAACAGATCCAGACCAAGGGTGGCAAGGACCCGCTGGAAGTGTTCACGGTTGCGCTCAACAACGTGAAGCCGGTGGTTGAAGTGAAGAGCCGTCGCGTTGGTGGTGCCAACTATCAAGTTCCGGTCGAAGTGCGCCCGTCGCGTCGTATGGCATTGGCGATGCGCTGGCTGCGTGAGGCTGCGAAGAAGCGTAGCGAGAAGTCGATGGCCCTGCGCCTGGCAGGTGAACTCTCCGAAGCGGCCGAAGGCCGTGGCGGCGCGATGAAGAAGCGCGACGAAGTTCACCGCATGGCAGAAGCCAACCGCGCGTTCTCGCATTTCCGTTTCTAAGCGCCTGGCTGGGCTGTTAGCGGAAATAAATTCCGGGCGGGTGCGCTTTTCAGGCGCCTCGCCCGTTTGTGTTGAAGCATGATGCAGCTGGGCTGCATCGTGTCATCCCAGTAGAGGATCAAAGTGGCTCGCAAGACTCCTATCGAGCGCTACCGCAATATCGGTATTAGCGCTCACATCGACGCCGGCAAAACGACGACGACCGAGCGCATTCTGTTTTACACCGGTGTGAACCACAAGATCGGTGAAGTCCACGACGGCGCAGCCACGATGGACTGGATGGAGCAGGAACAGGAGCGTGGCATCACGATCACGTCCGCTGCTACCACGGCCTTCTGGAAGGGCATGGGCGGCAACTATCCGGAACACCGCATCAACATCATCGACACCCCGGGCCACGTCGACTTCACGATTGAAGTCGAGCGCTCGATGCGCGTGCTCGACGGCGCGTGCATGGTGTACTGCGCAGTGGGCGGCGTGCAGCCGCAGTCGGAAACGGTGTGGCGCCAGGCGAACAAGTACAAGGTGCCGCGTCTCGCGTTCGTCAACAAGATGGACCGTACCGGCGCGAACTTCTTCAAGGTCTATGACCAGCTCCGTCTGCGCCTGAAGGCGAACCCGGTTCCGGTCGTGGTGCCGATCGGCGCGGAAGAAAACTTCAAGGGCGTCGTCGACCTGATCAAGATGAAGGCGATCGTGTGGGACGAAGCGTCGCAAGGCACGAAGTTCGACTACGTCGACATCCCGGCCGAGCTCGCGGAAACCTGCAAGGAATGGCGCGAAAAGATGGTCGAGGCGGCTGCTGAAGCCAACGAAGACCTGATGAACAAGTACCTGGAAGAAGGCGATCTGCCGGAAGCCGACATCGTCAAGGCGCTGCGTGATCGTACGATCGCGTGCGAAATCCAGCCGATGCTGTGCGGTACCGCGTTCAAGAACAAGGGCGTGCAGCGTATGCTCGACGCCGTGATCGACTTCCTGCCGTCGCCGGTCGACATCCCGCCGGTCAAGGGCGAACTCGAAAACGGCGAGTCGGCAGAGCGCCGCGCGTCGGACGACGAGAAGTTCTCGGCACTCGCGTTCAAGATCATGACCGACCCGTTCGTCGGCCAGCTGATCTTCTTCCGCGTGTACTCGGGCGTCGTGAATTCGGGCGACACGCTGCTGAACTCGACGAAGGACAAGAAGGAACGCCTGGGTCGTATTCTGCAGATGCACGCGAACCAGCGCGAAGAAATCAAGGAAGTTCGCGCAGGCGACATCGCTGCTGCGGTCGGCCTGAAGGAAGCGACCACGGGCGACACGCTGTGCGACCCGGCGAACCCGATCATCCTCGAGCGCATGGTGTTCCCGGAGCCGGTGATTTCGCAGGCAGTCGAGCCGAAGACCAAGGCTGACCAGGAAAAGATGGGCCTCGCACTGAACCGTCTGGCTCAGGAAGATCCGTCGTTCCGCGTGCAGACCGACGAAGAGTCGGGCCAGACCATCATTTCGGGCATGGGCGAGCTCCACCTCGAAATTCTGGTCGACCGGATGAAGCGTGAATTCGGCGTGGAAGCAACCGTCGGCAAGCCGCAGGTTGCGTACCGCGAAACGATCCGTTCGACGGCGAAGGATGTCGACGGCAAGTTCGTCAAGCAGTCGGGCGGTCGCGGCCAGTACGGTCACGCGGTCATCACGCTCGAGCCGAACGAACAAGGCAAGGGCTACGAGTTCTTCGACGAGATCAAGGGTGGTGTGATTCCGCGTGAATACATCCCGGCGGTCGACAAGGGTATCCAGGACACGCTGAAGTCGGGCGTGCTGGCTGGCTTCCCGGTCGTCGACGTGAAGGTTCACCTGACGTTCGGTTCGTACCACGACGTTGACTCGAACGAAAACGCGTTCCGCATGGCCGGTTCGATGGCGTTCAAGGAAGCGATGCGCAAGGCGAACCCGGTCGTCCTCGAGCCGATGATGGCTGTCGAAGTCGAGACGCCGGAAGACTACATGGGCAACGTGATGGGCGACCTGTCGGGCCGTCGCGGTATCGTCCAGGGCATGGAAGACATGGTCGGCGGCGGCAAGATCGTTCGCGCCGAAGTGCCGCTGTCGGAAATGTTCGGTTACTCGACGTCGCTGCGTTCGCTGACGCAAGGTCGTGCAACGTACACGATGGAGTTCAAGCATTACGCTGAAGCTCCGCGCAACGTTGCTGACGCGATCATCAGCGCGAAGTCGAAGTAATTCGTTATCTCAATCGATAATTTTTGAAAGAAGAGAATCATGGCAAAAGGTAAATTCGAGCGGACCAAGCCGCACGTGAACGTTGGTACGATTGGTCACGTTGACCACGGCAAGACGACGCTGACGGCAGCGATCACGACGGTTCTGACGAAGAAGTTCGGCGGCGAAGCGAAGGCATACGACCAGATCGACGCGGCACCGGAAGAAAAGGCGCGCGGCATCACGATCAACACGGCACACGTCGAGTACGAAACGGCCAACCGCCACTACGCACACGTCGACTGCCCGGGCCACGCTGACTATGTGAAGAACATGATCACGGGCGCAGCGCAGATGGACGGCGCGATCCTGGTTTGCTCGGCAGCTGACGGCCCGATGCCGCAGACGCGTGAGCACATCCTGCTGGCACGCCAGGTTGGCGTTCCGTACATCATCGTGTTCCTGAACAAGTGCGACATGGTGGACGACGCAGAACTGCTCGAGCTGGTCGAGATGGAAGTTCGCGAACTCCTGTCGAAGTACGACTTCCCGGGCGACGACACGCCGATCGTGAAGGGTTCGGCAAAGCTGGCGCTGGAAGGCGACACGGGCGAGCTGGGCGAAGTGGCGATCATGAGCCTGGCCGATGCGCTGGACACGTACATCCCGACGCCGGAGCGTGCGGTTGACGGCGCGTTCCTGATGCCGGTGGAAGACGTGTTCTCGATCTCGGGCCGTGGTACGGTGGTGACGGGTCGTGTCGAGCGCGGCATCGTGAAGGTCGGCGAGGAAATCGAAATCGTCGGTATCAAGCCGACGGTGAAGACGACCTGCACGGGCGTTGAAATGTTCCGCAAGCTGCTGGACCAAGGTCAGGCAGGCGACAACGTTGGTATCCTGCTGCGCGGCACGAAGCGTGAAGACGTGGAGCGTGGCCAGGTTCTGGCGAAGCCGGGTTCGATCACGCCGCACACGCACTTCACGGCTGAAGTGTACGTGCTGAGCAAGGACGAAGGCGGCCGTCACACGCCGTTCTTCAACAACTACCGTCCGCAGTTCTACTTCCGTACGACGGACGTGACGGGCTCGATCGAGCTGCCGAAGGACAAGGAAATGGTGATGCCGGGCGACAACGTGTCGATCACGGTGAAGCTGATCGCTCCGATCGCGATGGAAGAAGGTCTGCGCTTCGCAATCCGCGAAGGCGGCCGTACCGTCGGCGCCGGCGTCGTCGCCAAGATCATCGAGTAACATCGACGATCCGCGGATCCCGGCGGGGTCCGCGATTCCCGCGGTATGCAGTTGTACCGTCGAAACCGGGTGTCCAGCTTGCGCTGGCACCCGGTTTTGTTTTTCCGGCGGCGCGTTGCGCGGGCCGAGAAATGCACGCCACGGTTTCGAAATTTCGTGTAGAATCGCGGGCTTAGCAGTGGAAGTACCGTCAGGAACGTGATGTCTCGCTCCCCGCAGGCGTCATGTTTCACGTTCTTTTAGTGTCCGGCGATGCAACATCGCCTCGCTCTTTTCAAGGAATCGTCATGCAGCAACAGAAAATCCGCATTCGCCTGAAGGCATTCGACTATCGTCTGATCGATCAATCGGCTGCCGAGATCGTCGATACCGCGAAGCGGACTGGCGCAATCGTCCGTGGCCCGGTGCCGCTGCCGACGCGCATTCAGCGTTTTGACATCCTGCGTTCGCCGCACGTCAACAAGACGTCGCGCGATCAGCTCGAAATCCGCACCCACCAGCGCCTGATGGACATCGTCGACCCGACGGACAAGACCGTTGACGCGCTGATGAAGCTCGACCTGCCGGCTGGCGTCGACGTGGAAATCAAGCTGCAGTAAGGCTTCCAGCGCCGGTCGGCTCGCCGGGCGGTGCTAAGTCTTTGTATTGCTTGCGGAAATCGGGAAGTCGGGCTATACTGCTTGGCTTTTCGCGTATTCGCGTAAAAAAGTTGGGCCTTGCGTGCCCGGCATTTTGTAAATCAGCCCCGACCAATCGCAGTCGGGAATGGAGAAAATGATGAGCCTTGGACTCGTAGGTCGCAAGGTTGGCATGACCCGTATCTTCACGGCTGAAGGGGATTCGATTCCCGTCACCGTGCTGGACGTGTCGGACAACCGCGTGACGCAGATCAAGACTGTTGAAACCGACGGCTACACGGCCGTGCAGGTTGCATTCGGCTCCCGTCGTGCATCGCGCGTGACGAAGCCGCTGGCAGGTCATCTCGCCAAAGCCGGTGTCGAAGCCGGTGAAATCCTCAAGGAATTCCGCATTGACGCGGCCAAGGCAGCTGAGCTGTCGAATGGCGCCGTGGTCGGTGCTGATCTTTTCGAAGTGGGCCAGAAGGTCGACGTGCAAGGCGTGTCGATCGGTAAGGGCTACGCCGGTACGATCAAGCGTTACAACTTCTCCTCCGGCCGTGCCACGCACGGTAACTCGCGCTCGCACAACGTGCCGGGCTCGATCGGTATGGCGCAGGATCCGGGTCGTGTTTTCCCGGGTAAACGCATGACGGGTCACATGGGTGACGTGACGGTGACGGTGCAGAACCTCGAAATCGCTCGTATCGACGCAGAGCGCAAGCTGCTGCTCGTGAAGGGTGCGATTCCGGGCGCGAAGGGCGGCAAGGTCTTCGTGACGCCGGCCGTCAAGACCAAGGGGGCGAAATAATGGAACTCAAGCTCCTGAACGAAAATGGTCAGGAAGGTGCAGTGGTCAACGCATCGGACGTCGTGTTCGGTCGTGACTACAACGAAGCGCTGATCCACCAGGTCGTCGTCGCTTACCAGGCGAATGCTCGCCAGGGTAACCGCGCGCAGAAGGACCGTGAGCAAGTCAAGCACACGACGAAGAAGCCGTGGCGCCAGAAGGGTACGGGCCGCGCTCGTGCCGGTATGTCGTCGAGCCCGTTGTGGCGTGGCGGTGGTCGTATCTTCCCGAATTCGCCGGAAGAAAACTTCTCGCACAAGGTCAACAAGAAGATGCATCGCGCAGGTCTCTGCTCGATCTTCTCGCAGCTGGCCCGTGAAGGCCGTCTGTCGGTCGTCGAGGACATCATCCTCGAAGCGCCGAAGACCAAGCTGCTGGCCGAAAAATTCAAGACCATGGGTCTCGACTCCGTCCTGATCATTACGGATACGGTCGACGAGAACCTGTACCTGGCTTCGCGCAACCTGCCGCACGTGGCGATTGTCGAGCCGCGCTACGCTGACCCGCTGTCGCTGATCTACTTCAAGAAAGTGCTGGTCACGAAGGCTGCGGTCGCCCAGATCGAGGAGTTGCTGTCATGAGCGAGATTCGCAAGAACGATCATCGTTTGATGCAGGTCCTGCTCGCACCGGTGATCTCGGAAAAGGCGACGCTGGTTGCCGACAAGAACGAGCAAGTCGTGTTCGAAGTCGCTCCGGATGCCACGAAGCAGGAAGTGAAGGCGGCTGTCGAGCTGCTGTTCAAGGTTGAAGTTGATTCCGTCAACGTGCTGGTTCAGAAGGGCAAGCAAAAGCGCTTTGGCCGTTCGATGGGCCGCCGCAAGGACGTGAAGAAGGCATACGTCTGCCTGAAGCCCGGCCAGGAAATCAACTTTGAAGCGGAGGCCAAGTAATCATGGCAATCGTTAAAGTTAAGCCGACATCGCCGGGTCGCCGCGCGATGGTCAAGGTGGTCAACAAGAACCTGCACCAGGGCAAGCCGTTCGCGGCACTGCTCGACACGCAGAGCTCGACCGCCGGCCGTAACAACAACGGTCGTATCACCACGCGTCACAAGGGTGGTGGTCACAAGCAGCACTACCGTATCGTCGATTTCCGTCGCACGAAGGATGGCATCCCGGCAAAGGTCGAGCGTCTCGAGTACGACCCGAACCGCAGCGCGAACATCGCGCTGGTGCTCTACGCAGACGGCGAGCGTCGCTACATCATCGCCCCGAAGGGTCTGACGGTCGGCCAGCAGCTGATGTCGGGTTCGGAAGCGCCGATCCGTGCAGGCAACACGCTGCCGATCCGCAACATTCCGGTCGGTACGACGATCCACTGCATCGAGATGCTGCCGGGCAAGGGCGCGCAAATGGCGCGTTCGGCTGGCACGTCGGCCATGCTGCTGGCACGTGAAGGCGTCTACGCGCAGGTTCGTCTGCGTTCGGGCGAAATCCGCCGCGTGCACATCGAGTGCCGTGCAACGATCGGTGAAGTCGGTAACGAAGAGCATAGCCTGCGCCAGATCGGCAAGGCTGGCGCGAACCGCTGGCGCGGTATCCGCCCGACGGTGCGTGGCGTTGCGATGAACCCGGTTGATCACCCGCACGGTGGTGGTGAGGGCAAGACGGCTGCAGGTCGCGATCCGGTGAGCCCGTGGGGTACGCCGGCTAAGGGTTACCGCACCCGCAGCAACAAGCGCACGACGACGATGATCGTCCAGCGCCGTCACAAGCGTTAAGGAGTAGGCAATGGCACGTTCTGTTAAAAAAGGTCCGTTCTGCGACGCCCATTTGCTGAAGAAAGTTGAGGCGGCTGCAGCTTCGCGCGACAAAAAGCCGATCAAGACCTGGTCGCGTCGCTCGACGATTCTGCCGGATTTCATCGGCCTGACGATCGCTGTTCACAACGGCCGTCAACACGTTCCGGTGTACATCTCGGAAAACATGGTCGGCCACAAGCTTGGCGAGTTCGCACTGACCCGTACGTTCAAGGGTCACGCAGCCGACAAGAAGGCCAAGAAATAAGGGGCAATCAAGATGGAAGTGAAAGCAATTCATCGCGGTGCCCGCATCTCGGCGCAGAAAACGCGCCTTGTGGCTGACCAGATCCGCGGTTTGCCGGTCGACAAGGCGCTGAACGTTCTGACGTTCTCGCCGAAGAAGGCGGCTGGCATCGTGAAGAAGGTTGTGCTGTCGGCAATCGCGAATGCGGAGCACAACGAAGGCGCTGATATCGACGAGCTCAAGATCAAGAGCATCTACGTCGACAAGGCTGCATCGCTCAAGCGTTTCACCGCGCGCGCCAAGGGCCGCGGTAACCGCATCGAGAAGCAATCCTGTCACATCACTGTGACGGTCGGGAATTAAGGAGCCATACGATGGGACAGAAAATTCATCCGACTGGCTTCCGCCTGGCTGTCAGCCGCAATTGGGCTTCGCGTTGGTACGCGAACAACAACAATTTCGCGGCGATGCTGCAGGAAGACATCGGTGTTCGTGAATACCTGAAGAAGAAGCTGAAGAACGCTTCGGTCGGTCGGGTCGTCATCGAGCGTCCGGCGAAGAACGCGCGCATCACGATTTACAGCTCGCGTCCGGGTGTGGTCATCGGCAAGAAGGGCGAGGATATCGAGCAGCTGAAGACGGAACTGCAACGCCGCATGGGCGTTCCGGTTCACGTCAACATCGAAGAAATCCGCAAGCCGGAAACCGATGCTCAGCTGATCGCTGACTCGATCACGCAACAGCTCGAGCGCCGGATCATGTTCCGTCGCGCGATGAAGCGTGCGATGCAGAACGCGATGCGTCTGGGTGCTCAAGGCATCAAGATCATGAGCGCGGGCCGTCTGAACGGTATCGAAATCGCTCGTACGGAGTGGTATCGCGAAGGTCGCGTGCCGCTTCACACGCTGCGTGCTGATATCGACTACGCGACTTCGGAAGCGAAGACGACTTACGGGATCATCGGCGTCAAGGTGTGGGTCTACAAGGGCGATACGCTCGGCCGCAACGACGCACCGGTGGTGGAAGAAGTAGCCGAAGACAAGCGTCCGCGTCGCAATGCGCGTCCGGGCGACCGTCGTCCGCGCCGTGATGGCGAAGGCGGCGCTCCGGGTGCTCGCCGTGGCGCACCGCGCCGTGGCGCCGGCAAGCCCGAAGACGGCAAGACTGGAGAATAACGATGCTGCAACCGAAACGCAGAAAGTATCGTAAAGAGCAGAAGGGTCGTAACACCGGCAAGGCGACGCGCGGCAACGCAGTGTCGTTCGGTGACTTCGGCCTGAAGGCTATCGGTCGCGGTCGTCTGACCGCCCGCCAGATTGAAGCGGCACGTCGTGCAATGACGCGTCACATCAAGCGTGGCGGCCGCATCTGGATCCGGATCTTCCCGGACAAGCCGATTTCGCAGAAGCCGGCCGAAGTGCGTATGGGTAACGGTAAGGGTAACCCGGAGTACTACGTCGCCGAGATTCAGCCGGGCAAGATGCTCTATGAAATGGACGGCGTAACCGAAGAACTGGCACGCGAAGCGTTCCGTCTGGCTGCAGCCAAGCTGCCGCTGAAGACGGCATTCATCGTGCGCCAGCTCGGCGCCTAAGGAGAAAACATGAAGGCTTCCGAACTTCTCCAGAAAGACCAGGCCGCGCTCAACAAGGAGCTGGCGGACCTGCTGAAGGCGCAATTCGGCCTGCGCATGCAACTCGCGACCCAGCAGCTCACGAACACGAGCCAGCTGAAGAAGGTTCGTCGCGACATCGCACGTGTGCGGACCGTCATGACTCAGAAGGCGAACCAGAAATGAACGATAGCGTGAAAACCTCGCTGAAGCGGACGCTGGTCGGTCGGGTCGTCAGCAACAAGATGGACAAGACCGTCACCGTGCTGATCGAGCACCGCGTCAAGCACCCGATCTACGGCAAGTATGTCGTGCGCTCGAAGAAGTACCACGCGCATGATGAAGCGAACACCTGCAACGAAGGCGATCTCGTCGAAATCCAGGAAACTCGTCCTGTTTCGAAGACGAAGGCCTGGACGGTGTCGCGCCTCGTCGAAGCAGCTCGCGTCATCTAAGCGGGCAGCGCAGTAGGCAGTAACAGGCACTTCTCCTCGAAGTGCTTGAAATCGCAAAGTTTTTGCTTGCGTGACCAGGATTATTTGTTATAATCCTGGTCTTCCCTCTTTATGGGAGCCCCGTCGCGGGCGAAGTTGGTGGGGGAAGCGGACTGGCGCCTGCCTGTCCGAAAGATTCACCGAATTGCGATGGCGGGTTTCGTTTGCCGTCGCTGCTGTTCCAACCCAAGCAGCCGATTGGCTGACGGGACCAAGACTGACCGAATGCATCATGGTGGTGCATCCGGATTAAGTTGGGAAAGACAAACCATGATCCAGACCGAATCTCGGCTCGAAGTAGCCGACAACACGGGTGCACGTGAAGTCATGTGCATCAAGGTGCTCGGCGGCTCGAAGCGTCGTTATGCCGGCATTGGCGACATCATCAAGGTGACCGTCAAAGAGGCGACGCCGCGCGGGCGCGTGAAGAAAGGCGAAATTTACAACGCCGTGGTGGTCCGCACCGCCAAGGGCGTGCGCCGTCAAGACGGCTCGCTGATCAAGTTCGACGGCAACGCCGCTGTGCTTTTGAATAACAAGCTCGAGCCGATCGGCACCCGTATCTTCGGGCCGGTGACGCGTGAGCTGCGTAGCGAACGATTCATGAAGATCGTTTCGCTGGCGCCGGAAGTGCTGTAAGGAGTCGCGATGAACAAGATTCGCAAAGGTGACGAAGTTATCGTCGTTACTGGCAAGGACAAGGGCAAGCGCGGCGTCGTGCTGGCTGTCGGTGCTGAGCATGTGACGGTTGAAGGTATCAACCTCGTCAAGAAGCATGTGAAGCCGAACCCGATGAAGGGTACGACGGGCGGCGTGGAAGCGAAGACGATGCCCCTGCATATTTCGAACGTCGCACTGGTCGACGCGAATGGCAAGGCGTCGCGTGTTGGCATCAAGGTCGAGGAAGGCAAGAAGGTTCGCTTCCTGAAGACGACCGGTGCCGTACTGAGCGCCTGACGCAGCGGAGTAAAAAATGGCTCGTTTTCAAGAGTTTTACAAAGAAAAGGTTGTGCCCGGCCTGATCGAGAAGTTCGGTTACAAGTCGGTCATGGAAGTGCCGCGCATCACCAAGATCACGCTGAACATGGGTCTTGGCGAAGCGATCGCTGACAAGAAGATCATCGAGAACGCCGTTGGCGACCTCACGAAGATCGCCGGCCAGAAGCCGGTCGTCACGAAGGCTCGCAAGGCAATCGCAGGCTTCAAGATCCGCCAGGGTTACCCGATCGGCGCGATGGTGACGCTGCGTGGCCAGGCGATGTACGAATTCCTCGACCGTTTCGTGACGGTTGCCCTGCCCCGCGTGCGAGATTTCCGCGGTGTGTCGGGTCGTGCTTTCGATGGCCGTGGCAACTACAACATCGGTGTGAAAGAGCAGATCATTTTCCCCGAAATCGACTACGACAAGATCGACGCACTGCGTGGGCTGAACATCAGCATCACGACGACTGCGAAGACCGACGACGAAGCAAAGGCTCTGCTCGCCAGCTTCAAGTTCCCGTTCAGAAACTGAGGTTACCGTGGCTAAACTGGCACTGATCGAACGTGAAAAGAAGCGCGCCCGCCTGGTCGCGAAGTTCGCAGCAAAGCGCGAAGCGCTGAAGGCGATCGTCGAAGACCAAAGCAAGTCGGAAGAAGAGCGCTACGAAGCACGCCTTGAGCTGCAGCAACTGCCCCGCAACGCAAACCCGACCCGCCAGCGTAACCGCTGCGCGATCACGGGCCGTCCGCGTGGCACGTTCCGTAAATTCGGCCTCGCGCGTAACAAGATTCGTGAAATCGCATTCCGTGGCGAGATTCCTGGCCTGACCAAGGCGAGCTGGTAATAGGAGAAACGTAAATGAGCATGAGTGATCCTATCGCCGATATGCTGACTCGCATCCGCAACGCGCAGATGGTCGAGAAGGTATCGGTTGCGATGCCCTCGTCGAAGGTCAAGGTTGCAATCGCGCAAGTCCTCAAGGACGAAGGTTATATCGACGATTTCGCCGTGAAGGCGGAAGGTGCGAAGTCCGAACTGAATATCGCGCTGAAGTACTACGCAGGTCGCCCGGTCATCGAACGCCTCGAGCGCGTGTCGAAGCCTGGTCTGCGCGTGTACCGCGGCCGTAACGACATTCCGCAGGTCATGAACGGCCTCGGCGTGGCTATCGTGTCGACGCCGAAGGGCGTGATGACCGACCGCAAGGCGCGCGCTACCGGCGTCGGCGGCGAAGTCATCTGCTACGTCGCTTAAAGCCGAGGAGAGAGAAACATGTCTCGAGTAGGTAAGAGCCCGATCGCGCTGCAAGGCGCGGAAGTCAAGCTGGCCGACGGTGCTATCACCGTCAAGGGTCCGCTGGGCACCATCACGCAAGCGATCAATCCGCTCGTGAACGTGGCGAACAACGACGGCACGCTGAATCTGTCGCCGGTCGACGAAAGCCGCGAAGCAAATGCACTGTCGGGCACGATGCGCGCGATCATCGCGAATGCCGTGCACGGCGTGACCAAGGGTTTCGAGCGCAAGCTGACGCTGGTTGGCGTCGGTTACCGTGCGCAAGCGCAAGGCGACAAGCTGAATCTGTCGCTGGGTTTCTCGCACCCGGTGGTGCACCAGATGCCGGAAGGCGTCAAGGCTGAAACCCCGACGCAAACCGAAATCGTGATCAAGGGGATCAACAAGCAACAAGTCGGTCAAGTGGCTGCGGAAGTCCGCGGTTACCGTCCGCCGGAGCCCTACAAGGGCAAGGGCGTGCGCTATGCCGACGAGGTTGTGATCCTCAAAGAAACGAAGAAGAAGTAAGGGTGCGCAATCATGGATAAGACTCAATCTCGCCTGCGCCGCGCTCGCCAGACGCGTATCAAGATCGCTGAGCTGCAGGTCGCGCGTCTCGCCGTGCATCGCACGAACACGCACATCTACGCTCAAGTGTTCTCGCCGTGCGGCACCAAGGTGCTCGCTAGCGCATCGACGCTCGAGGCAGAAGTGCGCGCAGAACTGGCCGACAAGTCGGGCAAGGGCGGCAACGTCAATGCCGCGACGCTGATCGGCAAGCGTATTGCCGAAAAGGCAAAGGCTGCCGGCATCGAATCCGTCGCCTTCGACCGCTCGGGCTTCCGCTACCACGGCCGCGTCAAGGCGCTGGCTGAGGCAGCTCGCGAAGCTGGGCTCAAGTTCTAAGGAAGGAATTCGTCATGGCAAAGATGCAAGCGAAAGTTCAGGCTGACGAGCGCGACGACGGCCTTCGTGAAAAGATGATTTCGGTCAATCGCGTGACCAAGGTCGTGAAGGGTGGCCGTATTCTCGGCTTCGCCGCACTGACCGTGGTTGGCGACGGTGATGGCCGCATCGGTATGGGCAAGGGCAAGGCGAAGGAAGTGCCGGTCGCTGTCCAGAAGGCAATGGAACAAGCTCGCCGCAACATGTTCAAGGTGCCGCTCAAGAACGGCACGCTGCAACACGAAGTGCACGGCAAGCACGGCGCATCCGCTGTCCTCCTCGCTCCGGCGAAGGCAGGTACGGGCGTGATCGCTGGCGGCCCGATGCGCGCAGTGTTCGACGTGATGGGCGTTCAGAACGTCGTGGCAAAGAGCCACGGTTCGACGAACCCGTACAACCTCGTTCGCGCCACGCTGGACGGCCTGCGCAAGCAGTCCACCCCGGCAGACATCGCGGCGAAGCGCGGCAAGTCCGTCGAAGATATTTTGGGCTAAGCCCGGGTGGTCACCATGTCTGAAAAAACTGTCAAGGTTCAGCTCGTTAAGAGCCTGATCGGGACCCGCGAATCGCACCGCGCGACCGTGCGTGGCCTGGGCCTGCGCCGACTCAACTCGGTCAGCGAGCTCCAGGACACGCCGGCGGTCCGCGGCATGATCAACAAGGTCTCGTACCTCGTTAAGGTCATCGCGTAAGCGGCCCTACGGATCAAGGAGTTGATATGGAATTGAATAACCTGAAGCCGGCCGCTGGCGCCAAGCACGCCAAGCGTCGCGTCGGTCGTGGCATCGGTTCGGGCCTCGGCAAGACGGCTGGCCGTGGTCACAAGGGTCAGAAATCGCGTTCGGGCGGCTTCCACAAAGTCGGTTTCGAAGGCGGTCAGATGCCGCTGCAACGTCGTCTGCCGAAGCGCGGCTTCACGTCGCTGACGAAGGAATTCGTCGGTGAAGTGCGCCTGGGCGACCTCGAGAAGCTGCCGGTCGACGAGATCGATCTGCTCGCACTGAAGCAAGCCGGCCTGGTCGGCGAGCTGACGAAGAGCGCAAAGATCATCGCGACGGGCGAACTGAAGCGCAAGATCGTCGTGAAGGGTCTCGGTGCCACCAAGGGTGCGCGCGCTGCGATCGAAGCGGCTGGCGGTTCGTTCGCCGAGTGACACGCGTAGCGCGTCGTCACTTGCATTCATCGGAGAAGGTACTTGGCTAACAGCCCGAGTCTTGCAAAACCCGGTCGAAGCACGGCGAAATTCGGCGATCTGCGCCGGCGAGCGATGTTCCTGCTCCTGGCGCTGATCGTCTATCGCATCGGCGCGCACATTCCCGTGCCGGGCATCGATCCGGATCAACTGGCTAAGCTGTTCCAGAGCCAGGCGGGCGGCATCCTGGGCATGTTCAACATGTTCTCGGGTGGCGCGCTTTCCCGCTTCACGATCTTTGCGCTGGGGATCATGCCGTACATCTCGGCGTCGATCATCATGCAGTTGCTGGCGATCGTATCGCCGCAACTCGAGGCGCTGAAGAAGGAAGGGCAGGCAGGGCAACGGAAGATCACGCAGTACACGCGGTATTTCACCGTGGTGCTCGCGACCTTCCAGGCGTTCGGTATCGCGGCTGCGCTGGAAAACCAGCCTGGCCTCGTCACCGATCCCGGCATGCTGTTCCGTCTGACGACGGTCGTGACGCTGGTTACCGGTACGATGTTCCTGATGTGGCTCGGCGAGCAGATTACCGAGCGTGGTCTGGGCAACGGTATCTCGATCATCATCTTCGGCGGGATCGCAGCAGGGTTCCCGAATGCCGTGGGTGGGTTGTTCGAGCTGGTGCGTACGGGTTCGATGAGCATCATTTCGGCGATCATCATCGTCGTCCTGATTGCCGCGGTGACTTACCTGGTCGTGTTCATCGAACGCGGTCAGCGCAAGATCCTCGTGAACTACGCGAAACGCCAGGTCGGCAACAAGATCTACGGTGGGCAGTCTTCGCATCTGCCGTTGAAGTTGAACATGTCGGGCGTGATTCCGCCGATCTTTGCATCGTCGATCATTCTGTTCCCGGCAACGATTCTCGGCTGGTTCAGTACCGGTCAGCCGACGGGAAGCTGGATTTCCAATACGTTGCATAACGTAGCGGAAGCGCTGAAGCCGGGCCAGCCGGTCTATGTGCTGCTGTACACGCTGGCGATCGTGTTTTTCTGCTTCTTCTACACCGCACTGGTGTTCAACAGCAGGGAAACCGCGGACAACCTGAAGAAGAGCGGCGCGTTTGTTCCGGGCATCCGTCCGGGCGATCAGACCGCACGATATATCGACCGCATCCTCACGCGTCTGACGCTGGCCGGTGCGATCTACATCGTCTTCGTGTGTCTGCTGCCGGAATTTCTGGTGCTGCGCTGGAACGTGCCGTTTTATTTTGGTGGAACGTCGCTGCTGATCATTGTCGTCGTCACGATGGACTTTATGGCGCAGGTGCAGTCGTACGTTATGTCGCAACAGTATGAGTCACTGCTCAAGAAGGCAAACTTCAAGGGCGGCAACATCCCGATGCGTTGAAAGGACTATGGCCAAAGACGATGTAATCCAGATGCAGGGCGAGGTGATTGAAAACCTCCCGAATGCGACCTTCCGTGTGAAGCTGGAAAACGGCCATGTCGTGTTGGGGCATATTTCCGGAAAGATGCGGATGCACTACATCCGCATCCTGCCGGGCGACAAGGTGACGGTTGAGTTGACGCCTTACGATCTGTCTCGTGCGCGGATCGTGTTCCGGGCGAAGTGATTTGAAAAAAGGGTATTATCATGAAAGTGATGGCATCGGTTAAGCGCATTTGCCGCAATTGCAAGATCATCAAGCGCAAAGGCGTCGTTCGCGTGATCTGCAGCTCGGATCCGCGCCACAAGCAGCGCCAAGGCTGACCGCGCGTTTGTTTGCGCTTTTTGTTTGAGGAAAAACAATGGCTCGTATCGCAGGGGTTAACATCCCGAATCACCAGCACACCGAGATTGGCCTGACGGCTATCTTTGGTGTCGGCCGCACCCGTTCGCGCAGCATCTGCGTGGCAGCTGGCGTCGATTTTTCGAAGAAGGTCAAGGATCTGACCGACGCAGACCTGGAAAAGCTGCGTGAAGAAGTGGGCAAGTTTGTCGTCGAAGGCGATCTGCGCCGTGAAGTGACGATGAACATCAAGCGCCTGATGGACCTCGGTTGCTACCGTGGCGTCCGTCATCGCAAGGGCCTGCCGATGCGCGGTCAGCGTACGCGTACGAACGCACGTACCCGTAAGGGTCCGCGTCGTGCAGCGCAAGCGCTGAAGAAGTAAGCGGAACTGACAGTTACAGGAAAACGTAATGGCTAAGGCTTCGAATACCGCGGCGCAACGCGTTCGCAAAAAGGTTAAGAAGAACGTCGCTGAAGGCGTGGTTCACGTTCACGCGTCGTTCAACAACACGATCATCACGATCACCGATCGCCAAGGCAACGCGCTGGCATGGGCGACGTCGGGCGGTCAGGGCTTCAAGGGCTCGCGCAAATCGACGCCGTTCGCTGCCCAGGTCGCAGCCGAGTCGGCTGGCCGCGTCGCGATGGAATACGGTGTGAAGAATCTGGAAGTGCGGATCAAGGGCCCGGGCCCGGGTCGTGAGTCGGCAGTGCGCGCACTGCACGGCCTCGGCATCAAGATCACCGCGATTTCGGACGTCACCCCGATTCCGCACAACGGCTGCCGCCCGCCGAAGCGTCGTCGTATCTAAGGATGTGCTGGCACGTTCGTGCTAGCGCATTGCCTGTCGCCGCTCAGCGTCGACGGGCGTTGCTTTTTTGATTGACTAAGCCCACCGTTCGCCCCAAAGGGAGCGGACTAGCGCGGATTTCGATCCGCGTGACTGATTGATAAAGGAATGCAAAGTGGCACGTTATATCGGCCCCAAAGCCAAGCTGTCCCGCCGTGAAGGCACCGACCTGTTCCTGAAGAGCGCACGCCGCTCGCTCGCCGACAAGTGCAAGCTCGACAGCAAGCCGGGTCAGCACGGCCGTACCTCGGGCGCACGTACGTCCGACTACGGTACGCAGCTGCGTGAAAAGCAGAAGGTCAAGCGCATCTACGGCGTGCTGGAGCGTCAGTTCCGCCGCTACTTCGCCGAAGCCGATCGCCGCAAGGGCAACACGGGTGAAAACCTGCTGCAACTGCTCGAGTCGCGCCTCGACAACGTCGTGTATCGCATGGGCTTCGGCTCGACCCGCGCTGAAGCGCGTCAGCTGGTGAGCCACAAGTCGATCACCGTGAACGGCGTCGTCGCAAACGTCCCGTCGCAGCAAGTGAAGGCAGGTGACGTCGTCGCGATCCGCGAAAAGGCGAAGAAGCAAGCGCGTATCGTCGAAGCGCTGTCGCTGGCCGAGCAAGGCGGCATGCCGAGCTGGGTTGCAGTCGATGCGAAGAAGTTCGAAGGCACGTTCAAGCAAATGCCGGAACGCGTCGAGATCGCAGGCGACATCAACGAAAGCCTGATCGTCGAATTGTATTCGCGTTAATCCGATTGACGGCCGAGGTACCCCGATTGCGTTGCGCAAGGAGGGGCCTCGGCTGTTTATTTTCTGGTTGTTACCGGTCAGCCTTATCGGTGTAACGAGCCGAGGGTATTGAAAAGGAAAGCCCATGCAAACCAGTTTGCTGAAACCCAAGATCATCGCCGTGGAATCGCTGGGCGAGAACCACGCGAGGGTGGTCATGGAACCGTTCGAACGCGGTTACGGCCATACCTTGGGCAATGCGCTTCGCCGCGTGCTGCTGTCGTCGATGGTTGGCTACGCGCCGACCGAAGTCACGATCGCAGGCGTGGTGCACGAGTACTCGACGCTGGATGGCGTGCAGGAAGACGTCGTCAACCTGCTGCTGAACCTGAAGGGCGTGGTGTTCAAGCTGCATAACCGTGACGAAGTGACGGTTACGCTGCGCAAGGAAGGTGAAGGCGTTGTCACGGCCGGCGATATCGAGCTGGCCCACGATTGCGAAGTCATCAACCCGAATCACGTGATTGCGCACCTGTCGAAGGGCGGTAAGCTCGACGTTCAGATCAAGATCGAAAAGGGTCGCGGCTATGTGCCCGGCAACGTCCGTCGCTACGGCGAAGACACGGCCAAGATCATCGGCCGCATCGTCCTCGACGCATCGTTCTCGCCGGTTCGCCGCGTGAGCTACGCTGTCGAAAGCGCACGTGTCGAGCAGCGTACCGACCTCGACAAGCTCGTGATGAACATCGAGACGAGCGGTGTGATCACGCCGGAAGAAGCGATCCGTCAATCGGCCCGCATCCTGGTCGACCAGCTGTCCGTGTTCGCGGCGCTGGAAGGCACGGAAACGGCAGCCGAAGCGCCGTCGCGTGCTCCGCAGATCGACCCGATCCTGCTGCGTCCGGTGGACGATCTCGAACTGACGGTTCGTTCGGCGAACTGCCTGAAGGCCGAGAACATCTACTACATCGGCGACCTGATCCAGCGCACGGAAAACGAGCTGCTGAAGACGCCGAACCTCGGTCGCAAGTCGCTCAACGAGATCAAGGAAGTGCTCGCTTCGCGCGGTCTCACGCTGGGCATGAAGCTCGAGAACTGGCCGCCGGCTGGTCTCGACAAGTAAGCCCGGTTGTTGCTGTAGTTGGCAAAGATGCGGATTTTCCTTTAAAATCCGCATCTTGCTTTTTTTCGTTACCGGCCCGTGCACCCTCTGAGGTGCGATAGAAGAGCTGGACCAAAACTTTGAATCAAGGAAACTGAAATGCGCCATCGTCATGGTCTGCGGAAACTGAACCGCACGAGCAGCCACCGTCTGGCTATGCTCCGTAACATGTCCAACTCGCTGATCGAGCACGAAGTCATCAAGACGACGCTGCCGAAGGCGAAGGAACTCCGTAAAGTCGTCGAGCCGCTGATCACGCTCGGCAAGAAGCCGTCGCTGGCAAACCGTCGCCTGGCGTTCAACCGCCTGCGCGATCGTGACTCGGTCGCGAAGCTGTTCGACGTCCTCGGTCCGCGTTTCGCGAACCGTCCGGGCGGCTACCTGCGCGTGCTGAAGTTCGGCTTCCGCGTGGGCGACAACGCACCGATGGCACTGGTCGAACTGCTCGACCGTCCGGAAGTCGACGAAACGGAAAACGTGCAAGAAGCCGAGTAAGCTTCCGGTACGCTGCAGTATCTGAAAAGGGCCGAGCGATTGCTTGGCCCTTTTTGTTTTTGAGATGCCGGCTGCGATCGATTGTCGCAGGCCGGCGCCGGCAGCATTGCGCGGGCTGCGCTACGATACGGGCAGCCGGTGTGATCCGAGGATAGGCAATCCGCGCCGGCAGGAGCCGCCAGACCAGCCAGGAGGGCGCGGATGATAGTGGTGCTGATGCTGACGACGGTGCCTGATGCGGCGACGGCCGCGGCGCTGTCCGACGGTGCGCTCGACGCGCGGCTGGCCGCGTGCGTGTCCGAGCTCGGTGCGATCAAGTCGCGTTATCACTGGCAGGGCAAGGTCGAAACGGCCGACGAGATCCAGTTGCTGTTCAAGACGAGCCCCGTGCGGGCGCTCGAACTGGAGCGATTTATTCTCGCGCATCATCCGTACGAGACGCCCGAAATCGTCTCGTGGCAAACGACGGCATCCGCCGCGTACGGCCAGTGGGTGACCAGCGAAACTCAACGTCTATTTCATGTTTAACGGTATGGCGCTTTCCGTGCGCGTGCGCGCGCTGCGGTTCCTTGCAGTCCTGGTGTCGTTCGCGGTCATGCTGCTGGGCGGCCTGTCGGTCGCGCGCGCGGCCGACGATTTCCTCGATCCGTCGGTCGCGTTCAAATTCAGCGCGAGCGAATCGCCGGGACAGGTGGACGTTCGCTTCAAGGTCGCCAACGGCTACTACATGTACCGCGAGCGGTTCGCGTTCGCGGTGAAGAGCGGGCAGGCGACGCTCGGCGAACCGCAATTCCCGGCCGGTCACGTGAAGTTCGACCAGACGTTCCAGAAGAACGTCGAGACCTATCGCGACGAAGTCATCATCCACGTGCCGGTGAAGCAGGCGGCCGGGCCGTTCGAGCTCGCGGTGACGTCGCAGGGGTGCGCGGACGAAGGGATCTGCTATCCGCCGGCCGAGCACGTGATGAAGGTCGACGGCGCCGCGCTCGGCGCCGCAACGTCGTCCGGCGGCGACATGGCAGCCGCGGGCAGCTGGTTCGACAAGGTCACGAGCGCCGATTTCGCGCAGTCGCTGCTCGAAGGGCACGGCTTCTTCACGATCATCGCGCTGTATTTCGTCGCGGGCGTCGTGCTGAGCCTCCTGCCCTGCTCGTACCCGATGATTCCGATCGTGTCCGCGATCATCATCGGCCAGGGCACGCGCGCGACCCATGCACGCGGTTTCGCACTGTCGCTGACCTATGTGGTCGGCATGGCGCTCGTCTACACGGTGCTCGGCATCGCCGCGGCGCTGGTCGGCCAGAGCCTCGGCGCGTGGCTGCAGAACCCGTGGGTGCTCGGCGCGTTCGGCGTGCTGCTGACTGCGTTCGCGGTGTCGCTGATCTCAGGCAAGGACATCGCGTTGCCGGCACGCTGGCAAAACGGCGCGGCCGAAGCATCGAGCACGCGCCAGGGCGGCCACTTCGTCGCGGTCGCGGCGATGGGTGCGTTGTCCGCGCTGGTCGTCGGCGCATGCATGACGGCGCCGCTGTTCGCGGTGCTCGCCTTCATCGCGCATACCGGCAATGCACTGCTCGGCGGTGCGGCGCTATTCGCAATGGGGTTGGGGCTCGGCGTACCGCTGCTGGTCGTCGGCGTCGGTGCCGGGACAGTCCTGCCGCGCGCAGGCGCATGGATGGACGGCGTGAAGGTGTTCTTCGGCATCGTGCTGCTTGCGGCCGCGCTGTGGATCGTGTGGCCGGTGCTGGCGGGCGGCCTGAAGATGGTGCTCGCCGCACTGTGGCTGCTGATCGCCGCCGCGGCGCTCGGCCTGTTCACGCCGAATGCCGGCGCCGCTTCGATCTGGCGCCGCCTGGGCCGAGGCGTGGGTGCCGCGCTCGCGATCTGGGCCGCGACACTGCTCGTCGGCCTGGCTGCCGGCTCGACGGATCCCGTGAAGCCGCTGGCCGTGCTGGCCGCGCGCACGGTGGCCGCCGGCGGGGCTGGGACGGCCGGTGCAGCCGGCGCGCAGGACGGCCCTGCGTTTGCAGCGGTGCGCTCGAGCGGTGAGCTCGACACGCTGCTGAAGACGTCGGGCCAGCCCGTGATGCTCGATTTCTACGCCGACTGGTGTGTGAGCTGCAAGGAGATGGAGCATCTGACGTTCACCGATGCCCGTGTGCAGGCGCGCCTCGCGAAGCTTCACCTCGTGCGCGCGGACGTCACGGCGAACAATCCGGACGACCAGGCGCTGCTCAAGCGCTTCAACCTGTTCGGGCCGCCGGGCATCATCTTCTTCGATCGCAGCGGCAACGAGATCGGGCGCGTCGTCGGCTACCAGGCGGCCGAGACGTTCCTGCGCAGCCTCGATCGCGCTGCCGTCCCGACGGTATGAGCTGACGAAGGCCCGGGGCTAGACGACCCCGATCGGCGGTAAACGTAAAAACGGCGGAACACCGAGGTGTCCCGCCGTTTTGCGTTCGAGCCTGCCGGCGCGCGATCAGCGCTGCGCTTTCAGCAGGCGCGCGGCGTCGAGCGCGAAGTACGTGAGCACGCCGTCGGCGCCCGCCCGCTTGAACGCGAGCAGCGATTCGAGCACGACCTTGTCGTGGTCGAGCCAGCCGTTCATCGCAGCGGCCTTCAGCATCGCGTATTCGCCGCTGACCTGGTACACGTAGGTCGGGAAGCGGAATTCGTCCTTCACGCGGCGCACGATGTCGAGATACGGCATGCCGGGCTTGACCATCACCATGTCGGCGCCTTCGTCGATGTCGAGGCGCACTTCGCGCAGCGCTTCGTCGCTGTTCGCCGGGTCCATCTGGTAGGTCATCTTGTTGCCCTTGCCCAGGTTGGATGCCGAGCCGACCGCGTCACGGAACGGACCGTAGAATGCCGACGCGAACTTCGCCGAGTAGGCCATGATCCGCGTGTGGATGTGGCCGTCGCTTTCCAGCATTTCTCGAATCGCGCCGATACGGCCGTCCATCATGTCCGACGGCGCGACGATGTCGACGCCGGCTTCTGCCTGCGCGCGCGCCTGATCGATCAGGATCTCGATCGTGTCGTCGTTGATCACGTAGCCGTTCTCGTCGAGCACGCCGTCCTGGCCGTGGCTCGTGTACGGATCGAGTGCGACGTCGGTCAGCACGCCGAGCTCGGGGAAGCGCTTCTTCAGCTCGCGCACCGCGCGCGGAATCAGGCCTTCCGGATTGGCTGCCTCGCGGCCGTCGGGCGTCTTCACCGACGGGTCGATCGCCGGGAACAGCGACAGCACGGGCACGCCGAGTTCGACGCATTGTTCGGCGACGTGCATCAGCAGATCGACCGATACGCGCTCGACGCCGGGCATCGACGGCACCGGCTGCCGCTGGTTGGTGCCTTCGACGACGAACACCGGATAGATCAGGTCGTCGGTGGTCAGGCGGTTTTCGCGCATCAGGCGGCGGGAGAAGTCGTCGCGGCGCATCCGGCGCGGACGATGAAGCGGATGGAAGCTCATGGCGATTTGGCAGAAATCAGGGCGGTAAGACCTTACGGAACCCTTAGGTGATTTTTGGGAGCGTTGGTATATGATAGCGATCGAGCGGCACGCCTCGCGTGCAACTCCCCGCTTCTCCTCCCTGAGCGGGTGCCTGTCGTTTTTCGATTAGGCTGTTTGACCCGCCGTTCAACGGCGGGTTTTTTTATGAGCCGGCCGAATCCGCAGGCGCCGTCAGGTGCGCGCCGCCGATCCCGGCCGCGCGTTGCCCGATCATTGTGCTACAGGCTCGCTTTTTTCGTCGGCGACCGACGGCCGCAGCCAGCTCTCGATCAGCTCGTGCGCTTCATCCAGCCCCGTGCGCTTCAGCGCGGAGAACAACTGGACCGTCAGCTTTCCCTGGACGCCTTGGTCGCGATACGCATCGAGCCCCTTTTGCGTGGTCCGCAGCGCATTGATGCTTTCCTGGCGCGTCAATTTGTCGCACTTGGTCAGCAGGGTATGGATCGGCTTGCCGGTCGGCGCGAACCACTCGATCATGCGGCGATCGAGATCGGTCAGCGGACGGCGTGAATCCATCATCAGGATCAGGCCGCAGAGCTGCGAACGCGTCGCGAGGTAGGACGACAGCAGCATCTCCCAGTGCGCCTTGGCGGCGCCGGGCACTTCCGCGTAGCCGTAGCCGGGCAGGTCGACGAGGTTCGCGACGGGCTCGGCGGCCGGGCCGACGGAGAAGTAGTTGATGTGCTGCGTGCGGCCGGGCGTCTTCGACGCGAAGGCCAGCCGCTTCTGGTTGCACAGCACGTTGATCGCCGTCGACTTGCCGGCATTCGAGCGGCCCGCGAACGCGATTTCCGGCTGGACCGTCGGCGGCAGGTCGCGCAGATGGTTGACGGTCGTGTAGAAGCGGGCTTGATGGAGCAGAAAGGCCATGGGAACCGGAAGGACGGGCGGCGCGAGCCGCTTGGTGGAGGCGGGGTAGCCCCGATAGGCGCGGGAGCTTTCAACACGATATTGTACAATACGGCGGTTTTACCGAAGGCCACGCGGCGCCTGCCTCGCGCTTTTATGTGGCTTCTGCGGTAGACTGGTCGCCGTCGTTTTTTGCAGAACCTCAAATTCCCACAAGACGAAACAGGGTGTGCGAATGAATCGACTGTGCAAGTCTCTGATGGTGCTTCAGGTTGCAGCAGGGTTCGTAGGTTTCGTAGCGGAGGCAAACGCGGCGGATGCGGCAAAGCCGGATCTCGATCGCGGCAAGGCGATTGCCGGGCAGGTCTGCGCGTCGTGTCACGGCGCCGACGGCAATAGCGCGTCGGGCAGTTTCCCGAAGCTGGCCGGCCAGCATCCCGAATATCTGGTCAAGCAGTTGAACGACTTCAAGGCGCAGCCGGGCGCGAAGGGGCCGGTGCGCAACAACGCGGTGATGGTCGGATTCGCGAGCGCGCTGAGCGCGGACGACATGCGCAACGTCGCCGCGTACTACGGGTCGCAGACGACGAAGCTCGGTACCGCACGCGAAGCGGCGACCGTGCCGGTCGGCCAGAAGATCTATCGCGGCGGCATCGCGGAGAAGGGCGTCCCTGCCTGCGCGAGCTGCCACGGGCCGACGGGCCAGGGGATGCCGGTCCAGTATCCGCGTCTGTCGGGGCAGTGGGCCGATTACACGGTCGCGCAGTTGACCGCGTTCCAGCAGGGTGCCGGCGCGCGCAACAACAACGAGGCGATGCATCAGATCGCCACGCGCCTGTCGGACAACGAGATCAAGGCCGTCGCGGATTACATCGCGGGCCTGCGTTGACCAACCGGTCGCGAATGGCATGACCGGTCGCCCCAAGGGCGGCCGGAGTCAGAACAAGAAAAGGGTGGGGCGCCGCACCGTTGCGGCCGCCTTGCCCTTTTTTGTTGGCACTCGCCGGGGCGAGCCGGGATGAAGAGGCTTGCAGGCGATGGGGGGCTGCGCCCCCCGAACGAATATAGTGAGTGCGGGGGCTGTTTCCCCTTAGTCGGAGTTTGAATGAGCGTTACCACGTCGGGGTTGCAGTCGAAGTCGGGTCAGGGTGCGTCGAAGCGCGCGGTCGAGCTGCTGAGCTCGATGCGCTTCGCCATTGCGCTGCTGGTAGTGCTGTCGATCGCGAGCATCATCGGCACGGTCCTGACCCAGGACGATCCGTATCCGAACTACGTGAACCAGTTCGGGCCGTTCTGGGCGGACATCTTCCGCTCGCTCAGCCTGTACACCGTGTACAGCGCGTGGTGGTTCATGCTGATCCTGATCTTCCTCGTCGTGTCGATCTCGCTGTGCGTGATCCGCAACGCGCCGAAGATGCTCGCCGATGCGAAGAGCTGGAAGGACAAAGTCCGCGAAGGCAGCCTGCGCGCGTTCCATCACAAGGCCGAGTACGCGGCTTCCGGCACGCGTGCGACCGTCGCGGCGACGCTCGCCGCGTTCGTCACCAAGGCCGGCTACAAGCACGTCGTGCGAGAAACCGACGGCGCGACGCTGATCTCCGCGAAGCGCGGCGCGATGACCAAGTGGGGCTACATCTCCGCCCACCTCGCGATCGTCGTGATCTGTATCGGCGGCCTGCTCGACAGCAACCTGCCGATCAAATTCCAGATGTGGATGTTCGGCAAGAGCCCGGTCAACACGAGCGCGACGATCAGCGAGATCTCGCCCGACCATCGCCTGTCCGCGTCGAACCCGACGTTCCGCGGCTACGCGTGGGTGCCCGAAGGCCAGTTCGTGTCGACCGCGATCCTGAACCAGCCGAGCGGCTCGCTGATCCAGGACCTGCCGTTCTCGATCCAGCTCGACAAGTTCATCGTCGACTACTACACGACGGGCATGCCGAAGCTGTTCGCGAGCGACATCGTCGTGATCGATCGCGAGACCGGCAGGAAGATCCCGGCGCGCGTCGAGGTCAACAAGCCGTTCACGTACAAGGGCGTGTCGATCTACCAGTCGAGCTTCCAGGACGGCGGCTCGCAGATGCAGATGACGGCCTACCCGATGACGGGCGGTAATGCGACGACCGTCCCCGTGAAGGGCACGATCGGCAGTTCGGCGCCGCTGCAGGTGCCGGGCGCCGACGGCGACACGATCGAGTTCTCCGATTTCCGTGCGATCAACGTCGAGAACATGGCCGACGCGAACGGCAAGCCGGACGTGCGCGGCGTCGCGACGACGAGCTCGCTGAAGGAAGCGTTCGACGAGCGGCTCGGCTCGGGCGCGAAGACGTCGAAGCCGACGCAGCTCCACAACATCGGCCCGTCGGTGCAGTACAAGATCCGCGGCAAGGACGGCCAGGCGCGCGAATTCAACAACTACATGCTGCCCGTCGACATGAACGGCGAGCGTGTGTTCCTCGCCGGCGTGCGCGCGAGTCCGAACGATCCGTTCCGCTACATGCGGATCCCGGCCGACAGCCAGGATTCGATCGGCGAATGGATGCGCCTGCGCGCCGCGCTGCAGGATCCGGCCGTACGCGTCGAGGCCGCCGCGCGCTTCGCGCAGCGTTCGCTGCCGGGCACCGACGCGTCGCTGCGCCCCCGCCTGCAGGCCAGTGCATCGAAGGTGCTGACCCTTTTTGCCGCGAGCGACGACAGCGTCGGCCGCGGCGCCGACGGCCAGCCGGTCGGCGGCTTCCAGGCGGTGGCGACGTTCATCGACCGCTCGGTGCCGAAGGCCGAGCAGGAGAAGGCGGCGAGCCTGCTGCTGCGCATGCTCGAAGGCTCGATGTGGGAAGTCTGGCAGATCGCGCGCGAGCGCGCCGGTGAGCCGGCCGCCCAGCAGGGCGCCGAAACGATCCGCTTCGTGCAGAACGCGATCAATGCGCTATCCGACAGCTTTTTGTATGGATCGCCGGTCTATTTGCAGCTTGACTCCTTCAAGCAGGTGCAAGCTTCGGTATTTCAGTTGACGCGCGCGCCCGGCAAGAATCTGGTGTATCTTGGCAGCCTGCTGCTGGTCGCCGGCATCTTCTCGATGTTCTACGTGCGCGAGCGGCGCCTCTGGTTCTGGCTGAAGGACGCCGGTTCGGGCGTCAATGTGGTGATGGCAATGTCCACGGCCCGCAAGACCTTCGATTTCGAGAAAGAATTCGTGCAGACGCGCGACGCGGCCGGCGTCGCCTTGCGCGCCGCACCTCGCGACGCCGCACCCGCAGGTGCGGCTTCGACGGCCCGCCCGCCTGCCGGCAGCGGTTCCGATTCCGAGAATTCCACCCGGTAACATCATGGATCTCACGCAAGTTTCCTCTTCCCGTGCGGCGTCGGCCCAGGCGCCGGTTTCGTCGCCGTTGTTCGACGAGCGTCCGTTCCTCGCGCGCCTGTCGCTGTTCGACTGGCTGTTCGCACTGGCGCTCGTGGCGGGCGCGGGCTACGCGCTCGTGCACTACCACGCGCACATGGATTACTACGACAAGGCGGTGATGATCGGCACCGTGCCGGCGCTCGTCGCGCTCGGCTGGCGCTGG
>NZ_QTQI01000044.1 GCF_003853705.1 Burkholderia sp. Bp8992 | reverse complement strand
CAATAGAAGAAGTGGTTGAAGCCGGCCGGCGTCACTTCCGCGAGCATCGCGGAAAGCTCGATCACCGGCGGGTGCGTGGTCTTGAAGAACGTGTTGTAGAACGGCAGTTCCTGCAGCTGGCGATACGCGGCGTCGGCGAGCTCCTTGCGGCCGTAGCCGACGTTCACACACCACAGGCCGGCCATCCCGTCGATCACCTTGTTGCCGTCCGAGTCCCACAGGTAGACGCCGTCGGCCTTGACGATCACGCGGCTGCCGGCGCGGTTCAGCGCGCCCATGTCCGAGAACGGGTGGATGTGGTGCGCGGCGTCGAGCGCGCGAAAATCGGCAGTCGAGTGCTGCGAAAAGGCTTCGTTTCGATCGGTCATGTTTTCTCCGTCAAACAGCGCCACACGCTCACACGTGCAGCAGCAGATGCCTGCGTTCCCACGAGCTGATCACACGGAAGAACGCTTCGTATTCGGTTTCCTTCAACGCCAGGTACGCCTTCACGAACTTGTCGCCGAGAATGCCGGCAAGCGGCTCGCATGCGGCCATCAGCGAGATGCCCTCCTCGAGGTTGCGCGGCAGCTGGTAAGGCAGGTCGTAACCGTCCGAGGCGATCGGCTCGGTCGGCGCGAGCTGTTGCGACATGCCGAGATAGCCGGCGGCGAGCGTCGCCGCGAACGCGAGATACGGATTGCAGTCGACGCCCGGAATCCGGTTCTCGATGCGGCGCGCGACGGGGCTCGACTGCGGGATGCGGAAGCCGACCGTGCGGTTGTCGTAGCCCCATTGCACATTGATCGGCGCGGCCATGAAGCGCGACAGGCGGCGGTACGAATTGATGTACGGCGCGAAGATCGGCATCAGCGCCGGCGTGTACTTCTGCAGCCCCGCCAGATAGCTGTGGAACAGCGGTGACACGGCGCCGTTTTCGTCGGCGAACAAGTTGCGCCCGGTACGCATATCCGCGAGGCTCTGATGGATGTGCATCGCGGAACCCGGCTCGTTTTCCATCGGCTTGGCCATGAACGTCGCATACATGTTGTGGCGCAACGCGGCCTCGCGCACCGTGCGCTTGAACAGGAACACCTGGTCGGCCAGCGGCAGCGCGTCGCCGTGCACGAAGTTGATCTCCATCTGCGCGGCGCCAACCTCATGGATCAGCGTCTCGATATCGAGGCCCTGCATTTCGCAGTACTCGTAGATGTCCTCGAACAGCGGATCGAACTCGTTGACGGCCTCGATCGAATACGACTGGCGGCCCGTTTCCGCGCGCCCCGTGCGGCCGACGGGCGGCCGCAGCGGCAGATCGGGATCGGCGTTCATGTCGACCAGATAGAACTCGAGTTCGGGCGCGACGACCGGCTTCCAGCCCTTCGCCTCGTACAGGTCGAGCACGCGGCGCAACACGTAGCGCGGCGAGATCTCGACCGGCGAGCCGTCGAAATGCACGCAGTCGTGGATCACCTGCGCGGTCGGATCGACGGCCCACGGAATGAGGCAGATCGTCGACGGATCGGGCACGCACACCATGTCGGGATCGGTCACGCCGGTCAGCGTGCCGTCCTCCGGATAATCGCCGGTGACGGTCTGCACCATCACGGCCTGCGGCAGCCGCATCGATTCGCCGGACTCGAATTTGTTGCGCGGAATGATCTTGCCGCGCGCGATGCCGGCCATGTCGGGAATGATCGCCTCGACCTCGGTGATGCGGTGCTGACGCAGGAATTCGCTCAGTTCGGGTTGCATGATCGGCCTCGTTCAGTCGACGTCGGATGCAGCCGGCGACGGCATCGTGCCGGCGGCCGCATGAAGGCGTTGCGCCATGCGCGCGCGGCACGCCGCGCCGAATGCCGCAAAAATGTCGCGCGACAGCGGCTGTTCCGCGTAGCGCCATTCGGGATGCCACTGCACGCCGAGTGCGAATGCGCGCGCGCCGCGCACGCTGACGGCTTCGACCAGCCCGTCGGGCGCGCTCGCTTCGACGTCGAGCCCCGCGCCGAGACGCGCGATGCCCTGGTCGTGCAGCGAATTGACCGTCGCCTCCTGCGCGCCGCGCGCGACCCTTTGCAGCAGGCCTCCCGGCGCGAGTCGCACGACATGCGCGGGGCCGTACTGCCGTTCGAGCGGATCGGCCGGTCGTTCGCGATGGTCGTCGAAGCCGTTCGTCGCGTGCAGCCGCTGATGCAGCGTGCCGCCGTACGCGACGTTAAGCTCCTGCATGCCGCGGCAGATCGCGAGCACGGGCACGCCCGCGTCGATCGCCGCGCGGATCAGCGGCAGCGCGGTCGCGTCGCGCGCGGGGTCGTGCAATGTATCGGGCGCACTCGCGGCCCCGCCGTAATGATGCGGTTCGACGTTCGAATAGCTGCCGGTCAACAGCAGACCGTCGACTGCCGCGACGATCGCGTCGGCCGGCTGCCGCGCGCCGAGCGCGGGCAGCACGAACGCCAGCGCGCCGGCGCCGTCGACGAGCGCGGCGAGGTACTTCTCGCCCGCCGTGTGATTCGGATGCGCACCGCGCAGGATGCGGTCGGCGGTGACGGCTACGATCGGGCGCGCACGCATGAGCGTCTCTCCTTCTCCGGTAATCGCGCACACCACACGTGCGCACGGGACGATGCAGGCCTGCAGTCGCGCCGCACGCGCGCGCGATCACACAGCGCATGCACATGCGCGATCCTGCCGCGCGGACGATGCGGCAAGCGGCGGTGCGGCCCGGGACGAAAGCGGAAAACGGCGCTAGGGCAACAAGGATGCGCTGCCGTCGCACTGCACCGCGCTGAATACATGCGCGGTCACGACGTTGAAGCGGCGCAGGCCGCGATGGGAAAGGGCGAAGAAACGAGGCTCGCGTAAAGGGGCGGCACGCGTGCCGCAATCAGCATGCCGGTTCGGCCCGGCCTGAGGCGGCGCGCCCGCCGACGGACTTCGCGTCCGGCGTATCGAAGGGCTGGCGGCTTTCACGATCGTACTCGACTGACTGAAGGAGGCAGGACACGCGTCGCGATCAAGCGCATGCGGCAAAGCCGCGCGGCGACACGTCGGCAAGGTGTCACGCAGCGGTTTCGGCGCGGTAGGGCCAGCGTCGAGGCCCCCGCCGCCGGTGCGCGCGTGACGACTTCCTGACATTCAGCTTATATCACCTAAAAATTGCGTCAAATTTTCAGGTGCCGATGACGACATCGATCAGACAAAAAAACGGCATCGGTCTCCGCGATCGATGCCGTGTTGTGCATTGCGTCGACGCGCATGCTGCACGCCGACGGGCCGCGCCGCCCTGCTCCGCCGCGCTGCCGCATGCGTGCGGTCCGCGCTCAGCGATGCGCGAGCGCGGTTTCGACGAGCGTCTGCAGCAGCGGCGCAATTCGCGCTGCACGCGCTTCGTCGTACGCGTACGGACGCGTCTCTTCCATGTAGGTGATCTGCGACAGCTCGAGCTGCACGGCCTCGACACCGGTATCGGGCACGCCGTAGTGGCGCGTGATGTAGCCGCCCTTGAAGCGCCCGTTCGCAACGGCCGTATAGCCGCCGTGCGCGAGCACGCGCGCGGCCAGTGCCTCCGCGAGACCGGGCGCGGCACTCGCGCCGCTCGACGTGCCGAAGTTGAAATCCGGCAGGCGGCCGTCGAAGAAGCGCGGCACGTGCGAGCGGATCGAATGCGCTTCCCACACGAGCACGCGGCCGTGTTCGCGCTTCAGGCGCGCGATCTCGCCCTGCAGCGCGTCGTGATACGGCAGCCAGTAGCGGTCGCGGCGACGCATGATCTCGTCGTTGCCGGGCAGCGCGTTCGCCGGATAGAGCGGCGCCTTGTCGAACGTATCGACCGGCACGAGCCCTGTCGTGTCTTGCCCCGGATACAGGTTCTCGTTGTCGGGCGGACGGTTCAGGTCGACGACGTACCGTGCGTGCGACGGCACGAGGATCGATGCGCCGAGATCGGCCGCGAAGCCGTACAGCCGCTCGAGATGCCAGTCGCAATCGTCAACGAAGCGTGCATCGGGCGTCATCGTCGCGGCGATGTCGTCGGGGATGTGCGTGCCTGCGTGCGGAATCGAGATCAGCAGCGGCAGCGTGCCCTGCTTCAGCGTGAATACAGCCGGTTGTTCAGTCATGTCGCATCACCGTAAGAGTCTGCCGGCGCACGCATGCGGCGTGCGCCGGTTGCCGCGCGTCAGCGCAGCAGTTGCGCCAGCGCGGCGCGGTAGTCCGCATACGCAGCGGCTTCGTCGCGATGGCGGCGGCCGCTCACGACGCGCTCGCCGCCCGTGTAGACGTCGAGCACGGGCGTCTCGCCATGCTCGGCGAACACGATACCCGACAGCCACGACGTGCTGCCGTGTTCGGCGATCGCCGGATGATCGGGATCGAGCACGAGCCAGTCGGCACGGCAGCCTTCGCGCAGCGCACCGACGCGCCGCCCGCTCGCCTGGGCACCGCCCGCGAGCGATGCGCCGAACAGGCGATCGGCGACATGGGCCTGCGACTCGCTCGCCAGCACGTTGCGCGCACGGTGCACGAGCCGCTGCCCGTATTCGAGCAGGCGCAGTTCCGAGCGCCAGTCGACCGATGCGTGGCTGTCCGAGCCGACGCCGATCACGCCGCCTTGCGCGAGATAGTCGACGGCCGGGAACACGCCGTCGCCGAGGTTCGCCTCGGTCGTCAGGCACAGCCCGGCAACCGCGCGACGCTTAGCGAGCGCGGCCGTTTCGGCCGCATCGACGTGCGTTGCGTGCACGAGGCACCAGCGCGCATCGACGTCGAAGCGATCGAGCAGCCACTGGACGGGACGCGCGCCGTATACGCGCACGCAGTCGTCGACCTCGGCCGTCTGCTCGGCGATGTGGATGTGAACGGGCGCGTCGTCGGGCAGCCCGTCGATCAACGTGCGCAGCCCGTTCTCCGACACCGCGCGCAGCGAGTGCGGCGCAACGCCGTAGCGCAGGCCGCCGTGCTCGGGCGCCGCGCGACGCATCGCGTCGAGCAGTTCGAGCAGGCCGTCGGGCGTGTTGATGAAGCGGCGCTGGTCGTCGCGCGGCGGCTTGTTGCCGAAGCCGGCGAACTGGTAGGACACCGGCAGCATCGTGATGCCGATGCCGGCCGAGCGCGCGGCATCGACCACGCGCGTGCCGAGCTCCGCGAGCTGCGGGTAGCGCGAGCCGTCCTGTGCATGATGCACGTAGTGGAATTCGCACACCGACGTATAGCCGCACTTGAGCATCTCGACATACAGCCAGCGCGCGATCGCCGCGAGCGCGTCGGGCGTGATCTTCAGCGCGAAGCGGTACATCAGGTCGCGCCAGCTCCAGAAGCTGTCGGCGGGATTCGCGCGGTATTCTGTGAGCCCCGCCATCGCGCGCTGGAATGCGTGCGAATGCAGGTTCGGCATGCCGGGCAGCACCGGCCCGGCCGCACGCGCGACGCCTGCCGGTGCGTCGCTATCGGGCGTCACGCCGGTCAGCGTGCCGGCCGCGTCCCAGCGCAGCAGCACGTTGCGGCGCCAGCCATCGGGCAGGTACGCATGGTCCGCGAACAACAGGGTGTCGGTCATTCTGATTCCTTGTCGAGCGGCCGGGTCACGCGCCAACGTGCCCGGCCAACTGCAAAACTATCCGTTCATCCGGCGAAACACGGTCGAGCCGCCGCGCACGACCTGCTCGCACAGCGGCCGGCCGATCCAGTACGCGAGCTCCGACAGCGAGCCCACCGACCATGCGGCGAAGTCGGCCTGGCGGCCGACCTCGAGCGCGCCGTGGCGATCCGCGCGGCCGAGCGCCGCGGCGGCATGGCGCGTGACGCCCTGCAGCACTTCGGGCACCGTCATGCGGAACAGCGTGCAGCCCATGTTCAACGTCAGCAGCAGCGATTCGAGCGGCGACGTGCCGGGGTTGTGATCGGTCGCGAGCGCGATCGGCACGCCGTGCTTGCGCAGCAGCTCGATCGGCGGCAGTTGCGTTTCGCGGATGAAGTAGTACGCGCCGGGCAGCAGCACGGCGACCGTGCCGGCCGCCTTCATCGCCTCGATGCCGGCTTCGTCGAGAAACTCGAGGTGGTCGGCGGACAGCGCGCGGTAGCGCGCGGCAAGCGCCGTGCCGCCCGCGTTCGACAGTTGCTCCGCATGCAGCTTCACGGGCAACCCGCGGCGCATCGCGGCCTCGAACACGCGTTCGGTCTGCGCGAGCGAGAAGCCGATGCGTTCGCAGAACACGTCGACCGCGTCGACGAGGCCCTCGTCGGCCAGTGCCGGCAGCATCCGGTCGCACACTTCGTCGATGTACGCGTCCGCGCGGCCCGCATATTCGGGCGGCAGCGCATGCGCGCCGAGGAAGGTCGTGTAGACCGTGACGGGGAAGCGCTCGCCGAGCTGGCGCGCGACGCGCAGCATCTTGCGTTCGCTCGCGAGGTCGAGCCCGTAGCCCGACTTGATCTCGATCGCGGTCACGCCTTCGGTGAGCAGCGGCTGCAGGCGTGCGGCGGCCTGCACGAACAGCGTCGTCTCGTCGGCCGCGCGCGTCGCGCGCACCGTCGACACGATCCCGCCGCCCTGCCGCGCGATCTCCTCGTAGCTGACGCCCGCGAGGCGCTGCGCGAATTCGTCGGCACGCGTGCCGCCGTACACGAGGTGCGTATGACAATCGACGAGGCCCGGCGTCACCCACGCGCCGTGCAGGTCCTCGCGCCGCCAGTGCGCATAACCGTGCGGCAGCGCGGACAACGCGCCGAGCCAGACGATCGTGCCGGTTTCGTCGACGGCGATCGCCGCGTCGTCGATCGTCTCGTCGGGATGGCCGTGCGGACACAGCCTCAGGTGATGCCAGACAGTCGGTTTCATGCGTTAGTCTCGTGCGCCGATGGCGAGCAATACGGCGAGCAGCGCGCCGCTACCGCTCACGACGACGTCAAACGCACGCTGCGGCCCGTCGAGCCGCAGCGTGTCCATTTCTTCCAGTGCGTAGTGCGTGCCGTCGATCTCGACACCGACGGCGCCGGTCGCGCAAAACAGCAGCACGGTATCGGCGTGCGCAACACGGTGCACGCCTGCGCGCCACACGTCGAGCGTGCCGCGCGCGGCGGAGCGACGCGTCATCAGGTTGAAGTCGCGTGTCGCGCCGTCATGCAGCGTCGCGTCGATCGCCGCTTCCCCGGCGAAATCCGCACGGGCCAGCGGCGCGTCGAGTACGTGCTCCGCACCGCCCGCTTCGGCGAGCGTCATGCCCGCGCCGGACAGCAGCACGAGCGTGCGGTCGACGCCGTCGAAACGCGAGAACGGCCCGGCCGTGCCGACGTCCGCGACGCTCACGCGCCACGCGAACGTATCGAGTGCCGCGCCCGGAGGGAACGCACCGATCTCGCGCGTCACGCCGCCGCCGTTCTTCCACGGCGACGCGACGAGATCCGCTGCGCGAATCATCGTCGCGTTCACCGGTGCCTGGTCGAGCGCCGTCATGCTCAGCGGCCGAGCATCGGCAGCTTCAGGCCGGCTTCGCGGGCCGTCTGCTGCGCGAGTTCGTAGCCGGCATCCGCATGGCGCATCACGCCCGTGGCCGGGTCGTTCAGCAGCACGCGACCGAGACGCTCGTGCGCTTCAGCCGTACCGTCGGCGACGATCACGACGCCCGAGTGCTGCGAGAAGCCCATGCCGACGCCGCCGCCATGGTGCAGCGACACCCACGATGCGCCGCCTGCCGTGTTCAGCAGTGCGTTCAGCAGCGGCCAGTCGCTGACCGCGTCCGAACCGTCCTTCATCGATTCCGTCTCGCGGTTCGGGCTCGCGACCGAACCCGTGTCGAGGTGGTCGCGGCCGATCACGATCGGCGCCTTCAGTTCGCCATTCTTGACCATCTCGTTGAACGCCTGGCCGAGGCGATAGCGATCCTTCACGCCGACCCAGCAGATCCGTGCCGGCAGGCCCTGGAACGCGATGCGCTCACGTGCCATGTCGAGCCAGTTGTGCAGGTGCGGATCGTCGGGGATCAGTTCCTTCACCTTCTGGTCGGTCTTGTAGATGTCTTCCGGATCGCCGGACAGCGCAACCCAACGGAACGGGCCCTTGCCTTCGCAGAACAGCGGACGGATGTACGCCGGCACGAAGCCCGGGAAGTCGAACGCGTTCTCGACGCCCATTTCCAGCGCCATCTGGCGGATGTTGTTGCCGTAGTCGAGCGTCGCCGCGCCGCGTTCCTGCAGCGCCAGCATCGCGCGCACCTGGACGGCCATCGACTGCTTCGCGACCTTCACGATGCTCTGCGGATCGACCTTCTGCGCTTCGCGCCATTGCGCGACGGTCCAGCCTTGCGGCAGGTAGCCGTTGATCGGGTCGTGCGCGCTCGTCTGGTCGGTCACGCAGTCCGGCGTGATGCCGCGCTCGACGAGTTCCGCGAACACGTCGGCTGCGTTGCCGAGCAGGCCGATCGACACGGGCTTGCCCGCGCGCTTCGCTTCGTCGATCATGCCGAGCGCTTCGTCGAGCGTCGTCGCCTTCTTGTCGACGTAACGCGTCTTCAGGCGGAAGTCGATGCGCGTCTCGTCGCATTCGACCGCGATCATCGAGAAGCCGGCCATCGTCGCGGCCAGCGGCTGCGCGCCGCCCATGCCGCCGAGGCCGCCCGTCAGGATCCAGCGGCCCGACGGGTCGCCGTTGAAGTGCTGGTTCGCGACCGAGAAGAACGTTTCATAGGTACCCTGAACGATGCCCTGGCTGCCGATGTAGATCCAGCTGCCGGCCGTCATCTGGCCGTACATCATCAGGCCCTTGCGGTCGAGCTCGTGGAAGTGGTCCCAGTTCGCCCAGTGCGGCACGAGGTTCGAGTTCGCCAGCAGCACGCGCGGCGCGTCCTTGTGCGTACGGAACACGCCGACCGGCTTGCCCGATTGAATCAGCAGCGTTTCGTTTTCCTCGAGATCCTTCAGCGACGCGAGGATCTGGTCGTAGCATTCCCAGTTGCGCGCTGCACGGCCGATGCCGCCGTACACGACGAGCGCATGCGGATGCTCGGCGACTTCCGGGTCGAGGTTGTTCTGGATCATCCGGTAGGCCGCTTCGGCCAGCCAGGTCTTGCAGGTCTTCTCGCTGCCGCGCGGCGCGCGGATCGTGCGCGTCGGATCGAGACGGGGATCGATGTGTTTCGGATGGTTCATGACGACTGCTCCCGAAGGAAAATGACTATCAAATAGGAATCAGAAATGCCCGGTGAAGCGATAACGGCTGCCGGGATGCCACAGATTCGCCACCGAGGCGACGACGCCCTGCGACCAGGTGCGCCGATGTAAAACCAGACACGGCTCGACGTCGTCCATCCGCAGCTGCTCGCGCCGCTCCGGCGCCGGGGCCGCCGCTTCGATCCGGTACTCGACGCGCTGCAGCGGGGCCGCGCGCATCAGGTACAGGTTCGGCGTCGTGTTCGTGAAATCCTGCTCGGCGTAATCCGGCGCGACTGCCGGATTCACCCATCGTTCTTCGAGCTGCACGGGCTCGTCGTTCTCGAAATGCAGCACCTGCGAATGAAACAGCTTCGTGCGCACGGCTACCTGCATCTCGTCGGCGAGCGCCTCGTCGGCGCGGATCGTGTCGAGACCGAGCACGCTGGCGTGATACGCATGCCCGCGTGCGCCGACTTCCTCCGAGATGCTGCGGATCGCCACCAGCGTCGACTCGTACTTCGGCCGCGCGACGTAGGTGCCCGCGCCCTTCATGCGCGTGAGCACCTGCTCGGCCGTCAACTCGCGCAGCGCGCGGTTGACGGTCATGCGCGCCACCTTGAATTCGCGCGCCAGCTCGTTCTCGGACGGCACCTGGTCGCCCTCCTCCCACTCACCGGCGTGGATGCGGGCCAGGATGAAATCCTTGATCTCCTGGTAGACCGGCGCGCTCATCGGCTTACTGTTCCGATGCGAACGAGAACGGTGCGACCTTCGCGAACGCACGCTCGCCGACGAGCTTCGCGATCACCGCGATGTCCGGCGCGAAGTAGTGGTCGAGTTCGTAGTGAGCAACCTTGCTGCGGATCGTTTCCATCACCGGCGCCAGCTTCGGGCTCGTGTGGTACGGCGCACGCAGGTCGACGCCTTGTGCGGCCGCCAGCAGTTCGATCGCGAGGATGTGCTTCGTGTTGTCCGCGATGTCGGCGAGCTTGCGCGCGGCGAACGTCGCCATCGACACGTGGTCTTCCTGGTTCGCCGAGGTCGGCAGCGAGTCGACCGACGCCGGGTGCGCGAGCGTCTTGTTTTCCGATGCGAGTGCGGCCGCCGTCACGTGCGCGATCATGAAGCCCGAGTTCACGCCGCCGTCCTTCACGAGGAACGGGGGCAGGCCCGACAGCGTCGCGTCGATCAGCAGTGCGATGCGGCGTTCGGCCAGCGCGCCGATTTCCGATGCGGCGAGCGCGAGGTTGTCGGCCGCGAACGCGACGGGCTCGGCGTGGAAGTTGCCGCCCGACAGCACTTCGCCGGTATCCGGGAAGATCAGCGGGTTGTCCGACACGGCGTTCGCCTCGACCAGCAGCACGTCGGCTGCATGGCGCATCTGGTCCAGGCACGCGCCCATCACCTGCGGCTGGCAGCGCAGGCTGTACGGATCCTGCACCTTGTCGCAGTCGCGGTGCGACTGGTTGATCGGCGAGCCTTCGAGCAGGTCGCGATACGACGCCGCTGCGTCGATCTGGCCCTGGTGGCCGCGCAGCTCATGGATACGGGCGTCGAACGGCTTCACCGAACCGGCTGCCGCGTCGACCGACAGCGCGCCGGCGACGAGCGCCGTGCGGTACAGGTCTTCGATCGCGAACATGTTGTCGAGCGCCAGCGCGGTCGATGCCTGCGTGCCGTTCAGCAGCGCGAGGCCTTCCTTCGCCTGCAGCGTCAGCGGCGCGAGGCCCGCGACGCGCAGACCGTCGAGCGCGCTCGCACGCTCGCCGCGGATGAACACTTCGCCGACGCCGAGCAGCACGGCCGACATGTGCGCGAGCGGCGCGAGGTCGCCCGATGCGCCGACCGAGCCCTTCACCGGGATCAGCGGCAGCACGTCCGCGTTGAACAGCGTGATCAGCGCGTCCATCACTTCGCGACGGATGCCCGAGTGGCCGCGGCCAAGGCTCGACAGCTTCAGCGCCATCAGCAGGCGCACCGACGAACGGGCCATCGGCTCGCCGACGCCGACCGCGTGCGACAGAACCAGGTTCTTCTGCAGCAGCTCGAGCTGGTCGTGCGGGATGTGCGTGCTGGCCAGGCGGCCGAAGCCCGTGTTGATGCCGTAGGCCGGCTCGCCCTTCGCGGCGATGTCGGCGACGGCCTTCGCGCCGGCGTCGATCTTCGCGAAGCTGGCCGGGTCGAGCTTCAGTTGCACCGATTCGCGTGCGATCTGGCGCAGTTGCGGGAGGGTCAGGTGGCCGGGGGTCAACGTAATCATGTGAGCAATCCTGTCTAGACAAGTTCGGAATGGATTGAAGTGTAGCCATCGGAACTTGTCTAGACAACCCGTTTTTCATAATTCCGACTCGGGAGTTTCCCTGATGTCCGGCGCGGCCCGTCGGATCAGACTGACAAGCGTCGCAATTAACATATGTTGCAATTATTTTGTCTTTGGCAACATACGAATCAACACTTCCACGATCCGCCCACGGAGATCTGCCATGACCATCCCGCCCCGGTTGAACACCCTCCTCGGTCGCAGCCTGCTCGTCGCCGTGTGCGCGCTTGCGTGCGGCGCATCGCTAGCCGCGGAACCGCTGTCCGGCACCCTCGAGAAGGTGCGGCAAAGCGGCCTGATCTCGATCGGCCATCGCGAGACGTCGGTGCCGTTCTCCTATGTCGACGCAAGCGGCAAGGTGATCGGCTTCTCGCAGGACCTGTGCGACCGCGTGATCGCCGCGGTGAAGGCGCGCACCGGCAAGCCCGACCTGCAGGTGCGCTTCATTCCGGTCACGTCGCAGAACCGCATTCCGCTCGTGCAGAACGGCACCGTCGATCTCGAATGCGGCGTGACGACCAACCTCGCCGCGCGCCATGCGCAGGTCGCGTTCTCGACCACGTTCTTCGTCGCGACCACGCGGCTGCTCACGCGCACGACGTCGGGCATCCGCGACTTCCCCGACCTTGCCGGCAAGACGGTCGTGACGAACCAGGGCACGACGTCCGAACGCCTGCTGCGCAAGATGAACGAGGAAAAGAAGATGAACATGCAGATCATCAGCGCGAAGGACTACGGCGAAGGACGCCTCACGCTCGAATCGGGCCGCGCGGCCGCGTACATGATGGACGACGTGCTGCTCGCGGGCGTGCGCCAGCTCGCCGCGAAACCGGCCGACTGGCAGATCGTCGGCACACCGCAGTCGTCGGAAGCCTACGGGTTCATGCTGCGCAAGGACGATCCGCAGTTCAAGGCGCTCGTCGACGGCGTGCTCGTGCAGCTGATGAAAAGCGGCGAGATCAACGCGCTGTACGACAAATGGTTCATGAAGCCGGTGCCGCCGAAGGGGCTCGCGTTCGATTTTCCGATGAGCGACGTGATCAAGGCGCGCTATGCGGCGCCGAACGATGCACCGCTCGAGTGACTGTCGCGCGCCGACGTCCGCTCACGCGCGCGTCCACGCGACGCACGCCGCATAGCCGGGCGCCGCGTCGAGCCACGCCGCGTCGAACGCCGCGACGCCGGCTGCAGGCGCGGCCCGCTCGACGATCGTCGTCGCAGGCGTCGCGGCATCGTGCGGCGGCACGACCGCGAACGCGCGCAGCCCGCCGACGATGCCCGTGCCGAGCGCCTTGAGCAGCGCCTCCTTCGCGGACCACACGCGCATGAACGCGTCGGCACGCGCGGCGAGCGGCAGGCCGTCGAGATACACGACCTCGGCGGCCGCGCACACTTCGCGCGTCAGCGCACGCCAGTCGGTCGTGCGGTTGCAGCTTTCGATATCGACGCCGACGCGCCCCGTTGCTGCCCACGCGATGAGCGCGTGATCGCCCGCGTGCGACACGTTGAAATCGAGCGACGCGCGATGCGCGGGCTCCAGCGACGGCCGTCCCGATTCGTCGACGACGATCGCAATGTCCGTCGGCGCGATCCCGAGCGCCGCGCCGAGCACGTCGCGTAACGCGGCACGCGTCGCGGCGCTGCGCACCGCATCCTCGTGCCGCAGGTAGCGCCCGGCACGCGCGCGCTCCGCGTCGCTCAGTGCCGCGTAGGCGGGCGATCCGAGCGGCACGTGCCAGTCGAAATCGACGCGCGCGACCTGCACGCCGGCACGCGACGCGGCCGGCGGCACATCGAGCAGATGCACGCGCCACGCGCGGGACAGGTCGTCGGAAATCTCGGAATCAGGCGGAACAGGCATCGGCACGCGGCAGCCAGGCGAACGAAACGTTCAATGTTAATCGATCACGCGGGACGGAGGCCGACGCATCGCGACCGCGATCGTCGGCAGCGGCAGCGGGCAGCAACGGCAGCCGGTGCGAGCGCCTCATCGACACGACGGCCGGGCTGCGCACGCGTGCGCGCTCACCCGTGCGCGACGGCGCCCGGCACGCCGCTTCCCGCCAGCCGCGCACGCTGCGCCGGGTGGCGCGCATGGACGCGGCCCGGCGCATCGGCCGGCAGCGCGCCGTGTTGCAGCCAGTACAGCGCGACGGGCCACAGTGCGTCGGTAAAGCGGCTGTGAAAGAACGCGAAGTGACCGATCGCGTCGACGCCGATGTCGCGCGGCGCGATCCGCAGGTGTGTGACGTCGCTGCCCGTGTAGTAGCCGACCAGCCGTTCGATCGCGTCGACCGTGCCGAACCCGTCGTCGTCGAGGCCGATCGCGAGCATCGGCGCCGGCAGCCGCGCGAAGCGGGCCGGCAGCGCGGCGCGGCTCGCTGCGGTTTCGGCGAGCAGGCCGTGCGTGTAGGCGTCCTCGAAGCGCGGTTGCGAGCGCACCCACGACAGCGCGACGCCGCGCGGCGTATCTTCCATCCAGCCGAACCGCTTCGCGGGCACGTAGCCGAACACGGCCGCGAGCGCCGGCATCGCGACGTGCCATTTCCACCACATGCGCCGCCGCTCTTCCGGCCGATAGTCGCGCCAGTACGCATACTGCGCGCCCACCGTCACCACGTGACGCACGTACGCATTCGACGCCGCGAGCCCGAGCACGCAGCCGCCGATGCTGTGCGCGACGACGTCGAGCGGCTGGCCCGGAAATGCGTCGCGCGCGTACTGCAATGCGGCCTCGCAATCGAGCCGCCCCCAGTCGAGCCAGTTCGCGCGCAGCTTCGCGAGCTGCGCCGGGCGCGAACCGCCGATGCCGCGATAGTCGTACACGAGCACGTCGCGCCCCTGCGCGAACAGCCAAGCCGCGAAACGGAAGTAGTAGTCGCAGCGCACCGACGTCGCGCAATTGACGACCGTCACGGGCCGCACGGCGCCGCCGCCGCGATGGCGCCACACATGGCCCTGCAATTCATAACCGTCGGCCGCGCGCAGCGTCACGGGCTCGGGTGGTAATGCCCCCGCCGCGCGACCGCGCTGCGCTGCCCCGCTTCCTTCGCTCGAAATCGTCATCCTGTCTCCTGTCGATCAGAGTTAGCGCTTTAGCGCTTACTCGGACCCCATGCTTCGCGGTCGGTCCTCAGTTAGCGCTTCAGCGCTTACTCGGACCCCATGCTTCGCGGTCGGTCCTCAGTTGGCGCTTCAGCGCCTACTCGGCCCCCACGCCTCGCGATCGCCCCACACCCACCGTCAAGCCTCCATTGAACTTGACGCGTGCCGCGTTCTCAACCAATCTTGCTGCTCCGTTCGCATGAGTCATGCGCATGTCAACGCCCCTCGTCCGTCTTCCGTCGCTCGATCTCGTCCGCGGTTTCGTCGCGGTTGGCCGCCGCATGAGCATCACGCTCGCCGCGCAGGACCTGTGTGTCACACAGTCGGCGGTCAGCCGCCAGATCCACGCGCTCGAGGCGCATCTCGGCGTCGCGTTGCTGCAGCGCGGCTACCGGAAGATCGCGTTCACGCCGGAAGGCGAGCGGCTGTTCCGCGTCGCGGACGCCGCATTGCACAGCCTGCAGGACACCGTCGCGTCGCTCGCCGCCGCGCGCGAGCGCCAGCCCGTCACGATCACGGCCAGCATCGGCGTCACCGCGCTGTGGCTGTTGCCGCGGCTCGGGCGGTTGCAGGCGCGCCTGCCCGCGGTCGACCTGCGCGTCGCCGCGAACGACAAGGTACTCGATTTGCGCGCCGAAGGCATCGACCTCGGCATCCGCTATTGTCCGCGCGATCGTGCGCCGGCCGGCGCGCTGCGCCTGTTCGACGAGATCGTCGTCCCGGTCGCGCATCCCGCGCTCGCCGCGCGGCCGGTCACCAGTGCGGCCGCGATCGCCGATCACGTGCTGCTCGAATTCGACGGGCCGCCGCAACCGCAGCTGCAATGGCACGCGCACCTGCATGCGGCCGGGCTCGGCGACGCGCGCCCGAAAGGCGTGCTGCGCTTCAACCAGTACGACCAGGTGATCCAGGCCGCGATCGCGGGCCAGGGCGTCGCGCTCGGCCGGCTCGCGCTCGTCGCGCCGATGCTCGCGGACGGGCGGCTGGCGGTGCTCGGCCCGCACACGCAGGCGCTGTCGGATACGTACGGCTACTGGCTGTTCCAGCACGATCCGGCCCCGCGCCGCGAAGTCGCCGACGTGCGCGACTGGATGCTCGCCGAAGCAGCCGAATGCGATGCGGCCATGCGCGCGCACGACACGACATCGGCGGCGTAAACCGGCGCAGGCTATCCGGTCACGCCTCGGCCGCGGGCAGTGCCTGCCGCTTCCATCGCATTCCCCACACGCATGCCAACCTGACCGAATGATCGCTTGAGCGATGGCGGCCCCGATCGTCTAATCGGATCGAGCGTGGCCGGTTTCGCCGCGCGCCCTCATCCGGAGGCACGCATGACCCCGATCGAACAGGAAGTCCGACGTCGCTGGCTGCCCGTGCTGGCCGGCGGCCTGATCATGGGCGTCGCGCTCGGCATCCGCCACGTGCAGGGCCTTTTCCTCGCGCCCGTCTCGCTCGACCACGGCTGGTCGCGCGAAGCGTTCGGGCTCGCACTCGCGCTGCAGAACCTGATCTGGGGCGTCGCGCAGCCGTTCACGGGGATGATCGCCGACCGCTTCGGCTCGGCGCGCGTGATCGTCGTCGGGATGCTGCTGTATGCGGCCGGGCTCGTCACGATGGCGCACGCGGCCACGACCGGCCTGTTCACCGTCGGCGCCGGGCTCGTGATCGGCATCGCGCTGTCGGGCTCGGCGTTCGCGTCGATCTACGGCGCGCTGAGCCGCCTGTTTCCGCTCGACCGGCGCGGCTGGGCGCTCGGCGTCGCGGGCGCGATCGGCGGGCTCGGCCAGTTCTGCATGGTGCCCGTCGCGCAGGAACTGATCGGCGGCATCGGCTGGCGGCACGCGTTCATCGCGCTGGCGCTCGTCGCGGCGCTGCTCGCGCCGCTCGCCGTGCTGCTGCGCGACCGCCCCGCGCAAGCGGCCGGCGCCGCGGCCGGCCCCGACCAGTCGATCGGCGAAGCCGTGCGCGAGGCGTTCGCGCATCGCGGCTTCTGGCTGCTGAACGCGGGCTTCTTCGCGTGCGGCTTCCAGCTCGCGTTCATCGCGACCCACCTGCCCGCGTACCTGCTCGACCACGGGCTGCCCGCGCGCCACGCGAGCGTCGCGCTCGCGCTGATCGCGCTGACCAACGTGGCCGGCACCTATGCATGCGGCCATCTCGGCGGGCTGCTGCGGCGCAAGTACGTGCTGTCGGTGCTGTACCTCGTGCGTGCGCTCGCTATGGCGGCGTTCGTCGCTGCGCCGCTGTCGCCCGCGAGCGTGTATGTCTTCGCGGCCGTGATGGGGTTCACGTGGCTCGGCACGGTGCCGCTGACGAACGGCGTGATCTCGCAGGTGTTCGGCGTGCGCTACATCGCGACGCTGTTCGGCTTCGTGTTCTTCGGGCACCAGCTCGGCAGCTTCTTCGGTGTCTGGCTCGGGGCGCTCGTGTACGACGCGACGCACTCGTACATGCCGCTGTGGATCGGCTCGATCGCGCTCGGCGTGCTCGCCGCGCTGCTGCACCTGCCGATCGACGACGCGCGCGTCGCGCGGCCCGCGCCGGGCAACGCGGCATGGGCCTGATCCGCGCGGCGCTGGCCGCCGGCACGCTCGCGTTCGTCATGTGGTGCGGCGCGGCCTACTTCGATTCGGGCATCGCGTACGCGCTGCTCGAACATGCCGCGTTCTGCAACTGACGCGGCGCTCCGTGCCGCGCAGGCACGCGCTCAGTGCCGCTTCGGCAACGCGGCCAGCGCATCGAGCGCGCGGGCACGTGCGGCCGCATGCTCGACGAGCGGTTCCGGGTAGTCGACGCCGAGCCGCACGCCGGCAGCCTCGAGCGCCAGCGGCGACGCTTCCCACGGCGCGTGGATCGACGCGTCGTCGAGGCCGGCGAGCTCAGGCACCCAGCGCCGCACGTATGCGCCGTCCGGGTCGAACTTCTGCCCCTGCGCAACCGGATTGAAGATGCGGAAGTACGGCGCGGCATCGGCGCCGCAGCCGGCCACCCACTGCCAGCTCGCCGCGTTGTTCGCCGGGTCCGCATCGACCAGCGTGTCCCGGAACCACGCTTCGCCCGCGCGCCAGTCGATCAGCAGGTGCTTGATCAGGAACGACGCGACGACCATCCGCACGCGGTTGTGCATCCAGCCGGTCGTCCACAGCTCGCGCAGGCCCGCATCGACGAGCGGATAGCCGGTCTGCCCGCGCTGCCATGCACGCAACGCGGCGGGATCGTCGCGCCACGGCATCGCGTCGAACTGCGCGCGGAAGTTGTCGGTCGCGAGCGTCGGGAAGTGATACAGCAGCGTGTAGCTGAATTCGCGCCAGCCGAGCTCGCTCAGGAATTTGTCGGCGTCCGCGGCGTACGCCGCACCGCCGGCGTGCGCGGCGCCCTGCACCGCGTGCCATACCTGTCGCGGCGACACGTTGCCGAAGCGCAGGAACGGCGACAAGCGGCTCGTCGCGGGAAGATCCGGACGGTCGCGCGCGTCCGCATAACCGGCGAGCGAGTTCGTCAAGAATGCGTCGAGCCGGGCGTGCGCGCCGGCTTCGTCCGGTGCGGGCCACGCTTCGCGCAGGCCGCCGGCCCAGTCCGGCGCATGCGGCAGCAGCGCGAGCGCGTCGAGCGCCAGCGCGCGGTCGCGCACGGTTTTGGGCCACGGCTGAAACGCGATCCGATCGGGTTCCGGCAGCGGTGCGGCGACCGTGCGATCGCGGCGCGCCGCCCGCCAGTACGCGGTGAACACCTGGTACGGACCGCCGCTGCCCGTCAGCACCTCCCACGGCTCGTTCAGCAGGCTGCCGTTACTGCTCTCGACCGTGACGCCGCCCGCCTTGAGCGACGCCTTCAGCGCTGCGTCGGCGTCACGCTCCGGCCGTCCGTAGCGGCGGTTCCAGTACACGGCTTGCGCGCCCGTGTCGTACACGACACGCTCGATCTCGCGCCGTGCGTCGCCGCGCAGCAGCAACAGGCGTCCGCCGTGGCGCGCGAGCGCGGCATCGAGCCCGGCCAGCGACCCGTGCAGCCACCAGCGTGCCGCGCCGCCGAGCGGGCGCCCTGCGCCGTCGCCGGTGTCATCGACGAATACGCAGACGAGCGGCCGGCCCGACTCGACCGCGCGGGTCAGCGCGGGCTGGTCGGTCACGCGCAGATCGTCGCGGAACCAGACGATCGCGGGAGCAACGGACGACTTGGCGGGCACGGGCACCTCGATGACATCAGCGAAAAGAGACGCGTATTGTCGCGGCTGCGCTGCGCGGTGTCGACGCCGGCCGTCATGGCCGCACGATCCGCGCGCGACCTCGCGATCCGTGTCAATCCGATGGAAGTCGCCCCGCAGAACGTCGGCGCGCAAGGAATATTGCCCGGGCTGTGGTACGTCGGCCGGTTCGTGCACACCGTGCACGGCTGGCGCAACGCCGAACGCATCGAAGCACGCCGCGGCGGCCCGGCGGGCCGACCGTGCACCGCCGGTGCGACCGGCTGATCCGGTCGACGATGCGTCGCGTCAATCGAGCCGGAACGCGGCCTCGAAGCGCTCGGCGAATGCGTCGAACTCGGCCTCCGGCAGATGGTTGATGCCGCCTGCGCGCTTGCGCCCGCCGCCCGTCGCGAAACCGCGGCAGAACTCGTCCGCACCGAGCGGCCGGCCGTCGGGCACGCGCACGCTGACGACGAGCCCGCCGCCGGCACGCGGCGACAGCACCGCGAGCGCCGCATCCGGCGCATTGCGCATCCGCTCGTTCGCCAGCATGCCGGTCGCGCGCCGCGCCCACGGATGATCGGGCATCCGGACCAGCGTCGCCCCCGGCACCTCGCGCAGCGGTGCAAGTGCGCACGCACGCGCCATGTCGTCGCGGTAGCCGTCGCGCAGCGCGGCGAACACGGCCGTCTCGCGCACGAAATCGAGCGGATCGACGCACGGCAGCATCGCATCGGCGAGCACCGCCGGATCGAAGTGCAGATCGCCGACGCACTCGCCGTACGCGTTGTAGTTCAGATAGCGCCCGAATTCGGCGAGCACGCAGCGCTCGGCTTCGTCGATCCCGTGCTCGCGCGCCAGTGCGTCGCCGAGCGCCGGCAGTTCGTCGCCATAGGCTGCGACGATCGCCCAGCGCACGTACCGGCCGCCGAGATAGCGGTTCACGATCGCGCTCGTGCAGACGTCGGCCGCCGTGTCGATATGCGCGTCGAAGCGCGGATGGTCGGGCAGATCGCCCGCGAAGTGATGGTCGAAGTAACGCACTGTCGCGCCGTCGCGCAGCAGCCGCACGCACGCGTCGCGGTTCTGGTCGTGCGACACGTCGAGCGCGGTGACGATGTCGCCCGACCGTGCGTCGATCCGCTCGAGCAGCCTGATGTCGCGCTTCACGCCGGTGATGAGCGTGCCGTGCACGCGTTCGGCGAGCCGCAGTTGCTGAAGCGCGCACAGGCCGTCCGCGTCGCCGTTGAACGCGAAGACGTGCCGCGCGTGCTGATTGTCCCGCATGATCCGTTGCTCCATCGTCAAGCCATGAAATCGCCGCCGTTCGCGCGAGCGGCATGCACGCCGAGTTCGCGCGCCCGGTATTTTGCCGCAACCGCGAGCGCCCTTCGATACAGCGTAGCCGCGCTCCCCTGCAAACGGCTTGCGGGTCCGTTGCATGTCGATCGTCACGATCGCGCCGCGCAGTTGCCGTTGCATGTGCGGCACGACTTCCTGCATGAGCGCCATCGTGCGAAACACGCAGGTATCGCGCACTGCCCCGTCGAGGTCGGTTTTCTCCACCGGCTCCGGAAACGCGCCGTACTCGAATGCGCCGCCTCGACCGCGAGTTTCACGCCGAGCCTGGCCCACTCCCGGACTGTGGTCGACACGACACGATGTCGTTTCATGTCATACGTCATCAGACATGAAACCGCACCTTCTCCATCGCGCGAATTCTCCAAATTTAAGCAAAATTTCGGGTAAACCCGCGACGCCATCCCGAACACACCGGCGTACCATGTTATACGACGACATACTACATAGAGCGCCACCCGGATGCGGATGCGGCCCGCCGCCCCGTCCGCCGCCGCCCGACCGGAGACACCCTTGAACCCGCCCTCGCCCGCCCTGTCCGGCCGCGACCCGCTCGCGTCCGCCGTCTCGAAAGTGAAGTGGCACGTGCTGCCGCTCGTGCTGATCATGTTCATCGCGAACTACATCGACCGCGTGAACGTCGGCTTCGTCGATCGCCACCTCGAAGCGTCGATCGGCATCGGCGCTGCCGCGTACGGACTCGGCGCCGGGTTGTTCTTCGTCGGCTATGCGCTGTTCGAAGTGCCGTCGAACCTGCTGATGCAACGCTACGGCGCACGCGTGTGGCTCGCCCGCATCATGGCGACGTGGGGCATCGTCGCGGCCGCGATGGCGTTCGTGTGGAACGACACGTCGTTCTACACGCTGCGCTTCCTGCTCGGCGCGGCCGAGGCCGGCTTCTTCCCCGGCGTCGTGCTGTACCTGTCGCAATGGCTGCCACCGCAGGAGCGCGGCAAGGCGATGGCGATCTTCCTCGGCGGCTCCGCGTTCGCGTCAGTGCTGTCCGGGCCGGTGACCGGCGCACTGCTGTCGATCCGCGGCTTCGGCCTCGAAGGCTGGCAGTGGATGTTCCTGATCGAAGGGCTGTTCTCGGTCGCGCTGTGCGGCGCGAGCTGGCTGCTGCTGAAATCGCACATCCGCGACGCGACGTGGCTCACGGCCGAAGAGCGCACGGCGCTCCAGAACGCGCTCGACGAGGAACGCGCGGCACGCGACGTGCGCTCGAACGTGCCGGTGCGCGCCACCGCGCTGCTGCGCGACCCGCAGATCATGCTGTTCTGCTTCCTGTACTTCTCGATCCAGCTGACGATCTACGCGGCCACGTTCTGGCTGCCGACGATCATCCGCAAGATGGGCGGCCTCACCGATTTCCAGGTCGGCCTGTACAACACGATTCCGTGGATGATCGCGATCGGCGCGATGTACGGCTTCGCGGTGCTGTCGTCGAAGTGGCGGCATCCGCAGCGCTGGCTCGCGTGCGCGCTCGTGCTCGCCGCCTGCGGGCTGTTCGCGTCGACGTCGCACGACCCGGTGTGGTCGTTCGCGTCGATCTGCTTCGCCGCGCTCGGTTTCAAGGCCGCGTCGTCGCTGTTCTGGCCGATCCCGCAGGGCTATCTCGACACACGCGTGGCCGCGGCCGTGATCGCGCTGATCAACTCGGTCGGCAACCTCGGCGGCTTCGTCGCGCCGACGGCCTTCGGCTATCTGAAGCAACATACGGGTTCGATCACGGGCGGCCTGTATGCGCTCGCGATCGCTTCGCTCGTCGCCGCGGTCGCCGCGCTGTTCGCGCGCACGCACCGGCGCAGCGATCCGCCGCGTGGCCTGCCGGCCGACGCATCCTTCACGAACGCTTCGATGCTCCGCCATGCCGAACACTGACCGCTTGACCGTCGTCGTCTCGAATGCCGTCGACGGCGACCTCGCCACGTTCTCCCTCGCCGGCGACGGCACGCTCGCGCCGCTCGCGCGCTATCCGGCCGCCGACGTCGCGATGCCGATCGCCGTGCAGGCCGACCACACGCGGCTCTACGTCGCGACGCGCGGCGAACAGCCGACGATCGTCGCGTTCCGCATCGCTGCGGCCACGGGCGCGCTCGCACGCATCGGCACGACGGCGATCGACGCGAGCCATGCGTACCTGTCGCTCGACCGCAGCGGCCGCTGGCTGCTCGGCGCGTCGTACGGCGGGAATTCGCTGAGCCTCTACGACGCCGCGCGCGTGCGCGACGGCGACGGCACGCCGCTGCAGGTCGCGAGCGGCATCGCAAATGCGCATGCGGTGATCGTGTCGCCCGACAACCGTTTCGCGTACGTCAGCTCGCTCGGCTCGGACCGCCTGTTCGGCTTCGCGCTCGTCGAGGATGCGGCCGGCCTGCGTGCGGTCGAACATGGCGAAACGCGCGTGCCGGCCGGTTTCGGCCCGCGTCACCTGCGGTTCGCGGATGACGGCCGCACGCTCATCGTCGTCAGCGAATTCCAGGCCACGCTCGCGACCCTGGCACGCGACCCCGATACCGGCAGGCTCGGCGACGCCCACGTGAGCGCGCGCCATCCGGCCGTCGCCGAACTCGCGCCGGGCCATGCGCGCCCGCCCGCGCCCCTCGAACCGTCCGTGTGGGCAGCCGACCTGCACCTGACGCCCGACGAACGCTTCGCGTATGTCAGCGAGCGCACGTCGAGCCGGCTGCTCTGCTATCGCCGCGACGAGGACGGATCGTTCGAACCCGCACACGCGACGGCGACCGAGACGCAGCCGCGCGGGTTCGCGATCGATCCGTCGGGACGCTGGCTCGTCGCCTGCGGCGAACAGTCGGAACACGTGGCGGTGTACGCGATCGCTCCGGACGACGGCGCGCTGACGCCGCACGCGCGCGTGCCGGGCGGACGCGGCGCAAACTGGATCGCGATCGTGTGAAGCCGCGGCCGGTGCAGGCGTTCAGCGTCGCTCGCTCGGCGCGACGCCCGTCCAGCGCTTGAATGCGCGCGTGAAATTGGCGCGGTCCGTATAGCCGACACGCGCCGCGATCTCGTCGACCGGCAGGCGCGTGCCCTCGAGCAGCCGCAGCGCATCGCGCAGCCGGATTTCGTCGAGCAGCGCCGAATAGGTCGCGCCGTACTCGGCGAGCTTGCGCTTGAGCGTGCGCGCCGACACGTGCAGCTCGCGCGCGACGTCGTCGACCGACGGATAGCCGCCATCGCCGCAGATCAGCAGGTTGCGCACGCGCTCGACGATGCTCTCCGCATAGCCGAGCCGCGCGAGTTCGGCCTCGCACTGCTGGACGATCATCTGCGCGGTCTGCGCGTTCGCGGTGCCGATCGGCTCGTCGAGCAGCGCGGCGTCGCAGCGGATGCGGTTCGCGCTCGCATCGAAATGGCAGCGAGGCAACCGCGCGCGATAACGCTCGAACCACGGCGGCTCGGACCATTCGAAATGGAGTTCGGCACGCGACTGCAGCGTGCGGCCCGGCATCGGATACAGCAGCGAATTGAACAGGATCGCGGTCTCGACCAGGAAGTTCTCGACCGCGAACTGGCGCAGCCGCCCAAGCGGAAACGCTTCGAGCACGTCGATATCGACGATCCCGTCGAGCTGCGCGAGCCGCACCGAGAAGAACGGCACGCGCGTCGGCAGGTAGCGGATGCCGAGCGCGATCGCCTCGCCGAGCGTCGCGCAGCTCATCAGCCCGAAGCCGATCAGCCCCGCTTTTGTCAGGCTGCTGCGCAGGCCGATCTCGATCGCGATCGACGGGTCGTCCGTCGCGTCGAGCAGGTTGAACACGATCGCCGCCTGCTGCAGCGGCGTGATGCGTGCATCGGGCTGCGCGAGCCGGTCGCGCTCGACGCCCGAGCCGGCGAGAATGCGCCCGCCGTCGATGCCGCGCTCCTCGGCCAGCATCAGCATGAACAGCGCATACGCGGACGACACCGTCGCCTTGTTCAGCTGGCGCGCGGCATCCGGGACGGACAGGGCCATGCGGCGGACTCCGGAGCGGTTTCGGCGGATTGTAGCGTCGCTGGCCCGCAATGACACCGCGGCGGCACTCTAGCCGGACGGCCAACGTGGCCCGAAATGACACCGTCATTGGCACCGCCGGCCCTCGCGCGCGGTCCGGCGGGCGCCTATGCTTGTCACATCGGCATTGCGCCCTACTCTTTCCGCACGGATCCCGGTCGATGAGCCAACCCGCACGAACCGTCTTTCGAAACGATGCAGACAAGGTCGCGTACGTCCGCCGCGAGGTCAACGCCGCGAGCGACGCGATCCGCGCGCGTTACCCGCTGCTCGACAACCAGAACCTCGTCGGCGCGACCGTGATGGCCGTGTCGGTGAGCGCGATGCTCGCGATCGCGTGGCTGTATGCGCGCGGCGCGCTCGCGTGGTACGTCGCGCTGCCGCTCGCCGCGTTCGTCACGTCGCTGATCCACGAACTCGAGCACGACCTGATCCACCTGATGTACTTCAAGAAGACGCCGTGGGCCTATCACCTGATGATGGCGCTGTGCTGGCTCACGCGGCCCGGCACGATCAACCCGTGGACGCGGCGGCGCATGCACCTGCATCACCACAAGGTGTCGGGCGGCGAATCGGATCTCGAGGAATTCGGCATCACCAACGGCGAACGCTGGGGCGTGAAGCGCCTGCTGATGATCGCCGACGGCATGCTCGCCGTCGTGCTGCGGCCGGCCGCGATGCGCCGCAAGGTGAAGCAGTACGTGGCCGCGCAGCCGGTGCAGGATCCGTCCGAGCGGCTGCAGCTGCGCGTCGAACAGGTGTCGTCTTACATGCCGGTCGGTCACGTGTACTACGTGCTGTGGCATGCGTTCATCGTCTATCACGCCGGCCTGTTCGCGCTGCATGCGCTCGGCTATACGGTGACGGTGCCGGCGGTCGTCGTGCGCGCGATGAGCGTCGTCGACTTCCTCGCGGTGGTGTGGCTCGGGCCGAACTTCCTGCGCAGCTTCTGCATCAACTTCGTCAGCTCGAACATGCATTACTTCGGCGACATCGATTCGCGCAACGTGATCCAGCAGACGCAGGTGCTGAACCCGTGGTGGATGGTGCCGTTCCAGCTGTTCTGCTTCAATTTCGGCAGCACGCACGCGATCCATCACTTCGTGGTGCGCGATCCGTTCTACATCCGGCAACTGACCGCGCGCACCGCGCATGCGGCGCTGCGCGAAGTCGGCGTGCGCTTCAACGACACCGGCACGTTCGCGCGCGCGAATCGCTGGGGCGGTGATCGGCCGCAGCGCGGCACGCGCCAGGCACCGGCAGACGCGTGACGCGCTGAATCAAGCGCCGATCGGCGGCATCGGCCCCTGCCCGCGGATCCACGACCAGTTCGCGAGCTCGGCCATTTCCTTGTCGCCGCGGCTGTCGCCGTACGCGAACAGCTGCTTCGGCGGCTGGTTGCCCCACCACCCGCGCAGCCGCACCACTTTCTGCGGCCCCCAGCAGTTCTCGCCGTCGAGGCGACCGGCGAAGGTGCCGCGCTCGAACGCGAGCCGCGTCGCGAGCACGGCGTCGAAGCCGGCCGTCTTCGCCCACTTCTCCAGATACAGCGACGGCGACGCGCTGACCAGCACGACTTCATGCCCGCGCGCCCGATGCTCGCGAATGCGCTCGAGCATTTCCGGACGCACGAGGTTCGGCAGATAGGTATCGACGAACGTGCGCGCCTGCGCATCGAGCGCGTCCTCGCGGATCGGCCCGAATGCGAACGACGCGAACTTCGCCTTCGCGTCGCCGCGCGACAGCAGCCCGGCCTTCATCGCGACGATCCACGGCAGCGCGCGCAGCCCGGCCCAGGCGAAGCGCGGCGTGCCGACCGCGTAGCGGACGAAATGGCGGAAGCTGTCGGTAGTCGTGATGGTGCCGTCGAAATCGAACGCGGCGACGATGCGGTCAGTCATGGAGAATCGGCGGGAAAGCGATGGGATGCCCGGGAAGATAGCAGACTCGCGGCGCCACGCGCGAAACGGCGCGACGCCGCGCCGCGGCCGCCGTGCCGTTTGCTCAGCGCTGCGGCCGTGCGGCCAGCGCCGCCGGCAACACGACGTTCATCAGGTGATCGGCGCGCGACAGCAGATCGGTCACGCGCTCGTCGAGCCCGCGCAGTTGTGCCGGCTGCATCCGGATCTGCTGGACGGCCTGCCCGACGATGTTGCGGCGGTCGAACAGCGTGCGCTCGACACCGGCGTCGTCCGGCGCACGCACGACGTCCGACACCGCGCTCAGCGCCGCGAGCACGACCACGAGGTTTTCTTCCGCATGGCGGACCTTCGCGGCGAGTTCCTCGGTACGGCGTGGAAAGAACCCGAGCGACTGTTTGAGCGCGCCGATCGCCGCGCGGTAGTCGACCTGCCCCGACGCCGCGCCGAACCAGCGTTCGAACATGCCGGCCTTGCGCGTCGCCTGCGCGAGCATGCCGGCCATCATGTCGGCTGCGCCAAGTTCGTTGAATTCGCGCGTCGTCGCCGCGACGGCTTCGACGAGGTTGCCGGCCGCTTCCAGCGCGCCGTCGCCGATCGTCGCGACCGTCGCGAGCTTCAGCGGCACCAGTTGCCGGATGTGCCGCTCGATGCGCGGCGCGTAGTCGGGATAGAGATTCGGGAAGCTGGCCTGCGCGGCGCGGAAGCAGGCTTCGAGCTGCGGATGATTCGATTCGCCGAACAGTGCGCGGCCGATCGCGTCGACGGGCGGCGCCTGAACGCCTTTCCCTGACACGGGCGCCGGCCCGAGGTCGAGCGCCTGCGGCGCGGGCCGCTCGGGCGCACGCACGGGCGGCGCACCGGCCGCGGCCGGCGCGTCGAACGCAAGACGCCCGGGCGTGGGCTCGGGCGTCGTATCGAACTCGAGCCGCTTCGGCTCGCCGGACGGATTCGTCATCGCTGCTTCCTGCCCGGCGCGGCGCTGCTCCCCACGCCGGGCTGCCGCCAGTCAGACCGCGCCGCCGTACGCGCGCACGAAATCGCCGAGGCCGCGGTTGTAGCCGGCGCCGACAGCCTTGAACATGAAGTGGCCGTCGCGGCGATAGAAGCTGCCGACCTGCACCGACGTCTCCATCGAGAAGTCTTCCTCGAGCGCGTATTTCGCGATCACCGCGCCCGTCACCTCGTCGGCGATCTGGATGTAGCTGTTGCGCACCTGCCCGAAATTCTGGCGGCGTGCTTCGGCCTGGTCGATCGTCACCACCACCGAGATTTCCTCGATGTCGGCCGCGAGCTTCGTCATGTCGATGAAGATCACTTCGTCGTCGCCGGCGCCGCTGCCCGTGCGGTTGTCGCCGCTATGCACGACGCCCAGGCACTTCGACGCCGGCATCCCGCGCTTCGGGAAAGCGTCGCCCGGCTGGATGAAGGTTTCCTTGCGCTCCATCGTGCGCACTTCGCTGTTGTAGAACACGAAGTGCTGATCCGAGATCAGCTTCGGATTGCTCTGTTCGTCGTACTTGCACAGGAACACCGACACGTCGAGATCGAAGTCCGTGCCCGTGTCCGTCGCGTTCGCGTCCCAACCAAGACCGATGCGGAATTTCTGCGTGCCGGGCGCCTCCTTCGACAGGTTGACGCGACCGCCTTTCGACAAATTGATCATCTGAACCTCTTCTGCTGGAACCGCCGTTGCGCCGGCGGCAATGCCGGGCCGCCCGGTGCGGCCCTTCGTTGATGGCTTTCGTGCCGCGCGTGACCGCGCTTATTTGCCGGCGACCGCGGTGCGGTCTTCCCGGCGTTGCACGACGATCGACGACCACACGGCCGCGGCGATCATCGCCGCGCCGATCAGGCCGGTGACGACTTCGGGCACCTCGAACTTCACGCCCAGGAACATGATCGTCGCGAGTGCACCGATCGCCCAGAACGCGCCGTGCTCGAGAAAGCGGTACTGCGCGAGCGTGCCCTTCTTCAGCAGCACCAGCGTCATTTCCCGGATGTAGGCCGCGCCGACGCCGAGGCCGAGCGCGATCAGGAAGATGTTGTTCGACAGTGCGAACGCGCCGATCACGCCGTCGAAGCTGAACGACGAATCGAGCACTTCCAGATACATGAAACCCGCGACGCCTTCGCGCACCACGCGCGTGCCCGTGTCCTCACCGCCGACCAGGTCGCCCACGCCGTGCGCGATCACGAAGCCGATCACGCCGAACGCGCCCGCGAGCAGGAAGCTGACCTGCTCGGCCGCCGGCACGTAGAACGACGCGACGATCACGATCGCGAGCGTCAGCGCCACTTCCAGCGCGGTGATGCGGCCGAGATGGCGCATCGGGCCTTCGAGGAAGCCGATCCAGTGCTCGTCCTTCTCGGTGTCGAGCATGAACTTGAAGAACACCATCAGCAGGAACGCACCGCCGAACGCCGACACCTCGTGATGTGCGGACGTCAGCACCGCCGCGTACTTGTCCGGCGATTCGATCGCGAGCGTCAACGCGTCCCACAGGCCGATGTGGCCGATCACCGCGACGATCAGCAGCGGGAACACGAGCCGCATGCCGAACACCGCGACCGGCAGGCCGAACACCATGAAGCGGTTGCGCCACTTCTCCGACCAGTTCTTGAGCACCGAGGCGTTGACGACCGCGTTGTCGAGCGACAGCGAAATTTCGAGCACGCACAGGACCGCGACGATCAGCATGTCCTTCACGCCGCCGAGGAGATAGGCCGCGATCAGCGCGAGCGCCGTGAGCGACAACGGGATCTTGAAGTCTTTCAACATGATGGGGGTAATCGAGTTCAGAAAAAGGGGCGTACGGGCCGCGCTTACTTCGCGCGCACCCAGTCGCAGAATTCCTGCGTGATCAGCTGTTCGTAGATCTGTTCGTCGCTGATATTCAGCGATTCGAGATGCAGGAAGCCGACGTTCGGCATTTCGCCCGCGATTTCCGCGAGGAAGCCGAATTCGCTCGGATCGCCGACGCCGACCAGCGACCAGTACAACGGGAAATGCTGCGACTCGGCCAGCAGCTGGCGCACGCGCTTGCGGTCGTTCTTCGGGTTCTGGCCGTCGGTGACGAACAGCACCCACGCGGGCAGATGGCCGTTCGCCGGTGCGGAGGCGGCCGGCGCGGACGTGTCGTCCGCACTGCCGAACAGCCGGCTCAGGAAGCCGCGCCTGGCTTCGCGCTTCGGCTCCGGCGCGCGGAAGAAGAAGTCGACGATGTCGTTCATCACCGGCGCATACTGCGTGCCGCCCCACTTCTCGATCCGCGCGTCGAGCACGTGATCGGAGATGTACGAGCCGTAGTTGTCCGGCGTCGCGGTCGGCAGGCGGTCGTAGCCTTCGGTGAAGGTCCACGTGTCGACTTCGCCGTTGTCGTCGAACTTCAATGCGATGCCGAGGATCCGGTCGTGCGTCTCCTGGATCACGCCCGACTGGTACAGCGGCTTCGCCGAACCGGAGATGTCGAGCGCCGCGCCGACGCGCACGACGGGCGGCTTCAGGATCTGGCGTTTTTCGAGGACGATCGCGACCTTCGCCGCGCGTTTCTCAAGCGTAATCATGCGGTGTTCTCTCGGTTCTCTTGGTTATCAGTTCTGCTTCGGAGCGAATCGGGTGATCAGGTCCTGTTCGAGCTGGCGCAGGCGCGGCGCGTCCTGTTCGCGCTGGCGGCGGCCGTCGGCGATGATCTGCGTGATGTCGTCGAACGCGCCGAACAGCTGCTGCTGCGCGTATTCGAACGTGTCGGTCGAGATCACCGGACGCTGGCCGAGCTTCGCGACTTCCTGCGCGTTCTGGCGGTTCAGGTCGGCCTGCGCGCGGATCGCCTCGTCGGCCGCGTCGTACGTCGCATTCGCGAGTGCCGCCGCGCGCTTCGTGCTGAGCTGTTCGAGGTAGAGCGCGAACGCGTTGGTCCACGCGGGGATCAGCACGGTCTTGATCGTCATGAACTTCGACGTCAGCGTGCGTTTCTGGTCCTGCTCCATCCGGATCTGCGGCGCGAGCTGCTTCGACATCAGCATCGCGCGGTCGAGGTCGTCGAGCTTGCTTTCGAGCGCGTCGACCTTGCGCTTCACGTCGAGCAGGCGCTGCGCGGCGAACGCGTCGTCCGCCGGCTGCTGGCCGGCCGCGAGGTGCGCGCGCAACGTGGCGAGTGCCGTTTCGCCATGCGCCTTCGACTGCGCAAGCTCCTGGTGCAGCGCGTAGTTGTCGTTGTACATCCGCTCGAGCTCGTCGATGCCGGCCTTCTGGCGCTGCGCATGGTTTTCGAGCTCGACGACGAGCGTGTCCATCCGCTTGCTCACCGACTCGTATTGCGACAGCAGCTTCTCCTTGGTCGAGCGGAACAGCCGCGTGACCTGCGTGAGCAGCCCGCCCTTGTCGGCGCCGCGCGGGTCCAGCCCCTTCGCGGTCGCGATCAGTTCGTTGAGCTTGTCGCCGAACTGGTCGGCATCCGACGCGCGGACGCTCGCGAGAATCTGCTGGGAAAAGGCGGCGATCCGCGTGCCCTGCGTCGCGCCGAGCTGGTCGATCTCGTCGACGGTGATCAGGCGCGCGTGCTCCGTCGGCTGGGCGGCCGGTACGACGACGTTGGCGACGGCGGCAGGCACCGCGACGGGTGACGAAGACGGAATGGAAGGACGATCGCTGACCGCATCGGATTTCTTGTCGTCGAATAGCGGCTTCATGTGGCTACCACGTTTCCTTTTCTGCTTTTTGCTACGTGTTGGCGTGCGCGCAACGCGCGCTTCCGCGATTGCCGTCGTGCTCTCTCACGGGCGGCAGACGGACAATAAATGGCGACGGTGCGGCACGTCAAGCCGAGTAAATCTTTCATTTTCCATACGATATGTAATGTATACGAGAAAAATCCCGATGCCGCTTTTGGTGGCGCGGGTGCAAATGCCTTGATGGAGCGAGATTCCGGATTTCCGGGCAGGTGCCGGCAACGAACAATCGAAAGTATTTTGAAAGAATTTGCTTCTCGCTATTCCGCTGATTGTTACAGATTGCTTAATGCCGGGAGGGTGTCGTCGCAACGCACCGTCGGCGGTGCATCCGCCGATGCTTGACGGGCGGACATGCAATGTATTGCCGCAGTCGCCTGCGCGAGGTCCTACTCCGAATAGCCTTGCGACGCTGGACGCGCATCGTGACGGCGGCCCCACCACGGCAAGTACGCGTTGTTTTCGCCGCGTGCGCGGAACCAGTTCTTGCCGGCATCGATCGGTGTCAGCTTCGATGGCGCGACCACCACCGCTGCCGTCGGATGCTCGGCGTCGGTCGTTCCCGCCACGAGCACGTTTCCACCGAGGTGATTCGCGCGGCCGATCGCGAGTGCCACATTGGTCAACGCTGAACCGGCACCCATGTCACCGAGCAGTGCCGTCGTATTGAAGGTTTCGCCGCGGAGGTCGCTTTCCGGCACGGCTTCCGCGAGGCCTTGTGAAAGGGACGCAGCCCTTGCCGAAGCGACCGCGCTGCCCTTGCCCGCATCGTGGACAACGTAGTTCAGCGACGAGGCCGTGACGCCCGCGTTGCCTGCCGCCGCATCGATCGTCGACTTCCATGCGTGCACCGCGCGGCTCCCGCCTTGCTTTGCGTCGAAAGCCTGGACGCTGCCTTGCGACGCCTTGCCGATCCATGCCAACGGTTCGCGCTCGGTCTTCAGATCGGGGCCGGCGAGGAACAACACCACCATGTTCTCGTTGATCTGTTCGTCCTGCGGGGGAAAACCTGGTGCGTCCCAGTTCATCACCCATGCGCTTTTGTCGGGGTGCGCAGCGAGGTAGTCCAGCGCGGCGTTCAGCGACGTGAAGCCGGCATTCTCCCGACCCGACGTCACGTGCACATCGGGCGGCGTGTCGTGGATCCATAGATTTTTTGCGGAGGGGTTGCCGATTTCATACATATTTACCATCTCGTCACGCAAGAACGCTCCGGCGCCTTCTGGGTCGAGCCGGCCGGCAGGAAGTGCGAGTTCGACACGCACCCCGGCAAGTTCACGCCACTCTCGCTTGTACTTCGAGCCGATGGTGTAAAAATAATCGGGGTTCATCACGTAGCGCGTCCGAAACAACACGAGAAGTTCGCGTACATATTTTTTATAGAAACCCACGAACGACTCACGCCCCCACCGCCCATCGGCGACGATGGAAACCGCCTGCAAGGTCGAGTATTTTTTTGGGTTTGTGCGAACCATGTCGTCGTTGGCATTCGGTTTCACCAACCCGAGCGTCCACAGCAATTGCCACTCGGTCGGATAGTCACGACGCTGCAGCGGATTGAGCCATTCAAGTCCGACGACTTGAGCAACAAACGGCGCGGCGGACGCACCTTCGACGGATTGCGTCGATGCGGCGCGCGTCTCAGCCCGCAATGGCGAGCCCGACAAGAGTGTCGCTACGACGATCGGGACGCACCCGATACGTCTGGCAAGCATGAAGCCGTTCATGAATATCCCGATCGAACCGGCCGATCCAGAGCGCCGGTTCAGCAATTCATTCCCGCCCGGACGACGCCAGACTCGAAATCAGCGTCGCGCCACACGAGGTCTTGTGCCCATCGAATGCAGCGGGTTTGCCGTCGACGATGACCTGCGGATCGCCTTCGGCGATAAAGCAGGCCTGATGGCCCGTGATCGGACAGACACACGTATCACCGAGCCGCGCAACCGGCCGTCCCATCACTTCGCTGACCGCGCTGCCGGTTACGACCTGCCCGCCGTGGCTCGTTGCGTCGCCGACTCGAATGATTCCGCGCATGCGCGCTCCTTATTTTGAGTAGCCTTGAGTCGTAGGACTCGCATCGTGACGACGTCCCCACCAAGGCAGATAGGCGTTGTTTCCGCCGCGTGCGCGAAACCAGTTCTTAGTTGCATCGATCGGCGTCAGTTTCGAAGGCGCGACCACAACCACCGCTGTCGGGTGCTCGGCGTCGGACGTTCCAGCTACGAGCACATTTCCACCGAGGTGATTCGCTCGGCCGATTGCCAGCACCACATCGGTCAGCGCTGCGCCAGCCCCCATGTCACCGAGCAACGCCGACGTATTGAAGGTCTGCGTACGGAAATCGTATTCCGGCAGGACTTCCGTCAGCGTCTGCGACAGCGACGCAATGCGTGTCGACGCAGCATCGCTGCCCTTGCCCGCGTCGTGCACGATGTAATTCAATGACGACACCGGCACGCCTGCGTTACTCGCAGCCGTATCGATCGTCGACTTCCATGCCTGCACCGCGCGGCTCGCACCTTGCTTGGCCTCAAAATCCTTGACGTTGCTTCGAGCGGCTTTACCGATCCACGCCAGCGGATCGCGCTCGGTCTTCAGATCCGGGCCGGCAAGGAACAGCACCACCATGTTCTCGTTGATCTGTTCGTCGTTCGGCGGGAAACTCGGTGCATCCCAGTTCATCACCCATGCACTCTTGTCAGGATGCATAGCGAGATAGTCCAGCGCGGCGTTCAGCGATGTGAAGCCGGCATTGCCGTGCCCCGTCGTCACGTGCACATCGGGCGGTGTGTCGCGGCTCCATAGATTCTTTGCAGCCGGGTTGCCGATTTCGAATATATTGACAATGTGATTGCGCAGATATGACGCAGCCGATGCAGGCTCAATTCGTTCGGAAGGAATAGCCAACTCCACATGCATGCCAGCCAACTCACGCCACTTTCTTTTGTCATCCGAGCTCACGGTGTAAAAATAATCTTCGCCCGTAAAATATGGAACCCGGAAGAGCAGCAATAATTTATCGACATATTTCCCATAAAATCCAGCAAATGATTCACTTCCTCCGTTACCATCCGCAACGATGGAAATTGCCTGCAACGTCGAATATTTCTTCGGATTCGTTCTAACCATATCATCGTTGACATTTGGCTTGACCAGCCCAAGTGTCCACAATATTTGCCACTCGGTAGGGTAGTCCCTGCGTTGGAGGGGATTCATCCATCCAAGCCCTACAACCTGCGCAACGAAAGGCTTGGATGAACTGGTCCCAGCTATCGGGACTGCCTTATCGGCCGATGAGGCGGCCATCGCGCGAGGAGCAGCAATCAGTGTTGCGAACGCAAATACCATGATTGCCACGAGCCCCGGGACCAGCACCAATCGTTTCATCAGATTACCCATACCCAATAACTCCCCTGCCGGCTTGCCAGACGAAATCAATATCAAAAACGATGCCCCTAAAGCAAAAAACAACGCGAGGCTCGCAACTCCGACTCGACGCGGCCAGGTCGCGATGACCGCCCTCATAAAATACCTCCCAACTTCATGAAAAAGCCGCCATCTCGCTCATCATAAATTTTCCCCGGCATCGCGGCACCTTCGTCCTTTTTAACCCAGTCAGGCAAAAATAGATCGCCGTGCTTGCCAGTATTTATATAATTCATCAAATGGAAATTAGGATCACCCGACTTGGAATCACTGGCAAATCTCCAATCAGCTTGAATTCTGATATATTTGAAATCATCTTCAGTCAAATAGCAAAGCCCAATTGCCACATCATAAGCCAACGCCTTTTCAGCATGATCCTTGTTGGTCATGATGGTCGAATGGTTAGTGGGGTTATTCTTGTCCCCGCCGTTCAGAATCTGGAATATCTCGTTGTTCCGCCATTCGGTATAGTCAGCACTCGCTGCCTCCGGATTGTCCTCCCCGATCACATTTCCTTCCTTGTCGACCCAGCGACGATTTCCGGACCTTCTCGCTTCCATCCGGAGAATGGAATGATCCTCGTATCGCTGCGCAGCTTCGGATGCGGCATCGCCCTGCGCTTTCAGCGCGTCACCCTCGGTCGCGAACTTTTCCGACTTGGCGTCGAAGTTGTCGTATGGATCGTCATCCCGCTTGTTTTCCTTGTTGGCGTCACGCCCAGCCGACGGTGGATCGTAACCCTCGTTGAAGCGCCCTTCCTCAATCGGTTTCCCTTGCGCATCGCAAGCGCCCGATGGTTTGCCATAGCGGAACGCCTGCGGAAGGAAGCGAGTCTCCTTGTCGAGCATCGGTGCCGTAATCGGGATTTCCCAGTCTTTGGGTGGATCGGCATTGACCGCCATGTTCGTCAAATTGAACAGGTAGAGGACGGGGCTCGTGGCAATCGTGAAAAACTGCGGGAGCCACCATCCATTAGAATGAACACCTCGTCCAAGACCATACCGCGCAGGCGGTGATGGCGGATACCAGAAACCTTCCTTCTGATTCTTGTCCTTGCGCCAGTCATCCTGCCAATACCGGTAGAGCTTGTTCTCGCCGCCCACCTCGTAATTCGATGCAAACACGCGTTGCGAAAAAACGCCCCACGCGTTCGTCGCACTGATTTCATCGACACTCATCCCGCGCCAGCCGATTCCCTGAACGGTCAAGGCGGAAATGACCTGATCGTGCGGGCAGCAGTACAGCGTCACTCTCCCGTAAGTGTTTTTCTGGTACAACCCGTGCGCCTCCCGGTCCTTGGCTGCGCTATACGGTTTGCCCCCGTTCTTCGACGGTCTCGCGTTTTCCATCGCGCGATCGAGATCCTCCGCGGGCATCTCCAGCTCGGCCCGGGCACGCAGGATATCGAAGTACTCCCTCAGCGTTTCCTTACGCGCGACATAGGTCTCGCGCCCCACGTGCCCGTTTTTGTCGCGCACCCCACGCTGGGCCCATGAGTCGGTCATGTTGGCCTCGACGAGACTGTACGGGGGATTGGCGAGAACATAGGTATCTGCGACGCAGCGCCCTTTCTTGCCCCATTGATCCGTCACCTCGGGCAAGCGGTCTCCAAGAAATGCAGCGGCAAGGCCGATCATGTTTCCCTGGCTGTGGCAAACGATCGTGATCGGCGCGTCGGCCTGTCGCTTGCGGATCGACTCGACCAAGCGTGCCAGCCGCAGGGCGCCAAGCACGCCGTAAGTGCGCGGTGGCGTGGAGTAGATTTTTCGATTGCCGATGCCATTCATGTGCTGAACGGTCAGCCACAGAAAGAGCCGATCGTTCAACCCGTCGTTCCACAGATCCGGCAGACTCGAACACCCGCCCGCGAACGGGCCGCCACCCCAGTAATTCTTCTCGTTGAGCATGATCTTGTCGCCATACTCCTTCAGCTCCACTGCGTTGGCGGCATAGCCCCACCGGAAGTGGATGACGGGCGAAAAGGACGGATCGGGCTTGATGTACGTCTTCGACGACATTTCCGGATTCAGGAACCCATCCGGCGTCAGGCTTTCGATATAGCTGACCGGCGTCATCTGCCCGGCCACCGGCCCGCAATGGAACAACTGATCGTCATATCGCCCCATGCGCCGGTTCAATCCGTCACACAGCCCCTGCTCGGCGTCCTTGAACCATTCGCCCTCGGAATTCACCCCGTGCACGAAAATGACGACGCCCGGCAGCGGCATCTGCATCACGCATTCGAGGTCGTTGCGATTGAACAGCGTCGTCCCCAGTCCACCGCCCACCGAAGTCTGCGACGGGTCGTCCGTCGACGTTTGCCCGCCCGGGTTCTGCGCAAAGTTGTAGTTGAACATGTTGTTTTTCTTGAAGACTCAGCTCAGGTTCTCGACTTGAAAAAGCGAACCGCCAATTGTTCGAACTGATCGCTGCTGACCGGCGCCAGCTTGCCTTGCGCATCGGTCTTCCCCTTGATCAACTCTCCCGACGCCTTTCGCACTTCGGCTTCCATGCCCTCGACCGGCTGCCCGTCAGTGGCCCGGACCAACTTCGGCACGCGCCCCAACGAGCCTTGGTCGAACTTCGGAAAGTCGGCGCTCATGCTCGCCGGCCCGGCCCACGTATGCGACGCGGACTTGACGGTGAAACTCCCCGGACACCCGAGCTCGATATCGCCGCCATGCAGCTTCAGATACGCGCCGCCCGACGTCACGAACACGACCTGCTCGCTGGCCATGCCCGCGAGCTTTCCGCCCCCCGCCGTCATCTGGATATTCTTCGCCGAATCGATCTGCGTATCGTCGTTCTGGCTCTGCAGCGCCACCTTCCCCCGGTTGGCGATTGCCGACACGCCTTCGCTGTGCGCGAACATCGCCACGCCATGCCCGGCCTGCAGGTTGATCCGCTGACCACTCGTATACTGCAGGTGGTTCTGCGCGACGACATCGACATTGCCGCCCGCATGGGTCGTGACGGTCTTCGGCGTCGCCATGCTGATGCCGGCCGGCGCGGTGATGCCGATCGCGGCCATCGACGCGCCTGACGACTCACCGCCGCCGGACTCCCCGCCGTTCGGCCAGCCTTTCACCGTGGTCATGAGTGCATCGTGCGGCTGCGTGTCCGGCGCGACGCCCTGGTGCTGGCCCGCATAGTCGCCGAGGCTCTTGAACAGTTCGACGCATTCCTGCATCAGTTGCAGATACTCGTCCCGCGCAAGGTGGCCGTCGCTCGCGCGCAGCCGCTCCCACGCCGAAATCAGCATCGCCTTGCCGCTGCGAATCGCCACGTGCGCATCGCTGCGCAGCTCGGCGCCCTCGCCGCGCGCCGCGCCCTGCCCGTTGTCGCGCGGCTGCGTCAGATAGCCGAGGTTCAACTGACTGTACGCATGCTCGCTCGCCAGCTGACTGCTGATCTGCCCGGGCGTATCGTCGAAGCGGATCTGGTTGTACCGCTGCCCCTTGATTTCCTTCGTCTTCGTGCCCGACAGGTAGCGGTTGCCCGGCAGCGCGCCGGTATGGCTGAAGGTCGCCGGCATGTTGGGCCCGTTGGCCAGCACGCCCATCACGACGAGCCGGTCCGGATCGCCGCCGATATGACCGATCAGCACCTCCATGCCAACGCGCGGCAACGTATTCGCGCCGAAATTCGGCCCGGCGAGTGCGCAGGCGACGCGCACCGGCGCACTGTCGGACGGCGTGCCGCTCGTGCCGGCACCCTGTGCGTGCGCATGATCGTCCGCGCTCAGCCCCTGGATCCGCACACGGATGCGGCCCATTTCATCGCAGAACACCTCCTCGCCCTCCGGGCCGACGACGACGGCCGTCATCGGATGGACGGGCGGCAGGTCGACGTGGGGGTCGTAGGCAGGCGTCAGCGGCACGCCGCGCCGCACGCAGGAGAAGGTGTTCTCGTAGCGCCTGTCGCTTTCATCGCCTGACGGGCTGCTCACGTTGGTCGGCACGGCATTGAACAGCACGCGGCTCGCCGCGAACAGCGACTGCGCGCGCTCGTTCAGTTCCTTCGGCAGGTTGTTCCGCACGCGATGATGAAGCGATGTGACGACGAACTGCCGCTGTTCGGCCGGCAAGGTATCGAGCAGCGGATGCTCGGCAAGCGCAAACCAATGGCCGACGGCCAGGTCGCGCACATTGCTCACGCCGTCGACGGATTCCGCACGCAGTTCGTGCGCAAGCATGCGGTCCTTGCCGATCCGGTCGAGATCGGACGACGAATCCCCCGCGTGCGGGATATCGATGACGGCATCGGCCAGCAAATGCCCGAGATTGTTGCCGCCGTCGCCCTGGTCGACGATCGTCGCCTGTTCCGTTTGCGACATCCGGCCGGTCTTGTAATCCCATGTCGGCCGGACGATCTTGCCCGGGATCAGGCTACGGCTCGTCGCCCAAAGCGTGATCGAGTCGCGCTCTTCAGTGGCCGCGTCGCGGTGATAGCGAACGGTACCGGCAACCGTCTCGGGCAACTTCATCGAGTCGTCGACAAAGACGAGCGTATGAACCGGCGTGTCGTGCGCGTTGCCGCTCACCCGCTCGCCGGCCTTGCCGGCCTTGACGAATACGGTCGCCCCCTCCCGTCGCAGCAGCCGCCGGATGAAGTGCGCGTCCGACTCGTTGACCTGCCGCGTGAGTTCACGCGCCGGGTAACGCTCGGCTTGCAGGCCGGACAGGTCGAATTCGAATGCGCCCGCCAGCGCCGAACTGCGCTGGCGCCACTCCTGAAGCAGCACGCCCAGAATGTCGGGCAGGTTCTTGGTGCGGAACAATCGGGAATTGGTTCGTCGCTCCATCACCGACAGCACATCGCGAATCGTCAACTGGTAACAGGTCAGCGAACCGTCCGACTGTCCGGTACGGACGTCGGTGACGATGCCGTTGATGGTGTGGAGACGCCCGCGATCGGTCGTCATCTCGACGGAGACCGGCAGCCCGATGAGGCTGCGGATCGGAAGATCGGCCCGTGCCGACACGCAGGTCAGATGCCCCTCGATGCCCGTCATCAACCCTTCGCGGATATCGGCGTACTGGAGCGCAAGCACCTGCTCGAGCGTCTTCTGTGCGGCCCCCCAGTTCATGCGAACCGGCCGATTGTTCTGATCGACCACCCCGGACGCAAACGTGCGTAGCAATTCGGCTGTATTCACAGCGTGACTCTCAGGATTTTGTTTGACTTCGTTGTTCGGCGAGCAATCACGCCCGCTGGTCCGTCCTGGGAGTGCCGCCCGTCTGGTTTTCGGCGAGCATAGCAAATTTGTCAGGTTGATGATGGTTTTTTGTCAGGATTTAGAATCCTTTTTGCAAAGCGACCGACCGGATTCGAATATTCACATTCTTTCGAATCGGCTCCACCCTCCAGCGGTACCCGACCGTCGTCCGGTGTCATCCCCGTACGTGCCGCATGCTCAATGCGGGCAAGACGAACGGCACCGCCAGATCACGAATCGTGAAATCCCATCGCCCGTCGATAGCAACGAACGTCGCGCTGAAATGGCGGTCGTCGGCCCAGATCAGGTCGTCCAGATGACACGACGCATACATCGCGCCGACCGTGCGCCGCGCGCGCACCTTCAGCGACTCCTTCGACACGAGCGTGAACGTAACGGCCTCCTCGAACGGGCAGTCGTAGTCGGTGACGAGCAGATACGCGGCCGGCGTCTCGAACTGGCGCAGCAGCACGTAGCCGGAAACGGCGAGCGCGGAACACACGCCATCGACAAGCACCCGCGTACGCGACGGCCACGTCTCATACGGCCCGTCGTGCGTCTCGAGCGCGAAGCGATCGACCGCCTTCATCGTCGCACCGGTGTCGGCGTGCCACTTCCTTTTGGCATCGCCGCTTCAGTGCGCGGCCTTCCGGTACAACGCGACGTACCCCGCGAGCATCAGCAGCAGCGACCCGCTGATGCGATTCAGCCACTTCTCCCCGGCTGCTTTCCACACGCGGACCGAATGCACGCCCAGCAGCGCGTAACCGGTCATCCCGATGACGTCGATCGCGACGATCGTCGCGGCGAGAATCGCGTACTGCGGCGCGATTGCGTGCGACCGGTCGACGAACTGCGGCAGCAGCGCGGACATGAACAGGTAGTACTTCGGGTTGCTCATCGCGACGAAAAAGCTCTTCAGGAAGGCGGTCCGGCGCTCGGGCGTCGCGGATACGTCTGCCTGTTGGACCGTGGAGCCACCGCTCGACATCAGCATCCGGATGCCGACGTACGCAAGCCACGCCGCGCCGAGCAGCTTCAGCGTCACGAATGCCGTTTCCGACGCATCGAGCAGCACACCGAGGCCGAACCCGACCAGCGCGACGAGCACGACGTCGGCCGTGACGGCGCCGAGCATGCCGACCATCGCGTGGCGCAATCCGTACCGCGAGCCGTTGCTCATCGCGAGCAGCACCGTCGGGCCGGGCGTCGCGACGCCGACGGACAGGATCAGGGCGAATGCGAGCAAGGTGGAGAGCGGCATGGCGTGGCGTTCCTTTTGAAAACGGCAGTGGGGCCGGCCGGCATCGTCAGGATTGGCCCCGGCCGATGCGTACGGTTTGTTGCGACGAATGCGGACTCGCATGATCGCATGTTCGTCCCGACGCCCGCTCGGCAGTTGGGCGCCGCTACCCGTCAAAGTCGCACCGCCCCCCGCGCACAACGCGGGCCTGGCGCCGCCGCTGTTCCGGTCGGCGGATATCTGACGCAGGTCGATCCGCGGTCGGTGTGGCTGTCGACGGCGACGGATTTTTGACGCAAGCGGAAGGGAGTGGCGGGCTGCCGCCAGAGTTTGCTATACTCTCGGTCTTCCGGAGAGATGGATGAGTGGTTTAAGTCGCACGCCTGGAAAGCGTGTATAGGTTAATCGCCTATCGGGGGTTCGAATCCCCCTCTCTCCGCCAGATTCCATGAAGCCCCTGATTTCCCGCGAAATCAGGGGCTTTTCATTTGGAGCGCCGGCACGCCCGGCCTCCTCACGGATGCCGAATGTAATCCACCAGCGCCCGCGTATACTCATCCGGCCGCTTGTCGCACAGACTCACCGCGATCGCCACCGCAAACCCCGCCGGCACGCCGAACACCCCTGAACTGATCGGCTCGATCCCGAACCACGTGCGCCCGGCGAACCCGGTCAGTTGCGTGAAGTACGGATAAGTCGACACGATGTAGTACACGCACACCGCCAACCCCGTCACCATCCCCGCAATCGCCCCGCGCGTCGTCGTGCGCTTCCAGAACACGCCGAGCACCAGCACCGGAAAGAAGCTCGATGCCGCCAGCGAAAACGCGGCACCGACGAGAAACAGGATCTTCCCCGTATTGAGCGACGCGACATACGACGCGAACAGCGCGACGCCGAGCAGCAGCACCTTCGAGATCGTCACGCGCCGCTGGCTCGATGCATCGGGCGCGACCATGCAGTAATAGACATCGTGCGACAGCGCGTTCGCGATCGTCAGCAGCAGGCCGTCCGCGGTCGACAGCGCCGCGGCCAGCGCACCGGCCGCGATCAGCCCCGACACGACGTACGGCAACCCCGCGATCTCCGGCGCGGCCAGCACGACCATGTCCGGCTGCATCTGGATCTCTGACCAGTGCACGATGCCGTCGCGAATCACCTCGACGACGCTGATGAGGTCCGGTTCGAAGTGGTGCCATTGCGTAACCCACGCCGGCAATTCCGCGAACGGCCGCCCGACGAGGTTCGCGAGGATCTCGTACTTGATCAGCACCGCGAGCACCGGCACGCTCAGGTAGAACAGCGCAATGAAGAACAGCGTCCAGCCGACCGAGCGCCGCGCCGACGCGACCGACGTGGTCGTGTTGTAGCGCGTCAGGATGTGCGGCAGGCTCGCGGTGCCGAGCGACAGGCACAGCAGCAGCGCGAGGAAATTGCGTTCGCGCGGCTTGCGCTCGTCTTCGCTCGCGGCGGGAAACGGCTCGTGCATCGGCACGGGCGGCTCGGCGCGCGCCAGCAGGTCGTCGCGCGCCTGCGTCCACGCAACGCGCGCCGCCGCCGGGTCGCGCGGGAAATCGGCCAGCTCGCGCTCGCGCAGGCTGATCTCGCGCAGCGGCCCGTTGTGGCGCCGCAGGTCGGCCAGCTGGTCGACGAGATGCCGGCGCGCGTCCGCATACGACGAAGGCAGCCGGTCGAGCTGCGTCTGGATACCGGCGGCCTGCCGGCGGTACGCATCGCGCACCTGCTGCTCGTCGGACGCATCGCGCACCTGCGCCTCGCGCGCCGCGACGCGCTCCATCAGCTTGCCGTAATTGAACTGCGGCACCGGGCCGAGCCCGTTCTTCATCGCGATCAGCGACACCGGAATCAGGATCGCGCTGATCAGGATGATGTACTGCGCGACCTGCGTCCACGTGACCGCGCGCATCCCGCCGAGAAACGAGCACACGAGAATGCCCGCGAGCCCGCAGAAGATCCCGATCGCGAAATCGACGCCGATGAAGCGCGTCGCGATCAGGCCAATGCCCTGGATCTGCGCGACCAGGTACACGAACGAACACAGGATCGCCGCGCCGGCCGCGAGCGCACGCACGGCCGTGCTCGAGAAGCGCGTGCCGAGGAAATCGGGAATCGTGTAGCGTGCGAGCTTGCGCACATACGGCGCGAGCAGGAACGCGACGAGGCAGAATCCGCCCGTCCAGCCCATCACGTAAGCGAGCGCGTCGTAGCCGGTCGCGTAAAGCGACCCGGCCAGGCCGATGAACGACGCGGCCGACAGCCAGTCGGCCGCCGTCGCCATCCCGTTGAACGCGGACGGCACGCGCCGCCCGGCCACGTAGTACTCGACGAGATCGGACGTGCGCGACAGCAAACCGATCACCGCATACACGGCGATCGGCACGAACAGGAACACGTAGCCGATCCACACGCCCGAGCCCGTCGCGCGCTCGATCCGCCACATCAGCAGCACAAACCCGAGAAACCCGAGCGTGTAGAGCGCGTACGCGCGGATCAGTCGATGCGTCAACATGAATCAGCGCCCGCCGTTCGCATTGCCGGCGTGCGCCGCATGATCGTCGTATGCGCGGCGCAGCATGCGGTCCGCGCGCTGCATCAGCCCGATGTAGACGACGATCAGCACGAGGTACACCAGAATCGCACCCTGCGCGCCGACATAGAACGGCAGGCTGAAGCCGGCGAAGCGGACGCCCGCGAGCGCGGGCCCGAAGAACGGCACGATGAACGACACCGAAAAGCCGATCACCATCAGCACCGCGATCAGCGCGACGTTGAAGCGCCAGTAGCGCGCGTGGGCACGCGCGAGCGGCTCGGGAACGGGCGGTGGCGCAGCAGGCGCCGAACGGGTCGGAACGGTCATGCCGTTATGTAGCAAAAAGCCCCTGCGCGGGCAATCCGGATTGCCGCGCAGGGGCTCGTGCGCGAGATGCGCAACCGGTACGATCAGCGCACTTCGGCGAGCTGTTCGAGGATGGCCGGATTCTCGAGCGTGGACGTATCCTGCGTGATCGCCTCGCCCTTCGCGAGCGAGCGCAGCAGGCGCCGCATGATCTTGCCGGAGCGCGTCTTCGGCAGGTTGTCGCCGAAGCGGATGTCCTTCGGCTTCGCGATCGGCCCGATCTGCTTGCCGACCCA
>NZ_QTQI01000043.1 GCF_003853705.1 Burkholderia sp. Bp8992 | reverse complement strand
CGAGGCCGTTGACGGTCTTGATCAGCGTCGACTTGCCCGAGCCCGACGGGCCGCACACGACGACCACTTCGCCTTTCCTGACCTCGGTCGTACAGTCGGTGAGGACCTGAAACTGGCCGTACCACTTCGAAACGTTGCTGATGGAAATCATGGAAGTACCTGGATCGTGGTGAGGCGCGCGCAGCGCCGGTTCAACGCGCCTTCGCGACGCGATAGCGGCGTTCGAGCACGCGGGCGTACTGCGTCAGCGGGAAGCACATCGCGAAGTAGAGCAGCGCGACCATCGCATAGATCGGAAACGGCTTGAATACCGCGTTGGTGATGATGTTGCCGGTCTTGGTCAGTTCGGTCAGCCCGATGATCGACGTGAGCGCGGTGCTCTTCACCGCCTGCACGAGGAAACCGACGGTCGGCGGCAGCGCGATCTTCCAGGCCTGCGGCCATACCACGTAGCGCAGCTGCTGAATCCACGTCATGCCGAGGCTTGCCGCCGCACTCCACTGGCCGCGCGGTACCGCGTCGACGCAGCCGCGCCAGATGTCGGCCAGATAGGCGCTGGCGTTCAGCGTCAGCACGACCGATGCGGCGACCCAGGGCGTCACGTCGATGCCGACAAGCGGCAACCCGAAAAAGCCGAGGAACAGTTGCATCAGCAACGGGGTGCCCTGGAACAGCTCGACGTACAGGACCACGAAGCGGCGCAGCGCCGGCACCGGCGAAATGCGCATCGCGAGCAGCGCGAAGCCGGCGATGCCGCCGCCGACGAACGTGATCAGCGACAGCAGCACGGTCCAGCGCGCGGCGAGCAGCAGGTTCCATGCAATATCCTGGAAGGTGAATTCGATCATCGTGCACGCTCAGTGGGAAGGCGGGTTTCAGGCGCGCGGGCGCGCCACGTGAAGCGGGCAACGCGCGCGCGCCGAGGCGCGGCCGCCGCGCCGTGCGGCGTGCGGCCCGAGAACAGCCGCCGGCCGACGCGATTGAGCAGCATGCGCAGCGCGATCGACAGCAGCAGGTAGATCGCGGTCACGACGATGTAGATCTCGAACGCACGGAAATTGCGCGACTGGATGAAGTTCGCCGCGTAGGTCAGGTCGGGCACCGAGATCTGCGAGACGACGGCCGAGCCGAGCATCACGATCAGCACCTGCCCGAGCAGCGCGGGGTACACGTTCGCGAGCGCCTGCGGCAGCACGACGTGACCGAACACCTGCCGGCCGTGCAGCCCGAGCGCCCGCGCGGCCTGCACTTGCCCGTGCGGCACCGATTCGATGCCGGCACGCAGGATCTCGACCGCATACGCGCCCAGGTTGACCGTCATGGCCAGTACGGCCGCCTGCGCTTCGTCGATGTGCACGCCGATCGCCGGTAGTCCGAAGAAGATGAAGAACAACTGGACCAGGAACGGCGTATTGCGGATCAGTTCGACGTAGGCCGCGACGAGCGCGCGCGCCCAGCGCGGGCCGGCCAGCGCGATCCAGGCGCCGGCGGTGCCGATCAGGCCGCCGAGCGCGGTGGCGGCCGCGGTGAGGCCGAGCGTCACGCCGATGCCGCGCGCAAGCATGCCGGCGTAGAGGCCGAAATCGCTGAAGTCGAACACGTAGGTCATCGCAATGCCTTTCGTCGTGAATACGGGGCTGGGGCGGCGTGCATCACAGGTCGGCCGGCAATGCCGCGTGCAGCCACTTCTGCGACAACGTGTTCAGTGTGCCGCTCTTCTTCGCGCCGGCGATCGCGTCGTTGACCTTCTGCATCAGGCGCGCTTCGTTCTTGTTCAGGCCGACGTGATCGGGCGAGCTGAACAGCGAGAATTTCTGTTCCGGATCGATCGACGGATGACGTGCGATGATCGTCGCGCCGACGTCGTTGCCGACCACCAGCAGTTGCGCCTGTCCCGACAGGAACGCGGCGATCGCGCCGTTCGGGTCGTCGAAGCGCTTGATCGTCGCGCTCGGCGGCGCGACCTTGCTGACGCTCAGGTCCTCGAGCGTGCCGCGCGCGACCGCGACCGATTTGCCGGCGAGATCGGCGGTGCCCTTCACGGCCAGCGACTTCGGGCCGAATACCGCAAGGTAGTACGGTGCATACGCGTTCGAGAAGTCGATCACCTTCGCGCGCTCCGGCGTCTGTCCGACCGACAGCAGCATGTCGGTCTTGTGGTCGGCGAGATACGCCATCCGGTTGTCGCCGGTGACCTGCACGAGTTCGACTTTCGCATTCAACGCGCGGCCGATCAGGTTGGCCATGTCGATGTCGTAGCCTTGCGGCTTCATGTCGGGGCCGATCGAGCCGAACGGCGGATAGTCCTCGAACACGCCGATGCGCACGACCCCCGATTTCGCGATCGTGTCGAGCGCGTCGGCGTGCGCGAGCGGCGCGAAGGCGGCGAGGCCGGCGGCGCCGGCGCAGGCGCAGAGAAGGGCAGAGCGGGCGAGCAGGCGCTGCGCGTGGCGAATGGCGTGGGTCGTTGCGTTCATGGCGAGATCCTCGTTGTTGCGCTGGAGAAAGGGAAAGGCGGTCAGGCGCCGCGTGCGGCGATGAGCTTGCATGCATGGGCCGGCAGCTCCGCGAGCACCGGCATGCCGACCTGGAGATCGGGCGTTTCGCGCGGTGTCGTCGCGGCCGTCAGCGTGAAGCCGCGGCAATCGATCGTTGCCTCGATCGATGCGCCGACATCACGGACGAACGTGATGGTGCCCGCGAGCGTGTTCGGTCCGGGCTGTTGTGCCGGAGCCGTGCGCACGCACACGTCCTCGGGACGGATCAGCAGGCGTACGGCGTCCGCGGTGCGCGGTGCCGGCCGGATCGCGAGCCGCTGCCCGCCCGGCAGCACGATCGCGTCGTCGCCGTCGCACGCGACCGGCAGGATGTTGCCGAGACCGATGAAATCGGCGACGAATTCATTGACCGGATCGCGGTAGATGTCGAGCGGCCGGCCCACCTGCTGGATCCGGCCTTTCTCCATCACGACGATCTCGTCGGCCATCGTCATCGCCTCGCGCTGGTCGTGCGTGACCATGATCGTCGTGATGCCGAGCCGTTGCTGGAGCAGCCGGATCTCGACCTGCATCGCTTCGCGCAGCTTCGCGTCGAGCGCCGACAACGGTTCGTCGAGCAACAGCAGGCGCGGCGACGACGCGATCGCGCGTGCAATCGCGACGCGCTGGCGTTGCCCGCCCGACAGCTGCGTGACGAGCCGGTCGGCCATGTGCGGAAGCTGGATCAGCTCCAGCAGCTCGGCGACGCGCCGCGCTTGCGCGGCCTTGGCCGTCTTGCGCAGCCGCAGCGGGTACGCGATGTTCTGCGCGACGGTCATGTGCGGAAACAGCGCGAGCGACTGGAACACCATGCCGAAGTCGCGCCGGTTGGCGGGCACGTGCGTGAGGTCGCGGCCGGCGAACGTCAGGGTGCCGGAGGTCGGCGTTTCGAGGCCGGCGATGATGCGCATCAGCGTGGTCTTGCCGCAGCCGGAGGGGCCGAGAAAGCAGACGAGCTTGCCGTCGGGCACCGACAGGTCGACGTGATCGACCGCATACGCCTGATGAAAGCGCTTCGTCACGTTCTGGAGGATGAGCTGGGTCATGAGGATTCCTTGCACGGGCGATGGCGAGGCGGCGCGCGTCAGAGCGCGACGCCCTTGTCGCCGACGAGTTTTTCGAGCATCCAGATCAGCGCGAAGTCGATCGCGACCGTGAACACGGCGAAGCAGAACACGGTCGGGTCGAGCGACGACACGGTGCGGCTGTAGAGCCAGACGGGCAGCGTCATCGTGTCGATGCTGTACAGGAAGAACGTCACCGTGAATTCGTTGAACGACACGATGAACGCGAACAGCATCCCGGCGAGGATGCCGGGCCGCATCAGCGGCAGCACGACGTCGACGAGCGCGCGGCGCGGGCTCGCGCCCATCAGGCACGCGGCTTCCTCGAAATCGGGGCCGATCGACGCGACCGAGGCGGCGCAGTTCTTCACGGTGAACGGCAGCGTCAGGATCACGTGCGCGACGACGAGCCGCACGATGCCGAGTTCGACCGGCAGCGCATTGAACACGATCAGCAGCGCGAGGCCGAGCATCACGAGCGGATAGACGATCGGCAGCGCGACGAGCTGCTCGACGAGCGTCTTGCCGCGGAAGCGGTAGCGCGACAGTGCGTAAGCCGCGGGGACCGACACGGCGGTCGCGATCAGCATCGTCGCGACCGCGACGACGAGGCTCGTCGTCAACGCGGCGCCCATCGACTGTGCGCTGCCCGCATCGGACGACACGAACGTCTGCCAGGCGGCGCGATACCAGTGCAGGCTGAATTCGCGCGGCGGGAATTCGAGCGTGCCCGACGCGCCGAACGACATCGTGATCATCGTCAGGATCGGCAGCGCGGCGAGGAACAGCACGAGCGTCGCGAGCGCGCCCGTCACGCGTCCGAGGCGCCCGGGCATGGGCGCGCGCAGGAGCAGGGCATTCATCGGTTCACCTCGAGGGTGCGCGCGAGGCGCTGGGAAACCGCCATCACGACGAGCGTCGCGCCCATCAGCACGACGCCCGATGCCGATGCGGCGGGCCAGTTGAGCAGCGGTGCGACTTCGTCGTGCACGAGCACCGCAAGCATCGGCACGCGCCGGCCGCCGAGCAGCAGCGGCACCGCGAATGCGCTGGCGTTGTACGCGAACACGAGCAGCGCGCCCGAGACGAGGCCGGGCATCGCGAGCGGCAGCGTCACGTGCCGCAGCGTCTGCCACCGGCTCGCGCCGAGCGTCGCGGCGGCTTCGTCGTACGCGCGGGACACGGCGCGCAGCGCGCTCGACAGCGGCAGCACGGCGAGCGGGAACGCGGTCTGGATCAGGCCGAGCAGTACGCCGTGCTCGCGGTACAGCAATTGCAGCGGCCGCCCGATCATGCCGGTGGCGAGCAGCGTGCGGTTGAGCAACCCGGCCGGGCCGAGCATCACGAGCCAGCCGTACCCTTGCAGCAGCAGGTTCACGAGCAGCGGCAGCAGGACGCCGGCGAGCAGCAGCCGGCGCGCGAGCCGCGATTCGGTGCGTGCCATCGCGAGTGCAACCGGGATCGCGAGCAGCACCGCGCACACCATGCTCTGGAACGCGAGGCGCAGCGTGAGCCACAGCGACGTCGTGAAGTACGGATCCGCGAGATCGGCGTAGTTCTGCAGCGTGAAGGTGCGCCATTCGTCGCCGGACACGCCGACGCTCATGCGCAATACCGTGAGCGTCGCGGCGGCAAGTACCGCGAGGAACGCGAGGATCGGTGCGAGCAGCAGCCACGGCGGCACGCCGGCCAGCGCGGGGGCGGCGTCGGGGCCGGCACCGGCCGTTACGGTGCCGGCCGACCCTGCATCGCGGGGGGAAGACAGGGAGGCCATGTCGTTACGCCGAGAAGAGGCCCGTGTAGCGCTTGATCCACGCGGGCTGGACGACTGCGAGCGCCTTGTCGTCGTGCAGCACGGCTTTCTCCGCGATCTGCTGCGGCGACGGCACGAACGCGCGGCTTTCCGCGGGAATCACGGCCTTCGCGTTCACGGGGCCGTTCAGCACGTCGGCCGCCATCCGGCCCTGCACGCCCGCGTCGAGCGAATGGTTGATGAATGCGTGAATCAGGTCGAGGTCGCCCGGGTGCGCCTTCGGGATCACGGTGAACATCAGTTGCGTCGCGAAGCCTTCCTTCATCCCGTACGTCACGCCCATCTTGTAGTCGGGCTTGCGGATCTGGTCCGGGAAGAACGCGGGCGAATAGATGCCGCCGATGTCGAGCGAGCCGGTGCGGAACAGGTCGGCCACCTGGTTCGGGTTTTCACCGAGCGTCATCACGCGATCCTTCAACTGCGCGAGCTTCCGGAATCCCGGATCGATGTTCTGCTGCGAACCGCCGGCCAGCTTCGCGGCGATGATCGCGAGGTCGACCGCTTCGGCCCACTCGGGCGGCGGCAGGAACAGGCGGCCCGCATACTTCGGATCCCACAGTGCCTCGTAGCTCGCCGGCGCGCTCTTCACGGTCGCCGTGTTGTAGATCAGCCCGTCCGACCACAGCAGGTAGCCGATGCCGAAGCCGTTCGCACCGGTGCGGTAGGGCGGCGCGACGTCCTTCAGGTTCGGCAGCCGGTTCAGGTCCGGCTTCGTGAGCAGGCCCGCATCGGCGAGACCCGCCGCACCCACGCCGGCGAGCGTGATGACATCGTAGGTCGGCCGCTCGCCCGCGGCCTTGACCTTCGCGACCATGCCCGACGTGCCGTCCGCGCGATCGGCGATCACGCGTGCGCCGGTCTGCTTGCTGAAGGTTTCCGCGATGTTGCGCAGGGCGGCCGCGCCGGTATCGTCGGACCAGGTGAGCAGGCGCAGCGTCTTGCCGGCGAAGCTGCTCGACTGTGCCTTCGCAGTACTGATGAATGGCATCGGAAGGGCGGATGCAGCGAGTGCCGTGCCGAGGGTTTTGATCACCTGCCTTCTGCCCGCCTTGAAGTGTTGCATGGCCGTCTCCTGATGAACGATGCCGTGTGGTTCGATGCCGGTCGCCGAACGGCGGCGCGGGGTGTGGATGAACTGTAGGGAGGTCAAATTTCCGCAACAAACGAAATATCCGCATGCGCGCCATGACATAAACGCATGGGCCGGGCGGTCTCAGCGGGCCGGCATCATGACCTGCTTGATCTCCTGGAACGCGGCCAGCCCGAACGGACCGAGCTCGCGTCCGATGCTGCTGCGCTTGTAGCCGCCCCATGAGGTTTGCGGATAGATCAGCTGCGGCGTGTTGATCCATACGACGCCTGCCTCGAGCGCGTCGGCGACTCGCTTGCCGCGGGCCGTGTCGCGCGTGACGACGGTGGCGACGAGCCCGTACTCGGTATCGTTGGCGGCCGCGATCGCGTCGTCTTCGGTGTCGAACGCGCGCACGCACAGCACCGGGCCGAAGATTTCCTCAGACCATAGCGGGCTGCCGGTCGGCACGTCGACGAACAGCGCGGGCCGGATGAAGTAGCCGGGGCCGTCGAGCACGTCGCCGCCCGCGACGAGCCGTGCACCGTCGGCCCGGCCTTGCGCGATGTGGCGCTTCACGCGTTCGTATTGCGCGCGGTTCGTCAGCGGGCCCATCTGTACGCCGGGCGCGAACGGCGGGCCGACGACGGTCGCGTCGATCCGCCGCGCGAGGCGCGTGACGAGTTCGTCGGCGAGCGGGGCGGCGACGAGCACGCGCGAGGTCGCCGAACACATCTGCCCGGCGTTGAAGAGGCCGCCGCCCGCGATCAGTTCGACCGCGTGATCGAGGTCGGCGTCGTCGAACACGACGATCGACGACTTGCCGCCGAGTTCGAGGCCGACGCCCTTGATCGTGTCCGCGGCCGTCTTCATGACCTGTGCGCCGACCGCCGTGCTGCCGGTAAACGACACCTTCGCGACGAGCGGATGCGCGCACAGCCGGGCGCCGACGTCGTGGCCGGTGCCCGTCACGACGTTCAGCACGCCGGGCGGCACGCCCGCCTCGGCGGCGATCGCGGCGAGTTCGAGCTCAGGCAGCGGCGTGATCTCGGACGGCTTCAGCACGACGGTGCAACCGGCCGCGAGCGCGGGCGCGAGCTTCCATGCGGTGGTCACCATCGGGAAATTCCACGGCACGATCAGCGCGGCGACGCCGGCCGGTTCGCGCCGGATCCACGCACGATGGTCGCTGCCGGGCAGCGATACCTCGGTTTCGCCGTCCGTGTCGAGACGGTCCGCGAGGCCTGCGTAGTAGTCGAGGGTGGCGATCACGTCCGCGACGTCGATCTCGGCTTCGGCGAACGGCTTGCCGTTGTTGAGCGACTGCAGCGTGGCGAGCCGCGTGCGGCGTGCGTCGACGCCGCGCGCGATCGCGCGGAGCAGGGCCGCGCGTTCGGCGCCGGTCGTGCGTTTCCAGCCGGGAAACGCGCGCGCCGCGGCTTGCACGGCGTGTTCGACGTCTGCCTTGCCGCCTGCGCTGACGTCGGCGAGGTGCGCTTCCGTCGACGGATCGACGACGGGCAGCGTCGCGCCGCCGACGCTCGCGCGCCACGTCCCGTCGATGAAGTGGCGCGTGTGCAGCGGCGGATCGAACGCGAAATCGGGCGTCGTGCTCATCGTTGCACCTGACCGAACCAGGTTGCCTCGTCGATTTCGATCACGGTCGGAATCGTGCGTGCTGTCGCTTCGCGCAGCGCTTCGGCCAGTGCATCGGGCGTCGCGGCTGCGTGCGCCGCGCAGCCGAACCCGCGTGCGAGTGCCTGGAAATCGGGCGTATAGGGCTCGACGCCGACCGGCGTGATGTCGCGCGCGACCATGTATTTGCGGATCTCGCCGTAGCCGCGGTTGTTCCAGACGATCACGATCACCGATAGCCGCGCCTCGACCGCGCTCGCGAGCTCCGGCAGCGTGAACTGCAGGCCGCCGTCGCCGATCAGGCAGACGACCGGCCGGGCAGGCGCGGCGAGCTTTGCGCCGATCGCGGCGGGCAGCCCGTAGCCGAGCGTGCCGTAACCGGTCGACGAGTTGAACCAGCTGCGTGGCGCCGGCGCATCGTGCGTGAAATTGCCGACGTAGACGGGGCTCGTCGAATCGCCGGCGATGATCGCGCCGGGCAGCGCCGCGACGATCGTGTCGATCAGCCGCGCCTGCGCGTGCGCGGGGCCGTCGTGGCCGGAAGTGATCGCGGCGCGAACGGCCGCCACCCGCAGCGCCCCCCAGCCGGTCTCGGGGGTGGGCGCGGGCCGCTCGTGCAGGCGGGTCGACAGTGCGCCGAGCGCCAGCCGGGAATCGCCGGCGATGGCGATTTCCGCGCGGGCGTTGCGCATCAGCTGTTGCGCGTCGATGTCGATGCGGATCAGCCGGCCGTCGATCGCGAAGCCGCCGTCGAACGTGACGTCGTAATCGGTTTCGCCAAGCTCGGTGCCGACGGCGAGCACCACGTCGGCATCGCGGATCGCCGCGCGGGTGGCCGGCAGCGACTGGGTGGAGCCGATCAGCAACGGGTGGCCGGGCGGCAGCAGGCCCTTGGCGTTGATCGTCAGCGCGACGGGCGCGTGCAGGCGTTCGGCGAGCTCGCGCAGTTCCGCCGCCGCGTGGATCGCACCGCCGCCGGCGAGGATCAGCGGCCGGCGCGCATGCGCGAGCAGGTCGGCGGCCGCCGCGAGGGCGTTCGCATCCGGCGCGGGGCGCGCGGGCAGCGCGAGCGGCGCGGCGGGCAGCGCGGGCGCCGGCATCACGATCACGTCGAGCGGAATCTCGATGTGCACGGGCCGCGGCCGCGCGCTCTCGAACACTGCGAAGGCGCGCGCGAGGACCTGTGGCAGGTCGGCCGCGTCGAGCAGCGTGTGGGAGAACGCGGTGAGTCCCGCGAACACGTCGCGCTGCGACGGCAGTTCGTGCAGGCGGCCGTCGCCGCTGCCGAGCTCGCGTCGTGCGTTGACGCTCGAGATCACCAGCATCGGGATCGAATCGGCGTAGGCCTGTGCCATCGCGGTCGCGATATTGGTCATGCCCGGCCCGGTGATGATGAAGCAGACCCCCGGCCGGCCCGTGACGCGTGCGTAGCCGTCGGCCATGAAGCCGGCGCCCTGCTCGTGGCGCGGCGTCACGTGACGGATCGACGATGCGGCGAGGCCGCGATAGAGCTCGACGGTATGCACGCCAGGAATGCCGAACACGCATTCGACGCCCTGGCGTTCGAGGAGGTCGACGAGTGCTTCGCCGCAGGTGCGGCGGCGGGCAGGGAACGGTGCCGCCGTGGCCGCGCGGGCCTCGGCGATGCAGGAGACGGCGAGGGGATGGTTCATGGATCGTGATGTGCCGATTGGGAGGGGGAGTGGCCCGTACCGCAAGCGAGGGGACATGAAGCGGATTGTCGGCGTCGATCCGGGGTGCCAACAATCGATAAGTTTTCATGCGCCGCATGAGCACCGTTCATGGCGCCATCGATTCGCGGCGCGCAGCGTGCCGGTCTTCATGCAGGCCGGTCCGGCATGCGGGGCTTCTCGCGCCGGCTCGCGCAGCGCTGGTGATCGAATCCGGAATTTGTCTAGTCATCCTTGCGATTGGATCGTCAGGACTGCACCAAGTGCGTGCCTGAATTCCCCATGACGACGCACGCCGGGAGCCTTTAATTAGGGGATTTCCCGCGTTTCACCGGTTTTTTTTGAACGCTGCTTGTCTCGCCGTTTTTCTTCTTGCATGCTTGTATAGACAAATTCCTGAGGCGGCTCGATGAACCGAAGGGATGGCGAACTTCAACGCAAGGAGAAATCTCGTGAACGGTAAGCGCATCAAGTGGGCAGTCAGGACGATCGGCGTCATCGCAACTGCAGCGGCAACGCTCGCGGCGCCCGTGCAGGCCAAGGAATGGAAGACGGTGACGGTCGCGCTGGAAGGCGGCTACGCGCCGTGGAACCTCACGCTGCCGGGCGGCAAGCTGGGCGGTTTCGAGCCGGAGCTGCTCGCGAATGTGTGCGAGCGGATCAAGGTGCAGTGCAACATGGTCGCGCAGGACTGGGACGGGATGATTCCGGGCCTGCAGGCCGGCAAGTTCGACATCCTGATGGATGCGATTTCCATCACGCCGGATCGCGAAAAGATCCTGCTGTTCTCGCGCCCCTATGCGGCAACGCCGGCGACGTTCGCCGTCACCGATACGAAGATCCTGCCGAAGGCCGCGCCCGGCGCACCGATCGTCAAGCTGACGGGTGACGCGAATGCAGACAAACCCACCGTCGACGCCCTGCGCAAGCAACTGAAGGGCAAGACGATCGGCATCCAGTCGGGCACCGTCTACACGAAATTCATCAACGACAGCTTCAAGGACATCGCGTCGATTCGCGTGTACAAGACGTCGCCCGAACGCGACCTCGACCTCGTCGCCGGGCGCATCGATGCATCGTTCGACGACGTGACGTACTACGCGGCGAACAACGCGAAGAAGGACACCGCATCGATCGTGCTCGCGGGGCCGAAGCTCGGCGGGCCGATCTGGGGGCCGGGCGAAGGGCTCGCGTTCCGCAAGCAGGATGCCGACCTGAAGACGAAGTTCGATACGGCGATCGGCGCGGCGCTCGCGGACGGCACCGTGAAGAAGCTTGCCGACAAGTGGTTCAAGACCGACGTCACGCCGTAAGCGCGCGTCCTGCCGCTGCCGCGCCAGGTCCTTCGAACGACGCGCGGCGGCACGCATCCTGCGGATTCACTCAACGCTTGCCGGGAGGCACGCATGGCGATTCTTGAAATGCTCGGCTTCGGAACCGAAGGCTGGGGCGGTGTGCTGCTGCTCGCCGCACTGATGACGGTCGCGTTGACGCTCGCGGCGCTCGCGGTCGGCGCCGTGATCGGCGCGGCGATCGCGGCCGCGAAGCTGTCGCGCCACCGCAGCGCGCGCCTGCTCGGCGACCTCTATACGACCGTGTTTCGCGGCGTGCCCGAACTGCTCGTCATCTACCTGTTCTATTTCGGCGGCTCGACGCTCGTCACGGCCGTCGGCCAGTGGTTCGGCGCGGAAGGTTTCATCGGCGTGCCGCCGTTCGTGATCGGTGCGCTCGCGGTCGGAATGATCTCGGGCGCCTACCAGGCGGAGGTGTATCGCGCGGCGGTGCTCGCGGTATCGAAGGGCGAGCTCGAGGCGGCGCGCTCGATCGGCATGCCGCGCAGCATGGTGCTGCGGCGCATCCTGGTGCCGCAGGTGCTGCGTTTCGCGCTGCCCGGTATCGGCAACGTGTGGCAACTGAGCCTCAAGGACTCGGCACTGATCTCGGTCACCGGGCTCGCCGAGCTGCTGCGCACGAGCCAGATCGCCGCGAACTCGACGCACCAGTATTTCGTGTTCTTCGTCGCAGGCGGGGCGCTGTACCTGCTGATGACGGGCTTGTCGAACCGCGTGTTCAACCGGGCGGAAGCGATCGTCGGCCGGTCGTTCCGCCGTAATTTCGCGCGCAACTGACGGAGAACGGGCATGTCCATCGATTTCGCTTTTCTCCTCGACACGCTGCGCCAGCTGCTCGCGGCGGTGCCGACCACGCTCGGCCTGTTCTTCGCGTCGCTCGTGCTCGGCGGCCTGCTGTCGCTCGTGATCGTCACGATGCGCGTGTCGCCGAACTGGCTGCCGAACCGCTTTGCGCGCGCCTACATCCTGGTATTTCGCGGCTCGCCGCTGCTGATCCAGATGTTCCTCGTGTATTACGGGCTCGGCCAGTTCGGCGTGATTCGCGAGAGCTTCATGTGGCCGCTGCTGCGCGAGCCGTACGTCTGCGCGGTGCTGTCACTCGCGCTGTGCACGGCCGGCTATACGGCCGAAATCCTGCGCGGCGGGCTGATGGCCGTGCCGGTCGGGCAGATCGAGGCCGGCTATTCGATCGGCTTGTCGGGTTTCGCGCTGCTGCGGCGCGTGATCGGCCCGATCGCATTGCGCCAGTGCCTGCCCGCGTATTCGACCGAAGCCGTGCTGCTGGTCAAGTCGACCGCGCTGGCGAGCCTCGTCACGGTATGGGAGGTCACGGGCGTCGCGCAGCAGATCATTCAGCAAACCTACCGGACGACCGAGGTGTTCGTCTGCGCGGCCGTCATCTACCTGGGCCTGAACTTCATCGTCGTGCGCCTGCTCGGCGCGCTCGAATGGCGGCTCTCGGGGCACCTGCGTGCGCCGAAGCCGTCCGGTGCGCCGGCCGCGGCGACCCGCAATGCCCGCCGCGTCGCTTCCTGAGCGCGCCAATCTTTCCTGGAGAAACCGATGAACACCGCTGCTCCCGTCGCACTGTCGGTCAAGAACATCCACAAGTCGTTCGGCGATCATCATGTGCTGAAGGGCATTTCGCTCGACGCGCACGAGGGCGACGTGATCTCGATCCTCGGCGCGAGCGGATCGGGCAAGAGCACGTTCCTGCGCTGCCTGAACCTGCTCGAGACGCCCGACGACGGTTCCGTCGCGCTCGCGGGCGAGGAACTGGCGATGAAGCGCGCGCGCGACGGCAAGCTGCACCCGAGCGACCGGCGCCAGGTCGACCGGATTCGCTCCCAGCTCGGGATGGTGTTCCAGAACTTCAACCTGTGGTCCCACATGACGGTGCTCGACAACCTCGTCGAAGGGCCGCTGCGGGTGCAGAAGCGCAGCCGGGCGGAAGCGGTGGAGGAAGCCGAGGCGCTGCTCGCGCGCGTCGGGCTTGCCGACAAGCGCGGCTACTATCCCGCGCACCTGTCGGGCGGCCAGCAGCAGCGCGTCGCGATTGCCCGCGCGCTCGCGATGCATCCGAAGGTGATGCTGTTCGACGAACCGACGTCGGCGCTCGACCCCGAGCTGGTCGGCGAAGTGCTGCGCGTGATGCGCTCGCTCGCGGAGGAGGGCCGCACGATGCTGGTCGTCACGCATGAAATGGGCTTCGCGCGCCATGTGTCGAATCGTGTGATGTTCCTGCATCAGGGCGAAGTCGATGCGGACGGCGCACCCGATGCGCTGTTCGGCGGCCAGTGCTCGGAACGCTTCCGGCAGTTCGTGTCGAGCCATCACGACCGCACCGCGAACTGAGGCTGCCATGACCGTGTTTCGTTCCACCACGCCGCTCGAATGGCGGCAGGTCGCGGCCGTGGCGGCCGGCGATCCGCTCGGCTTGACCGGCGACGCGCGCGAACGCGTCGTCGCGGCACGCGAGCTCGTCGACGCGCTCGTGGCGCGCGGCATTCGCGCATACGGCGTCAATACGGGCGTCGGTGCGCTGTGCAACGTGATCGTGTCGCCCGCTCAGCAGAGCGAACTCTCGCGCAACATCCTGATGAGCCACGCGGTGGGCGTCGGCGTGCCGCTCGGCGCGGCGGAAACGCGCGCGATCATGGCGGCGGCGATCAACAACTACGCGCATGGCTATTCGGGCGTGCGCGTCGACGTCGTCGAGCAGCTCGTCGCACTGCTCGAGCACGATTGCCTGCCCGAAGTGCCGGCGCACGGCTCGGTCGGCTACCTGACCCACATGGCGCACGTCGCGCTCGTCTGCATCGGCCACGGTCATGCGCGCTATCGCGGCGAGCGCATGCGCGGCGACGAGGCGCTGCGCCGTATCGGCCGCGAACCGCTCGTACTCGGCGCGAAGGAGGGGCTGAGCCTCGTCAACGGCACCCCATGCGTCACGGGGCTGGCCGCGCTCGCGCTTGCCCGTGCGGAACGTTTGCTCGACTGGGCCGACTGGATCGCGGCGATGAGCTTCGAGAACCTCGGCGGACAACTTGCCGCATTCGACCCGGCCTCGCTTGCGCTGCGGATTTCGCCCGGCATCGGGCAGGTCGGTGGCCGTTTGCGTGCGATGCTGGCGGACAGCGGCATGCTGGCTGCGGCGAGCGGCCGGCATACGCAGGATCCGCTCAGCCTGCGCACGATTCCGCACGTGCACGGCGCGGCGCGCGATGTGTTCGACGTCACGGCCGAGGTGGTCGATCGCGAACTCGCGTCCGTCACCGACAATCCGATCGTTGCCGGCACGCGCGAGGCGCCGGCCGTGCATTCGCAGGCGCATGCGGTCGGTGCGGGCATCGCGCTCGCGATGGACAGCCTCGCGGCCGCGATGGCGCAGGTCGCGGCGATCGCCGAGCGGCGTCTCGACCGGCTCGTGAATCCGCTCGTCAGCGGGCTGCCGGCGTTTCTCGCGACGCCGGGCGGAAGCTGCTCGGGTTTCATGATCGCGCAATACACGGCGGTCGCGCTGGTCGCGCAGAACCAGCGGCTCGCGGCGCCGGCGAGCCTCGACGGCGGCATCACGTCGGGGCTGCAGGAGGATCACCTGTGTCATGCGACACCGGCGGCGCTGAAGGCGCTCGACATCATCGAGAATACGACGCGCGTGCTCGCGATCGAGCTGTTGGCCGCTGCGCAGGCGTACGATCTGCAGCGGGACGAAACCGGGCGCGCCGCGTCTACCGATGCGTTGTGGCGCCACGTGCGCGAACGCGTGCCGGCGTATCGCGACGACCGGCCGCTGGCGGACGACATCGCGATCGCGGCCGCGATCGTCGCGGGTGTGCCGCCTTCGTTGCAGTGACGACGGGCGACGACGGAGAGTCATCCATTATTCATTCGGTCGAGGGCGCATGAACGAAACGGAACGCGAACCTTCCGCATGGGCGGCGCGGGCATCGGGCGACGCCGTGCCGGCGCGCGCACTGCCGGCCTATCAGCAGATCAAGCGCTACGTCGTCGAACGGATCGCGAAGGGCGACTGGAAGCCCGGCGGCGCGATTCCGACCGAGGCCGAACTGGTCAAGGAGTTCGGCGTGGCCAGGATGACGGTATCGCGCGCGCTGCGCGAACTGACGGCCGAACGCGTGCTGACCCGCATCCAGGGAGCCGGCACGTTCGTCGAGCGCCGGCATTACGAATCGACGGTGCTGGAGATCCGCAACATCGCGGACGAGATTGCCGAGCGCGGTCATCGGCACCGTGCGCGGGTCCTGCAGATCGAGCGCAGCGTCGATCCGGAAGCGATCGATGCGCTCGGACTGCGTTCCGGGCCCGTGTTTCATTCACGCATCGTGCACTATGAGGAAGACGAACCGATCCAGTTCGAGGATCGCTACGTCAATCCAGCGTTGTTTCCTGCGTATCTGGAGCAGGACTTCTCGATCGAGACGCCGAATCATTACATGGTGCGCCTGGCGCCGATTCAGCGTGCCGAGTTCAGGATCTACGCGGAGAAGCCCAATGCGCAGGTGCGCCGGCATCTCGTGATGGAAATCGGCGAGCCGTGCCTGCTGTTGAGGCGCCGCACCTGGGTCGGCGAGCAGGTTGCCACGTCGGTCACGCTGTGGCATCCGGCGTCGCGGTTTCATCTGGCGGGGAAAGTGTAGGGGCGTCGCCGGCCGGCCGCACGGAGCGCGCCACGCCCGATGCGGCGGTCCGGCAACGGTTGCCGGCCGCGTCGGGCGTCGCGTCAGTCGTCACCCTTCTCGAGCACGCTCTGCGTCAGCGCGACCGACGGAATCGTCGGCTTGAGCAACGCGCGGCGCGCACGGCTGCTCAGCCACTTCCAGCCGGCCACGAGCAGCAGGGCGACCAGCGGAATCGATGCGATCGTCCACGTTCCGTTCGGGTAGTCGAACGCCATCAGGACCAGCACGCCGAGCAGGAACATCAGCGTCAGCCACGACGTCACGGGCGCGCCGGGCATCCTGAACGACACGCCGTCCACCTCGCCGCGCCTGACCGCGGCGCGGAACTTCATCTGGCATACGACGATGAATCCCCACGTGCTGATGATGCCGAGCGACGCGATGTTCAGCACGATCTCGAACACGCTCGACGGCACGAGATAGTTGAGCAGCACGCCCACCACGTAGATCGCGACCGTCACGAGAATGCCGGCGTACGGCACGGATTGCGCGCTCATCCGGGCGAGGAACGCCGGCGCCGAGCCGCCCATCGACAGCGAACGCAACACGCGCCCGGTCGAATACAGGCCGGAGTTGAGGCTCGACAGCGCGGCCGTCAGCACGACCAGGTTCATCACCGAACCGATGCCGGGCACGCCGAGCGCCCCGAAGAACGTGACGAACGGGCTCTGGCCCGCCTTGTACGCGCTCCATGGCAGCAGGCAGACGAGCAGGACGACCGACGCGACGTAGAAGATCGCGATGCGCCAGATCACGTTGTTGATCGCACGCGGCAGCACCTTGCGCGCATCCTTGCATTCGCCGGCGGCCGTGCCGACCAGCTCGACGCCCGCGAACGCGAACACCACGCCTTGCACGAGCACCAGCGCCGGCATCAGCCCGTGCGGAAAGAAGCCGCCGTGGTCGGTGATCAGATGCAGCCCGGTGTCATGGCCGGCGACCGGCATGCCCGTGCCGAGGATCAGCGAACCGATCGCGAGGAACAGCACGATCGCGGCAACCTTGATCAGCGCGAACCAGAACTCCATTTCGGCGAACCACTTCACGCCGATCAGGTTCATCGTCGCGACGATGCAAAGCGCGACGAGCGCGAAGATCCATTGCGGCACGCCGGCGAACGGCGCCCAGTAATGCATGTAGAGCGCGACCGCGGTGATGTCGACGATGCCGGTCATCGCCCAGTTCAGGAAGTACATCCAGCCTGCGACGAACGACGCCTTCTCGCCGAGGAATTCGCGCGCGTACGACACGAAGCTGCCGCTGCTGGGGCGGTGCATCACGAGCTCGCCGAGTGCGCGCAGGATCAGGAACGAAAACGCACCGCACACCAGATAGACGATCGCGAGCGCCGGCCCGGCCGCCTGCAGCCGGGCGCCGGCGCCGAGAAACAGCCCCGTGCCGATGGCCCCGCCGATCGCGATCATCTGCACCTGTCGATTGCCGAGGGTCTTGTGATAACCGGCTTCGTGTGATTCGAGCCAGTTGCGTTTGTCGGTGTCGCCGGTTGTCGACGGTTCGGGAATCGATGCCATGGCTGCATCCTCGTGCACGAATGTGATTGGAGTCATTCCGGTCGCGAGACGACCGGAACCACCGGTACCGGAGAAACAGCGGCGCGGAACCCAGCCTGGCCAGCCTGATCGCGTGTCGCCGGGCGCGGCGCAGGTCCGGTACGTCGTGAACGTATTCAGCCGTTATTCCGATCACAAACGGCATGCAAATTTCGACTGGGCCTGTTCGAATCCGTGCATACGGGATCGGCCACGATCCCGCCCGGCGAGCCGGTCGCAGGCCGGCGCGTGAACAGAATGGTTAATTTGGTGCGCCGGGGCGCGCTGCAAATGGGCAGCCGCCGCGGCCGGTGCCGGCCCATGCACCGAAATGAGGAATGCGGCACGCGAGGCATGCCGTCCGGTGCCGGCGCGGCAAGCTTCGCACGGCGATGGTCCGGTTCTTGCTGAAGTGGTTCGGGCCGCGCAACGGTTGCGCTGCCCGACGACATACCAGACAAGGAAGATTCACCGTGAGCCCGACGACTCGACCGTTTCCCCGCCGCACCTGGCTGGCTGCGCTGATCGCAGCATCCGCGATGGCGCTTCTCGCCGCCGCACCGGCGCATGCCGATGCGCTCGACACCATCGCGAAGAACGGCGCGTTGCGCGTCGCGGTGCCGGAGGACTATCCGCCGTTCGGCTCGGTCGGCACGGACATGCAGCCGCAGGGCTACGACATCGACATGGCCGAACTGCTCGCCAAGTCGCTCGGCGTGAAGCTGAAGCTGGTGCCCGTGAACAGCGCGAACCGGATTCCGTACCTGACGACCAACAAGGTCGACATGGTGATCTCGTCGCTCGGCAAGACGCCGGAGCGCGAGAAGGTCATCGACTTTTCGACCGCGTACGCGCCGTATTTCCAGGGCGTGTTCGGGCCGGCCGACATGAAAGTGAGCGCGCCCGCCGACCTGACCGGCAAGACGGTCGGCGCCACGCGCGGCGCGCTCGAGGAGATCGCGCTGTCGCAGCTCGCGCCGAACGCGACGATCAAGCGCTTCGAGGACAACAACGCGACGATCCAGGCGTTCCTGTCGGGGCAAGTGCAGTTGATCGCCGCCGGCAACATCGTCGCGGCGGCCATTCTGGCGAAGAATCCGCCGCGCCGGCCCGAGGTCAAGTTCGTGATCAAGAATTCGCCGTGCTTCGTCGGCGTCAACAAGAACGAACCGCGCCTGCTCGCGAAGATCGACGACACGATCGCGCACGCGAAGCAGGACGGCACGCTGGGCACGATGTCGAAGAAGTGGCTCGGCCAGCCGTTGCCGGCCGGACTGTGAGCGTGCGTAGCCGTGCCTGATGCGCCGCCGCGGCCGGCATGCCCGGCGCGGCGGATGTCGTTGTCCGACCCCGAATCCATCCCTTAGTCATGAGTTATCAGCTTCAATTCGGCGAACTGAGCGAGTATGCCGGCGTGTTCGCGAGCGGTGCGGCGATCACGCTGGCACTGACCGCGGTCGCGACCGTGCTCGGCGTGGCGATCGGCGTGCTCGGCGCGGCCGCGTACAGCGCCGATGCGCGCACGGCCGTGCGGTTGCGCCCGTTGATCGGCGGGTACGTCGAGGCGATCCGCAACACGCCGTTCGTCGTCCAGCTGTTCTTCATCTTTTTCGGCTTGCCCGCGCTCGGCGTGCACATCGGCGAATACACGGCCGCGCTCCTCGCGATGACGCTCAATCTCGGCGCGTACGCGGTCGAGATCGTGCGCGCGGGCGTCGCCGCCGTGCCGAAAGGGCATCTCGAAGCGGCCTCCGCGCTGGCGATGTCGCGCGCGCAGATGCTGCGCCACGTCGTCCTGCCGCAGGCGCTCGCCAAGGTGTTTCCGGCGCTCTCGAGCCAGATCGTGATCACGATGCTCGGGTCGGCCGTCGTGTCGCAGATCTCGGTGGCCGACCTGACCTATGCGGCGGGCTACATTCAGTCGCGCAACTTTCGCGCATTCGAGACGTATTTCGTGATCACGCTCTCGTATCTGGCGATGGCGCTGCTGCTGCGTGCCACGCTCGGCGCGATGGGCCGCCGCCTGTTCTCCCGTCGCTTGCGAGGTGCGCGATGACCGATTTCACGTTCGGGCAGATTCTCGCGAACCTGCTGCTGGCCGCGCGCTGGACGATCGTGCTGTCGATCGTGTCGTTCGTGTCAGGCGGCCTCGTCGCCCTCGGGCTGCTCGTGATGCGCGTGTCGAACTCGACGGTGCTGCGCGGCGCCGCGAAGCTCTACATCGAGGTGTTTCAGGGCACCCCGTTGCTGATGCAGCTGTTCATCGTGTTCTTCGGCTTGCCGCTCGTCGGGCTCGACGTTCCGCCGTGGGTCGCGGCCACCGCAGGGCTCACGTTCTTCACCAGCGCGTATCTCGCCGAAATCTGGCGCGGCTGCGTCGAGGCGGTGCCGAAAGGGCAGTGGGAGGCGTCGGCGAGCCTGGCGATGAGCTATGTCGAGCAACTGCGTCACGTGATCCTGCCGCAGGCCGCGCGCATCGCGATCGCGCCGACCGTCGGCTTCGGCGTGCAGGCCGTGAAGGATACGGCGCTGGTGTCGATCATTGGTTTTACCGAACTGACGAAGGCCGGTATCGCGATCTCGAACGCGACGTTCCGGCCGTTCGTCGTATACGGGCTCGTCGCGCTGATCTATTTCGCGCTCTGTTATCCGCTCACCCGATATGCGCGCACGTTGCAAAGGAGATGGCATGCCGCTCGTTGAAACCCGGGGGATCGAAAAGAACTTCGGCTCCCATCATGTGCTCAAGGGCATCGATTTCTCCGTCGAGCGCGGGCAGGTCGTCTCGATCATCGGCCGCAGCGGCTCGGGCAAGAGCACGCTGCTGCGCACGCTCAACGGGCTCGAGAGTATCGACGCGGGGACGATCTCGATCGACGGCGAACGCGTCGACGCGCGGCACGCGGACCTGCGTGCGCTGCGGCTGAAGGTCGGGATGGTGTTCCAGCAATACAACCTGTTTCCGCATCTGAGCGCCGGGCAGAACGTGATGCTCGCGCAGTCGGTCGTGAAGAAGACTCACGGTCAGCAGGCGCGCGCGATCGCGGAGCTGATGCTCGAGCGCGTCGGGCTCGGCGACAAGTTCGACGCGTTTCCGGAGCAGCTGTCGGGCGGCCAGCAGCAGCGCGTCGCGATCGCGCGTGCGCTCGCGATGAAGCCGAGCGTGCTGCTGTGCGACGAAATCACGTCGGCGCTCGATCCCGAGCTGGTCGGCGAGGTGCTGGGCGTCGTCGAGCAACTCGCGCGCGAGGACATGACGCTGATCATGGTCACGCACGAGATGAACTTCGCGCGGGCGGTGAGCGACAGGATCGTGTTCATGCACCAGGGCCGGGTGTGGGAAACCGGAACGGCCGAGGAGATCTTCGAGCGGCCGCAGACCGTGGAGCTGACGCGGTTTCTGGGCAGCGTCCGGCACACCGAAGCCGCCGCGCGCTGATGCGTCGGGCGACAGGTGACTGCCGCCCGGCCGGTGCGGGGCCGCGGTCTCGCGCCCGGCGGCCCGGCTTCAGTCGAGCCCGCCCTGGCACAGGTACTTGATCGACAGGTAGTCGTCGAGGCCGTAGCGCGAGCCTTCACGGCCGTAGCCCGATTCCTTCACGCCGCCGAACGGCGCGGCTTCGCTCGCGAGCGCGCCTTCGTTGATGCCGACGATGCCGGTTTCGAGCCGCGCCGACACGCGCGCGATGCGCCGCACGTCCTGCGTATAGAAATACGCGGCAAGCCCGAACGGCGTGTCGTTCGCGGCGCCGACGGCCTCGTCCTCGGACTCGAAGCGGAACAACGCTGCGACCGGGCCGAAGGTTTCCTCGCAGGTCAGCTGCATGTCGGCGGTGGCGTCGGCGAGCACCGTCGGTGCGTAGTAGTTCGGTCCGAGTTCGGCCAGGCGCTTGCCGCCGGCGAGCACGCGCGCACCGCGCTCGATGGCGTCGCCGACGTGGCGCGCGATCTTGTCCACCGCACGCGCGTTGATCATCGGGCCGATCTGCGCGGCCGGGTCGGTGGCCGGCGCGACCTTCAGCGCGGCGACGCGCGCGGCGAGCTTCGCGGCAAAGGCGTCGTAGACGCCGGCCTGCACGTACACGCGATTCGGTGACACGCAGGTCTGGCCGCCGTTGCGGAATTTCGCGGCCATCAGCCCGTCGACCGCGGCGTCGAGCTCGGCGTCGTCGAACACGATGAACGGCGCGTTGCCGCCGAGCTCCAGCGACAGCTTCTTCAGCGTCGCCGCCGACTCGCGAGCGAGCAGCTTGCCGACGGGCGTCGATCCGGTGAACGTGATCTTGCGCACGCGGCCGTCGGCGAGCCAGTCGCCCACCGCCTCGATGCCGCGCTCGCGCGACGCGGCGATCAGGTTCAGCACGCCGGGCGGCACGCCGGCTTCCTGCGCGAGGAAGGCGAGCGCGAGCGCGGTCAGCGGCGTGTCCTCCGCCGGCTTCGCGACGACCGTGCAGCCGGCCGCGAGCGCGGGCGCGATCTTGCGCGCGATCATCGCGAGCGGGAAATTCCACGGCGTGACCGCGGCGACGATGCCGATCGGCTCCTTCACCGCACTGAGCCGCTTGCCGCGCTGCTGCTGCGGAATCAGGTCGCCGTACGTGCGCGTCGCTTCCTCGGCGAACCACAGCACGTACGACGCGCCGTACGCGACTTCGCCGCGCGCTTCGGCGAGCGGCTTGCCCTGTTCGCGCGACATCAGTTTCGCGAGATCGTCGGTGTGCGCGACGATCGCCGCATGCCATGCACGCAGGATCGCGGCGCGTTCGCGGGCCGGCGTCGCGCGCCATGCAGGCAGCGCGCGTGCGGCCGCATCGGTCGCGGCACGCGCGTCGGCGGCACTGCTGTCGGGTGCGGAGGCAACGGTCTCGAGCGTCGCCGGATCGGCGACGTCGAAGCGGCGGCCGTCGAGCGCGTCGCGCCACGTGCCGTCGATCAGGTTGGCGGTGCGAACGAGTTCGGTTCGGGACAGCGTAAGCGGCATGGCAGTTCCTTGGATGGAGCGGTTCGGCGACAGCGGCTGCGCGGGCGCGTGACGATCCTGCGCGGACAGCGGGCTGCCGCGTTCAGGGCGATCGCACGCTGCGGTCAGTGCCGTTCGCCGAACAGCGATTCGAGCGGGTAGTGCCGTTTGACGAACGGCGATTTGATGATCACGTAACTGAAATACTTCTCGATGCCGATGTTCTGCTCGAGCAGCCCTTCGACGATCGTCTGGTAGTGGCTCACGCTGCGCGTGATGAACTTCAGCAGATAGTCGTAGCCGCCACTCGCGAGGTGGCACTCGACGATCTCGTCGACGTTGCGGATGGCCGCGACGAAGCGGTCGAAGTCCTCGCGGCGGTGGTCGGCCAGCGTGACCTCGGTGAACACGACCTGCACGTCGCCGAGTTTCTCGAGCTGGATGTGCGCGCCGTAGCCGCCGATGTAGCCGGCCTTCTCGAGCCGCTTCACGCGGATCAGGCATGGACTGGGCGACAGCCCGACCGCGTCGGCCAGTTCGACGTTGGTCATGCGGCCGCGCTTCTGCAACTGGGAGAGGATGCGCAGGTCGATGCGATCCAGCTTGCTGTCCGTCATGTTCACGTGAGTCGGAAAAAATGGAATGTCCGGTTACTTTAGAGTCGAACGATGGCCGCCACAAGCCCGGCTTTCCCTTGGCCCGTCAGGCCGGCTGCGCGTGCGCGGCGTCCAGCGCGCGCTGCACGCCCGGGTCGGCCAGCACGTCGTCGAGCGTCTTGCGCAGGCGTTCGAACAGCAGGTCGAACTCGCCTGCGGAGAAGCTCAGCGCCGGCGCGAAGCCGAGTATGCCGTCGCCGAATGCGCGAAACACCACGCCGTTCGCGTACGCGGCCGCCGCGATCTTGTCCGGCACGTTCAGCGCCGCGTCGAAGCGCGTCTTGCGCGCCTTGTCGGCGACCAGTTCGAGCGCGCCGAGCAGGCCGACCGAGCGCGCGTCGCCGACGAGCGGATGCGCGCGCAGCGCGTCGAGCCCCGCCGCGAAGCGCGGCGCCAGCGCCTGGCCGTTCGCGAGCAGCCCGCCTTCGTGATAGAGCTTCAGCACCTCGAGGCCGATCGCCGCGCTGACCGGGTGCGCGGAATACGTATGGCCGTGGCCGACCGCGGCCGATTCCGTGCGGCTGCCCGCGATGCCTTCGTAGATTTCGTCGGACATCAGCACGGCGCCCATCGGCGCATAGCCGGCGGTCAGTCCCTTCGCGACGGTCATCAGGTCCGGATCGAGCTGCTCCCGCTCGCACGCGAACAGCGGGCCCGTGCGGCCGAAGCCGGTGATCACCTCGTCGGCGACGAACAGGATGCCGAGGCGCCGGCACGCTTCGCGCATCGCCTTCAGCCAGCCGGCCGGCGGCACGATCACGCCGCCCGAACCCTGCACGGGCTCGCAGAAGAAGGCCGCGACGTTGTCCGCGCCGAGTTCCGCGACTTTCGCCTCGAGCGCGGCGACCGACGCGGCGATCAGCGCGGGCGGATCGTCGCCGAGCGGATTGCGGTACGGGTAGGGCGACGGGATGTGGTGCTGGTCCGCGCGCGGCAGGTCGAAGTGGCGGTGGAACGCCGGCAGCGCAGTCAGGCCGGCGCCGATCGACGACGAGCCGTGATAGCCGCGTTCGAGCGCAATCATGTGCTTCTTCGACGGGCGGCCGGTCGCGTTGAAATAGTGCGTGATGAAGCGCACCGCGGAGTCGACCGCATCCGATCCGCCGAGCGTGAAGTACACGCGGTTCAGCGACGGCGGCGCGAGTGCCGCGAGCCGTTCGGCCAGCTCGATCGCGGGCTGCGAGCCGAAATGGAAATAGCCGGTCGCGTAGGGCAGTTTCGCCATCTGGTCGGCGGCGGCTTTCACGACGCTGTCGCGGCCGTAGCCGACGTTCACGCACCACAGGCCCGAGAACGCGTCGAGCAGCGTATGGCCCGCGGCGTCGCGCAGGAACACGCCGTCGGCGGATTCCAGCACGGTGACGCCGCGCGCTTCGTGCGCACGGTAATTGACGACGGGGTGGATCAGGTGTTGACGATCGGCTTCGATCAGCGCGGCTTGGTTCATGGGAAGGCGGGACTCTCGTCGGGTGTCAGCGGTGAGTTCATGCTAACGGGCGAGAAATCCGCATGCGTCTTCAATTTGCGGCTCGAAACGTACGCGCGCGGCGTTTGCACGGGGCGCTTCGGCATTTTCTGCTGCGCGCCCGGCTGGCCGGGCGCGCTCGTCAGTAGCCGCGCGCGCGATCGACGACGCCGACCATCGGCTGGCCCGCGCGATGGCGCGCGAGGTTCGCGAGGATGGCGTCGACGGCGGTGTCGGGCCGCGTCGCACTGGCAATGTGCGGCGTGATCCGGATGCGCGGGTGCGTCCAGAACGGGTGGCCGGCCGGCAATGGTTCGGGGTCCGTCACGTCGAGGATCGCGCTGTCGAGGCGGCCGCCGTCGAGCGCGGCGAGCAGCGCGGCTGCATCGAGCTGCGGGCCGCGCCCGACCTGCACGAGCGATGCACCGGCCGGCAGCGCGTCGAACACGCGCGTGCCGAGCAGGCCGCGCGTGCCGTCGGTGAGCGGCAGCAGGCAGATCAGGATGTCGCTGCGGGCCAGGAACGGTTCGAGCGCCGCGTCGCCCGCGTAGCAGTCGACGCCGTCGAGCGTGCGCGGCGTGCGGCTCCAGCCGGCGCACGGGAAGCCGAAGCGCCGCAGCGTGTCGAGCACGGCCTGGCCGAGCGTGCCGAGCCCGAGCACGCCGACGCGCCGCGACGCGGCTGCGCGCACGGGATGCTCGCGCCATACCTGCTCGCGTTGCTGCGCCGCATAGTCGAACAGGTCGCGGTGGATCGTCAGCACGGCCTGCGTCACGTACTCGACCATCCCTTCGACGATGCCCGGCTCGATCATCCGCACGACGGGAATGTGCGAAGGCACGCGCGACAGGTCGAACTGGTCGATGCCGGCACCGACCGAGAACACGACCTCGAGATTCGGCAGGAGTGCGACCGGGTCGTCCGGCGGCTGCCATGCGGCGAGATAGCGGACGGCTTTGGCGTCGCCGAGGTCAGGCCAGATCCGGAACGGCAGATCGGGCGCCAGTTGCGCGAAGCGCGCCGCCCACTGCGCGCCGCGCACCGGGTCGGCCTTGTAGAGAAAGCTCATCGTGCGTCCTGCTCAACCGAGTGCCTGGTTCACGATCGCGTACGCGCGCAGCGCCGGGTCGCGTTCGGGCGCCGCGCCGCGCGCCATCGCGACGACGGTGTCGACGCGCGGCAGCCCGAGCCCCTGCAGCCAGTCGGACAGCCCGCTGTCGCCCGGCACGTCGAGCCGCACGAACATGCCCTCGTGCAGCGCGAGCCAGTGGCTGATCAGCGCCTGCGCGCGCAGCGCATCCGGTGCGATCACCGGGCCGATCACGTGGCCGCGGCCGAAACGGCGGAACAGCGCGAAGCCGAGCAGCTCGCCGTCGCGGTCGAGCGCGATCCCGTTCGCGACGTCGAGCAGCGCATCGATCACGGCGCCGCGTTCGTAACCGGCCGCGCGCGACGCGAGCGCGGCGAGGCGCGGCCCGTCGTTGGTGCCGAGCGGGCGCAGGCGCTCGCCCGGCGGCAGCGAGATCAGCGGCGGCTGGAAGGCCGCGCCCTGGTGCTGATCGATCGTATCGATCGCTTCGAAGCCGAATTTCGCGTACAGCGGCTCGCCCGCCGGCGTCGCATGCAGAAAAATGGTGCGCGTGCCGAGGCTGTCGACCACGCGGGTCATCAGCTCGCGCCCGATGCCATGGCCCTGGCGCTCGGGCGACACGATGACCATGCCGAGCGATGCGTGCGATTCGCCGAAGGGCCAGCCAAACGCGGTGCCGACGATGCCGGTTTCGTCTTCGGCGACGAAGCCGTTGCCGAGCGCGAACACGAAGCGCCAGTCGTCGAGCCGGTGCGGCCACTTGACCGCCTCCGACAGCCGATGCGCGGCGGGCAGGTCTGCTTCGGCGAGCGGGCGATACGTGAGCGTGCGGGAAGGATTGTGGTCGGACACGCCGGACTCCGGATGGGGTGGAAATGACGCGATTACTCTGCCAGCGCGGCGGCGCAACGGATAGGACGATTCGCCTGTTTTCCGGCGGCGGGCCCTCGCGTGCGCGATCGATGCGAATCCGCCCGACCGGCGTGGACGATTGCGCATGTCGTGCCGGCGCGGCCGGTCAATTCGACCGTTCCTGCTGTGAGGGCGGTACTACGATGAAAGCGCGGCGTCATGCCCGAATGCCTGCGGACCGCAGCGGCCGGCGGTGCGGGGCGCGCCGCATATCGTGCTGCTCGCGCCGCGCAACACGCGGCGATTCTGCGTTTCGGACGGCGCCAAACGACGCGCGCGGCACTTTTTGCCTTGATTCAATTTCATCAAACCCAGCCCGTCCCCGGCCCGGCCCGGGGCTTCACACCGACAGGACGTCACCATGATCCAGTTTGAACCGAAGTACATCACCTTCGACTGCTACGGCACGCTGACCCATTTTCGGATGGCCGAGACGGCGCGCGAAATCTATGCGGACCGGCTGTCGCCGGTCGCAATGGAGGCGTTCGTGCGCGCGTTCGCCGCGTATCGGCTCGACGAGGTGCTCGGCGCCTGGAAGCCGTACCGCGACGTCGTCGTCAACGCGATCCGCCGCACTTGCGCGCGGGTCGGCGTGAAGTTCGACGAAGCCGAGGCCGAACGCTTCTACCTGGCGGTGCCGACGTGGGGCCCCCATCCGGACGTGCCGGCCGGGCTGTCGCGGCTGGCTTCGAAGTACAAGCTGGTGATCCTGTCGAACGCAATGGACGAGCAGATCATGAGCAACGTCAACAAGCTCGGCGCGCCGTTCCATGCCGTCTTCACCGCGCAGCAGGCCCAATCGTACAAGCCGCGCATGCAGGGCTTCGAATACATGTTCGACAAGCTCGGCTGCAAGCCCGAGGACGTGTTGCACGTGTCGTCGAGCCTGCGCTACGACCTGATGACGGCCGAGGATCTCGGGATCAAGCACAAGGCGTTCGTGAATCGCGGCCACGAGCCGGGCACGCCGTTCTACAACTATTACGAAGTGTCGGACATCGGCCATCTCGCGACGCAGCTCGGGCTGTAAGCGACGCGTTTCCCCGGTGCGATGTCGCGTGCGTCTGCCGCGGCCTGTCGCGATACCCGGGGAAAACCCGCGCACCGGGCAGGCCGGCGGCGTCGCCACGCCGCGCAGGTGTCCGCGTTGCATCGCGCCTTCGGGATGAACGCCTGGCGGCCGCCAGCAATCCTCTGAGCTTTCACACGCGCGTCGCCAGCGGCACCGGACGACGCGCAGCGGTACGCAGCGGGCGCCCGCCTGCGGTCCCTGCAAGCACGCAGCAAATCATGCTGCGCGGGCTACCCAAAACGGTCGATTCGTATCGTGAGGGCGCCCCGAATCGGGACAACCGGCATTTTGTCGATGCTTAAATGAATTGCATGTGTACGACGTTGCGCCCGCCACCAGCAAGCGGGCGCGGCGGGATTGAACAACCACGCTGGACCCTTGGACCCACTTTCCACAGTCAGGAGCAGTTCGGATGAGCGACGATATCGACAACGGCGGCAAGGGCGGCTTCACGCGCCGCGACATGATGAAGGTCATGGCGGCGAGCGGCATGATGGCCGCCGGCGCCGGCGGACTGCTGACGACCCCCGGCTCTGCATTCGCCGCGCCCGCGCCGAAGCGCGGCGGCAAGATCCGGGTCGCGAACGAAGCCGGCTCGACGGCCGACACGCTCGACCCGGCCAAGGGCTCGACGGGCGCGGACTATACGCGCTTCTTCATGTTCTACAGCGGCCTCACGCAGCTGGATGCGAGCCTGACGCCGCAGATGAACCTCGCCGAGTCGCTACAGACGACCGATGCGAAGACGTGGATCATCAAGCTGCGCAAGGGCGTCACGTTCCACGACGGCAAGCCCGTCGGCCCGGCCGACGTGGTGTTTTCGCTGATGCGCCACAAGAACGCGGCCACCGCGTCGAAGGTCAAGACGCTTGCCGAACAGTTCGCGGATGCGAAGGCGAGCGGGCCCGACGAAGTCACGTTGACGCTCGCGAGCGCGAACGCGGACCTGCCGGTCATTCTCGCGACGCCGCAGCTCGTGATCGTCAAGGACGGCACGACCGACTTCTCGACCGGCATCGGCTGCGGCCCGTACAAGCTGAAATCGTTCAAGCCGGGTGTATCGACCGTCGGCGTGCGCAACGACAGCTACTTCAAGCCGGGCAAGCCGTATCTCGACGAGATCGAGCTGATCGGCATCAGCGACAGCGCCGCGCGCCTGAACGCACTGCTGTCGGGCGACGTGCACCTGATCAATGCGATCGATCCGCGCTCGACGCAGCGGGTCTCGTCGACGCCGGGCTACGCGCTGAAGGAAACCAAGTCGGGCCTCTATACCGACCTGATCATGCGCAGCGACAACCCGATCGTCTCGAGTCCCGATTTCGTCGAAGGGATGAAGTACCTGTTCGATCGCGAGCAGCTCCGCACGGCGGTGTTCCGCGGCTACTCGGTGATCGGCAACGACCAGCCGATTCCGCCGGGGCATCGCTACTACAACGCGTCGCTGCCGCAGCGGGCGCACGATCCGGACAAGGCGAAGTTCCTGTTCCAGAAGGCGGGCGCGCTGGGCGCCACGCTGCCGCCGATCTATGCGACGTCCGACGCGAACGGTTCGATCGAAATGGCCGTGCTGCTGCAGCAGGCCGGCCAGAAGATCGGGCTGAACCTGCAGGTCAACCGCGCGTCGCCCGACGGCTACTGGTCGAACCACTGGATGAAGCACCCGCTCACCTTCGGCAACATCAACCCGCGCTCGAGCGCCGACGTGCTGTTCACGCAGTTCTTCAAGTCGGATGCGCCGTGGAACGAGTCGGGCTGGAAGAACGCGAAGTTCGACCAGCTGCTGCTCGCCGCGCGTTCGGAAACCGACGATGCGAAGCGCAAGCAGATGTACGGCGACATGCAGGTGATCGTGTCGCAGCAGGGCCGCGTCGGCATTCCGGCGTTCATCAGCTTCCTCGACGGATACGACAAGCGGCTCGCGGGCCTCGGCTCGATCCCGACCGGCCCGATGATGGGCTTCACGTTCGCCGAGAACGTGTGGTGGAACGCATGACGTTGTTGCTGGCCGCCGTCGCGCGGCCGGTGCGGAGCACCGCGCCGGCCACGCGCGGTATTTTCGGGAGTGCCGCTCAATGAACCGAATTCTCATCGGCCTGATCGGCCGGCGCATCGCGGTCACCGCGCTGACGCTGCTGATCGTGTCCGCGATCATCTTCACGATCACGAACCTGTTGCCGGGCGACGCCGCGCAGGCCGCGCTCGGCCAGTCGGCGACGCCGGAGACGGTCGCCGCGCTGCGCCAGCAGTTCGGCCTCGACATGCCGGCGCACGTGCGTTACGTGCACTGGCTCGGCGGGCTGCTGCACGGCGATTTCGGCCGGTCGCTGTCCGGCGACATGCCGGTGTCGGAGCTGATCGGCGGCCGCCTGCCGAAGTCGCTCACGCTGGCGGCGATCACGACCGCCGTGTCGGTGCCGATCGCGCTGCTGCTCGGGATCCTCGCGGCGGTCAAGCGCGAGTCGGTGATCGACCGCGTGATCAGCCTCGGCACGCTGTCGCTCGTCGCAACGCCGGAATTCCTGATCGCGACGGTTGCCGTGCTCGTGTTCGCGGTGAAGCTGCACTGGCTGTCCGCGCTGTCGTATAGCGGCCCGATCGAAAGCCCGCACGATTTCCTGCGTGCGTATGCGATGCCGGTGCTGACGCTGTGCGCGGTCGTGATCGCGCAGATGGCGCGGATGACGCGCGCCGCGGTGATCGAGCAACTGAGCGCGTCGTATGTCGAGATGGCCGTGCTGAAGGGTGCGAGCCCCGCGCGCGTCGTGCTGCGCCATGCGCTGCCGAACGCGATCGGGCCGATCGCCAATGCGATCGCGTTGAGCCTGTCGTATCTGCTCGGCGGCGTGATCGTCGTCGAGACGATCTTCAACTATCCGGGCCTCGCGAGCCTGATGGTCGACGCCGTCAGCAACCGTGATTTCCCGCTGGTCCAGGCCTGCACGCTGATTTTCTGCGTCGCTTACCTGACGCTCGTGCTGTTCGCCGATCTGTGTTCGATCGTGTCGAACCCGCGACTGCGCACCTGAGTGTTTCGTTTTCCTGCCGAGATGCCGCCCATGCAACCGATCGAACCCGTACAACGCAGCAGCGCGCTGCCGCCATCCGGCGACCCGCCCCTGGGGCGGGGCAGCATGCCGCCTGCCGCACCTGCTCCCGACCAGCCGCGCAAGCGCCGCGCCGCGCGCATCGCATTGACGACCGGCGGCCGCGTCGGACTGTCGATGGTCGGCCTGATGCTGTTCGTCGCCGTGTTCGCGCCGCTGATTGCGCCGCATGACGTCGGCACGATCGTCACGACCGACGTGTTCGCGTCGTTCAGCGCGAAGCTGCCGTTCGGCTCCGACTTCCTCGGCCGCGACATGCTGAGCCGGATCCTGTACGGCACGCGGCTGACCGTGCTGCTCGCGCTGGCCGCGGTGCTGCTTGCCGCGGTGACCGGCACGACGCTCGGGCTGCTCGCGACCGTGTCGGGCCGCGCGGTCGACGAGACGATGAGCCGGCTGCTCGACGCGCTCACGTCGATTCCGTCGAAGATGTTCGCGCTGATGTTCGTTGCCGCGTTCGGCTCGTCGCTGCCGCTGCTGGTTCTCACCGCCGCGGTCAGCTACATGCCCGGCTCGTACCGGATCGCGCGCGCGCTGGCGATCAACATCAGCACGCTCGAATTCGTGCAGGTGGCGCGGGCGCGCGGCGAAAGCGCGCTGTACATCGCGTGCGTCGAGATGCTGCCGAACATGATCCATCCGATGCTGGCGGACACCGGGCTGCGCTTCACGTTCGTCGTGCTGCTGCTGAGCGGCCTGAGCTTTCTCGGGCTCGGCGTGCAGCCGCCGTATGCGGACCTCGGCTCGCTCGTACGCGAGAACATCGCGAGCCTCGGCGACGGCTCGGCCGTCGCGATCATGCCCGCGGTCGCGATCGCGATCCTGACGGTGGGCGTCAACCTGATGATCGACGGCCTGCCGCATCGCGGCCGCCGCAAGGGCGCGGCTGCCGCCGCCGGAGAACACTGATGCGAGATCAATCGACTCCGCTCGTCGAGGTGCGCGGGCTGCGCGTGGTCGGCGGCCGGCCGGGCGGCGAGGAAACGACGATCGTCCATGGCGTCGACTTCGATATCGGGCGCGGCGAGGTGCTCGCGCTGATCGGCGAATCGGGCTCCGGCAAGACGACGATCGCGCTGTCGCTGATGGGCCACGCGCGCACCGGCTGCCGGATCGCCGGCGGCTCGGTGAAGCTCGCCGGCACGGACGTCTGCACGCTGCCCGCGCAAGCGCTGACCGCGCTGCGCGGCCGCAAGGTCGCGTATATCGCGCAGAGCGCCGCCGCCGCGTTCAACCCGTCGCGCACGATTCTCGACCAGGTGATCGAGAGCGCGCTGATCCACAAGACGATGTCGAAGCGCGACGCGCAGGCGAAGGCGATCGAGCTGTTTCGTGCACTCGCGCTGCCGGAGCCGGAGACGATCGGCAAGCGCTATCCGCACCAGGTATCGGGCGGGCAGCTGCAGCGGCTGATGGCCGCGATGGCGCTGATCACCGATCCGGAGCTGGTGATCCTCGACGAGCCGACCACCGCGCTCGACGTGACCACGCAGATCGACGTGCTGCAGGCATTCAAGAGCGTGATCCGGCGCTACGGAATGAGTGCGGTGTACGTGTCGCACGACCTCGCCGTGGTCGCGCAGATGGCCGACCGGATCGTCGTGCTCAGCGACGGCGTGATCCGCGAGGCCGGCGCGACCGAACAGATCCTGCATGCGCCGACGCACCCGTATACGCAGAGCCTGATCGCGGCGGTCACGCCGAACGATGCCGAACGCGATGCCGCATGTGACGCGATAGCGGCGAGCGCCGCACCGGTGCCGCTGCTCGACGTGCGCGGCGCGATCGCCGGCTACGGCGGCCGCACCGCGAAGGGCTGGCCCGCGAAGGTGATCCTGCACGAGGTCGACCTGCGCATCGGGCGCGGGCAGACCGTCGGCGTGATCGGCGAATCGGGCTCCGGCAAGACGACGCTCGCGAAGGTGATCGCGGGCCTCGTGCCGGCGACCGGCGGCGCGATCCTGCTCGATGGCGAGCCGCTTGCGCGCGATATCGGCAAACGAACGAAGGAGCAGCATCGCCGCGTGCAGATCGTGTTCCAGAACGCCGATACCGCGCTCAACCCGGTGCATACCGTCGAGCGCACGCTCGCGCGACCGCTGGCGTTCTATCACGGGATCAAGGGCGCGCGTGCACGCCAGCGCGTCGCGGAACTGCTCGAGCTCGTGCGGCTGCCGCCGGCCGTGGCCGCGCGGCGTACCGGCGAATTGTCCGGCGGTCAGAAGCAGCGCGTAAACCTCGCGCGCGCGCTGGCGGCCGAGCCCGACCTGATCTTGTGCGACGAGGTCACGTCGGCGCTCGACACCGTCGTCGGCGCCGCGATCATCGAGCTGCTGCGCGACCTGCAGGCGAAGCTCGGCGTGTCGTACGTGTTCATCACGCACGACATCGCGAAGGTGCGCGCGATCAGCGACGACATCGTCGTGCTGTACGCGGGCCGCCGCGTGGAGACGGGCAGCCGCGACGCGTTGTGCGCGCCGCCTTATCACCCGTATTCGCACTTGCTGGTGTCGTCCGCGCCGGAACTGCGTGCGGGCTGGCTCGACGATGCGACCGAGCGTTGCCACCGGCCGCTGGAGCCGATCGGCGAGCGCGAGAACGAGGCCGAGCTGTGTCCGTTCCTGTCGCGCTGCGCGATGCGCGTGGACGGCGTGTGCAACCGGACGGCCCCGTCGCTGCGCACGCTCGGGAACGGCGCGCAGGTGCTGTGTCATCGCAGCGAGGAAGATCTCGCGCGCTTCCAGGCGGAGCCGGCGCCGGCCGGCGTCGCACCGGTGCAGCTGTAGTCCGTGGCGCACGAGGCGTTCATCGCGCGGCGCGGTGGACGGCCCGCCGCATAGTCTGCCGCGGCGGTCGTGCAAAACGGCAATTTGTATGCGTGCCGCGCGCGAATACGCGGCAACTGCGGTTTTTGACGGTGATTAAATGATTCTCATTGAACGGCCGCCGATCGTCGTTGCCGGCATGCACAAGAAGGATCCAATGAAACTGGAATCGTACTGGCTGGATACTCGCCCCGCGTTTCGCGCCGGCAGCGTTGGGCCCGTCGAAGGGCGCGCCGACGTCGTCGTGATCGGCGGCGGTTTCACCGGCTTGTCGGCGGCGCTCGCGCTCGCGCAGCGCGGCGTATCGGTGGTCGTGCTCGAAGCCGCGCAGGTCGCGGGCGAAGCGTCCGGCCGCAACGGCGGCCAGTGCAATACGGGCGTCGCGCAGGACTACGCATCGCTGGCCGCGCGCATCGGCGCCGCGCAGGCGAAGCAGTTTTATCTCGCATACGAAAGCGCGGTGAAGAGCGTCGAGACGATCGTGACGGAACAGGCGATCGACTGCGATTTCCGGCGCGCGGGCAAGCTGAAGCTCGCCGCGAAACCGCAGCACTTCGCGGGGCTCGAAAAGACCTTCGACGCGTTGCGGCGCGATGTCGATCCGGACATCGAACTGATCGAGCCGTCGCGGATCCGCGATGAAATCGCGTCCGACGGCTTTTACGGTGGACTCCTGCAGCGCAACGGCGCGCAGATGCACATGGGCAAGTTCGGCGTCGGCCTCGCGCAAGCGGCCGTGCGCGCCGGCGCGCGCGTGTACGAGCACGCGGCCGTCACGCAGCTCGACAGGCTCGATGGCGAGCGCCACCGGATCACCTGCGCCCGCGGCACGATCGTCGCCGACCGCGTGCTGGTTGCGACCGGCGCATCGCAGCACGGGCCCTTTGCGTGGTTCCGGCGGCGCATCGCGCCGGTCGGCAGCTTCATCGTCGTGACCGAGCCGCTGCCCGATGCGCAGTTGAACCGGCTGTTTCCGCATCGCCGTGCGTACGTGACGTCGCGCCAGATCGGCAACTACTTCCGCGTGACGCCCGACAACCGGCTGCTGTTCGGCGGCCGCGCGCGCTTCGCGATGTCGAGCCCGCGCTCCGATGCGAAGAGCGGCGACATCCTGCGCGCCGGCATGGCCGGCTATTTCCCCGAGCTGGCGAACGTGCGGCTCGACTACTGCTGGGGCGGGCTGGTCGACATCACCGCCGACCGGCTGCCGCGCGCGGGCCAGCACGACGGGCTCTATTACTCGATGGGCTACAGCGGCCACGGTGTGCAGATGTCGGTGCACATGGGCCGCGTGATGGCCGACGTGCTGTATGGGGCGGCTGCGTCGAACCCGTGGCGCGAACTCGACTGGCCGGCGATGCCGGGCCATTTCGGGCACGCGTGGTTCCTGCCGCTCGTCGGCGCGTATTACCGGATGCAGGATTTCCTGCATTGAAGCGAGCGCCCCCGGAGAATTCGAAATGACAGTGCAATTCGTTGGCTCGCCTCGCGTCGCCCAGCCCGTCTCGCCGGCGATCGACGACGTGCTGCGCACGATCGACGCGTCGTTCGCGCAGCCGCTGAACCTGGACACGCTCGCGGCGGTGGCCGGGTTGAGCGTGTCGCGTTTCACCGCGCGCTTTCGCAGCGAAACCGGACTGTCGCCGCACCGGTATCTGTGTCTCGTGCGAATACGGCGAGCGCAGGACCTGTTGCGCGCCGGTCTTGCGCCGTCGGTCGTCGCGACCGACGTCGGCTTCTTCGACCAGAGCCATCTGTGCCGGCATTTCCGGCGCGTGCTCGGGATCACGCCGCGCGATTACGTGGTTGCGCGGACTGGCGGCGCGCCGCTGCGAACGCCATCGGCGCGCCTGCGCGACGAACGCCGCGAGGCGTCGTGTCACGCAGCATAAGCGCACGCATGGATGACATGCCCCGCTGAGGATGTCCGGCAGACGAGCCGGAGAACGACGATTTCCGATATCGCGCGACGGCTTTGAACCAGTCCGCCGCGCACTGCACAGGAGCAGAAATGACCGCAGTTTTCGTGTTGCACCGGGCCGACGGCGCACCGTCTTCCACCGTATTCAGCAAGCAGGCGTTCGGCGCGAGCGATCCGTTCGCGTCGCATCGCGAGATTGCGTGGGAAGGCCCCGACGCGATGGCCGCGGGGCGGATCGTTTTCGTCGGCGAACTGGACGTGTCGAGCTTTCCGCACATCGAAACCGTCGTCGTCGTCCAAGGCGAGCTGACGCTCGAAGCGGACGGCGCCGCACCGCTGGTGCTCGGCCCGGGGCAAGGCGCCGTCATCGGCTGCGGCACCGCGCTGCGCATCGCCGCGCAATCGCCCGTGCTGCTGACGTTCTGCGCGGCAGCGTGCGCGCAACCGACGAAACGCGGCCTCTTCGAGCTGCGCGCCGACGCGGACTTCAAACCGTCCGCCACGCTGCCGGCCGAAGTACTGCTGGGCCCCGCGCCGCAATGCCGCAGCGACAACGTGTTCACCGACGACGGCGCCGGATACTGCGCGGGCACCTGGGATTCGACGCCGTATCACCGGATCGTCCGGCCGCATCGTGCCAACGAATTCATGTTCCTGCTGGACGGTGGCGTCCGGTTCGCGGCGCCCGACGGCAGCGTGCAGTCGCTCGGTACCGGCGATGCGCTGTTCGTGCCGCGCGGCGCGTCGATCGGGTGGGAAAGCAGCGAACGCGTCGCGAAGTTCTACGTGATGCAGAACGTCAAACCCTCCACCGAACGAGACTGAGCATGTCCCCTCCGCTGCGCCATATCGAAACCTTGTCCACGCCGCCGGCCGCGGCCGACGTCGTCGTGATCGGCGGCGGCATCATCGGCGTCTTCACCGCCTACTATCTGGCACGACGCGGTTTGTCGGTCGCGCTCGTCGAGAAGGGGCGCATCGGCGCCGAACAGTCGAGCCGCAACTGGGGCTGGTGCCGGCAGCAGAACCGCGACGCGCGCGAGTTGCCGATGGCGAGCAAGAGCATCGATCTGTGGGAACGATTCGCCGCCGAATCGGGAGAAGACACGGGCTTTAGTCGCTGCGGGCTGCTGTATCTCAGCAACGACGAGGCCGAGCTGTCCCGCTGGGCCAGCTGGGGCGAATTCGCGAAGACCGCGGGCGTGACCACGTACATGCTCGACAGCAAGCAGGCCGCCGAGCGCGGACGGGCGACCGGGCGGCAGTGGAAAGGCGGCGTGTTCTCGCCGACCGACGGCACGGCCGATCCAGGGAAGGCCGCGCCGGCCGTGGCCGCCGCGCTGATCAAGCTGGGCGGCAGCGTTCACCAGCACTGCGCGGCGCGCGGCATCGAGCTCGAGGGCGGTCGCGTCGCCGGCGTCGTCACCGAGGCCGGCGTCATCAAGACCCGGACGGCCGTGATGGCCGGCGGTGCATGGGCATCGTCGTTCTGCCGCCAGCTCGGCATCCGCTTTCCGCAGGCGTCGATCCGTCAGTCGATCCTGAGCGTGTCGCCCGTCGAAACGCCGCTGCCGGATGCGATGTACACGTCCGGCGTGTCCATGACGCGCCGCAGCGACGGACGCTACGCATTGGCGATCAGCGGCCGCGCGCGCGTGGACCTCACGCCGCAGTTCCTGCGCTTCGCCCCGCAATTCGTGCCGATGTTCGCGAAGCGCTGGCGCAATCTGCTGCCGGGCGGCCTCGAAGGCGTGCGCGGCGGGCATGAAACGCTGAAGCGCTGGCGCCTCGATGCGCCGACGCCGATGGAAGCGGTGCGCATTCTCGATCCGAAGCCCGACATGCCGACGGTCGCCGAAACGTACCGCCGCGCGGTCGAACTGTTGCCCGAATTGCGCGAAGCGAAGATCACGCACGCATGGGCCGGCTTCGTCGACAGCACGCCTGACGGCGTGCCGGGCATCGGCGAAGTGCCGGGCGTGCCGGGGCTGATCCTCGCGGCGGGCTTTTCGGGGCACGGCTTCGGGATCGGGCCGGGCGCCGGGCACCTGATCGCGGATCTCGCGTCCGGTGCGGAGCCGTTCGTGGACCCGACGCCGTACCGGCCGGGCCGTTTCAGCGAATCCGCATGGGGCAAGGTCGCGGATTTCTAGTGCAAGGCCGTCGCGCTGACGCGGAGCAGCCTCCGGACGAGGTGCTGCGATCCGGATCGCGGGCGAGCGGCCGGATCGGGGCGGCGAACGTTCGTCGGCCTGGCAGCGCGGTGCGGTGGACAGCTTGGGAGTGCCTGATGCGTTTCAGTTCCTACTGGCTCGATACGTCGGAGCCATTCGCGAGCAACTCGCCGGCGTTGCATGACGGAAGTTGCGACGTCGTGGTGGTGGGCGGCGGCATTACCGGTTCGGCGGCTGCACTCGCGCTGGCCAAGAAAGGCGCGCGCGTGATCGTCTGCGAGGCGGGCACTGTCGGGCAGGCGGCATCGGGACGCAACGGCGGCATGTGCAACAACGGCTTCGCGCAGGATTACGCATCGCTGTCGCAGCGCATCGGCACGGAGCTGGCCAATCGGCTCTATCTCGCGTTCGACGCGGGCGTCGACACGGTCGAGCGGCTGGTCAGGGAGGAGTCGATCGATTGCGATTTCGTGCGCCGCGGCAAGCTGAAGCTCGCGGCGAAGCCCGAGCACTACGACAAGCTCGCGCGCAGCCAGGCACTGCTCGCGGCGAGCGTGGACCCCGACACGCGCATGGTGACGAAGGCCGAACTGCGCGACGAGATCGGCTCGGACCGTTATCACGGCGGCCTGCTGTTCGGCAAAAGCGCGGGGATGCACGTTGGCCGTTATGTGCGCGGCCTGGCGCGCGCCGCGCAAACCCGTGGCGCGCATATTCTCGAGCATGCGCCGGTGCTCGGCCTGAAGCGACAAGCGGGCGGCGCGTACGCGGTGCAAACACCGCGCGGCGAGATCCGCGCGCGCCAGGTGCTGCTCGCGAGCGGTATTTCACAGGTCGGGCCGTTCGGCTGGGTGCGCCGCAGGATCGTGCCGGTCGGCGCGTTCATCATCGTCACCGAGCCGTTGCCACGCGAATTGCTCGACCGCTTGCTGCCGACGCGCCGGATGGTCACCGACACGAAGAACTTCGTCAATTTCTTTCGCGTCACGCCCGACAACCGGATGCTGTTCGGCGGGCGCGCGCGGTTTGCGACGTCGAATCCACGTTCGGACGAGAAGAGCGGCGCGATCCTGCGGCAGCAGATGGCCGCCGTGTTTCCCGAGCTGGCCGCCGTACGCATCGACTACTGCTGGGGCGGAATGGTCGACATGACGGCCAACCGACTGCCGCGCGCGGGCGAGCGCGACGGCGTCTATTACTCGATGGGCTATAGCGGCCACGGCACGCACATGGCCACACTGATGGGCACGTTGATGGCCGAGATCATGGACGGACGCGCCGATCTCAACCCGTGGAAAGGTTTCGACTGGCCCGCGATTCCGGGTCACTTCGGCAAACCCTGGTTCCTGCCGTTCGTCGGCGCCTGGTATCGACTCAAGGACACGCTTCAATGAATTCCCCCGTTGTTCACCTAACGCAAGCCGGCCGGCTCGATCGCTTTTTCATCGACGGCGACTGGGTGCTGCCCGACGGCGGCGACCGGTTCGCGGTCGTCAGCCCGTCCACCGAAGACGCTCTGTGCGAGATCCCGCTCGGCAGCGCGCGCGACGCCGATCGCGCGGTGCAGGCCGCGCGCAATGCGTTCGAACGCTGGTCCGCGACTTCGCCGCAGGAACGTGCCGCGCTGCTCGACCGTGTGCATGCGCTGATGCTTGAGCGCGCCGAGTTGTTCGCCACCGCGCTCACGCTGGAGATGGGTGCGCCGATCGGCTATGCCCGCGGTGCGCACGTGCCGCTCGCGGCCGAGCATATTCGCGTTGCACGCGACAACCTCGCGCGTTACCCGTTCGTCGAGCGGCGCGGGACGACGGCGGTCGCGCGCGAGCCGATCGGCGTGTGCGCGCTGATCACGCCGTGGAACTGGCCGATCTACCAGATCACCGCGAAGGTCGGGCCGGCGCTCGCGGCGGGCTGCACGGTGGTGCTGAAGCCGAGCGAATTGTCGCCGCTCAGCGCGCTGCTGTTCGCGGAAGTGATCGCCGACGCGGGCGTGCCTGCCGGCGTCTTCAATCTCGTGAGCGGCAGCGGCGAAACGGTGGGCGCGGCGCTTTCGTCGCACCCGGAGGTCGACATGGTGTCGATCACCGGATCGACGCGCGCCGGCGTGCTCGTTGCGCAGGCGGCGGCCGCGACCGTCAAGCGCGTCGCGCAGGAGCTGGGCGGCAAGTCGCCGAACATCGTGTTGCCGGATGCGGACCTGTCGCGTGCGATCCCGCCGGGCGTCGCCGCCGCTTTTCGCAACATGGGGCAATCGTGCAGCGCGCCGACCCGCATGATCGTGCCGCGCGCCGTGCTCGGCGAGGTCGAGGCGCTGGCCATCGCGACAGCGCAAACGCTCGTGGTCGGCGATCCGTTCGACGAAGCCACCACGCACGGGCCGCTCGCCAATCGCGCGCAGTTCGGCCGGGTCGCGCAGATGATCGACGTCGGGATCGACGAACGCGCGAAGCTGATCGCGGGCGGCCGCGGTCGGCCGGCGGGTTTCGATAAAGGCTTCTATACGCGGCCGACGATTTTCTCCGACGTGCGCACCGACATGGCGATCGCGCAGCAGGAGATCTTCGGTCCGGTGCTCACGATCCTGCCTTACGACACTGTCGACGAAGCGGTCGCCATCGCGAACGACACGGTCTACGGGCTCGGCGCGCATGTGCAGGGCACTGATATGGAGCGCGTGCGCGCGGTGGCCGCACGCATCCGCTCGGGGCAGGTGCATCTGAACTACCCCGCATGGGATCCCCAGGCACCGTTCGGCGGATACAAGCAGTCGGGCAACGGCCGCGAGTATGGAATCGAAGGGATGGAGGAGTATATGGAGATCAAGTCTATCGTCGGCTATTACGACTGACCCAGCCGATGCGCGAGATACGCGCCGGCGATACAGTTGGAAGCCCGCTACATTCTGAAGGTGCCGAAATTGGACAACCCCGTCATCCCCGACTCGTCGCTGCATGCGCATCACGCGCACTGGGCGAAACTGCGCCGCGACCTGCATGCGCATCCCGAATTGCGATTCGAAGAACACCGGACGGCCGACGTCGTCGCGCGCGAGCTCGAAGCGCTCGGCTATGCGGTGTCGCGCGGGCTGGGCGGCACGGGCGTGGTCGCGAGCCTGCCCGGCGCGGATCCGGGCCGCGGCATCGTGCTGCGCGCGGATCTCGACGCATTGCCGATCCACGAAGCCAACGACTTTTCGCATGCATCGTGCACGCACGGGATCATGCACGCGTGCGGCCATGACGGCCACACCGTGATGCTGCTCGGCGCCGCGCGCGTGCTGAAGGAGATGCCGCAGTTGGCCGGCACCGTCCATTTCGTGTTTCAGCCGGGCGAAGAGGGCGGCGCGGGCGCGCGCAGGATGATCGACGACGGGTTGTTCGAGCAATATCCGACGGAAGCGGTGTTCGGCATGCACAACTGGCCCGGGTTGCCGGCCGGGCATTTCGGACTGCGCACCGGCGCGATCATGGCCGCGGGCTCGCGTTTCAGGATCACGGTGACGGGCAAGGGCGCGCATGCGGCGCAGCCGCATCTGGGCATCGATCCGGTGCCGCTCGCGTGCTCGATGGTGCTGCAGTGCCAGACCATCGCCGCGCGACACAAGGATCCGGTGGATCCCGCGGTCATTTCCGTCTGCATGTTCCATGCGGGCACGACGGACAACGTGATTCCCGACACCGCCGAGTTGCGCGGCACGATCCGCACGCTGTCGTCGTCACTGCAGCAGAAGCTGCAGCGCGACGTCCGGCTCGCGTGCGAGGGATTGGCGAGCGCCTATGGCGCGCAGGTCGACGTGGAATTCTTTCAGTACTACCCGGCGACGGTCAACACGCCGGCAGAGACGGCCTTCTGCGAGACGGTGATTCGCGACACGTTCGGCGACGAACGCCTGTTTCGCGACGTGCCGCCGAACATGACGTCCGAAGACTTCGGCTTCATGCTGGAGGAGCGGCCGGGCGCTTACGTGCTGATCGGCAATGCGCAGGACGGCGCGACGGCACCGGCGCTGCATCACCCGAAATACGACTTCAACGACGACATCATTCCGGCCGGCGTCCGGTACTGGGTCGCGCTGGCGCAGCATTATTTCTCGCGATCGCCGTGATGCGTCGGGGCGGCGCTTCGATGTGATCGCCGCGGATTTTTCTGGCGTGCCATGTTGCACGACGACACCAATTGGAAGGACTGCTTGATGAACCAGGAACATGAAGTAACGGAGCGCGGCGCAACGTCGGCGCTTCGCTACCGGAGATTCACCGCGGCGGACGTCCCCGCGGCTCATGCCCTTTCCACGGCGCTTCGCTGGCCGTTCAGGGCCGAAGACTGGCAGTTTTCCGCCGACACGTCGATCGCGTTCGCGGCCGAGGAAAACGGCGTGGTCATCGGCACGGCGATGTGCTGGAAGTACGGCGCGGATCGCGCGGCGATCGGGCACGTGATCGTCTCCGACGCGCATCAGGGCCGGGGCATCGGCCGCAAATTGATGGAGACGCTCCTCGACGAACTGGGTCCGCGCATCACGTTTCTGCACGCAACGCCGGCCGGTCGGCCGCTCTACGAGAAACTGGGGTTCAACGTGTGCGGATCGCTGGGCCAGTATCAGGGCAACGTGGAGCGCCCCGCCGCGGTGGCCGTGCCCGATGGCGCGCGGCTGCGTGCCGGTTCGCCGGCCGACTGGCCGCGCCTCGTCGAACTCGACGCGCGTGCGTCCGGCCTCGAACGCGAGGCGCTGTTGTCCGCGTTGCAGATGCGGGGCGAATGCGTCGTGCTCGAACGCGACGGCGAGGTCGTCGGGTTTTCGGTGCTGCGGCGCTTCGGTCGCGGTTACGTGATCGGCCCGGTAGTCGCGCCGCGTTCGAGCGACGATGCGTGCGCGAAGGCGCTGATCGCCTATTGGCTGACGAAACGGGACGGCGAATTCGTGCGTATCGATGTGCCTGACGGGACCTGTCTACCGGAGTGGCTGGGCGAACAGGGACTGAAACAGGTGGATACGTGTTCGAAGATGGTTCGCAACGCGCCGGCCGCGGCGCACGAGGGCGCGGCCGACCCGATAGTCGGACTGTACGGGCTGGTCAGCCAGGCCATGTTGTAAACCGCGGCCCCGCCGCGGCGGACGAATTCAGCGCGCCCGACCCAGTTGCTCGTCGATCGTGCGGGTCAGCGGCGACTGGACATCGCCGGTGTGCCGGGTCTGCACGGGCTCGATCAGCACGATCCAGCATTCGTCGTCGGCGACCGGATTATGCTGCGTGCCGCGCGGCACGACGTGCATCGAGCCGGCGGGCACGTCGGCGACGCGGCCGCCTTCATACTCGATCCTGAGGTGGCCGCGCACGACGAAGAACAGCTCGTCTTCGTGCGCGTGGTCGTGCCACACGAGCTGGCCGCGTACTTTCGCGACCTTCACATACTGATCGTTGACCTGCGCGACCACCTTGGGCGACCAGTATTCGGATACGTCGGCGAATGCGGCCTCGAGGTCGAACGATTCGGCAAACGGAAGGGCAGGCGCGGTCATCTCGTCTCCAGTGGGCGGTTGTACGCAGCCGCGATCGACACCGGCAGATGGCCGATCGCCGACAGGCAGGAACAGCCGATTATATTGACGTCGTCATTTCGCTGCCCGAGGTCCGGATGCTGCGCAATCCGGTACATCGGCCGGGCCGCTGTCGCGCGGCCGTCGTCACCGGCGACAGCATGGCGGCCGCGGCGAACCGGCCACGCAGCGGCGACCGGTTCCCCCCGGCAACTGCCCGCACAGCCGCGCGGCGCATGGAGGCGCGGTATCGCGCTCAACGCACGAGCGCGGCCACGAAGTCGCGATACTTCCGCAGCGGACGGCCGAGGATCGCGGTCAACCGCTCGACGTCGCCGGCCTCCGGCATCATGCCGTCGCTGACGTAGCGTTCGGCCATCAGCCGCATTTCGTATGCCATCCATTTCGGCATGAATTTCGCGAAATTGTCTTCGAACGGCGTGGGATCGTCGCCGCCATAGGCAACCGGGCGGCCGAGCGTGTCCGACCAGATCGACGCCAGCTGCGGGCCGGTCAGCGTGTCGGGGCCGACCAGGTTGAGGGTGTCGACCGGCAGCTTGCCGGGCGCGTCGTTGCGGCGGATCAACTCGATCGCCGCGACTTCCGCGAGGTCGCGCACGTCGATCATCGCGACGCCCTTGTTGCCGATCGGGATCGGGTAGACGCCGTGCCCGACGATCATGTCCTTGACCATCGCTTCGTTGTCCATGAAATACGCGGCCCGCAGGATCGTCGCGCTGAAGCCCATCTGCTCGATCATCCGCTCGGCGCCGGATTTCACCGCGAAGTGCGGCACGTTCACGAAGCGGTCGGCGTGGAGGACCGACAGGTAGACGACACGCTCGATACCCGCTTCGCGGGCGAGATTCAGCGCGATCAGCGCCTGCGTGAATTCGTCGCCCGCCACGCCGTTGAGCAGGAACAGCGTGCGGACGCCGGAGAACGCGGTGCGAAGGGCGTCGACGTCGAGCATGTCGCCTTGCGCGACGGACACTGTCGCCGGAAAGTCGGCCTTGGACGGATCGCGCACCAGTACGCGCACGTCGGCGCCGCGATCGACGAGTTGACGGACGAGCTGGCGGCCGACACGGCCGGTGGCGCCGGTAACGAGAATGGTCATGATGTTCACTCCTGAGGTAACGATGGGATTGACTGCCCACGTAAGTTAGGTGATCCACATGCGATCCGGAAGATGTGATAAATAGACGTGCCGTCTCATTGGTGGAACACATGGACCTGCTCGCTCTCGCCGATTTCAATCTCGTCGCCCGCCATGGCAGCTTCGGGGAAGCCGCACGCGCGGCCGATCGCCCGAAGGCGACGCTGTCGCGCCGCGTTGCGGAACTGGAGAACAGCCTGTCGCTGCGCCTGTTCGAGCGCGGCTCGCGCGGCGTGACGCTCACGCAGGAAGGGCGCGCGCTCTACGAGCGCACGGGCGTGCTGCTCGCGGAGCTCGCCGACAGCGCGTCGGCGATCGCATCGGGGAGCGAGCGGCCGCGCGGCCGGCTGCGCATCAGCGCGCCGATGCTCTTTTCGCAGTTCGCGATGGGCAAGCTGGTGGCGACGTTCGCGCTGAAATACCCGGACGTCCGGCTGGAGGTAACGACGGAAGATCGGCCCGTCGACATGATCGACGAAGGTGTCGACCTCGTGATCCGCGTGAACCCGGACCCTGACGAAAGCCTGATCGGGCGCGTGTTCCTGCGCGACCGGCTGGTCGTCGTCGCGAAGCCCGGGCTGGCGCGGCCGAGCGGCGACGCGCCCGTACCGGCCGTCGTGCGCGGCGCGAACGACGGCCGTGCTGCATGGGAGGTCTCGCACGCGGCAGGAACGTCGCGCATCCCGATCGAACCGGTGGCACGGCTGTCGTCGCTGATCATGGTGCGCGATACGGTCCGCCTCGGCCTGGGCGCCGCATGCCTGCCGGTATCGCTCGTGAGCCGCGATCTGGCCGCCGGCACGCTCGTCAGCTGGGGCGACGTGCCGGGGCCTGACATCGCGGTGTGGGCGCTGTATCCGTCCAGGCGGCTGTTGAGCGCGCGCGTTTCCGCGTTTCTCGATCACCTGAAGGACGCGTTTCCGTCCGGACAGCCGGAAGAACTCGCGGCATATATCGAACCGGGGCAGTGAAACGGCGCCGGGCGCGGCTGTGAATACGTGCCTGTCCCGGCAGGATCGTCATCGGCGGCGCCGGTGATCGGGCCGCGGGCAAGGCGCCCGACCTACGTTGCCGTGTGCGGGCGATGGTCCGTTAGCTCGGGCTGCAGAAAATCGTTGTCGTTCATGACATGGGCCTCCAGGGAGTGCGACACGCGCGCCTGCTCGGGTAGAGTTTTTCCCGCGCACGGAGATGCGTCATGCGCATCGGCCATGCGGGCGTCACGGCCCGTCTGGTCTGGCCGCGTCGCCGGCATCGACCTTGATCGTGTGTTCCTTCGACACCAGCCGGGCCCCGGCCATGCTGCCGCCGCCGAATCGCAACTTCAGGAGCGCGGGTTCGTTTGCATCGAGCCCCGACATGTAATCCAGGCCATGAAGTGCCGCGCGATCGTGGAACGGAATGAACCACGCGGAACAGAAGTCCGACGTGGGAATCGGGCATCGGGCGTGAATGTCGAGCCGCCTCGCGGCGAATGGATAGTCCTCGACATTGGTTGCGCCCGCATCGAATTGCCGCCGAACGGTGACCGGCGTGACTGCGTACTGGAGGTAGACGTGGTCGGCCCACAGCGTTTGGTCGAACGACGCCGGATCTTGCGTGGTAAATGCAATGATCGTGAGCCCGTTCGAGTCCCGCTTCTGGATTTCATATCGGCTGACATCCAGTGACGTGCAGCTTGCAAAGGCGATTGCCACGCCCATCGTGAAGCCGATCAAGTGCATCCGGTCATGCATTTCATTCTCCCCGGCACCGTTCGCCCCCGGTTTGCTTGCGATACGCCGACCCGCGACGCCCGTTACATCGTGGTGCCCGCCCCCTCGGCGGGCGAGGCCGCCGTGTGCATGGCCTGATCGAGCAGCGCGTGCGCGGCTTGCCACGCGCGCCCGGCGGCGGCGGAATCGTTGAACGCCCGGGCTTCCACCGTTGCACCATCGAGCAGCATCATGAAGACGGTCGCCAGCCGGTTTGCCGTGTCGGGCGGCACAAGCGCCTCGATCAGTTCGGTGATCCACTCGACCATCTTGCGGCGATAACGGATGGCGACGTCCGAGATCGGCGCATAGGCGGTGCCGAATTCGGCCAGTGCGCGCTCGAACAGGCATCCGGCAAATTCAGGCGTCCTGAACCAGGCCCCGTACCAGTCGAAGATGGTCTTGACGCGTTCGACCGGATCGGCAATGTGCCGAAGCTGCGCATCGATGCTGCCGACGATCAGGTCGTAACGCTGGACGAGGACTTCGCGGATGAGTTCGTCCTTGCTTGCAAAATGTCGATACAGCGTCATCCGGGCGACGCCGGAATCGTCGATGATCCAGTCGACACCCACCGGGTGGAATCCGTGCCTGGAAAACAGTTCGGTCGCCTTGTCAACCACCAGTTGGCGTTTGTTGGCTCGCACGAGCAGCTCCTCCTCGATATTTCAAGCCATAGACCGATTATTCTAGCATCTTGCCGCTCGATGAAATTCCGCGTTCCGGCCTTTACGCGGCAGGCTTCTTTCCTCGAGAAAACTCGGCCGTCGGGCCGGTTTTCAAGTCACCTTGACTATTAGATAGACCGATATGTATCATTTGAACCCAGTAAGCGGCAATCGACGTTTTCCGGGATTGATACGGAAATAAGGGGCGGGGTGCTTCTGTCGGGTGGTGCTGCAACGGCACGGTAACGGCATCGAGAAAGGGCGGTTGCGGCGCCTCGTGCGCGTCCGCGTCTTCGTCAGTGCGGCGTTGCCGTGATGTTTCAAGCCGAAAAGAGAACCTGAGAGAACCCTGGATGCGGGCCGGCGGACGATATCCGCCGCCGCTGCGGGGGCGGGCTCGCGGGTGAGTGCGCGCGACGCAGTGCGGCGCAAATAAGAACGTGAGGAAAGTACCCATGTACCGCCGTTTACTCGCACCGGGGCTGCTGTTGCTATTGGCCGCGTGCGCGCAGGATCCGTCCGCCACCAGCAA
>NZ_QTQI01000042.1 GCF_003853705.1 Burkholderia sp. Bp8992 | reverse complement strand
CATTGTGGCGAAAACCGCAAAACGCCCGCCGTCGAAAGATGGCGGGCGTTTTTTAATGCTTGAAAACGGTTCCGGCGCTTTCTACACTCGCTGCAAACCTGCGCGCCGCGACCCACCCGCGCGCCGCACCGCCCGACACGGCGAAATCACGAGGACGAGGCACGCATGGCGACGATTGCGAATTCAACCAAAACGGTCCGGCCCGAGCGTGCGCTGAACCGCCGTGCGGTGGCCGCTGCCGTGATCGGCAACGCGCTCGAGTGGTACGACTTCACGGTGTTCGGCTTCATGACGGTCGTGATCGCCGAGCTGTTCTTCCCGACCTCCAGCGAATATTCGTCGCTGCTCCTCACCACCGCGACGTTCGGCGTCGCGTTCTTCATGCGCCCGATCGGCGGCATCGTGTTCGGACTGTACGCGGATCGCGCGGGCCGCAAGGCCGCGCTGTCGCTCGTGATCCTGCTGATGACGGCCGGCATCTTCCTGCTCGCGATCGCGCCGCCCTACGCGGCGATCGGCATCGGCGGCCCGATCCTGATCGTGCTCGGCCGGCTGCTGCAGGGCTTCTCCGCGGGCGGCGAATTCGGCAGTGCGACGGCGTTGCTGATCGAGGCGGCGCCGTTCTCGAAACGCGGTTTCTACGGCAGCTGGCAGATGGCGAGCCAGGCAGCCGCGCTGCTGATCGGCGCGCTCGTCGGCGCGGCCGTCACGCGCGGGCTGTCGCACGACGCGCTGCGCAGCTGGGGCTGGCGCGTGCCGTTCATCCTCGGGCTCGTGATCGGCCCGATCGGCTTCTACATCCGCCGCCATCTCGCCGATTCCGAAGCGTTCCTGCATGCGCAGCAGAGCGCGCGCCGCGCGACGCTCGGCGAAGTGTTCACGCGCTACCCGCGCGAGGTGCTGTGCGGGCTCGGCTCGGTGATCGCGCTGACGGTGACGATCTACGTGCTGATCAGCTATCTGCCGACCTTCGCGGTGAAGCAGCTGAAGCTGCCGTACTCGGAATCGTTCTACGCGGTGATCGTCGGCAACCTGCTGCTGATGGTGCTGTCGCCGATCGCGGGCGCATGGTCCGATCGCATCGGCCGCAAGGGGCTGTCGCTGTGGTCGCTGGTGCTGACGCTCGCGCTGATGTATCCGCTGTTCGCCTGGCTCGATGCGGCGCCGAGCATCGGGCGGCTGATCGCGGTGCAGGCCGTGCTGTCGGTGACGCTCGCGGGCTACTACGGACCGTTCGGCGCGATGATCGCCGAGCTGTTCCCGGCCAACGTGCGCTCGACCGGGCTGTCGATCGCGTACAACGTCGCGGTGATGCTGTTCGGCGGCTTCGGGCAGTTCATCGTCACGTGGCTGATCAAGGTGACGGGCACGCCGCTCGCGCCGACCTATTACGTGATGGCCGGGATCGCGCTGTCGATCGTCGCGGTCGCATTCGTGCCCGCGCGCAGTGCCGACCTCGACGCGCCGGCGTGATCGCATGACGGATTGAAGACGGTCATCGGATCGTTTCGTAAAACGCAATGATGGGTGGCCCGAAGACGAAAGCAGCCTCGCTGAACCGACGCGTTCGCGCCCGAATTGTTTAGTTGTCGAACGAAACTTGCGCCGAATGAACGGAACTGTCGCTCGCGCGCGTTTTTCGCATTTTTCATTCGCGCGATACATCGGCAAAAACCCGCGTGGGTGCGTCTAGAAGAGTTTTTTCTCCAGCTTGTTGCCGCATCGTTAGCTCAAGTAATATCCGCGTACGCCGGACCCTGGCGGGACCGGTTCCGATCTGGAGACCTGGAGGAAACATGGAATACAACCGTCTGTTGCACACCCTGCGTGTTACCGCCATTGCAGGCGTGGCAGCGGCATCGCTCGGCGTCGCGGGCTCTGCATTCGCACAGATCCCGAACAAAACGCTCGTCTACTGCTCAGAAGGCAGCCCGGCGGGTTTCGATTCCGCGCAATTTACGACCGGCGTCGATTTCACCGCCGCCACGTTCACCGTCTACAACCGCCTCGTCGAATTCGAGCGCGGCGGCACGAAGGTCGAGCCGGGCCTCGCCGAGAAGTGGGACGTATCGTCCGACGGCAAGGTGTACACGTTCCACCTGCGCCACGGCGTGAAGTTCCACACGACCGACTTCTTCAAGCCGACGCGTGAATTCAACGCGGACGACGTCGTGTTCTCGTTCGAGCGCATGCTCGACCCGAACAATGCGTTCCGCAAGGCATACCCGGTGTCGTTCCCGTACTTCACCGACATGGGCCTCGACAAGCTGATCACGAAGATCGAGAAGGTCGATCCGTACACCGTGAAGTTCACGCTGGCCGAGCCGAATGCGCCGTTCATCCAGAACATGGCGATGGAATTCGCATCGATCCTGTCGGCCGAATACGGCGATCAGCTGATGAAGGCCGGCAAGGCCGCCGACATCAACCAGAAGCCGGTCGGCACGGGCCCGTTCATCTTCCGCAGCTACACGAAGGACGCGACGATCCGCTTCGATGGCAATCCTGATTACTGGAAGAAGGGCGAAGTGAAGATCTCGAAGCTGATCTTCTCGATCACGCCGGATCCGGGCGTGCGCGTGCAGAAGATCAAGCGCAACGAATGCCAGGTGATGAGCTACCCGCGCCCGGCCGACATCGCGACGCTGAAGGCCGACTCGAACGTCGACATGCCGTCACAGGCCGGCTTCAACCTCGGCTACCTCGCGTACAACGTCGAGCACAAGCCGGTCGACAAGCTCGAAGTGCGTCAGGCGCTCGACATGGCGATCAACAAGAAGGCGATCCTCGAGTCCGTCTACCAGGGCGCCGGCCAGGCCGCGAACGCACCGGTGCCGCCGACCCAATGGTCGTACGACAAGAACCTGAAGCTGCCGGCCTACGACACCGCGAAGGCGAAGGCGCTGCTCGCGAAGGCAGGCTTCCCGAACGGTTTCGAGATCACGCTGTGGGCGATGCCCGTGCAGCGCGCGTACAACCCGAACGCCCGCCTGATGGCCGAGATGATCCAGGCCGACTGGGCGAAGATCGGTGTGAAGGCGAAGATCGTCACGTACGAGTGGGGCGAGTACATCAAGCGCGCGCACTCGGGCGAGCAGGACACGATGCTGATCGGCTGGACGGGCGACAATGGCGATCCGGACAACTGGCTCGGCACGCTGCTCGGCTGCGAAGCGATCAAGGGCAACAACTTCTCGCACTGGTGCTACAAGCCGTTCGACGAACTGGTCCAGAAGGGCCGTACGACGACCGGCCAGGACGCACGGACGAAGCTCTACACGCAGGCCCAGCAGATCTTCGCGCAACAGCTGCCGTTCTCGCCGATCGCGAACTCGACGGTCTACCAGCCGGTGCGCAAGAACGTGGTCGACATGCGTATCGAACCGCTCGGCTATGCCCGCTTCGACGGTGTTGGCGTGAAGTAACACACCTGTCGTAAGCTGTCGCGAAGACCGGCTAACTCATCCGGCGGCGGGAGGCCAAAAGCTTCCCGTCGCCGGTCGCACATTTCCCACAAGAAAATACGAGACGCATCATGCTCAGATTCGTGTTGCGCCGCGTGGGCATGGTGATCCCGACTTTCATCGGCATCACCATCCTGGCGTTTGCGCTGATTCACCTGATACCGGGCGATCCCATCGAAGTGATGATGGGCGAGCGCGGCGTCGACCCCGCGATGCACGCAGAGGCGATGAAACGCCTCGGGCTCGACCAGCCGCTGCCCCTGCAGTACGTCCACTACATCGGCCGGGCGCTGCATGGCGACCTCGGCATGTCGATCATCACCAACACGAGCGTCGCGGGCGAATTCTTCGCGCGCTTCCCGGCGACCGTCGAGCTGTCGCTGTGCGCGCTCGTGTTCGCGCTCGCGGTCGGGCTGCCGGCCGGCGTGATCGCCGCGCTGCGGCGCGGTTCCGTCATCGACCACGGCGTGATGGGCACCGCGCTCACCGGCTACTCGATGCCGATCTTCTGGTGGGGGCTGATCCTCATCATGGTGTTTTCGTCATACCTCGGCTGGACGCCCGTGTCGGGGCGCATCGCCGTCGAATACGATTTCCCGCACCCGACGGGCTTCATGCTGATCGACGCGCTGCTCGCGCCGGACGAAGGCTCGTTCAAGTCGGCGGTGAGCCACCTGATCCTGCCCGCGATCGTGCTCGGCACGATCCCGCTCGCGGTGATTGCGCGGATGACGCGCTCGTCGATGCTCGAAGTGCTGCGCGAGGACTACATCCGCACCGCCCGCGCGAAGGGGCTGTCGCCCGTGCGCGTGGTCGTCGTGCATGCGCTGCGCAACGCGCTGATCCCGGTCGTCACCGTGATCGGCCTGCAGATCGGCACGCTGCTCGCGGGCGCCGTGCTGACCGAGACGCTCTTTTCGTGGCCCGGTGTCGGCAAATGGCTGATCGATGCGATCGGCCGCCGCGACTATCCGGTCGTCCAGGGCGGCATCCTGTTGATCGCGACGCTCGTGATCGTCGTGAACCTGGTCGTCGACCTGCTGTACGGCGTGCTGAATCCGCGCATCCGCCACACGAGGTAATTCCATGAGCAATCTGCAAAACACCCTGCCGACCGAATCCGCGCCGGCCGGCGGCCGTGCGCTCGCGCTGCGCGAGTTCTGGGCCAACTTCTCGCGCAACCGCGGTGCCGTCGGCGCCGGCATCGTCGTGATCGTGCTGATCGCAGTCGCGCTGCTCGCGCCGCTGATTGCGCCGCACAGCCCGGTCGAGCAATATCGCGATTTCGTGAAGATCCCGCCCGCGTGGCTCGCCGGCGGCAACTGGCAATTCATCCTCGGCACCGACGAAGCGGGCCGCGACATTCTTTCGCGACTGATGTTCGGCGCGCGGATGTCGTTCTGGATCGGCTTCGTGTCGGTCGTGCTCGCGCTGATCCCCGGCATCGTGCTCGGGCTCGTCGCCGCGTTCTTCCAGAAGTGGGCCGACACGCCCGTGATGCGCATCATGGACGTGCTGCTCGCGCTGCCGTCGCTGCTGCTCGCGGTCGCGGTCGTCGCGATCATCGGCCCGGGCCTCACCAACACGATGTTCGCGATCGCGATCGTCGCGCTGCCGGCCTATGTGCGCCTGACGCGCGCGTCGGCGCTCGGCGAGCTGCAGAAGGAATACGTGACGGCGTCGCGCGTGGCCGGTGCCGGCACGCTGCGCCTGATGTTCTCGCAGGTGCTGCCCAACTGCACGGCGCCGCTGATCGTGCAGGCGACGCTCGGCTTCTCGTCGGCGATCCTCGACGCGGCCGCGCTCGGCTTCCTCGGCCTCGGCGTGCAACCGCCGACCGCCGAGTGGGGCGCGATGCTGGCCTCCGCGCGCGACTACATCGACAACGCGTGGTGGATCGTGACGATGCCTGGCCTGTCGATCCTGATTTCGGTGCTCGCGATCAACCTGCTCGGCGACGGGCTGCGTGACGCGCTCGATCCCAAACTGAAACGGATGGCGTGACATGACACAGAATCTTCTGACCATCCGCAATCTCGCGGTGAACTTCAACGGCCTGCCCGCTGTCGACCGGATCAACATGTCGATCGCGCCGGGCGAGGTGGTCGGCGTCGTCGGCGAATCGGGCTCGGGCAAGAGCGTGACGATGATGGCGCTGATGGGCCTGATCGACGCGCCGGGCAAGGTGACGGCCGACGAGGTCACGTTCAACGGCGTCGATCTGCTGAAGGCGTCGCCGAAGGCGCGCCGCAAGATCGTCGGCAAGGACATCGCGATGGTGTTCCAGGACGCGCTGACGAGCCTGAACCCGAGCTACACGGTCGGCTACCAGATCAAGGAGGTGCTGAAGCTGCACGAAGGCCTGCGCGGCGACGCGCTGAACCGGCGCGCGCTCGAACTGCTCGACCAGGTCGGCATTCCCGATGCGAAGAACCGCATCGCGTCGTTCCCGCACCAGATGTCGGGCGGGATGAACCAGCGCGTGATGATCGCGATGGCCGTCGCATGCAACCCGAAGCTGCTGATCGCCGACGAGCCGACCACCGCGCTCGACGTGACGATCCAGGCGCAGATCATGGATCTGCTCGTGAAGCTGCAGAAGGAGCGCGGCATGGCGCTCGTGCTGATCTCGCACGACCTGGCCGTGGTGTCGGAGGTCGCGCAGCGCGTCGCGGTGATGTACGCGGGCGAGATCATCGAGACCAACAGCGTGCCCGACATCTTCCGTGCGCCGCATCATCCGTACACCGAAGCGCTGCTCGCGGCGATTCCCGAGCACAATCAGGGGGCGCGTCGCCTTGCCGCATTGCCCGGCATGGTGCCGGGCCGCGATGATCGCCCGTCCGGGTGCCTGTTCGCGCCGCGCTGCAAATACGTCGTCGACGATTGCCGCAAGGCGCGGCCGGCGCTCGACACGCTGGTACCGGCCAACGATGCGATGCGCGCGCGCTGCATCAGGCCGCTCAATGTTTCCAACCTCGACCTGACGGGAGGCGCACGATGAATGCAGTCAATCAGACGCCTCGCGCGTCGCACGACGATGAAGCCGTCCTGGTGGCCGACGGCCTCGCGAAACACTACTCGGTGAAGCGCGGGATGTTCGGGCAGGGCACCGTGAAGGCGCTGAACGGCGTGTCGTTCTCGCTGAAGCGCGGCAAGACGCTCGCCGTCGTCGGCGAGTCGGGCTGCGGGAAGTCGACGCTCGCGCGCCAGCTCACGATGATCGAGACGCCCACGTCGGGCAGCCTGACGATCGACGGCAAGAACGTCGCCGGCGCGAGCCGCGAGACGGTTGCCGACCTGCGCCGCCGCGTGCAGATGGTGTTCCAGAACCCGTTCGCATCGCTGAACCCGCGCAAGACCGTCGAGCAGACGCTCGCCGAGCCGCTCGAGATCAACGCGAACCTGACGGCGGCCGAGCGCGCGCAGCGCATCGCGCAGATCATGCGCACGGTCGGCCTGCGGCCCGAGCACGCGAAGCGCTATCCGCACATGTTCTCGGGCGGCCAGCGCCAGCGTGTCGCGATCGCGCGCGCAATGATCCTCGATCCACGCATCGTCGTCGCCGACGAGCCGGTGTCCGCGCTCGACGTGTCGATCCAGGCGCAGATCCTGAACCTGTTCATGGATCTGCAGGAGCAGTTCAAGACGAGCTACGTGTTCATCTCGCACAACCTGTCGGTGGTCGAGCACGTCGCGGACGACGTGATGGTGATGTACTTCGGCAGCGTCGCCGAGCTTGGCGACAAGGCAACGATCTACGCGCGGCCGCGCCATCCGTACACGCGGGCGCTGATGTCGGCGACGCCGGCGATCTTCGAGGAAGACCGCCGCGTGCAGATCAAGCTGCAGGGCGAACTGCCGTCGCCGCTCAATCCGCCGTCGGGCTGCGCGTTCCACCAGCGCTGCCCGTACGCGGTCGAGCGGTGCCGCGTGGAGGAGCCGAAGCTGCGCGAGGTCGATGGCCGGCAGGTCGCGTGCCATCGCGCCGAGGAGGTAGGGGAGGCGAATGCCTGAAGTGTTGGCGGCGCGCGTGTCCGGCGTGCGCCGTGCGGGGACGAGCGGTGCGCGCGTGATGCGTGCGTACCGTTACGCGCGGCGCTGGAGCGTGCGCACCGTCACGGGCGCGGCGCTGGCCGGCGCGTGCGTGGCGGCCAGCCTCGTGGTTCCCGTCGAATCCGCGCGCGCCGAAGGGCGCGCGCCGGCCACCTCACCGATCCATCCGTCGCAAGTCCCGCCGCCCGGCATGAGCCTGCCGGGCTTCCACGCACCGTCCGTGTCGGACGGCACGGTGTCGCGCGGCACCGTGCGCGTGCAGCCCGCGCGCATGCCGTTCTACGTCGCAACGAAGGGCAACGTCACGCTGTACGTGCTCGGCACGCTGCACACCGGCGACCCGTCCGATTACCCGAGCGCGCAGCCGTTCCGGCCGCGCATCCTCGCGGCGCTCGCCGCATCGCCGACGCTCGCGCTCGAGCTGTCGCCCGACGACCTGCTCGAATCGCAGGACGACGTGTCGAAGTATGGCGTGTGCCGCTATCCGTGCCTGCAGCGCCTGCTGCCCGAACCGCTGTGGCAGCGGCTCGCGGCGCGCCTGCGCGGCAATCCTGCCGCGCTCGCCGAAATCCGCAAGATGCGGCCGTGGCTCGCGGCGCTCGTCGTCGAGACCTACGACTCGCTGTCGGCCGGCCTGCAGACCGAATACGGCACCGAGGCGCAGCTGCAGAACGTGTTCCTGAAGAAGAAGGGCGGCCGCGTGATCGGGCTCGAGACGCTCGCCGAACAGATGCGCGCGTTCACCGGGCTGACGCCGGCCGAGCAGCGCGAGATGCTCGCGCAGGACATGGTGCAGACGCCCGCGCAGAACGCCGACGACATCAAGGCGCTGCACCGGCTGTGGCGAATTGGCGACGCCGACGCGATCTCCGCGTGGGCCGTCGCGAAGAGCGAGCGGCTCGCGCGTTCGAAGGCGTTGTCGGACGCAATCGACAACAAGATCGTGTACGAGCGCAACCGGCGCTTCGTTGCACGAATGACCGCAATCGCCGCGCCGAACCGGCCGCTGTTCGTCGCGATCGGCGCGCTGCATCTGGGCGGCCCGCGCGGCGTGCTCGAATTGTTGCGCCAGCAAGGATACCGGGTCGACGCGAACTGATCGCGGCCGGCGGTACGCCCTGATCTTCCCCTGTTTGATTGACATCGCGCGCACGGCGTGAAGCGCATGAGCCGCGGTGTGAATCGATAAGGAAAACCCTTGATTCGTCGGAAAATAGCGTTTAAAACGATTGACATCCCGTTCTGCCAATCTCTATTCTTCACCCCACAAGTTGAAAAAATGAAAAGAATAGATAAGTTCTACGGGGTAGCAGAAATAAAGCGCGGGGTGAGCGTCGCCGGCACGTGAAGCACGTGCCGGCCGCGGAGAGTCTGCATGCACGGCGGGGCCAATCATCGTCGGATAACACATGCATGCAGGCCGACTTGCACATAAGCAACGTTCCGTCGTCTGACCGGGGAATGCAGTGATCGGGCGGCGGCGGACGTTTTTTAATCCGGAAGATTTTTCCGGTCACCGTCGAAAGACGGTTTCGGGGGGCGAATCGACAGACGGCGAAGCCGCAGCGATTGCGCCAACGGAAAAGCGCCACGAGGGCGCTTTTTTCTTTTGTGCGGCCGATACGTGCAGCGTGCGCTGCTGTACGGGATGAATGCGCGTCACGCGCCTTCGTCGGCCTGCAGTGCGCCGGGTGCGACGACGTCGACGCCGGCGGCCTCCAGTGCCGCGCGGATCCGCTTCGCGAACGCGAGCGCATGCGGCCCGTCGCCGTGCAGGCAGACGGTCTGCGCGTTGAGCGGCACCCATTCGCCGCTCAAGGCACGCACCTGCCGGTTGCGCACCATGTCGAGCGTGCGCGCGAGCACCGCGTCTTCATCGTCGATCAAGGCGCCGGGCTGGTTGCGCGGCACGAGCGAGCCGTCCGCGCGGTAGCCGCGATCGGCGAACACTTCCTCCACGGCGGCGAGCCCCGCATGCCGCGCGGCCGCGACGAACACGCTGTTCGCGAGCCCGAACACCGCGAGCGACGGATCGAAGTCGTGGATCGCGGACACCACCGCGTCGGCGATCAGCGGGTCGCGCGCGGCCTGGTTGTACAGCGCGCCGTGCGGCTTCACGTGCGCGATGCGCCCGCCTTCGGCCTGCGCGATCGCCGACAGCGCGCCGAGCTGGTACAGCACGCCCGCGTAGATGTCGCCGGCCGGCAGCTGCATTTCCTTGCGGCCGAAATTTTCCGGATCGTGAAAGCTCGGGTGCGCGCCGATCGACACGCCTTTCTGCACGGCCCAGCGCACGCAGTCGCGCATCGCATTCGCGCCGCCTGCATGCCAGCCGCAGGCGATGTTCGCCGACGTGACGAGGTCGAGCAGCGCCTCGTCAGATCCGCATCCTTCGCCGAGATCGGCATTCAGATCGATTTCCATGATGTTTCCTCGTCCACTGATTGCGTGGCACGTCCTTCGTTACTGCTTCCGCCATTGTCACGCTGCGCGCGATTGAGCGCGACGGCGCGCTTCTTCTCGCATGTCGATCGCAACGTCGATCTGCCGCAGATAGGCACGTTCCGCGGAGAGGGCGGCGCGCGCGGCGTCGGGTGTCGTGCGCACGAAGCGGATCGGCAGGTTGAGCCGCGCCTGTGCGAGTTTCCACAGATCGGCGCGGATCACCGTGCCGATCTTCGGGTAGCCGCCAGTGGTCTGCGCGTCGTGCATCAGCACGATCGGCTGGCCGTTCGGCGGCACCTGGATCGTACCGGGCAGCACCGCGTGCGACAGCAGCTCGACCGGCCGCTCGCGCGCGAGCTCGGCGCCGGCGAGGCGATAGCCCATCCGGTTGCTGTTCGCGGTGACGAGCCATTCCTCGTCCCAGAACGCCTGCTGCGAATCGGCCGCGAACGATGCGTAGTCGGGGCCCGGCAGCACGCGCACGGGCATCGCCCAAGGCGCATGCGCGGGGCGGTGACGGCGCGGCGGCTCGTCGACGCGCACGAACGCGCACCACGCGGGCGCCTTCACGCCGAACTCGGGCGCATCGGCCGCGAGGCAGCCCGCGCCGGCCGGCGGCACGCCGACCGGGAGCCGGTCGCCGTCGCGCAGCGTGCGGCCGCCGAGGCCGCCGAAGCGCGACGCGAGATCGGTACTGCGCGAGCCGAGCATTGGCAGCACGTCGATGCCGCCCGCAATGCACAGATAGCCGCGCATCCCGCGTTTCGCGGCCGGCAGCACGAGCGTCTGCCCGGCCTCGACCGGCAGGCTCCACCATGAATACACGCGCCGGCCGTCGAGCGTCGCGCCGAATTCGGTGCCGGTGATCGCGATGCGCGTCGCGCGCGTGAAGCGGAACGCGGCGGGGCCGATCGTGACTTCGACGGCCGCCGCGTCGGGGCGGTTGCCGACGAGCCGGTTGCCGACCTCGAGCGCGAGGCCGTCGAGTGCGCCGCCCTGCGCGACGCCGAGGTGGCGGCTGCCGCGGCGCCCGAGATCCTGCACGGTGGACAGCGGGCCGGCGCGCAACACCTCGATGGTGCCCGGTGCGTTGCTCTGGGTCATGACGCGTCGACTCCCGCAATGGTGAAGCGCACGCGATCGCCGGGCAGCAGCAGCGTCGGCTGCGGCCGCGCCGGATCGAACAGCACCTGCGACGTGCGGCCGATCAGCTGCCAGCCGCCGGGCGATGTGGCCGGGTAGATGCCCGTCTGCGCGCCGCCGATGCCGACCGAGCCGGCCGGCACCTCGAGGCGAGGCGCGGCGCGGCGCGGCGTGTGCAGCGACGCGTCGAGGCCGCCGAGATATGCGAAGCCCGGCTGGAAGCCGACGAAGAACACGACGTATTCGCCGGCCGCGTGGCGCGCGACGACCTCGTCGGCCGGCAGGCCCGTGTGCGCGGCGACGGCCGCCAGGTCGGGGCCGGCGGCACCGCCGTATTCGACCGGGATCTCGACCTCGCAGCCGTCAGCATGCTCGACGTCGGCCGTCTCCCACGCGTCGCGCAGCGCGGGCGTGAGCGATTCGGCCGTCGCCGCGAGCGCGTCGAACACGATGGTCAGGTTGTTCATGCCCGGCACGACGTCGATCACGTCGGGCCACGCGCGCGCGGCCTCGGCAACGGCCCAGACGCGGCGCTGGCAATCGAGCGTGGCGGGCGGCGGCACCTCGCAGACGAGGGCGGCATCGCCGAGCGGATAAATGCGGGGTTGCGTCATCGGGCTGGCACGGTTCGGACGGCAATGTTAGCGCACATTGTCAATAAGATATCGATAAGTTACCAATAAGCGTTTTCGCCTAGCCCGTATACCGGGGCTTCTGGCGTACACTCGGCACACCCTGACATCCCGCTTGCGCCGCCTTTCCATGAAGCGTCATCCGACCAAGATCGTGTCATCCGAACACCTCGTTTCCGATTCGAGCGCGGAGCTGTCGGAGCTCGAATACGGGCTCATCATGGCCGGCAACGCGTTCAATCGCTGGATGGTGCGCTGCATGTCGGCGGCCGGCGCGAAGGACATGACGGCGGTCGAGGTGTCGCTGCTGCATCATGTCAGCCATCGCGAACGCAAGAAGAAGCTCGCCGACATCTGCTTCGTGCTCAATATCGAGGATACGCACGTCGCGACCTATGCGCTGAAAAAACTGATCGCCCGCGGCTACGTGAAGAGCGAGAAGAGCGGCAAGGAAGCGTTCTTCTTCGCGACCGACGCGGGCCGCGACCTGTGCCTGAAATATCGCGAGGTGCGCGAGCACTGCCTGATCGAGACGCTGAAGGACAGCGGGCTCACCAACGAGCAGATCGGCGACGCGGCGCAACTCCTGCGCCACGCATCGGGCCTCTACGACACGGCCGCCCGCGCGGCGGCGTCGCTGTAAGCGATTGCGAAAACTGTTGCGCGCGAGACTGCGCTGACGGGCGTGCGGCAACGACCGCGACGCCGCGCGCCGCGTCATCCGGCGGCCGGGTACAGCGCGGCGTCGGTCACGATCCAACGCAGCGCGAGATCATGCGCTTCGGCCGGCAGCGCGTCGACGCGGCACGCTTCGTACGCGATGCCGACCGTCACCGGCAGCGTGTCATCCGGCCACGCGGCGAGCGTGCGGTCGTAGTAGCCGCCGCCGTAGCCGAGCCGGTAGCGCTGCGGATCGAATCCCACGCACGGAATCAGCAACAGGTCGGGCACGACGACGATTCCCGACGCAGGCTCCGGAATCCGGTGATGACCTTCGCGCATCGGCGTGTGCGCATCCCACGCATGGAACGCGAGCGGCGTGTGACGCTCGCCGATCACCGGCAAGGCGGCGCGCCGGCCGGCACCTGCCGCGCACCACGCGAGCACCGCATCGCGCGCATCGAATTCGCCGGGCAGCGGCCAGTAGAAGCCGACCGTGTGCGGTGCCAGGCGGTCGAGCAGCGTGCGCAGCCGCGCATCGAGTGCGGCGTTCGCGGCAGGCTGCGACGCGGCGTCGCGACGCGCGCCGGACAGCGTTTTGCGCAGCGCAACCTTCGGGTTCGGCACAGGGTGGCGTGCTATGCTTTCGCTCAATTCGTGCTCCATTCAAAACGATGTCGAACAGCCTTTTTCGAGTATATCGCGCGGTCGCGCTGACGCTTTCGGCCGTCGCGCTCGTCGCGGGTACGGCCGCGTGCGCCGCACCGAACGACGACACGCTCGCCGGGGATGACCAGATCTTCGTGCAGCTTCGCGAAGCCGCACGCCGCAACGACGCCGCGAAAGCAGCGCAGCTCGCGTCGATGATCCCGAACTATCCGGTCCCGTCCTACGTCGAGTATTTCCAGATCAAGCCGCAGCTGTTCGATTCGACGGGCCGCGCGCGCGTCGATGCGCCGGACGCGCCTGTGCAGTCGTTCCTGCAGCGCTACGACGGCCAGGCGATCGCCGACCGCCTGCGCAACGACTACCTGCTCGTGCTCGGCGCGCGCCACGACTGGCGCAACTTCGACGACCAGTACAAGCGCTTCGTGCTCGACGACGACACGCAGGTCAAGTGCTATGCGCTCGAATCGCGCGCGGCGCGCGGCGAGAACGTCGCCGATGCGGCGCGTGCGCTGCTCGTCGAGCCGAAGAACTACGGCGACGCCTGCGTCGACCTGATCACCGCGCTCACCGTCAACCAGCAGTTCACGAGCGACGACGTGTGGCAGCAGGCACGCCTCGCGTACGAGCAGAACTACACGACGCTCGGCGGCAAGATCGTCGATGCGCTCGGCCCGCGCCCGGTCGGTTTCGACCAGGCGACGAGCGCGCCGCCGCTGTACCTCGCGCGCGGCGTCGGCGCCGACGCGACGTCGCACCAGCTCGCGCTGATCGCGCTCGGCCGCATGGCGCGCAACGATCCGGACGCGGCGGCAGGCATGCTGACGACGGTCGCGCCGTCGCTGACCAAGCAGGAACAGGCGATCGCGTGGGGCGCGATCGGCTATCAGGGCGCGATCAAGCGTTCGCCGCTCGCGTCGGTCTGGTACGCGAAATCCACCAACGCGCCGCTGTCGAACCCCGGCTACGAATGGCGCACGCGCGCCGCGCTGCTCGCCGGCAACTGGCCGATGGTGCGCTGGTCGATCGAGCAGATGCCGCCGTCGCTGCGCGACGATCCGGCCTGGATCTACTGGCATGCGCGCGCGCTCAAGCAGAGCGGCGACACGCTGCAGGCGAACCAGGAATTCGAGCAGGTCGCCGGCCAGTTCAACTTCTACGGGCAGCTCGCCGGCGAAGAGCTCGGGCAGCGCACGTCGATCCCGCCGCGCACGAAGGTGAGCGACGCCGAGATCGACGCGATGGGCAAGATTCCGGGCTTCGCGCTCGCTCAGCGCTTCTACGGGCTGAACCTGCGCCTCGAAGGCAACCGCGAATGGAACTGGCCGCTGCGCGGGATGACCGATCGCCAGCTGCTCGCGGCTGCCGAATACGGCAAGCGCGTCGAGCTGCTCGACCGCACGGTCAACACGGCCGACCGCACGAAAGCCGAGCACGACTTCACGCTGCGCTATCCGTCGCCGTACCGCAACATCGTCGAGCGCTATGCGCAATCGACGGGCCTCGACGTCGAATGGGCGTACGGGCTGATCCGCCAGGAATCGCGCTTCATCATCAGCGCGCGTTCGTCGGTGGGCGCGGGCGGCCTGATGCAGCTGATGCCGGCGACGGCCCAGATGGTCGCGAAGAAGCTCGGCATGGGCGCGATCACGCGGGCGCAGATGCACGACATCGATACCAACATCCAGCTCGGCACCTGGTATCTGGCGGACATCTACAACAACTTCGACAGCTCGCCGGTGCTCGCCACCGCCGGCTACAACGCGGGCCCGGGCCGGCCGCGCCAGTGGCGCCAGGTGTTGACGCAGCCGGTCGAAGGCGCGATCTTCGCGGAGACGATTCCGTTCAACGAGACGCGCGACTACGTGAAGAACGTGCTGTCGAACACCGTCTACTATGCGGCGCTCTTCGAGGGCAAGCCGCAGTCGTTGAAGAAACGTCTAGGCATGATCTCGCCCTGATACGCAATCTTCACACTGCCGCGCGAGACGCGGCAGTGTTCTTTTGAGGCTCAAGACATGGATCGCCAGACCGTCGCGCTGTTGGGCGGCACCGGCTTCATCGGCAGCCGGCTCGTCAATGCGCTGATCGACGCCGGCAAGCAGGTCCGGATCGCCACGCGCCGGCGCGACCACGCGCGCCACCTGCAGATGCTGCCGGTCGAGATCGTCGAGCTCGAAGCGCTCGATACGCGCACGCTCGCGCGCTTCGTCGCCGGCGCGCACGCGGCGATCAACCTGGTCGGCGTGCTGCACGGCGGCCACGGTACGCCGTACGGACCGGGCTTCGAGCGCGCGCACGTCGCGCTGCCGGCCGCACTCGCGAGCGCCTGCACCGAAGTCGGCGTGCAGCGCCTGCTGCACATGAGTGCGCTCGGCGCCGATTCGCGCGGCGCGAGCATGTACCAGCGGTCGAAGGGCGACGGCGAGGCCGCGCTGCATGCGATCGCGGCGACCGATTCGCTCGCGCTGACGGTCTTCCGCCCGTCGGTCGTATTCGGCCCCGGCGACGCGTTCCTCAACACGTTCGCGAACCTGCAGCGCACGGTGCCCGTGCTGCCGCTCGCGATGCCCGATGCGCGCTTCCAGCCGGTATTCGTCGGCGATGTCGTCCGTGCGTTCGTCAACACGCTCGATCTCACGGCCGCGCACGGCAAGACCTACGAACTCGGCGGCCCGACCGTCTATACGCTCGAACAGCTGGTGCGCTATTGCGGCACGCTGGTCGGCCGGCAGGCACGCATCGTGCGGCTGCCCGACGCGCTCGCGCGGCTGCAGGCGAGCGTGTTCGAGTGCCTGCCCGGCGAGCCCGTGCTCACGCGGGACAATCTCGCGACGATGTCGGTGCCGAACGTGCTGTCGGGCCCGCTCGCGCCGGAACTCGGGATCTCGCCCGCGAGTCTCGAAAGCATCGCGCCCGCGTATCTCGGCGAAGCCACGAAGCGCTCGCGATTCGACTGGTTCCGCTCGCGACGCTAGCGCCCGCGTGCGGCGCCGTCGTCCGGCCCCTTTGTTTTCCCTTTTCGCGTTGTCCGGAATCCCGTCATGAAACTCGTCATTGGTGACAAGAATTACTCGTCGTGGTCGATGCGGCCGTGGCTGCTGCTCGCGCATTTCGGCATCCCGTTCGACGAGATCGTGGTCGAGCTGCGCCGCGACGACACGGCCGCGCGCATCCGCGAATACTCGCCGACCGGCAAGGTGCCGTGCCTGGTCGATGACCACGGCATCGCGATCTGGGATTCGCTCGCGATCGCCGAGACGCTCGCCGAGCGCTATCCGCAATTTCCGATGTGGCCGGCCGATCCGCTCGAACGTGCGCACGCGCGCTGCGTGTCGGCCGAGATGCACTCGGGTTTCGCGGCGCTGCGCACGCAGATGGGCATGAACGTGCGCGCGTCGATGCCGGGGCGCGGGGCGACGCCCGATTCACTCGCCGACGTCGCGCGCATCGATGCGCTGTGGAGCGCGTGTCTCGAAGCGTCGGGCGGGCCGTTCCTGTTCGGCGAATTCGGGATCGCCGATGCGATGTACGCGCCCGTCGTGATGCGCTTCAACACGTATGCGCCGGGCCTGTCGCCGGACGCGGCCGGCTATGCGGCGCGCGTGACGGCGCTGCCGGCCGTGCAGCGCTGGATCGACGCCGCGCGCCGCGAAACGAACGTGATCGCCGAATACGAGCCGACGCCATGAACATTTACGCAGTAGGCGGAGCGATCCGCGACGAATTGCTCGGCGTGCCCGTGCAGGACCGCGACTACGTGGTGGTGGGCGCGACGCCCGAGCAGATGGCCGCGCAGGGGTACCGGCCGGTCGGCAAGGATTTCCCGGTGTTCCTGCATCCGCAGACGCAGGAGGAGTACGCGCTGGCGCGCACCGAGCGCAAGACGGCGGCCGGCTATCACGGCTTCCAGTTCCATTACGCGCCGGACGTGACGCTCGACGAGGATCTCGCGCGGCGCGACCTGACGATCAACGCGATGGCGCGCGAGGTGAACCCGGAGGGCGTGCTGGTCGGGCCCGTGATCGATCCGTTCGACGGGCAGGCCGACCTGCGCGCCCGCGTGTTCCGGCACGTGAGCGACGCATTCGTCGAGGATCCGGTGCGGATCCTGCGGATTGCGCGCTTCGCCGCGCGGTTCGCGGATTTCACGGTGGCGGACGAGACGCTCGCGCTGATGCGGCGGATGGTCGACGCGGGCGAGGTCGACGCGCTGGTACCCGAGCGCGTGTGGCAGGAAATCGCGCGCGGGCTGATGGAAGCGAAGCCGTCGCGGATGTTCGCGGTGCTGCGCGAGTGCGGCGCGCTCGCGCGCATCCTGCCCGAGGTCGATGCGCTGTGGGGCGTGCCGCAGCGCGCCGACTACCACCCGGAAGTCGATACGGGCGTCCACGTGATGATGGTCGTCGACTATGCGGCGAAGCAGCGCTATTCGCTGCCGGTGCGCTTCGCGGCGCTCACGCACGATCTCGGCAAGGCGACGACGCCCGCGGACGTGCTGCCGCGTCATGTCGGCCACGAAGGCCGCAGCGTCGACCTGCTCAAGCCGTTGTGCGAGCGGCTGCGCGTGCCGAACGAATGCCGCGATCTCGCGCTCGTGGTCGCGCGCGAGCACGGCAACCTGCATCGCGTGATGGAGATGGGGGCGGCCGCGCTGGTGCGGCTGTTCGAGCGCAGCGATGCGCTGCGCAAGCCGGCGCGTTTCGCCGAGATGCTGCAGGCGTGCGAATCGGATGCGCGCGGGCGGCTCGGGCTCGATGCGCAGCCGTATCCGCAGGCCGAGCGGCTGCGCGTCGCGCTCGCGGCCGCGCGCAGCGTCGATGCCGGTGCGATCGCGCGCGGCGTCGGCAACGATACCGAGAAGATCAAGGATGCCGTGCATCGCGCACGGATCCAGGCCGTCGCGCAAGCGCTCGAGATCGGCGAATAAGGGCGGCGATCGGGCGGCGCGCGCCCGCAGCCGTTACGACTTCTTCCTGCGCGCCGGGGTAGCGGCCGCCGGGCGTTTGCCGGCGGACGCGCGCGGCTTCGCCGACGCCTTCTTGCCTGCGGCACCGGCCGTGGCCGGCCGTGCCGCATCGCCGTCGCGATCGCTGCGCTTGGCGCTCGGCGCGGCGCGCCGCTTTACGCTCGGCTCGCCCGGCACCGGCTGCCCGATGTCCATCGTCGCCGACACCAATTCGGCACACCTGTCGTCGAACAGCGGCAGCGTGCCGACCGCGATCAGCTCGGCCGGCCCGTCGCCGACGTTCGCGACGCGATGCCGCTTGCGCGCATCGAAGTGCAGCGAATCGCCGGGCGCCAGCGGGTACACCTTCTTGCCGACCGTATAGCAGATGCGGCCGGTCAGCACGTACACGAACTCGTCGCCGCCGTGCGACACCCATTCCGAGCGGTAGCCTTCCATCATCCGCACCTTGAGCGCGTTGACCTGGCTGCCGTCGAAGGTGGTGGAGAGGCGCTCGTACCACTGCGACGTGGCGTCGAGCGCATACGGCTGGCGGCTGCCTTCGTGCGAATCGGGCTGCGCCTGGCGCGGCTGGTCGATCAGCGCGCCGAGCGGGACGTCGAGCGCCTTGGCGACATTGACGAGCGAAGACAGCGAGATGCCGGTGAGATGCCGCTCGACCTGCGACAGGAACCCGACCGACAGCTTCGCCTCGGTCGAGACTTCCAGCAGCGTCTTCTTCGCTTCCCGGCGCAGGCGGCGAATGCGCAGGCCGATACGCATGATGTCTGAATCCATGAATCTCTTTCGGCAACGAGTCGGGAGGCGAGCGGAGGGGCGGTGCAGTCGCCGGGACTTGCTTTGCGCGCATCGCACGAAGCACGGCCGCCGGGGCGGCAATGCCGGCGCATTGTACCGTGCACCGTCGCCGGGTGAATCGGCGTTGTGCCGGGATCCGCAGCCGTCGCGCCGATTTTAGTCCTACGAAAATTTTAGCTTGACCTCAATTTCCGCGTGCTCTAGATTCTGTCGCGCATCAAACAAAGTTAAGTGAGACAAAAATTTCCCGAAGGCCTGCCGCCGGAACGGCGCCGCGGCCCGGCGGCGCGCCGGGTCGTGCGCGATCGGCGCCACGGCGGCGTGTCGCTTCAGGCATGCACGATGCCGCGTCACGCCGCCGGCTGCCGACAACAACGAATCACGGGCACACGATGATCGATCGACTGAAATACAGCTTCTCCGGCCTTCCCCCGTACGACGCGTCCGTCGCCGACACGCAGGCCGGCCTGTCGCGCCTGCTCGATGCCGCGCGCCTCGACGCGGTGGTCGTCACGTCGCAGGACGAATACGTGACCGAGTACCTGCCGCGCAGCAACAACCCGCGCTACGCGCTGTCGGGCTTCGACGGCTCGGCCGGCTGCGGGATCTTCCTGAGCGCGGCGACCGCGCAGGCGCTCGGCGTGCCGCCGTTCGTGCTGTTCGTCGATGGCCGTTACCACCTGCAGGCCGAGCAGCAGTGCGATCCGGCGCGCGTGCGCATCGAGAAGCTCGGGATGAACGTGACGATCTGGCAGGCGCTGGCCGACTGGCTGGTCGTGCATGCCAGCCGGCTCGCGCGGGTCGGCTACGACGCGCTGCGGATCAGCGTCGGCCAGCGCGACCGGCTGCTCGCGCAGACGCAGGCCGCATCGCTCGACTGGACGAGCCTCGCCGATCGCGAGATCGACCGCGCGATCGCGCTGCCGGGCTGGATCGTCGAGCGGCCGATCTTCGAGGTGCCGGAGACGATGACCGGCCTGAGCGTCGCGCAGAACCTCGACACGCTGAACCGCCGGCTCGCCGCACGGACCGGCGCGGCCGACGGCAAGACCGCGTTCTTCTCGTGCGCGTCGGACGATCTCGCGTATCTGCTGAACAGCCGCGGTTATCACATCCCGAATGTGTCGTCGCACCTCGGCTACCTGTTCGCGGTCGGCGGGGAGGTCGCGCTGTTCCTGCCGGAAGGCTGCGACCGCTGCGAGGTCGCGCTCGATTCGTATCCGGCGCTGCACGTGATCCGCCGCGAGGTGGCTGCGCTCGAGCGTTTTCTCGCGCAGTTCGCGGTCGAGCAAGTGTGCTACGGCTTCGAATCGGTGAACTGTGCGCTCGTCGACGCGGTGCGCCGCGTGTGGCCGCACGCGCCGCATACCGATTTCAACCCGGTCGAGGCGATGCGGGCGAGCAAGACGCCGGCGGTGCTCGAGCGGTTCCGCGACGCGTTCGCGCGCAGCTCGGCGGCGATCGCCGAGACGATGCGCTGGGCGAAGACCGGCGAGCCGGGCGCCCGCCACACCGAATACGACCTCGCCCGCACGATCAACGACGCGTACGGCGCGCGTTCGGCCGTCGCGCTGACGTTCCCGTCGATCGCGGCGAACGGCGCGAACAGCGCGTTCGCGCATTACACGGCGGCAAGCGCCGGCGTCGAGCTGACGGAAGGCGAGCTCGTGCTGCTCGACAGCGGCGCGTACTACGAAGCCGGGTTCGCGACGGACTGCACGCGCGTCGTGTTGCGCCGTACGCGTCCCGATACCGTTGCGCAGCCGTGGCAGCGCGAGATCTACACGGTCGCGCTGAAGGCCTGCATCAAGGGGCTCGTCACACGCTTCCCGAGCACGGCGACGGGCGCCGACGTCGACGCGCTCGTGCGGCAGGTGTGCCGCGACCACGGCCACGATTTCGGCCACGGCACCGGGCACGGCGTCGGGATTCACGTGCACGAAGGCGGCGTGCGGTTCGCGCCGGGCGCGCAGTACGGGCTGGTGCCGAATGCGGTGATCTCGGTCGAGCCGGGCATCTACCTGGCGGGCAAGGGCGGCGTGCGGATCGAGAACATCGTGATCATCCGCCCGGACGAAACGCAGCCGGATACCGTGAGGTTCGAGAACATCGTGACGGTCGGCTACGACTGGGACCTGATCGATCTCGCGCTGCTCGACGACGACGAGCGCGCTTACCTGCGCGACTACGAGCGGCTTTGCGTGGAGCGCGGCACGCAGGTCACCGCGTGTCCGCTGCTGTAGGCGCCGCCGCCCGCGGTGCTCAGTTCAGCAGGCGTGCGCGCACGAACGGTGCGATCCGCTCGGCGAGCCATGCATGCGTGCGCGTCGTCGGGTGCAGCGTGTCCCAGAACACGAAGCGCGCCGGATCGCGGCAGTCCGCCCGCGGCACCTGCGCGCCCAGGTACGTGAGCGACGACGGTTTCGGGATGTCGAGGCACGCGCGCGTCGCGTCGTCGAAGCCGTATTGGGCCGGGTGGCTCAGCAGGTCGTCGAACGGCGCGTACGCGTCGAACACCTCGAGCCGCAGCGTCGCGCCGTAGCGGGCACGCAGCGCGGCGGCCGCGTCGACGAGGCGCCGGTTGTAGTCCTTGACCTGCGCGGCGACGCTCGCCGTGTCGGCGCGGGTCGCGAACACCGGCGCGCGCGACACGTCCGGCAGCGTGACGAGCATGATCCGCGTCGCGCCGGCCGCGGCGAGCCGCTCGAGGCTGTCGCGCACCGCATTCGCCGCCTGCTCGGGCGAGCGTCCGTAGTTCACGAGATCGTTGCCGCCCGCGAACACCGCGAACAGCGTGTTCGCGGGCCGGTAGTCCGGCGCGCGATCCATGTATTCGCGCCACGAGTCGATCTGCTGCACGAGGCCCGGCACGACGAGGTGCTGGTCGGTCGCCGCCCCGCCGATCGCCCAGTTGTAGAACGGCAGCCGCAGCGCGTTCGCGAGATATTCGGCCCACACCGGGCCGTTGCTGAAGCGGCCCGCATGCCAGCTCGTGCCGTTCGGCAGCTTCCACTGGCTTGCGTTGAACATGTTCTGGGTGTCGGACAGGCTGTCGCCGAACACGATCAGCTTGTTGACGCGCGCATCCTGCTGCGCCGCATCGATGGTCCACACCGTGTAGTTGAACGACAGCGCGTTGTTGGCGGCGACTGCCTGCGTGAGCCCGGACCGGATGCCTTTCGCGGCCAGCGTCTTGCGGCACACGTCGGCGAGCGTGTCCTGCGTCGTCGTGCTGTAGAACATGTTCTTCCACTGCGTGATGCCGTCGGCCCACCAGTAGCCGGGCACGCGATACCAGTCGCCGCCGGCGGGGTCGCGCGCCCATTCGTAGGTCGCGGCCGGCTTCAGCGGATCTGTATCGATCCGGTACCAGCAGCGCAGGTACGTGTAGGTGTCGGAGCCGCGGGGCGCCGCACGCGCCGTCGCGCCGGGCGTGCTCGATGCGGCCGGCGGCGCGACCTCGGGGCCGGCCGGCGACAGCGACATGTCGCCCGTCGGCGTGGGCAGCGGCGCAGGGCCGGCGGCATGGGCGACGGGGAGCGTCAGCGCGGCGGCCAGCGCCGCGACGGTGGAAGCGGCGACGACGCGGGACGACAGCGGAATACGGAAATGAGACATGCGGCCCTCTTCTGATTGTTGTGACGGGACGGCGGTGCGGTTGCGCAGCCGTGTATCGGAAGGGACCGTGAGTGCCGGGCTCGGGCCCGGTCTGTCGAAACGTGAAGTGCCGCGAACGGCGGCGAAAGGCAGTTGATACGGTAGCGGCGGTGCCGCTGGCCGGTCAGCGCGCGAGCGCCGACACGCGTCCGTCCGGGCCGTAGACGCCGGTCGGCGCGGGGGCCGAGCGCAGTACCGCGAGCGCGCGCTCGTTGTAGTCCATCCGGATGCGGATCAGCATCCCGTTGTTCGCATTGGCCTGGCGCGCGCGTTCGGCGGCCTGCTGCAGCAACTGCCAGCGGCCGGCGAGGCGTGCATCGCGCTCGGCGGCCTGGTCCATGCCCTTCTTGCCGGCCGGAAAGCCGAGCGCGGAAAGCTGCGTGTCGCGCGTGCGTTCGAGCTGCGCGAGCCGGTCGATCAGCGCGCTTTTCCTTTCGACGATGCCGGGCAGCATCTCGAGCGGCTCGGCCGTCGTCAGCGCCTTTTCCTCGTAGACGAGCAGGGACGCGAACGCCTCGACCGTCGCGTGTTCGTCGTTGACCGTGGCCAGCAGCTCTTCTCTCATCGCGTCATGCTCGTCGCGCCGGTGCACGCGGTGGCGCGCGCCGGCAAACCGGTGGAACCGGCCGCGAGGCCGGCTTAGTTACCCTGCGGGCGCTGCTGCTGCAGCAGCTCGCGGGCAGTATTCAATACGCCGTCGGCAATCTTGTGCGCGTCGATCGTCAACGTGCCGTTGTTCAGCGCGTCCTTGATCGACTGGACCAGGCCCGTGTCGATATCGGCGCCGCCCGATGCGGATGCCGAACGCAACTGGCCGGACAGACCCGACAGGTTCACGGTCGTGTCGCCGCCGGTCGATCCAGCGTCGGCCGCCTGCGCGGACGACTGGGCCGCGCCGGATTGCGCACGGGACGCGCCGTTGCCGGTCGGCGCCAGGGGGCTCGGGTTCGGAGTGGAATCGATCTTCACGATGGGTTTCCTGTACGGTTTGACCCAGATAACGGCCGGGTCGGCCCGAACTTTAGCATCGCGAGCCCGAAATGCTCCGAATAAACAATTCTTTACACTCTTGCGGCTGAATCCGTCCCTATAGCGGAATTTCCACGGTGCCGGCGTCCTTGACGATCGCCGTGACGATCTGGCCCGCGGCCATCCGCACCCGCACCGACTGGCCCGGTGCCGCATTCGCGAGCACGCTGCCTTCGGCCGAAATCGTGAACCCGGGGCCGGCCGCGACGACCCGCACCGTCTGGCCGGCCGACACCGACGCCGCGCTCTTCAGCAGGTCCTGCCGCAGCGGCAGGCCGGCCGAGATGCGCGCGAGCGCGGTCGCGCCGATCGCCTGCGTCGGGTCGGTGATCACCGCGAGCGGCATGACCGTCAGGTCGCCGTCGCGGGCGACCAGGTCGGCCGCGGAGAGCGGCTCGCCGGGCGCGATCTGGCGCGCGGCGACGTAATAGGTGGCCTGCACGGCGACCTTCGCCTGCAGGTAGACGGTCCACGGCCGCTCGCCCGCGCAGCGCACGCCGACCGTCGTGCGGCCCCACAGGCGCGCGCCGGTCGGCAGGAACGGCTCGAGCGTCGTGCACGCGGCGAGCCCGCGCGGAAACGCGGTCGTGACCGTCGCGGTGGTCTTGCCGGGCAGGCCGGCGATCTGCTGCTGCAGGAACGCGAGGGCCGCGCGGCGGATCGTCTCGGGATCCTGCTGGCCGGGCGGCGTCGCGGGCTGGGCCGCGTTCGCGGAAGCCACCGCCGCGCGCGGCGCCGGTGCGGCTGGCGCCGCGCGGACCGCCGCGACGCGTGCGGCGGCGGCCGACGGTTGCGCCGGCCGAACGGGATTCGACGCGGGTTCGGCCGTGCCGGCGACGACCGTCGCGATTGCCGCTGGATCGGCTGCACGCTGCTGCAGGCTGGAGCCGGTGTTCGCGCGGGCGGCTGCATAAACGGGCGCCGGCGGCGGCACGGTCGTCACGACCATCGCGCCGGCCGGTTGCGCCGCGTAGCCGGTTGCGACCACGCCGGTCGCGGTACTTGCCGCCGACGCCGCGCGGCCCGTTTCCGGCGCGATACCCGCACCCGAAGCCGTTCCCGCATTCCCGCCGAACTGCCCGCCGCTCGCCGCGTTGGCGTGCGCGAGCGCGGTTTCGGCCGTCTCGCCGCGTCCGGGAATCACGATCATCCCGTCTTCCGCGTGCGCGGCCGGCGCGACGATCCACAGCGCCGCGGCGAGCGCAAACGCACGCCGGACGCGCGTGAGCCGCCCGTTCCTGCCGCGAAGTGCGCCGCCCGTCATCGCCGTGTCCTCGATCCGTTGATCCGATTCGCATTCTAGGGAGCCGGGCCGCCGCGCAAACGATGAATAGAGGGGGCCTTTGCCGCGTTATTCGCCCGATTGCCGGTTGCGTCCGGCGCCTACCATCGCTGTCATGGAAAAAAGCCTCTCGGGTCGCCATCCGGCGCGAGGGGCGTGCAGCGCTTCATACGGAGGGACGCACACATGCTGGACAAACTCGATGCGGAATTCGCGTTCGGCCGACAGGCGCTCGACGTGCGCGCCTACCGGCAGGAACTGCTGTCGTCGAACATCGCGAACGCCGACACGCCCGGCTACCAGGCCCGTGACGTCGATTTCGCGTCGACGCTCGCGCGCTCGCTGAAGCAGACGAGCGGCGGCCTGGCGCCGAGCAACGCCGCGCAGCTGCCGATGGCGCAGCCGGCCGGCGTGACGAACGGCATGTCGATGGTGTCGACGGCGGCCGGTCACATGGCCGGCACCGCGAAGCTGATCCCGACCGGCGGCCCGTCGGACGACTACGGCCGTGCGCAGTACCGGATGCCGCTGCAGCCGTCGCTCGACGGCAACACGGTCGATCTCGACGTCGAGCGCGTGCAGTTCGCGAACAACGCGCTGCACTACGAAACCGGGATGACCGTGATGACCCAGCAGATCAAGGCGATGATCGCCGCGATCTCGACGAACTCGTAAGCGCAACCGAACCCGAGCACAAGCACCAGGAGCCACCATGCCTTCGTTGATGAACATCTTCGGCGTCGCCGGTTCGGCGCTGTCCGCGCAATCGCAGCGCCTGAACGTCACCGCGTCGAACCTCGCGAACGCCGACAGCGCCACCGGCCCCGACGGCAAGCCGTACAAGGCCAAGCAGGTCGTGTTCGCGACCGACCCGATCGGCGGCGCGCGCACCGCGTCCGGCCAGGGCGTGGGCGGCGTGCGCGTGACGAAGGTGATGGACGACCCGTCGCCGATGAAGTCGACCTACGACCCGGCGAATCCGGCCGCCGACGCGAACGGCTACGTGCAGATGCCGAACGTCGATCCGGTGCAGGAGATGGTGAACATGATCTCGGCGTCGCGCTCGTACCAGGCCAACGTCGAGACGCTGAACACCGCGAAGACGCTGATGCTCAAGACGCTGACGATCGGCTCGTAAGCCGCGCGTCCACCGACCTCACAGACCCGACAGACCCGACAGTTTCGACAGAAGGCCACCCAGGATGACTTCCTCCAGCACGACGATCGGCAGCAACGGCACGAACGTGTCGACCCTGCCGACCGACACGATGAACACCAACAACGTGTCGTCGACCAAGGGCACGTCGGCGAGCGACCTGCAGGCGACGTTCCTGAAGCTGCTCGTCACGCAGCTGCAGAACCAGGATCCGACGAGCCCGGTCGACAGCTCGCAGATGACGTCGCAGCTCGCGCAGATCAACACGGTGAGCGGCATCGCGCAGCTGAACACGTCGCTGACGTCGCTGTCGACGCAGCTCACGGCCGGCCAGCAGACGCAGGCGGCGCTGCTGATCGGCACGAACGTGCTCGCGCCGGGCAACGCGGTCGCGGTGAAGAGCGGCGCGGCGTCGCCGTTCGGCGTGTCGCTCGCGAGCGACGTGTCGAACCTGACGATCACCGTGAAGAACAGCGCGGGCGTCGTCGTCAACACGATCAACGCGGGCAAGCAGTCGGCCGGCACGGTGCCGTTCAACTGGACGCCGACCGACGCGGCCGGCAACGCGCTGCCGGACGGCGCGTACACGGTCAGCGCGCAGTACACCGGCACCGACGGCAAGGCCTACGCGCCGACCGTGCTGGCAGCCGCCACGGTGCAGAGCGTGATCAAGCAGGCGGACGGCACGGCGGGGCTGGTGCTGTCGAACGGTACGACGGTGGGGCTCACCCAGGTCGCGTCGATCTTCCCGAACGTCAAGACGTCGTCCACGACCGGCGACACCCCCACCAACTGATCGAGCTTTCTCGAAACGGAGACCGAAATGGGTTATCAACAGGGTCTGAGCGGCCTCGCCGGTGCCTCGAACGCACTCGACGTGATCGGCAACAACATTGCGAACGCGAACACGGTCGGCTTCAAGTCGAGCACCGCGCAGTTCTCCGACATGTACGCGAACTCGGTCGCGACGTCGGTCAACACGCAGATCGGCATCGGCACGTCGCTGGGGTCGGTGCAGCAGCAGTTCGGCCAGGGCACGATCAATACGACGAACTCGTCGCTCGACGTCGCGATCAACGGCAACGGCTTCTTCCAGATGTCGAACAACGGCGTGACGACGTACTCGCGCGACGGCACGTTCCAGCGCGACAAGAACGGCTTCATCGTCGATTCGCAGGGCCGTAACCTGATGGGTTATGCGGCCGGGGCGGGCGGCGTGATCAACACCGCGCAGACCGTGCCGCTGCAGGCGCCGACGACCAACATCGCGCCGACCGCGACGACCAAGATCAGCGGCCAGTTCAACCTGAACTCGCAGGACACGGTGCCGACCAAGACGCCGTTCAGCGCGACCGACAGCACGACCTACAACTACTCGACGTCGATCCAGGTGTACGACTCGCTCGGCGGCTCGCAAGCGGTCAACATGTATTTCGTGAAGTCGGCAGCCGGCACGTGGGAAGCGTACGCGGGCGTCCAGGGCGGCACGACGACCGATCTCGGCACGGTCACGTTCGATACGTCGGGCGCGATCAAGAGCACGACGACGGGCACGCCGCCGGCGCCGACCGCTTCGGTCGGCCAGTTCCAGTTCACCGTGCCGAACACCGACGGCTCGGCGACGCCGCAGAGCCTCACGCTCGACCTGACCGGCACCACGCAGTACGGCGGCAAGGACGGCGTGAACAACCTCGCGCAGAACGGTTTCGCGAGCGGCACGCTGACGACCTATTCGATCGGCTCCGACGGCAAGCTGACCGGCAACTACTCGAACGGCCAGACCGCCGTGCTCGGCCTGATCGCGCTCGCGAACTTCAACAACCCGAACGGGCTGGTGAACCTCGGCGGCAACCAGTATGCGGAAAGCTCCGCGTCGGGCGTGCCGCAGGTCTCCGCGCCGGGCAGCACGAACCACGGCACGCTGCAGGGCAGCGCGCTGGAAAACTCGAACGTCGACCTCACGTCGCAGCTCGTCAACCTGATCACCGCGCAGCGCAACTACCAGGCGAACGCGCAGACGATCAAGACGCAGCAGACCGTCGACCAGACGCTCATCAACCTGTAAGCGCGGATAACCGGCAGCCATGGACCGACTGATCTACACGGCGATGACGGGCGCGTCGCAGTCGCTCGACCAGCAGGCGATCGTCGCGAACAACCTCGCGAACGCATCGACGACGGGCTTTCGCGCGCAGCTCGCGACGTATCGCGCGGTGCCGATGAATTTCGGCGACGGCAGCAACATCGACCCGACGACGACGCGTACCTACGTGCTCGCGTCGACGCCCGGCGCGGATTACGCACCGGGTCCGATCACGCGCACCGGCAACCCGCTCGACGTCGCCGTGCAGGGCGCCGGCTGGCTGTCGGTGCAGACGGCCGACGGCAGCGAGGCGTACACGCGCGCCGGCAACCTGCACGTCGACGAGAACGGCCAGCTCGTCAACGCGAGCAACCTGCCGGTGATCGGCAACGGCGGCCCGATTTCGGTGCCGCCGAACGCGGAAGTGACGATCGGCAAGGACGGCACGGTGTCCGCGCTGATGCCGGGCGACCCGCCGACGGCCGTTGCGATCGTCGACCAGATGAAGCTCGTCAATCCCGATCCGGCCACGCTCACGCGCGGCAACGACGGGCTGTTCCGTACCGCCGACGGCAATCCGGCCGATGCCGACACGAACGTGGTCGTCACGCCGAATTCGCTCGAAGGCAGCAACGTCAACCCGGTGACCGCGATGGTCGCGATGATCGACAACGCGCGTGCGTTCCAGCTTCAGTCGAAGCTGATCCAGACGGCCGACCAGAACGAGCAGACGGCGAACCAGCTGCTCAACTTCAGCTGAGCGCCCGCGCCAGCCCAAGCAGGAGAATCGATAAATGAACCGTTCGCTCTACATCGCCGCCACCGGCATGAATGCGCAGCAAGCGCAGATGGACGTGATTTCGAACAACCTCGCGAACACCAGCACGAACGGCTTCAAGGCGTCGCGCGCGGTGTTCGAGGATCTGCTGTACCAGACCATCCGCCAGCCCGGCGCGAACTCGACGCAGCAGACCGAGCTGCCGTCGGGCCTGCAGCTCGGCACCGGCGTGCAGCAGGTCGCGACCGAGCGCCTGTACACGCAGGGCGGCCTCACGCAGACCGGCAACTCGAAGGACGTCGCGATCAACGGCGCGGGCTTCTTCCAGGTGCTGATGCCGGACGGCACGAACGCGTACACGCGCGACGGCTCGTTCCAGACCAACGCGCAGGGCCAGCTCGTCACGTCGAGCGGCTACCAGGTGCTGCCGGCGATCACCGTGCCGCAGAACGCGCAGTCGCTGACGATCGGCAAGGACGGCGTCGTGTCGGTCACGCAGCCGGGCTCGAGCAACGCGGTGCAGATCGGCTCGCTGCAGATCGCGACCTTCATCAACCCGACCGGCCTCGAGGCGAAGGGCGAGAACCTGTTCGCGGAAACGACGTCGTCGGGCGCGCCGAACGTGTCGCAGCCGGGGCTGAACGGCGCGGGCGTGCTCAACCAGGGCTACGTCGAGGCGTCGAACGTGAACGTCGTGCAGGAACTCGTCAACATGATCCAGACGCAGCGTGCCTACGAGATCAACAGCAAGGCCGTGACGACGTCCGACCAGATGCTGCAGACCGTCACGCAGATGAAGAGCTAACCGGAAAGTCCCGCCGTTGCCATGAAGCAGGTTCGCCTCCTCCCGTCAGCCCCCTTCCGCGCAGCCTGCGCGGTCGCGGTGGCGGCGCTCGCCGGTTGCGCGCAGATTCCGCGCGATCCGATCATCCAGCAGCCGATGACCGCGCAGCCGCCGGCGCCGATGTCGATGCAGGCGCCCGGCTCGATCTACAACCCCGGCTACGCGGGGCGGCCGCTGTTCGAGGATCAGCGGCCGCGCAATATCGGCGACATCCTGACGATCATGATCGCGGAGAACATCAACGCGACCAAGTCGTCGGGCGCGAACACCAACCGGCAGGGCAACACCGACTTCAACGTGCCGACGGCCGGCTTCCTCGGCGGGCTGTTCGCGAAGGCGAACCTGTCGGCCACCGGCGCCAACAAGTTCGCGGCCACCGGCGGCGCGAGCGCGGCGAACACGTTCAACGGCACGATCACGGTGACGGTCACGGGCGTGCTGCCGAACGGCAACCTCGTGGTCAGCGGCGAGAAGCAGATGCTGATCAACCAGGGCAACGAATTCGTGCGCTTCTCGGGTGTCGTCAACCCGAACACGATCTCGGGCGCGAACTCCGTCTACTCGACGCAGGTCGCCGACGCGAAGATCGAATACTCTTCGAAGGGCTACATCAACGAAGCCGAGACGATGGGCTGGCTGCAGCGCTTCTTCCTCAACATCGCGCCGTGGTGATGACGATGCAGACGACCCTGATCCACCGCCTGTCGGCGCGCGCGCATCGCGCCGCGCGGCTCGCCGTCGCGTTCGTGGCCGCGGCCTGCATGCTCGGCGCGGCGCCCGCGCAGGCGGAACGCCTGAAGGACCTCGCGCAGATCCAGGGCGTGCGCGACAACCCGCTGATCGGCTATGGCCTAGTCGTCGGTCTCGACGGCACGGGCGACCAGACGATGCAGACGCCGTTCACGACGCAGACGCTCGCGAACATGCTCGCGAACCTCGGCATCTCGATCAACAACGGTTCGGCGAACGGCGGCCCGTCGTCGCTGAACAACATGCAGCTGAAGAACGTCGCGGCCGTAATGGTGACGGCCACGCTGCCGCCGTTCGCGCGGCCGGGCGAGGCGCTCGACGTGACCGTGTCGTCGCTCGGCAACGCGAAGAGCCTGCGCGGCGGCACGCTGCTGCTCACGCCGCTGAAGGGCGCGGACGGGCAGGTGTACGCGCTCGCGCAGGGCAACATGGCGGTCGGCGGCGCGGGCGCCAGCGCGAACGGCAGCCGCGTGCAGGTGAACCAGCTCGCGGCCGGCCGGATCGTCGGCGGCGCGATCGTCGAACGCGCGGTGCCGAACGCGGTCGCGCAGATGAACGGCGTGCTGCAGCTGCAGCTGAACGACATGGACTACGGTACCGCGCAGCGGATCGTGTCCGCGGTCAACTCGAGCTTCGGCCCGGGCACCGCGACGGCGCTCGACGGCCGCACGATCCAGCTCGCGGCGCCGGCCGATTCGGCGCAGCAGGTCGCGTTCATGGCGCGGCTGCAGAACCTCGACGTGAGCCCGGACAAGGCCGCGGCGAAGGTGATCCTGAACGCGCGCACGGGCTCGATCGTGATGAACCAGATGGTCACGCTGCAGAGTTGCGCGGTCGCGCACGGCAACCTCTCGGTCGTCGTCAATACGCAGCCGGTGGTGTCGCAGCCGGGGCCGTTCTCGAACGGGCAGACGGTGGTCGCGCAGCAGTCGCAGATCCAGCTGAAGCAGGACAACGGCGCGCTGAAGATGGTGACGGCCGGCGCGAACCTCGCCGACGTCGTGAAGGCGCTGAACACGCTCGGCGCGACGCCCGCGGACCTGATGTCGATCCTGCAGGCGATGAAGGCGGCCGGCGCGCTGCGCGCCGACCTGGAGGTGATCTAAATGGCGGCGAACCTTCCCAACGCAAACGACCTCACGCAGCGCTTCGCGCTCGACGTGCAGGGTTTCGACGCGCTGCGCGCGCAGGCGAAACAGTCGCCGCAGGCCGGCGCGAAGGCGGTTGCCGGCCAGTTCGACGCGATGTTCACGCAGATGATGCTCAAGAGCATGCGCGACGCGTCGCCGGACGGCGGGCTGTTCGATTCGCATACGTCGAAGATGTACACGTCGATGCTCGACCAGCAGCTCGCGCAGCAGATGTCGAAGCACGGGATCGGCGTCGCCGACGCGCTGATGAAGCAGCTGCTGCGCAACGCCGGTGCGGGCACGGGCAGCGACGCCGCGGGCGACCTCGGCGCGGGCGGCATGGGCGGCATGGGTGCCGGCGGCCTCGGCACGGCCGGCAACGAAGGCAGCCTCGCCGCGATGAACGCGATGGCGAAGGCCTATGCGAACGCGGCGAACAACGGCGGGCTCGCCGGCGCGCGCGGCTACTCGGCCGGCAGCGCGCTGACGCCGCCGGTCAAGGGCGCGAGCGGCGTGCAGGACGCCGACGCGTTCGTCGACCGGCTCGCCGGCCCCGCGCAGGCGGCCAGTGCGACGACCGGCATCCCGGCACGCTTCATCGTCGGCCAGGCCGCGCTCGAATCGGGCTGGGGCAAGCGCGAGATCCGCGCGTCCGACGGCTCGACCAGCTACAACGTGTTCGGCATCAAGGCGAACAAGGGCTGGACGGGCCGCACGGTATCGGCGCTGACGACCGAATACGTGAACGGCACGCCGCGCCGCGTGGTCGCCAAGTTCCGCGCGTACGACTCGTACGAGCACGCGATGACCGACTACGCGAACCTGCTGAAGAACAACCCGCGCTACTCGGGCGTGCTCAGCGCGAGCCGCAGCGTCGAAGGCTTCGCGCACGGGATGCAGAAGGCTGGCTACGCGACCGACCCGAATTACGCGAAAAAGCTGATCTCGATCATGCAGCAGATCGGCTGACGGCCAGCGCCCGCTTCGCTGAAGACGGGCGCCCGCCGCCATCCGCTTCCCCCTCAGGACCGCGCCCGGCAGCCCGCCGCGCGCGGTTTCAACGTTTGCGCGAAAAAATTCGCCAATTCGATCTAAACTTTCGGTCAGCACTGCCGCTAAGTGTGAGAGACCTGCGACCGGGCCCGTGATCTGGCCCGGTTTTACTGCGCACCGGTTGCCCGGGCGCCCATGACAAGAAAGACCGGCTAGCCATGAATATCGAAACGTCGACGGACCCCAGCCTGGATGCAGGCCACTCCGGGCCCGACTATGCCCGCCGCAATCCGCTGGAAATCGGCGTGCAGCTGCGCAACCTCGTGAATCGCGGCGATTTCCTGACCGTCCAGTATCCGGGCGGCCAGCTCGTCACGCGCCTGCTCGAGGTCGATGTCGGCGCGCGGACGTTCACGTTCGACTGGGGTGCGCTGTCCGAGCAGAACGCCGGCATCCTCGGCGCGTCGCACTGCACGTTCGCGGCCTCGCCGGAGGGCGTGCGCGTCGAATTCACCACGGGTACGCCGCGCGAGACGCGCTACGAGGGGCTGCCCGCGTTCGTCGCCGATTTCCCCGACGTGCTGGTCTGCATCCAGCGCCGTGAATATTTCCGCGTCGATGCGCCGATCGTCGATCCGTTCCTGTGCCGCGGCAAGCTGCCGGACGGCGAGAGCTTCCTGTTCGAGGTGCACAACCTGTCGCTCGGCGGCGTGGGGCTGCGCACGGCCGACGAACGCGTCGAGGCGCTCGAGGTCGGCACGCTGCTGCCGGACGTCGAGCTCGAGCTGACCGGTCACGGCAAGCTGTCGCTCGACCTGCAGCTCGTGTCGCAGCGCTCGACGCAGATGCCGAACGGGTCGCGGCGCTACCAGCTCGGGTTCCGCTACATGTCGCTGCCGGGCAGCGCGGAAAACACGCTGCAGCGGCTGATCACGCAGCTCGAGATGAAGCGCCGCTCGCTCGCGCGGGCCTGACGCGCCCGCGGCCGCCGGCCTGGCCCGGCGCGCCCCTCGACCCTCCGCCGGCGCCACCTGCCGGACGGCTCGGCCCGCGCCGCGCATTCGCGCGTCGCGCGTGCATTTTTTCCTCAATTTTTCCCGTCGGCGGCCGTTATACCGGGAGTCACGCAACCCGGCGGCCGCAGCGCGGCCGGCTCATCAGGATCGCGCATGTCCAACACACTCATGAACCTCGGCGTCAGCGGCCTGAATGCCGCGCTCTGGGGCCTCACGACGACCGGCAACAACATCAGCAACGCCGCGACGCCCGGCTATTCGGTCGAGCGGCCGGTCTATGCCGAAACGAGCGGCCAGTACACGGGCAGCGGTTACATGCCGCAGGGCGTGAGCACCGTCACCGTGCAGCGCCAGTACAGCCAGTACCTGAGCGACCAGCTGAACACCGCGCAGACGCAGGGCGGCGCGCTGTCGACGTGGTACACGCTCGTCGCGCAGCTGAACAACTACATCGGCAGCCCGACGGCGGGGATCTCGACCGGGATCACGAGCTACTTCACCGGGCTGCAGAACGTCGCGAACAACGCGTCCGACCCGTCGGTGCGCCAGACCGCGATCAGCAACGCGCAGACGCTGGCCAACCAGATCAACGCGGCCGGCCAGCAGTACGACGCGCTGCGCCAAAGCGTGAACACGCAGCTCACCAGCACCGTGTCGCAGATCAACACGTACACCACGCAGATCGCGAAGCTGAACCAGCAGATCGCGGCGGCGAGCAGCCAGGGGCAGCCGCCGAACCAGCTGATGGACCAGCGCGACCTCGCGGTGTCGAACCTGTCGGGCCTCGCCGGCATCCAGGTCGTGCGCAACGACAGCGGCTACAGCGTGTTCCTGTCGGGCGGCCAGCCGCTCGTCGTCGCCGACAAGAGCTACCAGCTCGCGGCCGTCACGTCGCCGTCGGATCCGAGCGAGCTGACCGTCGTGTCGCAGGGGATCGCCGGCGCGAACCCGCAGGGGCCGAACCAGGCGCTGCCCGATTCGTCGCTGTCGGGCGGCACGCTCGGCGGCCTGCTCGCGTTCCGCAGCCAGACGCTCGATCCCGCGCAGGCCCAGCTCGGCGCGATCGCGACCAGCTTCGCCGCGCAGGTCAACGCGCAGAACGCGCTCGGCATCGACCTGTCGGGCAACAAGGGCGGCAACCTGTTCACGACGCCGTCGCCGACCGTGTACTCGAACCAGGGCAACACCGGCAACGCGTCGCTGTCCGTGTCGTTCGCGAACGCGTCGCAGCCGACGACGGGCGACTACACGCTGTCCTACGACGGCACCAACTACACGCTGGCCGACCGCGCGAGCGGTGCGGTGGTCGACCAGAAGGCGGGGCCGATGCCGGTCTCGCTCGGCGGGCTGAATTTCTCGACCCCGTCCGGCTCGATGAACGCCGGCGACAAGTTCACCGTGCTGCCGACGCGCGGCGTGCTGAACGGCTTCGGCCTCGCGACGACGAGCGCGTCGGCGATCGCGGCCGCGTCGCCGGCCGTCACGTCGGCGGCGGGCACCAACACCGGCACGGGCAAGATCACGCTGGCCGGCGTGACCGCGGGCTACCAGGTGCCGACGACCAAGCTGACCTACGACGCGACGGCGAAGACGCTGACGGGCTTCCCGGCCGGCACCACGGTGACGGTCGGCACCACGCCGCCGACGTCGGTCACGATCGGCAGCCCGACGGACACCGTCCCGTACGACCCGGCGGCCGGCGCGACGATGACGATGTCGGGGACGGCCGCGGGCGCGCTCAACGGCGTGAGCATCACGCTGACCGGCGCGCCGGCGACCGGCGACTCGTTCACGATCGGGCCGTACGCGGGCGGCACCAGCGACGGCTCCAACGCGCTCGCGCTGTCGAAGCTGGTCAACGCGAAGGCGCTCGGCAACGGCACGGCGACGCTCACGGGCGCGTATGCGAGCTACGTGAACGGCATCGGCAACACGACGACCCAGCTGAAATCGTCGAGCGCCGCGCAGACCGGGCTGGTCGGCCAGATCACCCAGGCGCAGCAGTCGGTTTCGGGCGTGAACCAGAACGAGGAAGCGGCCAACCTGATGCAGTACCAGCAGCTTTACCAGGCGAACGCGAAGGTGATCCAGACGGCGGCGACGCTGTTCCAGACCGTGCTCGGCCTGTTCAACTGACCGGATTCGAGGAATAGAGGCGATGCGGATTTCCAGCACCCAGTTCTTCCAGCTGAACGTTTCACAAATGAACGACCAGCAGGCCCAGCTCGCGCAGCTGTATCAGCAGATCTCGAGCGGCGTGAGCCTGCAGACGGCGGCCGACAACCCGGCCGGCGCGGCGCAGGCCGTGCAGCTGTCGATGACGTCGGCGACGCTGTCGCAGTACGCGACCAACCAGAACGCGGCGCTCGCGTCGCTGCAGGCCGAGGACCAGACGCTGCAGAGCGTCAGCGGCGTGCTGACGAGCGCGCAGTCGCTGCTCGTGCGCGCCGGCGACGGCTCGCTGTCCGACAGCAACCGCTCGGCGCTCGCGACGCAGCTGCAGGGCTACCGCGACCAGTTGATGACGCTCGCGAACACCAACGACGGCGCGGGCAACTACCTGTTCGCCGGCACGAAGAATTCGGCGGCGCCGTTTTCGACGACGGCGAGCGGCAGCGTCGCCTACGTCGGCGACACGGGGACGCGCCAGGTGCAGATCGCCGATTCGAGCACCGTGTCGCAGGGCGACACGGGCGCGGCCGTCTTCATGTCGGTGCCGGGGATCGGCAGCTCGCCGGTGCCGTCGGCCGGCGCGGGCAACACGGGCACCGGCACGATCGGCACGGTCACGGTGACGAACCCGTCGATCGCGACGAACGGCCATCAGTACGCGATCACGTTCGGCGGCACGGCCGCCGCGCCGACCTACACGGTGACCGACAACTCGGCCAGCCCGCCGACCACCACGCCGGCGCAGGCCTATTCGGCGGGCTCGGCGATCGCGCTCGGCGGCGGCATGACGGTGGCCGTATCGGGCACGCCGGCCGCGGGCGACACGTTCGCGGTCTCGCCCGCGCCGCAGGCGAGCGGCGGCTCCGACGTGTTCTCGACGCTCGACGCGATGATCTCGGCGCTGAATACGCCCGTGACGGCCAATGCGGTGGCGGGCGCGGCGCTGAAGAACGCGCTGATGACGGGCTCGACCAAGCTCGGCAACACGATGCGCAACGTCACGACGATCCAGGCATCGGTCGGCGGTCGCGAGCAGGAAGTCAAGGCGATGCAGGCCGTCAACCAGACGGCGACGCTGCAGACGACCAGCAACCTGTCGGACCTGACCAGCACCAACATGGTCACGACGATCAGCCAGTACCTGCAGGTGCAGAACGCGCTGACCGGCGCGCAGAAGGCCTACGTGCAACTGCAGAACCTGTCGCTGTTCCAGTACATCAATCCTTGATGCACGGCGCGCCGGCGGCGATGTGAGCGCACGCTTGCATTACCGCCGGCGCGATCCGCTGCCCGCGTGCCCTGCGCGGGCGGCCGTTGCACCGGGCCGCGCGGCCGCGCACCGGTTCGCTCGTCCGGCAAGCCGCGTCGCACGCCGGCCAGCCGGCGATTGCGCTCCGCGTGTCGGCCTGCTTGTCAGCCCGCTTGCCAGCCCCATTCCCGCTCCGTAAACTCGCGCCAGATTCCAGACCGGCGCATCCTTGGCAGCCGGCGACCGACAGGAGCCCTTTCCCCATGTCCGATTCCTACTTCCCGCGCTGGCGGGTCCAGTCGACCGGCGCGGCCTCGCGCGTGGTCGGCCCCGACGAGCGCCTGACGTGGCCGCAGATGGTCGCGATGGGCGTGCAGCACGTCGTCGCGATGTTCGGTTCGACCGTGCTCGCGCCGCTGCTGATGGGCTTCGACCCGAACCTGTGCATCTTCATGTCGGGCATCGGCACGCTGCTGTTCTTCGTGCTGGTCGGCGGCCGCGTGCCGAGCTACCTCGGCTCGAGCTTCGCGTTCATCGGCCTCGTGATCGCGGTGACGGGCTACGGCGGCAGCGGCCCGAACCCGAACATCCCGGTCGCGCTCGGCGGAATCGTCGCGTGCGGCGTCGTGTACGTCGCGCTCGGCGCGCTGGTGCAGGCGATCGGCACGCGCTGGATCGAGACGCTGATGCCGCCCGTCGTCACCGGCGCGGTCGTCGCGGTGATCGGGCTGAATCTCGCGCCGATCGCGGTGAAGGGCGTGTCGGGCTCGACCTTCGAGTCGGTGATGGCGCTCGTCACGGTGCTGTGCGTCGGCGGCGTCGCGGTGTTCGCGCGCGGGATGATGCAGCGCCTGCTGATCCTCGTCGGGCTCGCGATCGCGTACGCGCTCTATGCCGTCGCGACCAACGGGATGGGCCTCGGCAAGCCGATCGATTTCGCGATCGTCGCGCATGCCGCGTGGTTCGGCGTGCCGAGCTTCCGTGCGCCGGTCTTCGATCCGCACGCGATGCTGATGCTCGCGCCGATCGCGGTGATCCTGGTCGCGGAGAACCTCGGCCACATCAAGGCCGTCAGCGCGATGACGGGAACCAGCCTCGACCGCTACGTCGGCCGCGCGTTCATCGGCGACGGGCTCGCGACGATCGTATCGGGCAGCGTCGGCGGCACGGGCGTGACCACCTACGCCGAGAACATCGGCGTGATGGCCGTCACGCGGATCTATTCGACGCTGGTGTTCGCGGTCGCCGCGCTGATCGCGATCGGGCTCGGCTTTTCGCCGAAATTCGGCGCGGTGATCCAGACGATCCCGGGCCCCGTGCTCGGCGGCGTGTCGATCGTCGTGTTCGGGCTGATCGCGGTGACGGGCGCGCGGATCTGGGTCGTCAACAAGGTCGACTTCTCCGACAACCGCAACCTGATCGTCGCGGCCGTCACGCTCGTGCTCGGCGCCGGCGACTTCTCGCTGAAGATCGGCGGTTTCGGGCTCGGCGGGATCGGCACCGCGACGTTCGGCGCGATCATCCTGTATGCGATCCTGCGCAAGGAAAAGGAACCGGGCCCGGTGGTCTGATTCAAGCGCGGGCGGTGCAATGCCGCCCGCCGGCGCGCCCTCACGCGCCGGTATTCGACTGCGCCTGCAGCCACGCGCAGAACTGCGCGACGAGCGGATCGTCGGCCGGCGCGCCCGGCGCGATCCACCAGTAGCTGCGCGTCGCGATGCGCGGCCCGTCGAGCGGCATCACGAGCCGGCCGCTCGCGAGCTCGTCGTCGATCAGCGGCAGCGGGCCGAGTGCGACGCCGAGCCCGTCGACGGCCGCCTGCAATGCCAGGTAGAAGTGGTCGAACGACTGCCGCTTGCGCCCCTTCATCGCCACGCCGGCCGCCGCGAACCAGTCGCGCCAGCCTTCCGGCCGCGTATCCGAATGCAGCAGCACGTGCCGCGCGAGATCGTCCGCGCGGGTGATCGGCGCGCGCTTGAGCAGCGCGGGGCTGCAGACCGGGATCACGCTTTCGTCGAGGAAATGGCCGCTCGTGCAGTTCGGCCAGTGGCCGGGGCCGCGGCGGATCGCGACGTCGAAACCGTTCAGCATGTCGAGCGGCGCATTCGACGTCGACAGCTTCAGCTCGACGTTCGGCACGTCGCGCTGGAACCGCGACAGGCGCGGCAGCAGCCATTTCATCGCGAAGGTCGGCAGTGCGTTGATGCGCAGCACGCGCGCCGCGCCGGTGTTGCGCAGCTGCTCGGTCGCATGCGCGATGCTGTCGAACGCCGCGCGCACGGTGTCCAGGTAGCGGCGGCCTTCGTCGGTGAGCTTCACGCGCTTGCCGTAGCGGTGGAACACCGGCTTGCCGAGCCATGCCTCGAACGCGGCGATCTGCCGGCTGATGGCACCATGAGTCACATGCAGCTCATCGCCGGCGGCGCTGAAGCTTTCATGTCGTGCCGCGGCTTCAAAGGCCCGAAGCGCGGAAAAGGGCGGGAGATCGCGTGCCATGCTTGTGATTCTAGATCACAAGGGCGTGCCGATAAAATCGTTTTGCCACGATCCGGAACGGCGGTAACCTCGGTTCACCGTTTAGTGAGGAGCACCATGCAATCCGTTTCCCCGCCGTCTGCCGCGACGCCCCGCAGCGTCGGCCTCGCCGAGCTGTTCACCGGTTTCCTGTCGCTCGGCCTGATGTCGTTCGGCGGCGCGCTGCCGTTCGCGCGGCGCACGATCGTCGACGAGCGCAAGTGGCTCTCCGCCGACGAATTCACCGATCTGCTCGGCCTGTGCCAGTTCCTGCCGGGCGGCAACGTGATCAACCTGTCGGTCGCCGTCGGCATGCGCTTTCGCGGCGTGGCCGGCGCGTTCGCCGGCATTCTCGGGCTGATCGCGGGCCCGACGCTCGTCGTCGTCGCGCTCGGCGTGCTGTACGCGAAGACGCAGAACGATCCGCACGTGCAGCACCTGTTCGCGGGGCTTGCCGCCGCGGCCGCCGGGCTGCTCGTCGCGATGGCCGTGAAGGTCGCGAAGCCGCTGCGGCACGCACCGGCGGCGGCCGGCATCGCGGCGCTCGCGTTCGTCGCGATCGCGGTGCTGCGCATTCCGCTGCTGACCACGATGCTCGTGCTGACCCCCGTCAGCGTGTGGCTCGCGTCACGCCGCCGCGACGCGGGCAAGCCGCAGTCGGCGCGGGCCGCCGCGCGCGACACCCGGCCGGGAGACCGCTCATGACCGACACGCTGATCGCCATCGCGACGATCTTCAGCCAGCTGTCGCTGCTCGCCTTCGGCGGCGGCAACACGATCCTGCCGGAGATGCAGCGGCAGGTCGTCGACGTGCATCACTGGATGAGCGCACACGAGTTCACCGCGCTGTTCGCGCTGGCCCAGGCGGCGCCCGGGCCGAACATGATGATCGTGTCGCTGGTCGGCTGGCACGTGGCCGGCTGGTCCGGGCTGCTGGTCGCATCGCTCGCGAAGTTCGGGCCGTCGTCGATCGTCACCGTGCTCGCGCTGCATGCGTGGGAGCGTTTTCGCGACCGGCCGTGGCGCCGCTACGTGCAGCAGGGGATGATGCCCGTCACGGCCGGGCTGGTCGCGGCAAGCGCGGTGCTGATCTCCGAGGCGTCGAACCGCACGGCGATCCAGTGGGGCATCACGGCCGCGTGTGCGGTGCTCGCGTGGCGCACGCGCATCCATCCGCTGTGGCTGCTCGCCGGCGGCGCGCTGATCGGGCTCACGGGTATCGGGCAGTGAGCGACGCACAACCGCCCGCCCGTGCGCGATACTGGCGCGACTTTTCACGGGAGGATCGATGGATCTCGACGGCGCCAGCCGCAATCTCACCGTCGCCGCGTTGCTGACGCTGTCCGGCGGCTATCTCGACGCATACACGTACGTCGGCCACGGCCACGTATTCGCGAACACGATGACCGGCAACGTCGCACTGCTCGGCATCAACGTGTCGGCCGGCGACTGGGCCGCCGCGCTGCATCACGTGCCGCCGCTCGTCGGCTTCGTGCTCGCGGTGTTCGTCGCGCACCTGCTCGGCCTCGCCGCGCAGCGCGGCTGGATGCGGCACACGGCGTTCGCGAGCCTGATCGTCGAGATCGCGTTTCTCGGCATCGCCGCGAGCGGCCTCGTCGGCGCGTCGAGCGCGTGGCTGATTCCGGGCATCTCGTTCGTCGCGACGCTGCAGACGCTGTCGTTCACCCATCTCGAGGAATTGTCGTACACGTCGGTGATGACGACCGGCAACCTGCGGCGCGCCGCGCAGAAGCTGTTCGTCGGGCTGATCCCGCGCTACGACGCGGGCGCGCTGCACGACTCGGCTCTGCTCGCGACGATCAGCTTCTGCTTCCTGGCCGGCGCGGTGGTCGGCGGACTCGTGACGCGGCTCGTGCCGGACATCGCGCTGTGGGGCGCGGTGCTGCTGCTCGTCGGCGCCTTCGCGGAAATCGTGCGGCGCGCGTGGCGCCGGCATGCGGCCGACGGCGGGCCGGCGGCGGCGTGACCGCGCATCCGGCGGGCGTTCCCGTGCGCCCGTCCGTTCCGCGGCGCCTGCCGCGCGATCCTGACCGCCCCGACGCACCGCAAGCCGCGCGGCCGGTTGCTGCTGCGCGGCGCCCGCCGTCCGCCGGACAAGCGTCCCATGCGCAACGTTGTGCGCGGGCGACAGTTCCGCCGTTACCGCACATTTCAATTTCTTTCAGCGATCGCACTCGTCATATGATTCAGCCCACATCGCGCGCGCCAAGAACGTGAGCGATCGCCACCCGGCTGCGCACGCGGCCGGCCATGAACGGAGACACCTACAAACAGGAAAGCTCATGAAGCAGACCACTCGACTCGCAGCCATCGCAGGGGGCGCCGCGCTCGCATTTGCCAGCCAGTACGCGGCCGCACAAAGCTCGGTCACGCTCTGGGGCGTCGCCGACGCCAGCATCCGTTACCTGACCAACGCCAACGCCAAGAACGACGGCCTGCTGTCGATGACCAACGGCGCGATCACGAACAGCCGCTTCGGCATCTACGGCACGGAAGATCTCGGCGGCGGCCTGAAGGCCGTGTTCAACCTCGAAAGCGGCGTGAACCTGCAGAACGGCGCATTCGCCGACAGCGGCCGCCTGTTCAACCGTGCAGCGTACGTCGGCCTGCAGAGCCCGTACGGCACGGTGACCCTCGGCCGCCAGAAGACGCCGCTGTTCGACCTGCTGTCGGATACCTACGATCCGCTGACGGTCGGCAACTACCTCGAAAACGCGTGGCTGCCGGTCGCACTCGGCGGCGGCCTGTATGCGGACAACCAGATCAAGTACACGGGCAAGTTCGAAGGCCTGACCGCGAAGGCGATGTACTCGACCGGCACCAACTACGAATCGACCGGCGCCGGCGGCTTCTCGGGCCAGATTCCGGGCTCGCTCGGCAAGGGCAATGCGTGGGGCGTGTCGCTGTCGTACGTGATGGGCCCGCTCAGCATCGCGGCCGGCGCGCAGCAGAACAGCGACAACTCGGCACGCAAGCAGACGATCTACCACGCGAACGTCGTGTATGCGTTCAGCAAGGCGAAGATCTACGCGGGCTACCTGCGCTCGAAGGATGACACCGGCTTCGTCGACAGCCTGCTCGCGCAGAAGACGATTCCGGTCGCGAAGGGCACCGGCCGGATCGACGACGGTCCGTTCGCGGGCGTGAGCTGGCAGGTCAGCGCGCCGCTGACGCTGACGGGCGCGTTCTACTACGACCACATGCGCAATGCGATGACCGAGAACGGCACGCTCGCGAGCGGCAACCGCTACGCGGTCGTCGGCATCGCCGAGTACGCGCTGAGCAAGCGCACGGAAGTCTACGGCACCGTCGACTTCAACAAGACGACCGGCGCGGCGAACGTCGAGCTGCCGGGGCGCAACAACCAGACCGGCATCGCGATCGGCCTGCGCAATATCTTCTGACGAACGTCGGAACGCATGCGCCGGCATTCGCCCGGCGCGCATCGAAGAGGCTCCGCGAGGCGCCTCTTTTTTTTCGACACGCGACGTTCATACGCGTGCCCGACTATTCGGCAATCGCTCCATTGCGGAAGTCCCGCGCCGTAAGCGATCCGTCGGCATTCCAGAACATACTTTTACAGTACGCGCGAGCGCTTTCCGCTACGCTGCGTGCATCGCCCGTTGCGTGCCGAGAGGCTCGCGCGTGCGTCGTTCCGGTGGTGCTCGGCGAGCGCGGCCGGCCAGGTGCGTAACTTGTGTATCCGGTGATGACAATCGCGGTCTGCCGGTTTTTTTTCGTGGGACGATGCGCTCACGATTTTCTTGAAAGGGGATGACGATGGGTATCCTGAACACCGTGGGTGAAATCGCTGGCGCCGTGGCAGCCGTCGAAGGCGCGGAAAAGCTGGATCCGGATGCGGGCCTGCTGACCAAGGCGGCCGCGGCCGTCGCCGGTTTCAAGGGCGCCGAAGCGATCGAAGGCATGCTCGAGAAGAAGAAGGACGACGAGCAAGCAGCAGACGACACGCAGGCGACGGACGGCGGCGACACGTCGCAGGCCTGAGCATGGCGGCTGGTCCGGCCGCGGGCGCGCCCTTCGCGCGCCCGGGCGGACCGGTGCCGCGCAGCCGGCGGGTCGGGCATGCGGTCGATCGGTGACGCATGACACACCCGGCAGTCGGTTTGACCGGCGAGAGGCCACGTCTCTCGCCGTTTTTTATTGGGCGCGCGCCGGGTCGCACCGTGCGCCGCACGAATCGCCGAATCTTGCTATCGTGCCGTCATCCGAACTGCGATGAGGGAATGCGATGGATTTCGACTACGACCTGTTCGTCATCGGCGCCGGCTCCGGTGGCGTGAGGCTCGCGCGGATGTCCGCGTCATACGGCGCACGCGTCGGCATCGCGGAAGAGGAGCAGATCGGCGGCACCTGCGTGCTGCGCGGCTGCATCCCGAAGAAACTGCTCGTCTACGCATCGCACTACCCGCATGAAGTCGAGGACGCGAAGGGCTTCGGCTGGACCTTCGGCGCGGGCACGCTCGACTGGTCCGCGCTGATCGCCGCGAAGGATCGCGAGATCAACCGGCTCAGCGACATCTACATCAACCTGCTGCGGCAATCGGGCGTCGACATGCACGCCGGCCGCGCGACGCTCGTCGATGCGCATGCCGTCGCGATCGGCGGCCGCACGATACGTGCGCGCCACATCGCGATCGCGACCGGCTCGCGCCCGTCGATGCCGGCGCGGCCCGGCATCGAGCACGCGATCACGTCGCGCGAGGCGCTGTCGCTCGCGACATGCCCCAAGCGCATCGCGGTGGTCGGGGGCGGCTATATCGCGGTCGAGTTCGCGGGCATCTTCAACGGCTTCGGCAGCCACGTCGACCTGTTCTATCGCGGCGAGAAGATCCTGCGCGGCTTCGACGACGACGTGCGCCAGTTCCTGACCGACGAGATGACGAAGCAGGGCGTCGCGATCCACGCGCGTACGGTGGTCGAGTCGATCGAGCGCGCGGACGACGGCACGCTGAGCGTGCGGGTCGGCGATGCGCGGCACGGGCCGTACGACCAGGTGCTCTATGCGACCGGCCGCGTGCCGAACGTCGACGGGCTCGGGCTCGAGCAGGCGGGCGTGCTGCTCGACGCACGCGGTGCGATCGCCGTCGATGCCTATTCGGCGACGTCGGTGCCGTCGATCCATGCGATCGGCGACGTCACGTCGCGGCCGCAGCTCACGCCGGTCGCGACGCGCGACGGCGGGCTGCTCGCGCGCACGCTGTTCGGCGGCTCGCGTGTCGCGGCCGATCACGCGTACGTGCCGTCGGCCGTGTTCAGCCAGCCCGAGGTCGCGACGGTCGGCCTGACCGAAGCCGATGCGCGTCACGCGCACGGCGAGGTCGATATCTATCGCACGTCGTTCAAGGCGCTGCGTCATACGCTGTCGGGCCGCGACGAGCGCACGATGATGAAGCTCGTCGTCGCGCGCGACAGCCAGCGCGTGGTCGGCGCGCACATGGTCGGCCGCGACGCGGGCGAGATCATCCAGGGCATCGCGATCGCGATTCGGGCGGGCGCGACGAAGGCGCAGTTCGACGACACGATCGGCATCCATCCGACCGCGGCCGAGGAATTCGTGACGATGCGGCAGAAGGTGGCCGACTAGCGGGCGCGGCATGCGCGCGGGCGGGAAGGGGCGGCCGCGTTTTGTCGCGGCCGTTCCTCGCTGGCATGTCCGCCGCTCAATGCACGCCGAACGCGTCGAGCATCCGGTACCAGCTCATCGCGAGCACCAGCGCCGGCGTGCGCAGCGCTTCGCCGCCGGGGAAATCGCGATGCCGGATCTTCTCGAACAGGTCGAAGCGGCTCGCCTGTCCATTGATCGCTTCGGCGATCAGCTTGCCCGCGAGCGCGGTCGTGTTCACGCCGTGCCCAGAAAACCCCTGCGCGAAGTACAGCGTCGGCGCGATGCGGCCGAAGTGCGGCGCGCGGTTCATCGTGATGTCGACGAAGCCGCCCCAAGCGTAGTCGACCTTCACGTCCGCGAGCTGCGGGAACGTCTTCAGCATGTCCGCCCGCATCGCCGCGGCGAGGTCGCGCGGCTCGCGCGTCGAATAGCTGACCTTGCCGCCCCACACGAGCCGCGTGTCGGGCGCCGGCCGGAAATAGTCGAGCACGAAGCGGCTGTCGCAGATCGCCGCGCGCGCGGGCATCAGCGCGGCGGCACGCGCTTCGCCGAGCGGCTCGGTCGCGATCACGTAGGTGCCGACCGGCATGATCTTCTTCGACAGCGCGGGTGCGAGCGTGCCGACGAAGGTGTTGCACGCCAGCACGACGAAGCGCGCGCGCACGTTGCCGCCGCTCGTCTCGACGACGTGGCCGCCGGCGACGTCGCGCACGCGCGTCACGCAGCTGTCCTCGTGGATGCGCACGCCTGCGTCGGTCGCCGCGCGCGCGAGGCCGAGCGTGTAGTTGAGCGGATGCAGGTGGCCGCTGTCGGGGTCGTACAGCCCGCCGCAATAGCGGACCGACTGCACGTAGTCGCCGAGTTCGTCGGCTTCGACGAAGTGGAAGCGGTCGTAGCCGAAGCGCTTCGCGGCTTCGTCGCGCCAGCGCTTCAGCGAATCGGCGTCGCGCTCGGTGTTCGCGGCAGTCAGGTAGCCGGGCACCAGCGCGCAGTCGATGTCGTGCCGTGCGATGCGCGATTTCACGAGCGACAGCGTTTCGAGCCCCATGTCCCAGATGCGCTTCACGTCGCCTTCGGGCATGAATTGCGCGAACGTGTCGATGTCGCACGCGAAGCCGCCGATCAGCTGGCCGCCGTTGCGGCCGCTCGCCGCCCATCCGACCCGCGACGCTTCGAGCACGGTTACCGAATGGCCGCGCTCGGCGAGGTTGAGCGCGGCGGACAGGCCCGTGAGGCCCGCGCCGATCACGCATACGTCGGCGTCGACCGTGCCGGCGAGCGGCGCGTGGCGGGTCGTATCGTTGGCGGTCGCCGCGTAGTAGGACGCGACGTGCGGCTGGTTGGCGAATGTCTGCATGGTCTGGATAACGAAGGAAGTGGGCTCAGAACAGCTCGCGCACGCGGTGGTACAGCATCCCGAGTTCGAGCGCGGGTTGCCGCCATGCGTCGCCGCCGGGAAAGCGCCGGTGACGCAGACGCGCGAACAGGCCGAATGCGCGCGTGTCGCCCGCGATCGCACCGGCGATCGAGCGTCCGGCAATGCCGGTGAGCGCGACGCCGTGCCCGCTGAAGCCCTGGACGTAGAAGAAGTTGGGATCGAGTGCGCCGAAGTCCGGCGCGCGGTTGCGCGTGACGTCGACGAAGCCGCCCCACGCGTGGTCGACGCGCACGTCGCCGAGTTGCGGGAACACGCTGACCATGCGCTGGCGGATCGTTTCGGCGAGCGTGGCGGGCGATGCGCCGGCCGAGTTCGCGCGGCCGCCGAACAGCATCCGGTGGTCGGCCGACAGCCGGAAATAGTCGAGGAAGAAATTGTTGTCGCACACGGCTTCGCGCTTCGCGATCAGCGCGTCGGCGCGCGCCTGGCCGAGCGGCTCGGTCGCGATGATGTACGACGCGATCGGCGCGATGCGCGCGGCGGTCGCGGCCGGCAGGATGCCGCCGGGCCCCGCGTTGCAGCACGACACGACGTAGCGGCAGCGCACCTCGCCCGACGGCGTGCGCACGACGGGGCGCGCACCGCGCACGACGTCGAGCGCCGGCGTATGCGCATGCAGCGCGACGCCTTCGCGGCGTGCGGCCTCGGCGAGACCGAGGCAGTACTTGAGCGGATGCAGGTGGCCCGACAGCGGGTCGTGCACGCCGGCCAGATAGCGTGTCGACGCAATGCGTGCGTGGATTTCGCCGGTGTCGAGCCAGGTGAGCGACGGATGGCCCCAGCGCGACGTCGCGGCCGCCATCCACGCGCGCAGGTCGTCGATGCGGCGCGGTTTGGTCGCGACGGTCAGGTAGCCGCGCGTGAAGTCGCAGTCGATCCCGTAGCGCGCGATGCGTTCGGCGATCAGCGCGACGCCGTCGAGCGACAGCGACCACGCGGCACGCGCGCCGTCGGCGCCGAGCTGTTGCTCGATCACCTCGTCCTTCGCGAAGCCCGTGATCGCCTGGCCGCCGTTGCGGCCCGACGCGCCCCAGCCGGGCCGGTGCGCATCGATCACGGCGACGGACAGCCCGCGCGCACGGCAGTCGAGCGCCGTCGACAGGCCCGCGAAGCCGGCACCGATCACGCAGACGTCGACATCGATCGCGTCGTCGAGCACGGGGTCGTCGACCACGGGCCGCGTGACGGTTGCTTCGTAGTACGAGTCGCGCGCGAGCGCATCGGCGCGGCGGGTGAAAGACTGCGTCATGAAAACGACTCCCTCAAAACGGCTGCAACCCGCACGCAGCCACCCTGAAAACGGCGCGGGACGCCGTGCGCGCGGCACGGCGTCCCGCGTGTGCTGCGTCAGAACGAATAGATGAACTGCGTGGCGAGCAGGTCGTTGGACTTGCCGTACGAACCGTCGTTGCGCAGGAACACCTTGTTGTTCGCCCAGTCGTGCCGGTATTCGACCTTCACAGTGATCTGCTGGGTCGGATAGAACAGCAGGTCGAGCGCGACATCCTGGCGTACCGCGCCCTTGCACTCGAAGCCCAGGCCGCCGCCGGCCTTCGACTGCGCGAGGCAGTCTGCGTCGACGCCAAAGCCGTTGCTCGGATCCATCCCGTTGCCGTTCAGCGCGATGCCGCCACCGCCGCCGCCGTTCTTCGAGTTGGCGAGCAGGTCGTAGCGCAGCGTCACGCCCATGCGGCCGACCACCGGCGCGTTGAACTTGCGGTGCGCGAGCAGCGACAGGCCGTACCACTGCGCGAGGCCGCCGTTGAACGCCGCATGCTGCTGCCGGCCGTAGTCGACTTCCGCGTTGTACTGAATATCGGCGAGCGTGTAGGTCGCGTCGAGTTCGCCGAAGAAGAACGAACCGTAGCCGCTCGGTGCCGCGCCACCCGGGCCGTAGTGGACGACACCGTTCGAATCGATCGCGCTCGCCAACGTCTGGCGGCCGATGTTGAACGAGCCGCCGAGGTCAAGCGCGCTCGACCACGTGTAGTCCGCGCGCGCGGTGAAGGTCGGCACCTTGTTGCTGGTGGTGATCGGGTCGCCGAGCGCATTGGTGCCCGTCGTCGTGACCGAACCGTACGTGCGGTACTGCTCGTTGCCGAGGAAGAACTTCCACGCCCAGTTGCCCTTCGTGTAGTTCGCGCCGACGCCGACGTAGCTGCCCGGATCGGAGAAATCGTACAGCAGGTTGTGCGTGAGCGTGAGCATCTGGTTCGACTGCTGCACCTCGTAGCCGCCGAAGCTCGGGATCAAGCCGGCGACCAGCGTCGTCTCGGCGGTGATCGGCACGTTGATGACCGCCGTGTTCAGCAGGTTGTCGGTGATCGAGCCGCGCGAGTTCTGCAGCAACGTGATGCCGTTGCCGCGGTTCGGCATCAGCGTGATCTCGGCCGACGGCGCCATCGGGCCGACGCCGAACGTCTTCTTGATGTCGAGGTAGAGATCGCCGAACGTGCTGTTGAAGTAGTTGTACGCGTTCTCGTGGTTCGCGAACAGGAACGACGACGTGCCGGCCGCACGGTTGTAGATGTAGGTCGGATCGATGTAGCCGGTGACCGACAGGCCGGCCAGCGGGCCGGTGTTGGCCGCGTCGGTCAGCGAGTCGACCTTCAGCTGCTGGTTCGCGATCTGCTGCTTCATTTCGCTGACCTCGTCGTTGGTCAGCGCGGCCTGCGCCTTGCCGTAATCCGGCGAGCCCGGATCGGCCGCCACGGCGACGGCCTTGCCGCCGCCGGCCGTACCCGCACCCGCGCTCGCGCCGGCCGTCGCGACCGCGCCGCCACCCGGCTTCGCGGCGAGCTGCGCCTGCATCGCCTTCATCTGTTTCTGCAGCGCCGCGACCTGCGCCTGCAGCGCCTTGATCTCGGCGGATGTCGAGCCGGCCAGCGCGATGCCCGGCAACGCGCCGGCCACCAGCAGGCAGATCAGTTTCTTCTTCATTGCGGATTCTCCTTGTCGTGCGCCTGTCAAATCGGGATCGAATCGCGCGCCCCCCCTGGGGCAGCGCGCCTTGCTTGTCTGCAGTGCTTGTTATCCTTGAAGCGGGAAACGGGGCGTCACGCCATCGCGAACGCCGCCTTCAGGTCGGCCATCCGGCGCCGCTCGCGAGCGATCATCATCCGGTTCACCACGATCACGCCGATCGTCACGGCCGTGATGAACAGCGTCGCCAGCGCATTCATCTCCGGGTTCAGCCCCAGCCGCACGCGCGAGAACACCACCAGCGGCAGCGTCGTCGAGCCCGGCCCCGACAGGAACGCCGACAGCACCAGGTCGTCGATCGACAGCGTGAATGACAGCAGCCACCCCGACAGCAGCGCCTGCGAGATCAGCGGCAGCGTCACCACGAAGAACACCTTCAGCGGCGTCGCGCCCAGATCCAGCGCAGCCTCCTCCAGCGACTTGTTCATCTCCTTCACGCGCGACTGCACGATGATCGCCACGTACGACACGCACAACATCACGTGACCGATCCAGATCGTCACCATCCCGCGCCCCTTCGGCCAGCCGAACATCTGCTCCAGCGCCACGAACAGCAGCAGCAGCGAGATGCCCTGGATCACTTCCGGAATCACCAGCGGCGCGTTGATCATCCCCGTGTACAGCGTGAAGCCCTTGAAGCGGCCGAAGCGCGCGAGCACGAAGCCCGCCCACGTGCCGATCACGACCGACGCGGTCGCCGTCAAGAGGCCGATCTTCAGCGACAGCCACGCGGCCGTCAGCAGCTCGTCGTCCTCCAGCAGCGCCGCGTACCACTTCAGCGAGAAGCCCGACCACACCGTCACCAGCTTCGACTCGTTGAACGAGTACACGACGAGACTGATGATCGGGATGTACAGGAACAGGAAGCCGAAGGCGAGGACGCCCGTCGACAGCGGTTTGCTCGGCTTGATCATTTCGCTTCCTCCAGTTCCTTGACCTGGTAGTACTGGAACAGCGCCATCGGCACCAGCAACAGCAGCACCATCGCGACCGTCACCGCCGACGCCATCGGCCAGTCCATGTTGTTGAAGAACTCATCCCACATCACGCGGCCGATCATCAGCGTGTCGGCGCCGCCGAGCAGCTCCGGAATCACGTACTCGCCCACCGCCGGAATGAACACCAGCAGGCTGCCGGCGATGATCCCGTTCTTCGACAGCGGCAGCGTGATGCGCGTGAACGCGACCCACGGCTTCGCGCCCAGGTCGTACGCGGCTTCGAGCAGCGTCAGGTCCATCTTCACGAGGTGCGCGTACAGCGGCATCACCATGAACGGCAGGTACGAATAGACCATCCCGATGTAGACGCCCGCGTCGCTGTGATAGAGCCGCAGCGGCGTGTGGATGATGCCGAGCGCGATCAGCGTGTGGTTCAGCAGGCCGTCGTCCTTCAGGATGCCGATCCATGCGTACACGCGGATCAGGAACGAGGTCCAGAACGGCAGCATCACGGCCATCATCAGCACGTTGCGGCGGTTCGGCTCCGAGCGCGCGATGTAGTACGCCATCGGATAACCGATCAGCAGGCACAGCACGGTCGACACGGCGGCCATCTTCAGCGAGCTGAGGTAGGTCGCGACATACAGGTCGTCCTGCAGCAGGAACGCATAGTGCGACAGCTGCAGCGCGAAGTGCACGACGCCGTCCTTGAACTCGACGAGCGACGTGTACGGCGGGATGCCCATCACCTGGTCGGCGAAGCTGATCTTCAGCACCAGCACGAACGGCAGCGCGAAGAACACCGCGAGCCACAGGAACGGCACGCCGATCGCGACGCTGCGGCCCGACGGCAAGAAGCGCGACAGCGCGGCGAAGCGGCCCGGGCGGGCGCGGCCGGCGCCGGCGCTCGCGGCGCCGGTCGACACCGGCGTGGAGGGCGTGGAAGCAGAGGTTCTCATCGCGTCGCCCTCATTGCGTCAGCACGACGCCGCTGGCCGGCGACCACGACACGAACACGTCGTCGTTCCACGCCGGTGCGTTGTCGTTCAT
>NZ_QTQI01000041.1 GCF_003853705.1 Burkholderia sp. Bp8992 | reverse complement strand
GCCTTGGCGAGCTCGAGTGCGATTTCCTTGCCGATGCCGCTCGCGGCGCCCGTGACGACTGCGGTCTTGCCATTCAGGTTGCTCATGTTCGAATTCCCGTGGTGAAAGGATTGACAGGGAGAAAGGACAGCGGACGTGTTATTGAGCCAGATAATCGTAGACGACTTCGCCGAGGCCCAGCGTCAAATCTGCGACCAGGTGCCGGGCTTCGACGATTTCGAGCACGGGCAGGTCGGCCACCGGCGCCAGTGCGTGCGGCGCCAGTTCGAGCGACGCCGGGCCCGTCCACGCGCCCTTCATCTTGATGTCCTGCATGTAATAGCGCACCAGTTCGCACACGCGCGCGGTGCCGTCGACGTGCGGGATGATCTTCAGCAGGAAATTGGGGCCGGCGAGACGCTTCGTCTGCTCGTCGATGTCGAGCTCCTTGTGCTTGTAGCCCATCGTGCCGGTGGCGACGCGCACCTTGCCGTAGTCGAGCGTGCCGAGGATGTGATCGGTGTTCACGTGCAGCGTGGGCGACGCGAGCTTCTTCGGGAAGCCCCACAGCTCGCGGCCGCCGGCGATCGGCGGGTGATCGTCGAGATACATCGCGAGCGTATAGCCGCCCGGCTGGCCGTTGTATTCGACGGGGATGACCTGGCCGCTTTCGGTGTAGTCGCCGAAGCCGGTCGAATCGGCCATGCGAATGAATTCGTAATGCACGAGCGGCTCGGTGACCTGCAGCGGCTCGGGGACAATTTCACGGAGACGATCCGGATCGGTGCGATACGTGATGATCAGAAACTCACGATCGACGAAACGGTACGGGCCCATCGGGAAGGCAGGGCTGGTCAACGGCATCGCAAACGCTTTCGATCGGACATCGCTGGCTTTCATGCGGACTCCTTGTTGTTGATCGCTTCGTGGATGAGTGCTCGTAATCGTATGCCTGTGCGTTGCCGTTGTGCGATGCCGCATATGGAATTAATTGTTGCCGATTTCGAATAATTTGCGGCGTAAATATTGAGATGAACGATGCAAACGGCACGGAGGGCGCCCGGCGGCCCGATGGTCGCACGCGTCGATGACGCCACGATGTGAAAAAGGTGAGTCTTTACGGGAGACAGTCGCGCGGGAATATGACAATTGTGTGAACTTGTGTTGCAGTGCAGGCTCTAAGTGCGTTCGCCGCAGCGGGCTTCGCCGGCCGCGGCGGCGGCTGCCACCGCCGTATTAAGCATCGCTTAAGCGGGCGCGCCCTAGCATCGTTCGTATCAGGCCGGGCAACCGGTCGATTTTTTACGCCCCACGCAACCGGATTCATGCAGAACCTCAATCTCACCCTCTTTTCCGCCATCAACGCCGGGGTTGCGCCGCAGCCGGGCGTCGCCCGACTCGCCATCTTCGCCGCCGACTGGCTCGTCTATGCACTGCCGGCGATGCTGCTGCTGACCTGGATCTTCGGTGCGCGCCCGACACGACGCCAGGCGATCGAAGCCGGCGTCGGCGTATGCGTGGCGCTCGTGCTCGCGCAAGTGATCGGGCATTTCTGGTTCTCGCCGCGGCCGTTCATGGCCGGCGTCGGCACGCAACTGATTCCGCACGCGCCGGACAGCTCGTTTCCGAGCGATCACATGACGTTCGCGTGGAGCATGGCGGTCGGCCTGATGCTCGGCGGCACGACTCGCGTGACCGGGTTCGTGATGGCCGCGCTGGCCGTGGCGATTGCGTGGGGGCGCATCTATGCGGGCGTGCACTGGCCGTTCGACATGGCGGGCGGCGTGCTGGTCGGCACGGCCGGCGCGCTGGCCGCGCACCTGTACGGGCAACGCGTGATCGTGCTGCTCGAACGGATCGGCGATTCGGTGCACGCGGTCGTGATGGGGCGCCGGCACGCGCCCTGAGTGAAAGGCAATCGGGCAGGACGCCGTCAGCCGGGTGTCTTGGCCGATTCGGCCGATGCGGACGGGCCGCCGCCCGCATCGTGCAGTTCAGCCGTATCGGTCGGGTGCTGAGCGGCATCGCGATCGAGGGCGCTTTCCTTCAGGATCGCGCACATCGCGACGAACAGTGCGAGTACCACCGCGGCGAGGCCGCAATAGCCGACGATCTTCAGGTTGCGAAGGAAAGGCGAAGCGTGGCTTTCTTTTGTCATGACCGGGCGCTCCTGGGCGGGCTGCGGCGGCTGTCGCCCGACAGCGGCGTCGCACACACAGATATATACCAGCCGCGATGCCGATGCCAAGCCCGCTGGTGCGCGGACGCCACGATTGTGTCATCCGCCGGTCGACCGGGCGCCCGTTGCCGGGCACGCCTATATCGGGCGTCCGTATCCGTCAGTCTTCCAGCGTTTCGTGCACGGCCGCCGCGCCGCGCTTCCAGTAGGCCGCCGCGCGGATGCGCGATTTGTCGACGCCGCGCTCGCCGGTCAGGTGCTGGCGGACCGCACGCATCGACAGCGCTTCGCCGGCCGCCCACACGTAGCCGTCGCCGGACGGCGGCAACGGCAGGTCGCGGACGGCATTCAGCAGCGCATCGCCCTCTGCCGCGTCGGCTTCGGCGCGGAAGCGCCAGACTTCATGCACGTCGGCGCGCGTGTCGAACGCGATCTGCGCGGCACGATCGGCCACTTCCAGCACGACGGCCGCACGCGCACCGGCCGGCAACTCCTCGAGACGCCGCGCGACGGCCGGTAGCGCCGTATCGTCGCCGATCAGCAGATGCCAGTCGAAACCGGTCGGGACGACGAACGAACCGCGCGGGCCGCCGATGCCGAGCCATTGGCCGACCCGTGCCTGTGCCGCCCACTGCGACGCGGGGCCCGGATGGTTCAGCACGAATTCCAGATCGAGTTCGCAGGCGGCGCGGTCGAAGCGGCGCGGCGTGAAGTCGCGCGCGACCGGCTTCGGCTCGCCTTCCGGAAACTCGGGGCCGTTCGCGCCGAGCGTCGGCATCGCGGGCCGTTCGGTGCCGGGCGGCGGGAAAAACACCTTCACGTGATCGTCGAACGACGCGGATTCGAAATCCGCGAGATCGGGGCCGCCGAGCGTGACGCGCAGCAGGTGCGGTGTCACGGCATGCACACGCAGGACCTGCAGCAGGCGGAACTTGAGGGTATGGCGCACGCGGGTCACGGTGCGCTCGGATGTGTTCTGCATCGATCCGTTCTCCTTGAGGTTTGACGGGGCCGCGCGAATCACGCGCCGGAGCCGCCTTCGATTTCGGCCGTCGCGCGGCGCATGATGGCCGCGATGCGGCGTTGTTCGTCGGCATCGGCGGCGCTCTTGTGCAGCAGCGCGCGCTTGAGCGCGACGCGCGCCTCGACGAACTCCGGCAGCCAGCCGGCCTGCGATTCGTCCGGTGCTTCGTTGCCTGCCGATTCCCCGGCGAACGCGCGGCGCATGAACTCCATCTTGCGGGCGAGGTGCGTGAGGCGGGCGAACAGCGTGTCGACGCGTTCGCGCTGCGCATCGAGATGCGCGCGGCCGGCGTCGGTCAGCGCATAGCGCTTGCGGTTGCCTTCCGCCTGCGACGCGACGAAGCCGACTTCTTCCAGATACGTGAGTGCCGGATACACCATGCCGGGGCTCGGGCTGTAGAAACCGTTCGAACGCGTGTCGAGCGCCTTGATCAGCTCGTAGCCGTGGCTCGGCTGCTCGGCGACCAGCGCGAGCAGCAGCAACTGGAGATCGTCGGAGCTGAACTGGCGGCCGCGCGGCATGCCGTCGTCGCCGAAATCGCCAAAGCCGCCGCGCCCGCCCCGGCCGCCGAACGGGCCGCCACCGAACATGTCGTGGCCGCGACGGTGGCGGCCGATCGCGTGCCAGAGACCGGCGAACCAGTCGGGGCGGGCATGCGCACCATGACCGTCGCAACGGTCATGGCCGCGGAAGTGATTGTGTCGCATGATCCTGTCCTATATGTCGAAAAACATATCTAAAGATATATATCGAAAGATAGGGCGTCAAGGGGATTTATTTGGGGTTGGATGGGGGTGGGATGGGCGATGCCGTGCATCGCGCGATGACCTCGCGCGTCGCAGCCCATGTCAACAATGGTCAATTTCCCTGCCGGCGTGTTGTGGTCCGCGCACGCAGTGGCGACAATCGGCCCGCTCGCCCGGGCGAGCGCGCTTCAGAGGCGGTTCGAAAAGCCGCTGGACGCGGCTCTCGTTTTTCGCGCCTTGGAAAATTCGAATGACGTTCATCCTGCCGCACAATCCCCGCCAAGACCGGCGTCAACGCGCCGATGCGCTGCTTCTCGAAGCGACGACGGATGACGGATTCGTCCGCGAATCGCTGCGTATCGTCGCCGAGGCCCGGCAACGCATCGAGGATTCGCGCGGATTGACAACCGATGCTGAACGGCTTGACATGCACGATGTCGCCGATATCGCGTAAGAGGTCACCGACCATGGGATCCAAAGCCGCGCGCCGTACATGGAAGGTCGCACTGGCGCTGGTCGCGCTGACGGGCGTCGCATTGTTCGCGCTCGGCGCGCGCATTCATTTCGGCTACTACGCCGACAACCGGCAGGCCGCGCTTCGGGCGGAAGCGTTGGCCGTGCAACGCTTCAACACGCAGGCGTTCGACGCGATCTACGACGATGCGGCTGACGCGATGCACGCCACCGTGTCACGAACGCAGGCTGTCGACGCGATGCGTGCGACGCTGAAAGCGTACGGGACCATCGTCGAGGACAACGAAGGCGCGACGACCTGCTTCCCGGATCAGGTCCGCATGGTGCGCTGGCTGAAGTCGTCGAACGGCATCGACCTGACGCAGATAAGCCTGTGGTCGACACCGGGCGGCGAGGCGAAACTGGTGATGATGCGGATTTCGCCTGGGCATGCGAGCTTCGACCCCGAGATCGTCCGCCGGAATCGCTGCGGTTCGCGGTGAGTGGCCGATGAAGGACGCGCCGCGTACCGGCGCGTGTTCCCGTTTCCTTCAGATCCCCATCCGTTCCGCCACGCCGTCGCGATCGACGAACTTGTGCTTCACTGCGGCGCCGACGTGCAGGGCCAGCAGCAGGCCGAGCGTCAGCACCAGCGCGCGATGCAGCGTATCCGTCAGGAGTCGCAACGGTTCGTCGCGACCGACGAGCACCGGCAGTTCCGTGAGGCCGAAGAAGCTGACCGCGTGTGCGCCTGCGAGGCGATGCACGTAGCCGGTCAGCGGCACGAGAAACAGCAGCAGGTACAGCACGCCGTGCAACGCGCCGGCGATCCGCGCCTGCCAGGCCGGAACGCTGTCCGGCAGCGGCGGCGGCGTGTGCGTCGCGCGCCAGACGAGGCGCGGCACGGTCAGCATGAAGATCAGGCTGCCGATCGACGCGTGATAGAACAGGATGCCGTTGAACTGCGACGAGTTGTGCGGATACGTATCCATGTAGAGCCCAATCGACAGGTTCAACAGGATCAGGATCGCGATCGACCAATGCATGGCGATCGCGAAGCGTGCGTAGGCGGTGTGGTTGGGCTGTGACATGAGCGATCTCGCTGATTCGGGTGGGGTGCCGCGCACCCGCGCGTCCGGTGCGGCGAACGGCGTGGCGACACCTGATGTACCGGTGCCGCGCCGGATTTATTCCCGATGCATGCGCCGCTTCGACGATCTCGCGAAGGCGCTGCGCCGCGTCCCGCGTATCGACGCCGGCATCGGCCGCGATACCGCGGCCGGCGCCTGTTTTTCGCCGTCAGAACCGCGTACTGAACCCGATCCGCGCAATCGACTGCAGTGCGCCGCTCGATGCACCGTTCGCGTCCATCACGCCGTTGATCTGCGCGTTGCTGCCGTGGCCGGTGCGCTGATGCACGCCGGCGACGTACACCATCGTGCGTTTCGACAGCCAGTACTCGACTGCGGCCAGGAATTGATGCGCATGCGCGTTGTCGAGCGCGTCATTACCCAACATGTACGTGTAGCTCGCGCCGATTACCCATACCGGCGACGGCCGCCACGTCGCACCGGCTTCGGCCGACCACGCACCCGCGCCGTTCCGCGCGTTGCGTACGGTCGTGAAAAGCGCCTTCCCCGTGACCGTGCCGACCGTGTAGTGCACGCCCGCGCCCCAGTTGCGCACGCTGGTCGGCGGCAATCCGCCGGCCGCGCCGTATTTCTGGTTCGTATAGGCCGCGCCTGCGCCGAACGGGCCGTTGTCGTAGCTCGCGCCGACGCTGACCGTGTTGTTCGCGCCGACCGACCCGGCGACGTTGCCGAAGCCGTACAGCGCGCCGAAGGTGAGGCCCGACAGCGACGGGCTCGTGTACTTGACCGAATTCGCGACGCGATTGCTGCCGGCGACGCGGTCCCAGTCGAATGCGCCGGTCGGGTTGTTCGGCAGCGCGAGCTTGTCGAACGGCCCGTTGCGAAAGCCGTACAGGCCGACGAGATCCTGTGCGATCTCGTTGCCGCTCGCGGCCAGCGAATCGACCATGAACTCGTACTGGTTGCCGAGCGTCAGCGTGCCGTACCGGTCGTTCTGCAGCCCGACGTAGGCCGTGCGCGCGAACAACCCGCCGCCGATGATCGAGCCGTTGCCGAGCGAGTACTGGTTCACGAGCCGGAAGATCGCGCGCGTGCCCGCGCCGAGATCTTCCTTGGCCTCGAAGCCGAGCAGGTTCGGAAAGAAGATGTTGTCGTCGAATTTCGCGGCGCCGTGGCCGCTCTGGTTGCTGACATAGCTGATGCCGGCATCCATCAGCCCGAACATCGTCACGCTGCTCTGTGCAAACGCCGCAGCCGGAATCGTGCAGGCCGCCGCAAGTACCAGTAGGGTCTTTTTCGTCATCTCCAAAGTGCTCCTCACATGTTTCCGATCGGATCGGATATTTTTGATTGGACTACTGATTGATATGAATAAATCAGAACCGGGGAATCGTGGTTCAGGGGCAGCAGAAAGGGACCGGGCCGCGCAACGGGCATCGGCGGGTGTCGTGAACCTGCCGATGCCGTGCGCGCCGTGGGCTAGACCGTCGAGTACCCGCCGTCCACCGGCACGACCGCGCCCGTCACGAACGACGCGCCGGGCGAGCACAGGAACAGGATCACGTCCGCGACCTCGTCGGCCGAGCCCCAGCGCCCGAGCGGCGTGCGATCGAGGATGCGGCGCGACGCCAGCGCGTCGGCCATCAGCCCGGTACTGAGCGGCGTGTCGATCCAGCCGGGCGCGACCGCGTTCACGCGGATGCCGCGATCGGCCCATGCCTGTGCGAGCGAGCGCGTGAGCTGCGCGATGCCGCCCTTGCTCGCGCTGTAGGCGGGCCGGTCCTTGCTGCCGAAGTACGTGTACATCGACGCGACATTGACGATGCTGCCGCCGTGTGCCGACAGCGCCGGCCGTGCGGCATCGGACGCGCGCATCACCGACGTCAGGTTCACGTTCAGCACGAGCTCGAACTGGTCCATCCGGTATTCGTCCGCGTGCCGGCTGATGCCGACGCCGTTGACGAGCACGTCGAGCCGCGGCAGCGCCGCGATCGTGCGCGTCAGCGCGTCGCTGTCGGTCACGTCGAGCTCCACGCAGCGGATGCCCGCATGTACGGGCGCGTGTGGGCCGGCGGCGTCGAGCCCGAGCGCGACGACCGACGCGCCCGCTTCCGCGAACCGCAGCGCGGTGCGCGCGCCGATGCCCGACGTGCCGCCCGTCACGACGACGGACTTGCGTTCAAACGCCCACTGACGACTCATGCTCGACACTCCCGGTGGTTGGTGCGCGACGGGCCGGCCGCTGCGCGGGTGAAACGAGGATCTTGATCTGCGTGCGGTCGGCGAGCAGCGCGTCGAAGCCGTCGGCGACGGCGTCTTCAAGCGACACGGTGCGCGTGACGATCGACGTGAGGTCGAGCGCGCCCGACGCGACGATCCGCAGCAGGTCTTCGTAGGCATGCCGGTAGCCGACGCTCGCCGTGAACGTCAGCTCGTCGTTGACCGCGCGAAACGCATCGAAGCCCGCATGCGGCATCAGGCCGACCATCACGAGGCGGCCGCCCTTGCGCAGTGCCCGCATCGCCGATTCGAACGTGGCCTGCAATCCGGCCGCTTCGAAGCTCGTATCGACGCCGAGCCCGCCCGTGGCCGCGCGAATTGCGTCCTGCAACGTGGACGCATCGAGCCCGCGCGCGTCGAACGCGTGCGTCGCGCCGAAACGCGTGGCCGCCGCGAGCCGTTCGGGTGATACGTCGACCGCTACGATCGTCGTCGCGCCCTGCAGTTTCGCGAGCATGATCAGCAGTAGACCGATCGGGCCGAGCCCGAACACCGCACAGGTCTCGCCGAGCCGCAGTTCGCCGCGCCGCAGCGCGTGCAGCGCGACGGCGGCCGGCTCCATCACCGCGGCCTGTTCGAGGCTTACGCCGTCGGGCAGGCGATGCAGCATGTAGGCCGGCACGACCGCGAAGTCGGCCATCCCGCCGTCGCCCATCAGCCCGGCGAAGCCCATCGACACGCACAGGTTGTACGACCCGGCGCGGCAGTATGCGCACTGGCTGCAGCGGTATTCGGGCTCGACCGCGACGCGGTCGCCCGCGCGCAGCGCCGTCACGCCTTCGCCGACTTCGACGACGGTGCCGCAGAATTCGTGGCCGAGCGTCAGCGGAGCGGTGCGGCGCGACAGCGGGTGCGGCGTGTCGACCGGAATCGCATGCGGGCCGTCCGCATATTCATGCAGGTCGCTGCCGCAGATCCCGCAATACGCGACGGCGATGCGCACGTCGCCGGGGCCGACGCGCGGCGTGTCGATTTCGACAAGACGGACGTCGCGCGGGCCATGCCATTGAAGTGCCCGCATGTCAGCGTCCTCCGAGGTTTTGCGTATCGAGGCGGCCGGCGGCAGCACCGGCGAGCGCGCGCTTGCGCAGCACGGCGGGCGCGGTTTCGACGAGGCCGAACGACAGCACGCACGCGAGGATCGCGCCGGCGGTCGACGTCCACATCGCGAACTGCAGGCCGTACTTGTCGGCCGCGAAGCCGGCGACGGTCGGCGCGACGAAGCCGCCGATCAGCTCGCCCGCGCCCATGATCAGCCCGAGCGCGCTGGCGATCGCGCGCGGCGGCACGGTTTCGGCCGGGATCGTCGCCATGAACAGCGTGAAGCAGCCGAGTCCCGTGTAGGTGGCGAACACGAGCGCGCCGAGTGCCCAGACCGAGCCGACGTGGATCAGCACGACCGGGCACGCGGCCGCGATCAGCGCGAACACGATCATCGTCGGCTTGCGGCCGATCCGGTCGGAGATCGCCGGCACCGCGAAGCCCCAGAACACCCACGCGGCACCGAGGCAGGTCATCACGACGCCCATGCCGGACGGCGACAGGTGACGGCTTTCCACGAGGAACACCGGCGCGAACGAGATGATCACGACGAACCACGTGAGGAAGAAGCAACTGATCAGCACGCACAGCAGGATGTTGCGTTCCTTCAGCAGCGCCCAGCGGTTGACCTCGGCGCCGCCGCTTGCGGCCGGTACCGCGGCGGTATCGGCCTGCGCGTGCCGCACGCCGCCGGGCGGCACTTCGCGCACCCAGCGCCAGATGCAGAACGCGATCAGAAAGCCCGGGATGCACGAGACGTAGAACGCCTCGCGCCAGCCGTACGTGGTCGCGATGCCGATCACGACCGGCGGCCCGATCATCGCGCCGAGCAGGCCGGCGGCCGAGCCTTGCAGCAGGCCCATGTTCAATCCGCGACGGCTCGGTGTCGAGCTTTCGACCATCAGCGATTGCGACAGCGGCAGCACGGGGCCTTCGGCGATGCCCATCAGCGCGCGGAATGCGATCAGGCTCGCGAAGCCGCCGACGAGCCCGGACAATGCCGAGCACACGGAAAACCCGAGCACGGCCGCGATCAGCAGCGGCTTGCGCGTGCCGCGCGCATCGGACCATGCGCCGGTCGCAGCACCCGACAGCGCCCACGTGAGCGCGAGCGCGGACGACACCATGCCGAGCTGCGTGTTCGTCAGGTGCAGCTCGGCCGACATGAACGGGAACAGGAACGACAGCGCGAGGCGGTCGAAGAACACGAAGCCGAACGTCATGAACAGGATCAGCAGCAGCCTGTTCTCGTACGTCCAGGCGGATCCGGATGAGGAGGGGGATGTCATGGGAGGCCTCGCCGTGCGTCAGCGGAACAGCTTCTCGATCGCTTGCGCGCCGAGGCCGACCTTCTCGTAATGCGCCTTGCACATCGCGATGTACGAGTGCACGTCGAAGTAGCCGTCGGGGTTGCCTGCTTCGTCGAGCCAGATCAGCGGCCCCTTGACGATGAAGAACGCGCGCATCGGCTCGGGATGATCGAACGCGACCAGCGTGTGGCCTTCGCCGGGCGTCTCGTACACGAAATCGCCGCGCGTCGCGGTCCATTCATGCTCCAGGTAGCCCCATTTTCCCGACAGCGTGTACGCGAACACCTCGTGCGGGTGATAGTGCCGGTTCACGAGCCCGGCTTCCTTCGCCATCAGGATGTCGCACCACTTGTTCTGCGACGGCGAGATCCACAGCGGTCGAGACGAAACCGTTTCGGTGAACGGAACGTAATAGCGCTCGTCGTCGGTGGCCGCGTTCGGGATGTACGCTTCGGGCAGCGCATCGGGCTTGAACGGATTGGCAATCGCCGGGATGTCTTGCCAGAATTCGGATACGGCTTTGTCGACCACGGCTTGTCTCCTTGTGTGGGTTGTCGTGGGCTCGACTTTAGCCAGCCGGTGGGCGCCGCTCTTGACTGGGCTGGACGAATTGCTTGACCGCGCCGGACATTGCACCGCACCAAAATCCAGATGAACCATCCCCCAATCCGTGCCGCTCCGCACGACAGGCGCCCGCAGGAGGTGACGTGACGAATTCGACCGTTCTTTCATGCACGCGAGGCTCGACGGCCGACGTGCCGGCGCGCGACAGGATGGCGTACTGGGATGCGTTCAATGCGGCGACGCTGGTCGGGCTGCGCTGCTCGTCGCTGTCGCCGGCCGGGCTCGAGGTCGAGAAGACCGACATCGCGCTGCCGGGCCTCGGCATCGCCGACATCAGCGGCCAGGATCACGTGATCGAACGCGGCCCCGCACTGGTGCGCCAGCTGCCGAAGGAGTCGCTGTTTGCGTGCCAGATCGTGAGCGGGCGCGCGTATTTCATCCAGCGCGACCGGTGCCTGCTCGCGGAGGCCGGCGATGTGGTCGTCTACGACACGCGCGTGCCTTATCTGTTCGGATTCCTGACGCCGATGCGGCAGCTGCTGATCGACATTCCGGTCACGTCGTTCGACGACCGGCTCGATGCGGAGCTGGCTGCGCTGCCGCTGCGGATCGCGCCGAAGCCGGGCGCGGGCGCGATGCTCGGCGCGACGTTGCGCGCGAGCGTCGAGCGGTTCATGAAGGATCCGGTCGAGCGCGACGCCGCGCGGTTTGCCGAACACACGCGCACGCTGATCGCGGAACTCATCGACACGGAAGTGAACGGCGCGGGTGCGTCGCGCGCGTCGCTGTCGTACCTGCTGACCGCGAAGCAGTACATTGCGACGCATCTCGGCGAGCCGGAGCTCGCGCCGCAGGCCGTCGCCAATGCGGTCGGGCTGTCGCTGCGGCATCTGGGCCGGCTCTTCGCGGCCGAAGGCGAGTCGATCACGCAGCACATCTGGTCGGAGCGGCTGTCGCATGCGCATCGCGAGCTGACCGATGCGCGGCTGCGCAAGACGAGCATCGGCGAGATCGCGTTTCGCTGGGGGTTCTCGAGCCAGGCGCACTTCAGCCGCGCGATTCGTGAGCGCTACGGTGCGTCGCCGATGGCGCTGCGCGATGCGGCGCGTGTGGGCGGGAGCTGACGCAGGTTTTCCGATGGTTCGGCGGCGCGTGTGTCACGCGCCGTTTTCGTTTCCATGGCGCGCCAGGCCGTAATACGTGCGCCGCGTCACTCCGCCAGCATGAACTCCGCGCAGCGCTCCGCGATCATGATCGTCGGCGCGTTCGTGTTGCCGGACACGATGCGCGGCATTACCGATGCGTCGCAGATCCGCAATCCGTCGACGCCTTGCACGTCGAGGCGCGGCGTGACGACTGCTTCCGCATCGTTGCCCATGCGGCACGTGCCGGCCGGGTGATAGACGGTTTTCGCGCGGTGCCGCACGTAATCGGCGAGTGTCGCGTCGGTCAACGTCTCCGCTTCGCGGACGATGCGCGCGAGCGATGGCGCGCGGATGATCTGCCGCGCGAGCGCGACGCCGCGCACGAGGCCGTCGACGTCGGCCGGATCGGACAGCGCGCCGCTGTCGAACAGGATCGGCGCGGCCGGATCCTTGCCGCGCAGTTGCACGGAGCCGCGTGAGCGCGGCCTGAGCAGGCACGGGTTGATCGACAGGCCGTGGCCGGGCAGCGGCGCGCGATCGACGTCGCCGACGAGCGTCGGCAGCACGTGGAACTGGATGTCCGGGCGGCCGCTGCCCGTTGTATCGACGAACGCGCCCGATTCGACGACGTTCGACGTCAGCAGGCCCGTGCGGCACAGCATCCACTGCAGCCCGTGCCGCAGCGCCTTCAGCCCGCGATCCTCACCGAGCAGGCTGACCGGCGCGTGGCTGCGGCCGTAGATCGATACCTCGAGATGGTCCTGGTAGTTCGCGCCGACTTCACGGCTGTCGTGCAGCACGTCGATGCCGTGCGCATGCAGGTGCGCGCCCGGCCCGATGCCCGACAGCATCAGCAGCTTCGGCGTGCTCAGCGCGCCGGCCGCGAGCACGACGTCACCGCGCGCGGCGGCCGACCCCGTTGCGCCGCTTTCGCTGCGCCAGTCGACGCCCGTTGCACGCCGCCCGTCGAACCGGATGCGCGTCACGCGGCAGCCGGTCAGCACGCGCAGGTTCGGATGGGCAATCGCGTCGGCCAGATAGGTGGCTGCGGTGCTGCCGCGCTGCCCGTCGAAGATCGTCGTGTGATAGAAGCCGACGCCGTGCTGCGCGGCGCCGTTGAAGTCGTCGTTGTACGCGATGCCGGCTTCCTGCGCGGCCTTCACGAACGCGAGGCTCAGCGGATGCCGGAAGCGCGTGTCGCCGACCTTCAACGGCCCGTCGGTGCCGTGGAACGGCTCGGACAGCCGCAGGTGCGATTCGGCGCGCTTGAACACCGGCAGCACGTCGTCCCAGCCCCAGCCCGTGCAGCCGAGCGCGGCCCAGTCGTCATAGTCGTCGCGCGTGCCGCGCACGTACAGCATCGCGTTGACCGAACTGCCGCCGCCGAGCGTGCGGCCCTGCGGCACGTAGGTCTTGCGGCCCGCCGCACCGGGCTGCGGCTCGCTCTCGAACGTGACCGTGCGCTGCGTGCCGAGCACCCGGATGAACGTCGCCGGAATCCGGACGAACAGGCTGTCGTCCTTCGGACCGTCCTCGAGCAGCAGTACACGCCTGCCGGCTTTCACCAGCCGATGTGCGACCGTACAGCCGGCCGAACCGCCACCGACGACGATATGGTCGTACGTCTCCATCCCGCTTCTCCTCCTTGCTGTCGGGCGGCGAAACGAGTGCCGCCGCACAGGAAGCCAGCTTAGCGAGCGGGTTGCGGCCCCTTTTGACCGGGACGGACGCCGTGCTTGTCTCGCCGGGACACGGCGACGGATGGCGGTGCGAACAGGCCCTAGCGCGTGTCGGCCGGCACGCGCGTGTCGCTTGGCGTCTCGCCGAACCGCGCGCGATAGCTGCGGCTGAAGTGCGCACTGTTGTTGAAGCCCCAGCGGAACGCGATTTCGCTGACTGTCAGGTGCTTGAGCGACCGGTCGCGCAAGTCGGCGCGGCAGCGTTCGAGCCGCCGCGCGAGGATGTAGCGCGTGAGCGGCATCCCCTCGATCTCGAACACGCGCGCGAGCTGGCGCGGCGACAGGTTGATCGCGCGGCTCACCGACTGGCTGTCGAGATCGTCGTCGGCGAGATGGCTGTCGATGAACGCTTTCGCGCGCGACAGTGTGTGGACTGTCGACTTCGTCGGCGACGCATCGCCGTCACGCAGCCGCAGCATCGACTGCACGAGATCGAGGATCGCGGCGGCGCGCCGTTCGCGCGCGTCGGGCGTCGGTTCCTGCGGCGCGGCGAGCAGTGCGTACACCTGCCGCACGGCCCACGACGTCACGCCGTCGTCGCGATCGATCTTGACGAGGCTGCGGTAGCGCCACGGGCCGACGCGCGCTTCGAACACGTCGCGCGGCACGTCGAGCACGGTCATCGCCATGTCGGCCGGAAAGCCATGACCGTACGGCATCGACGTGTCGTACAGCACGAGGTCGCCCGGCGCGTGCTGCATGCAGTCGACGTCCTGGAACGTATAGCCGCGCCCCTCGTGCATCAGGCAGATGAACACGGCGTCGCGCTGGTCCGCGTGAATGTTGTGCGGCGTGCGTACGACCGCGTGCCGGTTCGCGACGATGTCGCATGCGCTGAATAGCCCGAGATCGCGCTTGCGCATCGATGCGTCGATCCCTTCGGACGACTTGCCGCTGCATTCGATACGAACGAGCGTGCGCGCGACATGGTCGACCCAGAACTCGACGCGCTCGGCGCCGCGTACGGCGCGCGTCGAGACCGTGGCGATCTCCGTGCTGGTGTCCGGCATGACGTTCTCCCAATGGCCGCCTGAGCGGCGCAGTCTCGGGCACGTCGAATGGCGCGGTCAATCCGTGAAAGACCCGGGGCCGGCGTGTGACGCGCTTGCCACGGGGCGCTGCGGGCGGACGCGCGATCGATGTCCGGCCGAGTCAACGAAAGCGGCCGTGCGAGTCAAAACTTCGGCGCGATTTTCGGATAGGCGATACGTGTTTACTTGGACGAAGACGATGGCGGCCCGAGCGACACGTCCTGCTCGTAACCCATCTTGCCGTCACGGACTCGACGCTCACGTAGCCGGCCCGCCGTGCGTCGGCGACGTTCGCGTAGATCGCCGTCATCACCATCCCCGCGTCGCAACCCAGCGTGATCGTGCGATCGACGCGGCCTGTCGCGATGTTCACGGCGCGCAGCGACTGCATCGCGATACCGCACTTGTCGGATAGCGCATAGGTGCCGACCAGCATGTGCGTCTTCGTGCGGTACCACATCGGAATATCGACGGTGCCGTCGAGCTGGAAGTGACCCTGGTCGTTGTCGTTCAGTCGCCCGACTTCGTTCAGCGTGATCGGGAGCGTGTTGCGGCCGTCGTCCCAGGTGCCGGTTGCCGTTTTACCGACGACCGTCAGTGCAATCGGGCAAGGCTTCGGCCGTGCTGGCGATGCAGCCGGCACGACCGGCGAATCGGCGTTCGATGCGGGCGATGAGGCTTCGCACAGCGTCATGCGGCCGTCGGGCTCGCGATGGCCCCGCAACGGGATCGGCTTGCGATGCGCGTCGTAGTAATAGTTGCCGTCGACGCGTCAGCGGCCCGCGTCGTTGCGGTTGATTGCGTCGTAGGTCTGCAGCGACACGTGAACGGGGGCATTGCCGATCGTGCCGGTGTAGTTCGCGATTTCGTACCAGCCAGCGAAGGACGCGGCCGGCGCGCAGGCGAGCAGTGCGGCAATCGTTGCGGAGAACAGGCGGGAGAATCGGGCGCGGCGCGTGATTCGGGTCATCGGCGGTCGTGTGCGTGGGTGGGATCGGGCGCGAAGGATGCTCGCATTGTATCCATCCGTCATTTCCGAACTTTCCGCCTCCGCACACACGGCGAAACCGAAGCACCTATGACACAGGCCGGTCGCGAAACCGCGCGGATTGCGCGACTCCACCGACCGCCCTGCTGCCGCCGCTGCGATTGTCAAGTCGCGCTGGCCTCGTCGATCTGGCGAATGTCGTCCTGATCGAGCTGAATGCGGATCGCTTCGCCGAGCAGCTCGAGCTGCGCGAGCGACGTCGCGCTGGCGATCGGCGCGGTGATCGTCGGCCGCGCGATCTGCCACGCGAGCGCGATCGCGGCCGGCTGCGTGTGGTGCTTCGCCGACACGGCGTCGAGTGCCGCGAGGATGCGCAGCCCGCGTTCGTTGAGATAGCCGGCGACGCGGTCGCCGCGCACGCTCTTCTTCAGGTCGGCCTCGCTGCGGTACTTGCCCGACAGGAAGCCGCTCGCGAGCGCGTAGTAGTTGACGACGCCGAGCTTCAGGTCGCGCACGACCGGCTCGAGATCGCGCTCGTAGCCGGCGCGGTCGACCAGGTTGTACTCGGGCTGGATGACCTGGTACGCGGGCAGCCCGTCGCGCTGGCTGATGGCGGCGGCTTCGCGCAGGCGCGCACCGCTGTAGTTCGACGCGCCGATGATGCGCACCTTGCCGGCTTCGATCAGCGTCTGATACGCACCGAGCGTTTCTTCGAGCGGGGCCGTGTCGGCGAGATCGCGGTGCGAGAAATACAGGTCGATGTAGTCGGTCTGCAGGCGGCCGAGCGACTCGTCGACGGCCTTCAGGATGTTGTCCTTCGTCAGCCCCGCGCGTGCGCCCAGCAGGCCGACCTTGGTCGCGATCACGACCTGCTCGCGCTTGCCGGAGCGCTTGAGCCACTTGCCGATGATCGTTTCCGATTCGCCGCCGCTGTTGCCGGGTACCCAGGCCGAATAGACGTCGGCCGTGTCGATGAAGTTGATGCCGGTGTCGGCGAGTGCGTCGAGCAGCGAAAACGACGCGTTCTCGTCGACGGTCCAGCCGAAGACGTTGCCGCCGAACGCGAGCGGCGAAACCTGGATGGTCGATGTGCCGAGTGTGCGATGTGCCATGTTCCTCTCCGATAACTGCGGGTAACGGGATTGAACTGCGGGATGGGGCGATGCGAATGCGGCGGGACGGTGCGGTGCGCGGTGCGCGGTGCGCATCCGCCGTTGTCGCGGGACACAGGACATTCTCGCCGATCGCTTCGGTTCGTGCAGCCGGCGCGTGGCCGCGATGACGCGTGACTAGCAGCAGATGGCGGACGCTTCGTCCGTTACGTGAGTGTTTCGTATGGCTGCGTTCGATCGGGTGCGATTTTATGCAGCGGGGAGCGCGAAGAGGAGCGGCGGCCTGCCCGGCGTTGCGCCGGCGCGGAAGGGGACGCGGGCGGCAGTCGGCCGCCCGTGCGAGAGGGAGTCGGTCAGCGCAACTGTACAGCCGCGAGAAACAGCACCATGCTGCCGATCGCGCCATCCAGCACGCGCCACGCGACGGCCTTGCGGAACCACGGCGCCAGCAGTCGCGCGCCGTAACCGAGCCCGAGGAACCACACGACGCTGACGGTCATCGCGCCGATCGCGAACGCGAGCCGCGCGCCTTCCGGCTCGCGTGCGCCGGCCGTGCCGATCAGCAGGAACGTGTCGAGATACACGTGCGGATTGAGCCATGTGAACGCAAGCGTCATCAGCACGATCGAGAGTGCGCCTTGCGATGGCGGCGCGACCGCGTCGCCGCGCACGTCGAGCGTTGCGTGACCCGGCTTGAACGCGCGGCGCAGCGCGTTGATGCCGAACCAGGCGAGATACGCGAGGCCGACGTACAGCACCGCATGAACGAAGGTCGGATAGCGTTCGACGAGCACCGACGCGCCACCGACGCCCGCGCCGATCAGGATCATGTCGGACACCGCGCACAGCAGCACGATCTTGCCGACATGCGCGCGCATGATGCCTTGGCGGAGGACGAACGCGTTCTGCGCGCCGATGGTGACGATGAGCGAACCGCACAGGGCGGCGCCGTGGGAAAAAGCGAGCCAGTTCATGATGATGGGCAGCGGTGGAAGCAGTAGACGAATGAATCGGGTAGCGCTAGTCTGCGGTCAGCATGAAAATAAGAGAAGCTAATTCACCTAATGCGGATTAAGGAAATCTAATGCTCGACTACGCGTTGCTCGATGCCCTCGCGGCCGTGATCCGGCACGGTTCGTTCGAGCGGGCGGCCAAGGAGCTGAATGTCACGCCGTCGGCCGTGTCGCAGCGCGTGAAGCTGCTGGAGGAGCGCGTCGGCAGCGTGCTCGTCAAGCGCGGGCAGCCGTGCGTCGCGACAACGTCGGGTGCGCTGCTGTGCCGGCATACCGAGCGCGTGCAGTTGCTCGAAGCCGAACTGGGCGGCCGGATGCCGGCGCTGCCGGGCCAGATCGCGAGCGCGTGGCCGACGTTGCGCGTGGCCGTCAACGACGACAGCGTCGCGACGTGGTTCATCGACGCGGTCGGGCCGTTCTGCACGGAGCGCGAGACGTTGCTCGACCTCGTGATCGACGACCAGGATTACACGGCGTCGCGCATTCGCGACGGCAGCGTGCAGGGCGCCGTGACCGCGCAGGCCGAACCGATCCAGGGATGCCGCTCCGAGCGGCTCGGGCGCATCCGCTATCGCGCGGTGTGCTCGCCGGTGTTTTACGAACGCTATTTCGGTGCGGGCATCACGCGCGACGCGCTGCGCCGCGCGCCGTGCGTGATGTTCAATCCGAAGGACGGGCTGCAGGCGCGTTTCATCCGGCGCGTGACACGCGCGGATCTCGATCCGCCGCAGCACTGGATACCGCACGTCGCAGGCTACCTGCGCGCATGCGAAACGGGATTGGGATGGGGGATGTGCCCGGACCGGATGGTCGATCGCCAACTGGCGGCGGGCGAACTGGTGGACATGTCGCGCGGGCGGACCGTCGACATCGATCTCTACTGGCAGAGCTGGCGTCTGTCGATCGGCTGGCTCGACGACTTCAGCGCGGCGCTGAAGGCGCGCGCTGCGCTGTTTCTCGATTGATTCGGGGTGCGATGCAGGCGGCGCGCGAGCCGTGCGCGCCGCGCGGGATCAGACGTGCTGCAGGCCGTCGAAGTCGACGATCTGCACGTGGCGGCCCTGCATTTCGATCAGGCCACGCTTCTGGAACTTCGACAGCGTGCGGCTGACCGTTTCGAGCGTCATGCCGAGATAGCTGCCGATGTCTTCGCGCGTCATCCGCAGGTTGAATTCCGAGGGCGAGTAACCGCGCTTCAGGTAGCGCGACGACACGTCGAGCAGGAAAGCGGCGACGCGCTCCTCGGCATTCAGCGAACCGAGCAGCATCGTTTGCGACGTTTCGCGCACGATCTGTTCGCTCATCAGCTTGTGCATGCGCAACTGCATCGAGCCGGCTTCGGAGCACAAGGTTTTCAGCGCGCTGTACGGGATCACGCAGACGGAGCTGTCTTCCAGCGCGACTGCGGTGCGCGGGTGGGTATCGTCGCAGATGCCGTCGAGGCCGAGCGCTTCACCGGCGAGATGCAGGCCCGTGACCTGTTCGCGGCCGTCATGGCGCGTCGCGACGGTTTTCAGCGAACCCGAGCGCACGGCGTACAGGTTGTCGAATGCGTCGCCTTCGCGGAACAGCGCTTCGCCGCGCTTGACGGGGCGAGCCGCGCAGATGACCGACTCGAGGCGGCTGAGTGCTTCGGGTGCCAGGCCCTGCGGCATGCACAGGTGCCGCATTGCGCATGACGAGCAGTGCGCGGCCTGGCGAGGCGCCCAGCTACCGGCATGAGGCGTGGCGGCGGGACGTGTGGCGACGGGCGTCAGCATGATCGTTTACTCCGGCGTTGAATCGACGGAATCATTGTCCCACCGCAAGTTGCCGCTGTCGGGTGACAAAACGTCGCGACCGGCGGCGCATGCCGGATGCCGTCAGGCGGCGGGTTCGTCGACGTTCGCGGCCGCCGGAATCAGCAGCACGGGCAGCGTGGCGTGCCGCACGCATTGCTCGGCGATGCTGCCGAGCACGAGGCGGCGGAACCCGCGGCGGCCGTGCGTGCCGAGCACGAGCAGATCGGCGCCGAACGCCTTCGCGCCGTCGAGGATCAGCGACGACACATCGTTGATCGACGTCGCTTCGTTCAGCCGCGTTTCGCCTTTCACGCCGGCGGCCTGCATCCGCTTCGTGAAATCCTGCGCGAGTTCGTTGCCCTGCGCGACGAGCTGATCGCGCAGCACGGACGGATCGTAGCCGGGCACGTTGTAGTAGATCGCGGCGTTCTCGACGACGTAGAACGGCTGCAGCTCGGCGCCGTGCGCTTTCGCGAGCGCCAGCGCGGCATCGAACGCGTGACGGGACGTGTCGCTGCCGTCGACGGCAACCAGAATACGCTTGTACATAGTGTCTCCGAGTGGCGAGTTGAAACGAAGTCGGCCGGATGGCCGATCAGGCTGGGCAATGCGCGATGCTGCGAGGCAGAGTAAACCAACGGCAGGGACTTTGCAGTGAGGTGCTCGTCGGGGCGCGTGGCTGCACCGCGCGACGTGCGGTGCGTGGCTCGGTCATCGTCGCTGTTCGCATCGGTGGCGGGAACGCATGAGCAGGCAGCGGCGTGACGCGTTGCGTGGGTAACGCGCATCGATGCACCGCACGTATCGCCATTCAATCGCAATCGCGCCGTTTCGGCATGACTTCGATCAACGCATGTGCATCGGCACGATTCGCGGCGTGCATAAAGCCGCGGATGCGTGAAATCGTTCACTCGAGCGTCGTCGATCGCGCGCCGATCCATCGGCATCGGTCGCCGGCCGGTGCCGGCACGCGAACGAACGATCGATTCAAACGCCGCGCCGGCTACCTCGGCACGGCGGTCAGCTCGATGATGCGTTCCGGCCGCCGTCCGTGGCCGGGCCAGTACGTGCTGCCGTACATCCGGTGAACGGGACCGAACAGCGCGTCGCCCGGCGCCGGCGCGTCGAAGCCTTTCTCGATCACCATGTAGCCCGCGCGCAGCGCGAACGCCGGATGGTTGCCGCCGGGTCGGCTGTCGAAACCGGCGAAGCCGTCGCCGGTTTCCGGCACCGCATTGACGAGCGACGCATTGCTGCGCGTGATCTGGTCGGGCGAGATCGGCCCGCCGCCGGCGAGGCGCGACGCCTCGCGATTCTTGCCGTCGGTGTCGACCGTGCTGTCGTGCGTGTCGTCGTTGTCGAGCTCGACGCTGCGCGGATGCACGCGACCCGTTTGACCGGATGGTTCCATCGCGGCTCTCCTAGAGGCGAAAACGCTCCGGATCGAAGCAAATCCCGTTCCGGGCACGACGGGAAAAAGGCGCGCGGGCGATCGCCGCGGTCGCGCGACGCGCACTGATTTGTCATGATTTATTTCAGCTAGAAGACGCGTTTTCTACAGAGTATGATTCTTTTCCTGCGAAGCGGCGACAGGGGATGCAGTCTCGCCGCCTCTGCCCGCGCCGGGGGCGCCGCAGCACCCTTAAAGACGGGTAGTGAACAACAAAGCAAGGGACTAGAGGTGGCGGATTCATGCAAGCGACTACTGCCTTCACGCACCGCGGTTATCTGTTGAACTGCGCGCCCGCGCGCGCCAGCGATGGTTCGTTCAAGCCCTACGTCGTGATCTCCCGATCGAGCGACGGGGAGCTCGTTGCGAACCGTTTTTTTCCGATCGAGCTCCAGTTCAACGACGAAGGCGACGCGATCGCGCACGCGCGCGACTGGGCCGTGCGATGGATCGACGCGAGCAGCGTCACGATGTGACGCCGCCGCGCTCGCGCCGCGCCGGCCGTCCGGCCGATCCCCGGTGTACCGCCCGCGGGCAAAAAACGCGGTAATCTTGTGGAACCCGTCACTTTATTAGCGGCCGTGCGACCGAGCGCGGCCGCCCGCATTGGCATATGTCGACATCACCCGCCCGTCAGTGGGGCCTCGAAGAAATCGTCGCCGGCTTGCGCGAGTCGCGCGAGGAACTCCATCGCACGCGCCATCCGCGCGGCATCCGTGAGCTGCCGTCGCGCGATGCGATCTGCAAGATTGTGACCGGCCTGCGCGCGTCGATGTTTCCGACGCACTACGGCGCGCCGGACCTGACGGACGAAAGCGTCGACTACTACGTCGGCCACACGCTCGAAAGCACGCTGCGCATCCTGTCCGAGCAGATTCGCCGTGCGCTGCCGTTCCTGCCCGAGCATGCCGATACGCCGTTCGCCGAACTCGACGAACGCGCGTTCGAGATCGCGCGCGAATTCGGCCGGCAGTTGCCGGCGGTGCGCGCTCTGCTCGTCAGCGACATCCAGGCCGCGTACGCGGGCGATCCGGCCGCGCAACACATCACCGAGATCCTGCTCTGCTACCCCGGCGTGCTGGCGATGATGCACCATCGGCTCGCCCATGCGCTGCACCGGCTCGGTGTGCCGCTGCTCGCGCGATTCATCAATGAGATCGCCCACTCGGCCACCGGCATCGACATCCACCCGGGCGCGCAGATCGGCCCGAGCTTCTTCATCGACCACGGCACCGGTGTCGTGATCGGCGAAACCGCGATCATCGGCGAGCGCGTGCGCGTGTACCAGGCCGTCACGCTCGGTGCGAAGAGTTTCCCGGCGGATGGCGAAGGCGCGCTGGTCAAGGGCAATGCGCGCCACCCGATCGTCGAGGACGACGTGGTGATCTACGCGGGTGCGACGATTCTCGGCCGCGTGACGATCGGGCGCGGCTCGGTGATCGGGGGCAACGTGTGGCTCACGCACAGCGTGCCGCCGGGCACGAGCGTCGCGCAGGGCAAGGTGCGCGAAGGCGGGAGCGCCGAGAAGCCGTAACGCGGCGGGCGGCGGCGCGCCCCGTTCGCACGGGCGCGCGCCGTGCGCGTCAGTGCTTGCCGTCCGGCGAGCGGTGCTTGTACAGCACGTCCTGGTCGACGCGGATCAGGTTCTGCCCCGCATCGACGACGAAATCCACGCCGTTGTACGCATTGCCGGTCAGCAGCAGGATTGCGCTCGCGACGTCGTCGGGGCCGGCGATGCGCGCGAGCGGCGTCGACGCGCGGCTCGCGTGTTCGAAGTCGGCCTGCGTCTGGTCGTCGCTCGGCAGCATCAGCCCGGGGAACACGGCATTCACGCGCAGCACCGGCGCGGACGACAGCGCGAGCATCTGCGTGAGGTTGCCGAGCGCGGCCTTGGCGACCGTGTAGCTGAAATGGTCGCGGTGAAAGTTTTCCTTGATCTTCTGGTCGACCACGTTCACGACGACGCCCTGCGTGCCGGCCGCACGCGCCCGTTCGTAGAACGCGCGCGTGAGCAGGATCGGCGCGCGGCAGTTGACGGCCCACGCCTGGTCGAACGCCGCGAGGTCGAAGCTCGGGAAATGGTCCTGCCAGAACACCGACGCGTTGTTGACCAGCACGTCGAGGCGCCCGAAGCGCGCATACACCTGGTCGATCAGCGCGGTGATCTGTGCGGCATCCGACAGGTCGGCCTGCAGCGCCGCCGAATCGTGCCCGCGCTCGGCGATCGCACGGGCAGCCGCCTGCGCGGCATCGGCCGAACGGTCGTAGTGCACCGCGGTGCGATAGCCATGCTTCGCGAAATACTCGGCGAACGCGCGCCCGGCCCGGCGCGCGGCGCCGGTCACGAGCACGACGGGTGCGTGCGCCGTTTGCTTCGTCTGCTCCATCAGGTATTCGTCAGGTTGACTGAAGAAGGATTGGCGACGATCGACAGGAATTCGCGCCGCGTCGACGGATCGGTGCGGAACGTGCCGAGCATGCGCGACGTGACCATCTCGACGCCCGGCTTGTGCACGCCGCGCGTCGAGATGCACTGGTGCGCGGCTTCGAGGATCACGCCGACGCCCTTCGGCTGCAGCACGTCGAACAGCGTGTCGGCGATCTGCACGGTCATCTTTTCCTGGATCTGCAGGCGCTTCGCGAATGCGTCGACGAGGCGCGCGAGCTTCGAGATGCCGACCACGCGATGATTCGGCAGATACGCGACGTGCGCGCGGCCGATGATCGGCACCATGTGGTGCTCGCAGTAGCTCTCGAAGCGGATGTCCTTCAGCACGATCATCTCGTCGTAGCCGTCGACTTCGCTGAACGTGCGCGCGAGGATGTCGCGCGGCTCCAGCGCATAGCCGGCGAAGAACTGCTCGTACGCGCGCACGACGCGGGCGGGCGTATCGATCAGCCCTTCGCGTGCGGGATCGTCGCCGGCCCAGCGCAACAGCACGCGGACGGCGTCTTCCGCTTCTTCACGGCTCGGCCGGGACGCGGCCGGCTCGGGCCGCGCGGTTTTCTTTCCTTTACCCATGTAGTGGCTCCATCGAAGGCCGTCAGCGGCGGCCGATATCCGGCCATTGTTTCATGCTTTCGCGGGTCGTGCGTGCGGCCTGCCGCTCGTGCTTCGTCACTTCGGCCATTCGTCCTGCTCGTCGTTGAACAGCGATGCGACGACGCTGCGCAGCCACGCGGTGCGCGGATCGTTGTGGTACTTGCGGTGCCAGTGCTGCTTCAGGTCGAAGCGCGGCAGTGCGAGCGGCGGCTCGACCGGCACGATGAACGCGTGCTCGGCCGCATACGCATAGCCGATCGCGTGCGGCACCGTCGCGATCAGGTCGGTGCGGCTCAGGATGAACGGCAGGCTCATGAAGTGCGGCGTCTCGAGCACCGCGCGGCGCTGCATGCGCTGCTTCGCGAGATATTTCTCGAGCACCTCCTGGCTGCGGCCTTCAGCGCGCACCACCGCGTGACCGCACGCGAGGAACTGCTCGACCGTGAACGGCGCTGCCTGCTCGAACGGATGGCCGCGCCGCATCAGGCAGACGAACCGGTGCGTGAACAACCGCTGCTGGAAGAAATTGTTGCCGTCGAGGTCGGGGAAGTAGCCGACCGCGAGATCGATCGACCCGGCTTCGAGGCCGCGCCCGACTTCGTCGTGCGCGAGCGAGACCGAGCGCAGGTTCGCGTGCGGCGCGCGCGTCGCGAACGCCTGCAGCAGCTTCGGCAGGAACACGATCTCGCCGACGTCCGACAGCGCGATCGAGAACGTATGCGCGCTCGCGGCCGGGTCGAAGTCGTGCGGCGCGACGAGGCCGCGCTCGATCTGCGCGAGTGCATCGCGGGCGGCCGGCAGCAGCGCGAGCGCGCGCGGCGTCGGCTCCATCCCGCGCGACGTGCGCACGAACAGCGGATCGCCGAAGTACTCGCGCAGCCGGCCGAGCGCGGTACTCACGCGTGGCTGGCTCACGCCGAGCAGGTCGCCCGCACGGCTAACGTTGCGCGTGTCGTCGAGCGCGACGAGGTAGGGAATCAGGTTCAGATCGAGCGTTTCCATCGCCGGGCCGATATCTCCAAAACGTATACAACATATCTCCTGAATCGCGTTGCCGCATAGTCGGGAAAGCGCTCAAATGTGTTCCACGATTCGAATTAATGTTCTGGAGACGAACAATGCGCACCCAAGTCGCGATCATCGGCGCCGGTCCGTCCGGCCTTCTGCTTTCCCATCTGCTGCGCCTGCAAGGCGTCGATTCCATCCTCGTCGAAGCGCGTTCGCGTGAATACTGCGAGAACCGCATCCGCGCCGGCGTGCTGGAGCAGGGCACGGTCGACACGCTGAACGAAGCCGGCCTCGGCGACCGGATGCGCCGCGAAGGGCTCGAACATCACGGCATCGAGCTGCTGTTCCACGGCCAGCGCCACCGTATCGACCTGTCGGAACTGACCGGCGGGCGTGCGATTACCGTCTACAGCCAGCACGAAGTCGTGCGCGACCTGATCGCGGCCGGCGTCGAGCACGGCCACCAGATGCATTTCGAAGTCAGCGACGTCGCGCTGCACGACGTCGAAAGCGAGCACCCGTTCGTCACGTTCAAGCACGCGGACGGCCGCGCGGACCGCATCGACTGCGACTACATCGCCGGCTGCGACGGCTTCCACGGCATCGCGCGGCAGACGATTCCCGCCGAGCGGCTGAACACGTTCGAGCGCGTCTACCCGTTCGCGTGGCTCGGCATCCTCGCCGACGCGGCGCCGTCGCTCGACGAACTCGTCTACGCGCACCACGACAACGGTTTCGCGCTGTTCTCGATGCGTTCGCCGACGGTCACGCGCCTGTACCTGCAGTGCAAGCCCGACGAAGACCTCGCCGAATGGTCCGACACGCGGATCTGGGACGAGCTGCACACGCGCTTCTCGAACGACACCGGCTGGACGCCGACCGAGGGCCGGATCACGCAGAAGAGCGTGACGCCGATGCGCAGCTTCGTGTCGGAGACGATGCAGCACGGTCGCCTGTTCCTCGCCGGCGACGCCGCGCACATCGTGCCGCCCACCGGCGCGAAGGGGATGAACCTCGCGGTGGCCGACGTCCGCGCGCTGTCCCGCGCGCTCGGCGCACGCTACCGGACGGGCGACGCGACGCCGCTCGACACCTATTCGGCGACCTGCCTCGAACGCGTGTGGCGCGCCGAGCACTTCTCGTACTTCATGACGAACATGCTGCATTCGTCGCCGGATGACTCGCCGTTCGTCAATCGCCTGAAGTTTGCCGAGCTTAAATACGTGACGCGCTCGCGCGCCGCCGCGCAGTCGCTCGCCGAAAACTATGTCGGCTTGCCGTTCGACGATGCGACGGCCCCCGAGGGAACCCGCCTTGACAACGCGCTGTGCGCGACTCTATGATCGGCCCATCGTTCGCTAATCGAATCTGGGTTCGAATAGCGAACAAAAGCCGAGGGTCGACGAAGGCCTCCGGCGTGGCACGCGGCACGCGCGTGTCCCCTCGACAGGCCGCGCACGAGCCGCGGGTTCGCATCAGGAAGAGACATGGTCAACAAGATTTTCGAATCGCTTCAGTCGGCGGTTGCCGACATCCACGATGGCGCGACAATCATGATCGGCGGCTTCGGCACGGCCGGCATGCCGTCCGAGCTGATCGACGCGCTGATCGAACAGGGCGCGCGCGACCTGACGATCGTCAACAACAACGCGGGCAACGGCGAGACGGGCCTCGCGGCGCTGCTGAAGGCGAAGCAGGTGCGCAAGATCATCTGCTCGTTCCCGCGCCAGAGCGATTCGCAGGTGTTCGACGGGCTGTACCGCGCGGGCGAGATCGAGCTGGAGCTCGTGCCCCAGGGCAACCTCGCGGAGCGCATCCGCGCGGCGGGCGCCGGCATCGGCGGCTTCTTCACGCCGACGGGCTACGGCACCAAGCTTGCGGAAGGCAAGGAAACGCGCGTGATCGACGGCAAGCAGTATGTGTTCGAGACGCCGATTCACGCCGATTTCGCGCTCGTGAAGGCATACAAGGGCGATCGCTGGGGCAACCTCGTGTATCGCAAGACCGCGCGCAACTTCGGGCCGATCATGGCCAGCGCCGCGAAGGTCGCGATCGTGCAGGTGTCGGAAGTCGTGCCGCTCGGCGCGTTGAACCCGGAACACATCGTGACGCCGGGCATTTTCGTCCAGCGCGTCGTCGAGGTGCCGCAGGCCGCGCATGCGGCCGAGCTGGCCGCCGAACACGCTGCATCGCAAGCCGCCTGACCGCCTGAGGAGACCCGACATGAAACGACTGACCCGCGATGAAATGGCCAAGCGCGTCGCCCAGGACATCCCCGAAGGCGCGTACGTGAACCTCGGCATCGGTGTGCCGACGCTGGTGGCGAACCACCTCGACCCGAGCAAGGAGATCTTCCTGCACAGCGAGAACGGCCTGCTCGGCATGGGCCCGGCGCCCGCGCCCGGCGAGGAGGACGACGAACTGATCAACGCCGGCAAGCAGCACGTGACGCTGCTCACCGGCGGCGCGTATTTCCACCACTCCGATTCGTTCGCGATGATGCGCGGCGGCCATCTCGACTACTGCGTGCTCGGCGCGTTCCAGGTGTCGGCGACCGGCGACCTCGCGAACTGGCATACGGGCGCGCCCGACGCGATTCCGGCAGTCGGCGGCGCGATGGATCTCGCGATCGGCGCGAAGCAGGTGTTCGTGATGATGGAGCACCTGACGAAGCAGGGCGAAAGCAAGATCGTCGCGCAGTGCTCGTACCCCGTCACCGGCGTGCAATGCGTGAGCCGCATCTATACGGATCTCGCGGTGCTCGACGTGACGGCCGACGGCCTCGCGGTGAGCGAGATCTTCACCGACCTGTCGTTCGACGAACTGCAGAAGCTGACCGGCGTGCCGCTGATCGACGCGACGCAGAAGGCCGCTGCCTGAACCGCAGGCGTGCCGGCGCGTGCGCTCGCGCGCAGGCCGGCGCGCTTGGGTGGACAATAGGCGCACGCCGTTTCCCCTATCTGATGCCATGCTCGAAGACAGCGCCCGCCTGACCTCCCTCATCTGCGGCACCGAGCCGCTCAACCGGATCTGGTCGCCCCGCGCGACGATCCAGCGGATGCTCGACGTCGAGGCCGCGCTCGCGCGCGCGCTCGCCGCGCGGCAGGTGATTCCCGCCGCTGCAGTCGCGCCGATCGAGCGCGCATGCGACGCCGGCCGGCTCGACGCCGACGCGCTCGCGCACGGCGCGGCGCTCGGCGGCAATCTCGCGATTCCGCTCGTCAAGCAGCTCACCGCGCAGGTGAAGGCCGACGACCCCGAGGCCGCGAAGTTCGTGCACTGGGGCGCGACGAGCCAGGACATCATCGATACCGCGACCGTGCTGCAGCTGCGCGATACGCTCGACGTGCTGGAGCCGATGCTCGACGAAGCCTGCGCGTCGCTCGCGGCGCTCGCGCGCACGCATCGCGCGACGCCGATGATCGGCCGCACGTGGCTGCAGCAGGCGCTGCCGATCACGCTCGGCCTGAAATTCGCCCAATGGCTCGATGCGCTGCTGCGCCATCGCGCGCGCTTCGCCGAATTGCGCGAGCGTGCGCTGGTGCTGCAGTTCGGCGGTGCGGCCGGCACGCTCGCGAGCCTGCGCGAGCAGGCGGCGGGCGTCACGGCCGCGCTCGCGGCCGACCTGAAGCTCGCGGTGCCGGCGGTGCCGTGGCACACGCAGCGCGACCGCATCGCGGAAGCCGCGTCCTGCTTCGGCATGCTGACGGGGACGCTCGGCAAGATCGCGCGCGACGTGTCGCTGCAGATGCAGACCGAAGTCGGCGAGCTCGGCGAACCGGTCGCCGCCGGCAAGGGTGGCTCGTCGACGATGCCGCACAAGCGCAACCCGGTCGGCTGCGCGGCCGTGCTGACCGCTGCGGTGCGCGCGCCGAACCTCGTCGCGACCGTGTTCGCGGGGATGGTGCAGGAACACGAGCGCGCGCTCGGCGGCTGGCAGGCCGAATGGGATGCGCTGCCCGACCTCGCACGCCTGACGGGCGGCGCGCTCGCGCAGATCGCCCAGATCGTCGCGGGCCTCGACGTCAATACCGAACGCCTCGCCGCAAACCTCGACCTGACGCATGGGCTGATTCTCGGCGAAGCCGTGATGCTCGCGCTCGGCGACCGCATCGGCCGGCTCGATGCGCACCATGTCGTCGAGCACGCGTCGAAGGAAGCCGTTCGCACCGGCGCGACGCTGTTCGACGTGCTCGCCGCCGATGCGACCGTGTCGGCCCACCTGTCGCGCGACGCACTCGCGCGGCTGCTCGATCCCGCACATTACGTCGGCGAGGCGCAGGCCTACGTCGACGCCGTGCTCGCGCTGCATGCGGGCACGATCCAACCAGGAGAACATTGATGCCTTTCGCCACTGTCAACGGCGTGAAACTGCAATTCCGGATCGACCGTGCCGCGCGCGCCGACGCGCCGTGGCTCGTCTTCTCGAACTCGCTCGGCGCCGACCTGCAGATGTGGGCGCCGCAGATTCGTCCGCTCACGCCGCACTTCAACATCCTGCGCTACGACACGCGCGGCCACGGCCATTCCGACGCGCCGGCCGGTTCGTACACGATCGAGCAGCTCGCGGGCGACGTGATCGGCCTGCTCGACCACGTCGGCATCGATTGCGCGCATTTTTGCGGGATCTCGATGGGCGGGCTGACGGGCGCGGCACTCGCCGCGCGCCACCCGTCGCGCATCGTACGTGCGGTGCTGTCGAATACCGCCGCGAAGATCGGCTCGCCGGAAGTGTGGGTGCCGCGTGCGCAGAAGGCGCGCGCCGAAGGGATGGCCGCGCTCGCCGACGCCGTGCTGCCGCGCTGGTTCACGGACGCGTTCGTCGAACGCGAGCCGCGCCTGTTCGACGCGATCCGCGACACCTTCGTGCATACCGACAAGGACGGCTACGCGGCGAACTGCGACGCGCTGAACGCGGCCGACCTGCGCGAGGAAGTGAAGGGCATCACGCTGCCGGTGCTCGTCGTGACCGGCGCGAAGGACATGTCGACGCCGCCCGACCAGGGCCGCGCGCTCGCTGCCGCGATTCCCGGTGCGCTGCACGTCGAATTCGACGCCGCGCACATTTCGAACATCGAGTGCACCGACGGCTTCAACCGTGCGCTGCTCGATTTCCTGAACGCGTGAGGCAATGGCGATGGACGACCAGGAACGTTACGAAGCAGGGATGAAGGTGCGCCGCGCGGTGCTTGGCGACGCGCACGTCGACCGTTCGATCGAGAACCGCACCGAAGTGACCGATGAATTCCAGAACCTGATCACGCGCTATGCATGGGGCGAGATCTGGACGCGCGACGGCCTGCCGCGCCATACGCGCAGCCTGCTGACCATCGCGATGATGGTCGCGCTGAACCGTGGCGAGGAACTGGCGCTGCACCTGCGTGCCGCGCGCAACAACGGCGTGACGCGCGACGAGATCAAGGAAGTACTGCTGCAAACCGCGATCTATTGCGGCGTGCCGGCTGCGAATTCCGCGTTCCATCTCGCGGACAAGATTTTCAAGGAACAGGATGCGGCCGGTTAAGCGCCGGCGGTGATCCGATCGCGCGGCCCGCTGATACTGGCGGGCGGTTGACGATGAACGAGCGCGCCGGCAGCGAATCGGTGCGTGAACGAAGGAAAGGCGCGGCCACGAGGCCGCGCTTGTTGCATATATCAATGTTGGATACGACCGGAACCCGCGCTGAAGCGCCCGTTTCGGCCGACAAGGAGACTAGCGATGAATCGCACACCCGTGGTCGACGTCCAGACCTTCATCAACGAGCAGCCGTTCGGCGGCTTTCAATGGCTCGTGTTCCTCATGTGTTTCGTGATCGTGCTGCTCGACGGCTTCGATACGGCCGCGATCGGCTTCATCGCGCCGTCGCTGCTCGGCGAATGGAACCTGACCAAGCCCGATCTCGCGCCGGTACTCAGCGCCGCGCTGTTCGGCCTCGCGTGCGGCGCGCTCGTGTCGGGCCCGCTGTCCGACCGGCTCGGCCGCCGTTCGCTGCTGCTCGGCTCGGTGTTCCTGTTCGGCGTCGCATGCCTGATGTCCGCCTTCTCGAACACCATCGGACACCTGACGATCCTGCGCTTCATCACCGGCGTCGGGCTCGGCGCGGCCATGCCGAACGCGGTCACGATGATGGGCGAGTTCTGCCCGGACAAGCGCCGTGCGACCGTTATCAACCTGATGTTCTGCGGCTTCCCGCTCGGCGCCGCGTTCGGCGGTTTCCTGGCCGCGTGGATGATTCCGCATTTCGGCTGGCGCAGCGTGCTGATGCTCGGCGGCGTGACGCCGCTGCTGCTCGGCGTGCTGTTGCTGCTGAAGATGCCGGAATCGGTACGGTTCATGGTCGCGAGCGGCCAGCAGGTCGACAAGATCCGCGCCACGCTCGCGCGCATCTCGCGCGACGCGCTGAACGCCGGCTCGTTCGCGATGACCGAAGCCGCGCCGCAGACCGGCAGCAAGGGCCTCGGCGTCGTGCTGTCGCGCTCGTACATCGTCGGCTCGGTGATGCTGTGGCTCGCGTACTTCATGGGCCTCGTGATCTTCTACGCGTCGATCAACTGGATGCCGATCCTGCTGAAGGATGCGGGGCTGACGCCGAAGAGCGCGACGCTGATCTCGGCGCTGTTCCCGCTCGGCGGCGTGGGCGCGGTGTTGTGCGGCGTGCTGATGGATCGCTTCAACGCGAACCGCGTGATCGCCGTGTGCTACGCGCTGACGGCGGTGAGCGTGTATGCGATCGGGCAGGCGGCCGGCAACGTCGGGCTGCTCGTGCTGGTCGTGTTCGTGGCCGGCGTGCTGATGAATACCGCGCAATCGTCGATGCCGGCGCTGGCCGCCGCGTTCTATCCGACCGAAGGGCGCGGCACGGGCGTCGCGTGGATGCTCGGCGTCGGCCGCTTCGGCGGGATCGCGGGGTCGTTCCTCGTTGCCGAACTGACGCGCCGGCACTTCACGTTCGCTGGCGTGTTCGCGACGATCGCCGTCGCGGGCGTGCTCGCGTGCATCGCATTGCTGATCAAGCAGATGGCGCGGCCGCATGGCGTCGCGCAGCCGGCAGGCAAGATCGAGTCGCTCGGGCATTGAGCGACGTGCGGGCCGGTGCGCTGCACCGGTCCGTTGTGAGCGGCGTCGTTCGGGCCGCTATTCTTCCGCGTCGTGTTCCTTGACGAAGTTGCGCAGATACGCGCGCAGCGCGGCTTCCCGGCCGCGATGATCGGCGAGGTTCGCGGCGCCCATCCCTTCCTCGTCGCCGAACAGCGTCGGCGGCGCGCAGTAAGTGCCGACTTCGATGTTCTCGCGCAGCACGCGGATGTCGTGCGTGAGCGGGTGATACTCGGCGATCCAGTGCATGCCTTCGATGTGCTCGCCCGCTCTCAGCATTGGCTTCATCAGCAACCTCCATGCAGAGCAGCGGTGCAACCGCCGAAGCGGTTGCACGCGCCCGTACCGAAAGGGTACGCCTGCATCACGTGAAGCTCAACGGGCGCGCTTGTGAGCGCTTACTGCGGCAGCAGATGCGCGACGAGCGGGTACAGCGACAGGATCAGCAGCACGGCCATCGTCACGTTGAAGATGCGCAGCGCGCGCGGATTCGACAGGAAGCGGCGCAGGCCGAGGCCGAACGCGGCCCACAGGCAGATGCACGGGAAGCCGATCAGGATGAACACGACGGACATCCACGCGGCGTTCATCCCGTAGTCGGCGGACAGGCGGACCGTCGTCGCGGCGGTCAGCACCATCATCCACGCCTTCGGGTTGACCCACTGGAACGCGGCGGCTTCGACGAACGTCATCGGCCGCGGCTTGGCGCCGTGCGCCTTCACTTCGCCCGACGTGCCGATGCGCCACGCGAGGTACAGCAGGTACACGACGCTTGCGGTTTCGAGGATCGTGTACAGCAACGGCAGGCGCTTGAACGCCTCGCCGAGGCCGAAGCCGACGCACAGCATCAGGATCGCGACGCCGATGCTGATGCCGAACAGGTGCGGCATCGTGCGGCGGAAACCGAAGTTGACGCCGGACGCGAGCAGCATCGTGTTGTTCGGGCCGGGGGTGATCGACGTGACGAGTGCGAACAGCATGCCGGCAGGCAATGCGCTGAGGGTCAGGAATTCCATCGCGGATTCTCCGTTCAATTCTAGGCTGGAATGGAGATCAGTTTAGCGACGGTTTTCTGTACAGTACCGGTACAGTTGGTTTGACGAATGCCGGTACGGGGGAGGAGGTGAGGTTCGCTCGCCTGGCTAACTGTTGTTGTCTCTCAGAAAAGATGTCCGCAGTCTCAATATGTTGTCTTTGAATATTTGACGCGTAAATCTGAAAATAAGGCTTATTGAACCTTGATTTTGAAAAACATGCAAATAAATTGACTTTTTATTTTGCATTGTTGGAATTTTACGCCTCCAGCAGATTCTTCTCCATGAGCACAGCCACAACCTTGTGCCTGCTCACATGACGACCATCCGCTAGATGTTGGCCAGCGGCCGAGCTTGCGAAGTAAGCCACGCACTTGCACGCGATGCAGGAAATCGACCGAGTGGAGAGGGGACAAAGGTCTAGACGCGGGGAATGGTAACCAAAATAGTTTCATTTTCAGATGCTAACGTCCCCGTGCTGGTTCTGCGTTTAACGCGACTGCGTTCGGGCTGCGTCAAGTCCAAAGTAGGGGAGCATGTAGGCCACTTGACACCATCGTCAATTCCGACGATGCTACTTGCATGACATATCCCGGTGGCAAAGGCCAATTATTTCGTCGCTTGATCAATCTCATTCCGGATCACGAGACGTACATCGAAGCGTATCTCGGCATGGGAGCCGTGCTACGGAACAAGCTTCCCGCATCCGTAAGCATCGGCATTGAGTCGGATCCGGAGGTGATGGCCCAGTGGCGCGGCGACGAAGTTCCGAACTTGCGCCTTGTTCAACATGACGCGTTAGAGTTTTTGCGGACTTTTGAGTTTAAAGGAACCGAGTTCCTCTATTTGGACCCTCCGTATCTACCTGCTACGCGTCGCCGCCCGACTATCTACCGTCACGAGTACACGTCGTTGGATCATGAAGCTTTGCTTGATGTGCTCGTCAACGTTCCATGCCGCGTAATGATCTCGGGGTATGGTAGTGATCTCTACAGCGAGCGTCTTCGTGATTGGCGTGAGCTCTCATTCAACATGGGGAGCCACGGCTGCGCGCGAGAGGAACGCGTTTGGCTCAATTACGATCCGCCAACCGTTCCTGCAGATCTGCAATGGGTGGGCAAATCGTACCGTGATCGACAACGTATTCGGCGTAAGCAGGACCGGCTCCGCGCAAAAATAGTTGGTCTGCCGGATGTGGAGCGTGCGTTGCTATTGAACTGGATGCGAGACACATTTGCTGATCAGATTGGCGTACACGTTGAGCCGTACGCGTCATCATAGAGAGGGGCGATTCTGTGCGCTATTTTGGCTCGAAATCCTCGACGCTCGAGGCGGTAATCGGTCTGGCCCTTGATGGAATGCCAATCCAGACGGCGGCCGATGCTTTCGGGGGGCTTGGAACTATTGGTGCTGCACTGCGGCGGCGCAATGTTCGCGTTACTACTTGCGATATTTTGTCGATGCCGCATGCTTTCCAACATACCCGGGTGGTTTGCTCGAGTGTGCCAAGATATTTGCATGTCCGTCGCAATTTGAATCTCGGCTCGCGAGAAGCAGTCCTTGACCATTTGGTTCAACAGCGCAACACACGGTCATGGATCGTCAACGAGTTTGCCAGACAGAGAATGTTTTTCACCGTGGAAAACGCGATTCGCATTGCAGGTGTTTGGGACGAGATGTGCCGATGGAATGAGAACGGGTGGCTATCGACCTCGGAACGCGCACACCTAGTCTCCTCATTTGTTGACGCGATGGATGCGTGCGCCAACACGGCCGGCACCTACTATGCCTACCTCAAACAGTGGGATCGCAAGGCTTTGCGCCCCTTCACCCTTTCATTCTTGCCGATACCGTCGGGTTTTCCCCCTGGACAGGCCCTCCGTGGCGATGCGTTGGAAACCTTACGAGGCCGCAACTTCGACCTGCTTTACCTCGATCCCCCGTACAACGATCGAGACTATGCCCGTTACTATCATCTGCCAGAATCTTTAGCGCAGCTGAGCCGGCCCCGAACAAACCCAGACAGCCTCGCAGGGCTACCCCAAAAAATTGGTGTGGAGAGTACTCAGTTCCGGCAAGCAATGAGACTCGATTACCTGCAGAAATTGTTGGGTGAAGTTGGCTGGAAGCGCGTTGTCGTGCAGTATTGCGAGGACGCTTTTATCCCTTTGCCCGATCTCAGAGCCTGTCTTAGTGCGCGGGGTACGATGACAGAATATGAGGTCAACGCATTGGGCTACACCACAACAAGCCGGAAACGGCGCTCTAGGCATCATGTGTTCATCGTCGATCGGCCGACCGGCTCTCCTACCAAACGCCCTGTCTGATGTTCAGGACCTCAAGCCCTTTGCTCAGGTCGAACTCGTCGTGCTCGACCTGGACGGCACGCTGCTAACAAGTTCCGATGACCTGCCGACCAAAACCGAGTGGGGTAAGCGATCTCACTTAGTGAATCGTCTGAAATCCCGTGGCGTTCCGCTGACGCTTGCTACTGGCCGGGCGCTTGCCGGGGCTCGGCCAGCAATCGAAGCAGTATCTCGACATAAAGACACTCCGGTCATTCTCTACAACGGTAGCGTCGTGATGACGGCCGCTGGTGTACTGTTGGCGCAACGCGTTCTGAGTACTGAGTCGATTGACGCGCTGACGGCCGTGGTAACAAGCGTAGGGGGGAGTGCCCTACTGTATTGGTTGCATGCGGATCTCGCCGGCCGGTTGGACGGCGAATGGGCAACATTCGTTGGGCAAGGTAATCCCCCCGAGCGGGAATTCAACGGGCTTCCGGTATCTCTGATGGAGTCAGTGCCGTTAGACTCCAATTGCGTTGCGGCATTGCTTTGGTCGGAGGACGCTACCGTGCGGACGCAACTCGCGGCTGCGCTCGAGCACATTCCGGGCATTTCGCCGACAGTCAGTGGATCACGCTATATTGAGGTGCGGCCTTTCGGGTCGAGCAAGGCGGTAGGCTTGGAGTCCCTCCTGGGTTATTTGCGGATTCCTCCAAGTCATGTCATGGCAATAGGCGATAACGACAACGATGTCGAACTGCTTCAGGCTGTTGGTGTGAGCGTTTGTGTCGCGAATGCGTCTACTCAAGCGCAATCGTCTAGTCGTTTTCAAACAACATATCCATCTACGAACGGTGTGATCGAAGCACTTCAACTGGTCACCCAGGCTCGCAGATTATTAACGGGGAAAATAACGCGACATGGGAATGACTAGCAGTGAAGCGAAGGCCGGCCTAGAGCAGCTGATCGAGGAGACTAACTGGCAGTTTCTTTCGCCTCAGGAGGTGACGCATCGCCTTGATGAGATTGCGGGATCAATGTTTGCACGCCGGCTTAGGGTGCAAATCGAACAACTCGACCAGAAATACGTTTGGGGGGCGATTGGAGACGATGTGCCTTCCCATGTATTGCAGAAGGGTGCGCTAAGTGCCGATGTGAAGTTCACGGTATTCGGTGATCGCTTTCCTGAGACGGCGGAAGAGCAAGAGATCCTTCCACGACTGAAGGATCTAGCGAAGGCACTGTGGGGCGAGGATATGCGACCTGCCGGAGGCCTGGCTTGGAAACGGGAGTCTGTGCGCGTTCGTCTGCCGAAGTCAGTGGAGCGCTTGAGGGAATTGTCACCCGACAAGGGATCCATCGCGATTCTGTTTGCTGATCTGGACAAGTTCAAAAACCTGAACGACCAAGCAGGCCATGATAAAGGCGATGAAGCAATTCGCATGGTCAACCGTGAACTGCACGATCTTTGCTTGCGTCATGGAGGGTTGCCATTTCACCCGAGCGGTGACGAGTACTACCTGATCTTGCCTGACGTGGGCCTGCTTCCCATGATGAAGGCGCTCTACGATCTCCGCCAGCGAATCCAACAACACGCATTTCAAGGTGATGACGGTCGCTCTCATAATATCGACTTGACTCTTGGGCTGCAGTTCCTGCATGACGAGGTGACGTTCGAGCATATCGAGCAGACAATCGGTCAGGCAGAAGAGGCGACAAAATCACCGGTGATCGACGGTGAAGACACTGCACCGGTCAAGGAGTCGAACAGCGAGAATCGTGACAAGGCTAAGCGTCGTGGACGACTTTCTATTGCCAGCGTCGTTGGCGTTCCAGGTGTAAGCACGACTGCACGTAATTTTGCTCGCTTTGGCACTGTATTGGTTCGACGCCGAGCGTGCCTGTCCCGTCCTACATTCCCTGATCCGAGATTGGGGATGGTGGAGCTGGCCGCGCAGAATCACAAGGCGGATGGTGCGACGACTCTGGACGACGCAGTAGAACATCTGCGTAGGTGGCTTGATATCGAGACGACCGCGACATGCTCAATGGGTAGCTTGCTGAAGGAGCAACCCGCGGAAGCGGTGCCTCAAATTGCATTGGCACTTGCAGTTGCAAGCGGAGTTCTGCGTGCTCAATATTTTACCAATCAGACGCTGCCCAACGATTTGCGCGTTGCATTTACGTCTGACGGCTCTCGCGCACAAGTATTGGTTGACGGCAATGTGAAGTGGGGTGGCAGCCTTGATGGTTGTGAGAGCGTCGAACAGGTAGAAATCTTAACTCGTGAACGCGAGCGCGGATCAATACCCTTGATTGGATTGCAGGTCGGTCTGTCAGACCGACCCACCTTTGAGGGTGGAGATGTATTGCCGCGAGACTTACTTTCTCATGTCGTTGTGATCGACGACCGGCCGAATTCAGGCGGGGGTCTGCCGGATTTCTGGCAGGTGGCGGTAGCACAAGTATGTCAGTCGGCAGCACGCGGTGGTGGTGCCTTGTACATCTTCGGGTGGGGAAGAGCATGTGATAGTAGCGAAACAGTTCGTCGTTTGAAGCAGGAAATCGATTGGTCTATTGATGAAATCGCTTCACTTGCTGATATCACGTCCGACGAGGTTCGCGTTCTGAGGCCTGTACTGACGCAGAATCTCAAAATCGTGAAGACTGCGGAGGAACTGGTCGAGTCACTCTACGAGAATGCTCCAGTGGAGATCGCGGAGGAGTCTTATCAAGCAGGAGAAGCTAATCCGACATTGGACGTCTTGGCGCGCAAGATGCTGGAATCGCAATCGCTCGAGTCGATCGATGGAGTTCGATGCCGTACCGCGGCACAGGCGTATCCGGTCATCATAGACGTACTTCGCCGGGCAGCGATTCGACGGTCGGCAGATGATGCATTTCAGACACTGAAAGAACTGATCGCGTTTAAGCTCGTGCTCGAGGCTCCTCAGCAAGACCCGATCCCCGCCTATCTTCGTGACGAGGGCGGGGATCTGAGACGCTATGCCTCCGAGGTGTTGATCGGACCTCAGAGTCGTATTGGGAAAATCTTGGCGGAAGGTGGGCAGGTAGAGGCGTTTAGACGGGAGCTTGAATCCTGCTACAGCACGGGTGCTCAACATCGTTCTACGCGTCGCGCGTTGCTGGTTGTGCCACATGCCCCCAGGCCTGATGGTTCACCTTCGCCGGAAGGTCTTGTTTCGGTATGGGCCTCACCCAGAGTCGGCGATGAGGCCGAGGAGAATATTGTTGACTGGGTGTTTGTATGGCGCACTGTGGAAGCCTTCATTGGCTTGCCCTACAGTTTGTACGGTTCGATTCAGCTCGCCCAATCGCTCTTGGCGGAGGGCGTGCCTACGGGTGCGCCAACGCCAACCCAACTTCGAATGGGGCAACTCACGTATGTCGCTTTGAGTCTGCACATGCGTGTCGACGGTGTCCATCGTCGAATTGCTAAACGAATTGTGGATTTGTCCAGTGACTAATGCTGATCGCCTGATTCTTCCAGCCGATGACGCGTTGATTGGTACGTTGCTGCGTGAGCCGAATGTCACGGTGACGTATCGCTCCCCAAGCTTGGCTGTTTTAGTCTGCACCTGTCCGGCGCCCGGTGCCGTGTGGCGTAACGGACGCTCTGGCTGGGTACGTGTTTTCGAGCATACTTACATGGCCCCAGTGTCGGACGATATCGCACGCAGTCATCTGGTTGCAGAGTTCTTCAATTGGCTAGGAGATCGCTACGAACTTGAGATTGACCCGGCGAGAAACAAAGCGTGTTATGAGTTCCTGTTTGATCACGCACAAGAACATAGGAACCGTTCCTCATGCGCGACGTTGCTTGACGTCGGATGCGGACCAGGGACTATCTTGGGGACAGCGTTGCCAGTGCAGGTGCCAACGATTAGAGGCTTCGATATTGGTGAAGAGGTCCGACTGGCGGCGCACAATGCCGGTCTTCCTGTCATGACTGAAGACGAATTTCATTCCGGAAAGCAAGATATTCAAGTCGTATTGAGTGCATATGTGATGCACTACGCGTGCGATATGGATCAGACGCTGACATCCGTCGCACGCCATTTAGTGCCAGGGGGTGTTTGGGTCATGAATTTTCACAAGGGAATGAATTCCTCTCTATTCATGGAGCGGCTTCCAGGCACTGGGCTGCGCTTGGCAAATGATCCGCATGACTCTCCCTTTGGCCTTGTCATTGCGGTGGAAACTTGATAAAGATAACTGATACCGTGCCGCTAATTCGATTGTTTGACGAGTCCGATCCAACGCACGCACAGTGGAAGCGGATTGGAATGCTTCCGACAATCACGGGACCGGACAATCAGATGTGGGTATCTCAAGGTCAGTTCGAGCGGCTGTCTAACCTCACGTCCTCTGCGTTCGATTGGGGCACCGAACCGCAGCTCACTGACGACCTTTTTGCTCCAGTAATCGTTACTCCTCTCGGTTCCCATACATGTGTGACGGCGGGAGCCACCGCAGTCCGATCTTCGGCGGAAGAGTTGTGGATGCAGCTTTTGCCGCTTTGGGTCGACAGTAAGACGGGTAATCTCTGTAAGCAAGTCTCCTCATGGCAAGAGCTGGATTTGCGCGAGTATCGGGCGTACACCTTGGATGTGTCGCTGATGGAACGCGCGGCCCAGAGCAGGTTGCGGCACCAACAGCTCGCTGCAAGTCGTAGCGGGCTATTTGCCAGATCTGCGAATTACATGGGCTCAAAAGCTGCATTAGCGGGCCAAATACTGGATGTAGTGGATGCAGTTGCATCAGACGGAACCACGTTAGTGGACTTAATGTGCGGCTCCGGTGCCATGGCGGGCGCTTTTTCGCGTCACTACCCGACCATTGCATCGGATGCACAGATTTTTTGTAGATACCTTGGTCTGGTTCAAGGCGGAGGAATGACCCTCTCAACCGCAACTGTGATTGCGGAGACTGTGATACGGGGTGCGAGATCTCGCTACGAGTCGCTTTCCGATGGGCATCGCGAGCGGATTGATGAAGAGGACCGGTTGTTGAATTCGGAGCTGTCACCAACGGTTCAGGACTCAGTTGCCGCGAGCCTTCTGCGTCGCACGCTTGCCTGGGAGCAGGAGCACCGGGGCGGCATCGACGCTGTGACAGACGCTTGGCGCAATGGTCGTCTTCTGTCGCACCTTTACGCAGGACTTTACTTCGGCGAGCGTCAAGGGGCGGAACTAGATTGCCTGCGTCAAGCTATCGACGATTTGCCTGAGGAGCGTGATCGGAGGTGGGCGCTTGGTGCTCTTGTATGCGCAGCGAGTGCCTGTGCGTATACATACGGAGGGCACTTTGCGCAACCCAAACTTGATATCGCTCCAGATGGTAAGCGACGTGGCGACTTGTCAGAGGCCTTAAAGCAGCGATCATTGTCAGTGTCACACGAATTCTTCGTTCGTCTAACGAGATTAGCGGAGGAGAGTGAGCACGTTAAGTATCCTGTCGAAGTGATGCCTGGACCTTGGGAGGTTGCGCTGCAGGCTCTGAAACCGAATGTAGGTCGGCGACCAGTGTGCGTGTACGTCGATCCACCTTATACCCGAGACGAGTACAGTCGTTACTACCACGTGCTGGAAGCGATCGTTCAATACCAACCGCATTCCGTGTCCGGAAAGGGGCGGCTGCCTCAGCGCGGTAGCAAAGTTCGATTTGCATCGTCATTCAGCGAACGCCGTCCAGAATTAATCGAGCGGGAAATCGCTAAGGTTTTACACGCTTGCCTTGCGAATGGGTGGTCTTGCCTGTGGAGTTATTCCAATTCCGGCACGGCTTCTATAAAGGGGACGCTCAAGCATCTGAACGACGTTGCTCATAGCGTCGAAATTTTCCAGATGAATCACGTATATAAAGCGCAAGGAAAGCGTAACGCCAAGCCGGTGACGGAATATGCAATTTACCTGCGGCCTCGCCCGTAACATCTATGTGGGAAATTTCGGCGAAGCGAAGGTGGCTACATGAGACGACGAGCACGACGTTGCATCGCGGTGCGGTCTGGTAGGCGGGAGGCGAGCGCGGCGACATTAATTTGGCTACGCGCGGCCTGTGTCTTTCACCAGACCGGTTTCTTGGGAGCAATGAGCAGTACAACAATGAGCGTGCAGTCGCCACGGCTGGCGACTTGCCAATGTCTTCATCTTGAACAAAACAACTTCAGTCGAGTATTCGCTCTTGCGCAGGCCGTTTGCATTGCGTCCCAATGCATCAGAAATTGCCGCAATCGATTGTCTTGTGGCTGCCGCTCAAGACCATCGGCGAGCGCCTGACGTCGCGCCATCTTTGAACCAACGATCCAGATTTCCCTATCGAACGATGGATTGCTGCTGGCGTAGTGAAGTGCATCATTCAATTGATCGATCGTCATTCCCGCCACTCCGCGAAACAAACGGTCGCGCCCCGTTAGAGTTACCGTATTCGCCTGGACGTCATTTTCCCAGCGCTCTGGAGTCCAGATCGGCGACGGCTGCCCCCGAGATATGAAACCTAGGCTGGCAAGTGCCTGACGACCAACGATTTGCAGGCCATCGACATTGAATCCTCGACCACGAGGACCTTGATCTCCGATCTTGGCATGGACGAAAACGATTCTCTTCGTAGTGAGATCGAGTCCGATAAAGTCCGCCACTTCCCGATTATCATCGTCGCATAACCAGATTGGTATTGAATCAATTGCTCTGGTCAGATCGTCCTCTTCGATATCGTTTGCGCCGAGTTGACCATCACAGGTTGCTGAGAACAGGCCGAACACGGATTTCCGATACCAATCTCGCCGATCTACTGGAAAATATTCTTCTCCCTTTTCGGAGTCTACCGGTTCGAGTGCGAGGGATTCGTAGACATAGTCGAGAACCGGCTTGCTGCCGTCCTCGAGGCACCAGCGCATCCGAGGTTCATAAAAACTACCTTCCGAATAAACCACTCCGGTGCGTCGTGTAAGAATCCGAAACGCTTGGCGCTGGTTCAAGCGCTGAGTGAGTGTTTGACGTTGGCGTCGCTCACCTCGTTCCGCTGGCGGGAATTTCTGATTCAGCCGATCGCTGGAAAGATGGTATTTGCCCGTTGCAGGAATATATTCCACTGCACATGGAACCTCTTCATCTCCAATGGTGATAATAAACGCTCCGTTGTCGGGATCGACGTCAGAGCAAAGGTCGAAATAGTCGACGTCCTCGTGGAGCACAAAGGCCGTGACGCCCTGATCGTCGTCACGTATCTCATCCAGAGACGGGTCCAGAAGAATCGAAACGGGTTGTGCGTCGGCGGCATTGACGTCTTCAACGACAACCGCATAACGACCAAAGATATGATTACGTGCGCGATTTGGGGCGCGTAGCTCCGCGATGATCTCGGAAGTCCAGGCAATGTAATCGGAAATTGGAACATGGGATTCCGATGCATCCCTTAGTCGCGCTCGTGCAAAGCCGACGTAGCGTGCGTTACCGTTGACAAATCCGGCAGCTGTCGCTGGTACGAGGGAGGGATCGAGAAGGTCGGTGAAGACATCGGCGAAGGAGCGCGTACGTAGCGCCATGCCTCGAATCGCGTGCTGAGACATGTCGAGGGAGGAGAAGGACATGCGCGAAACGCGGGAAGTATCCTCACCGTCTTGCTCGGGGAATGCCTTTTCCAGGACAGCCCGTGAGGCGCGTCGCAGTTTCAGGTTCGCCACATCGACGACCAGTCCCTCTGTGTCGTGCATGCACACGAACTCATCCTGTTGAACTGCGACGAATATCCCGAGTGTCCATTCCGAGAAGAAGCGATCGACGAGATAGGGCGAATTGCGCCACGCATAGTAGCTAAACCCAATCGTGTTCTCCGGCAGGTCTGCAATTGGCACAATTTTGAACCGGTCCCGGTCCGCAATGGCGTCCTCAATCAGGATACCTAGATTGTGAATGCTGGGCAGAGGTTCAACAGTCCGTAGAATCGTCGCAGTTCGTGGAAGTTGGACATCACTCGCGGCCAGTGGCCGCTCGAACTCAAAGCGACCTCGGAATTCCCCATCGATGTACTGGTACTCGGCCATATACTCCAACAGACGATCAGGTAACGTGACTTCGTTTGAGACCATGTAGCCGGTATTTCGTGCCGCATAGTCCTCGTACCGCTTGTAGCGCTCCCACGCATCGCGAATACGGAAAGCGTTCGCGGGTGAGCCAAGGATCCATGCAGTTTGGCGTTCGCGATGGCCGCCTCTTGCGTAGCGTGTTGTCCGTCCGATCTGTTGTACCAGCTGTCTGGCATTGCTCATGAGGTCAAAAATGCCAACGGCAACGAATGTTGGATCATCAATTCCCTCCATAAGTTTGTTCTGATGTATCCAGAATGTGGCGGTTGGTTGTGCGCGTCGCGCAGCGGAAACGCTTGTGAAGCGGAGCGGATTATCCGGCGTACTTTTCGCCCGATCATGAATGAGAACGGACTGCGTGTCGAAAACGCGGTCTACCTCCGACTGGAGGAGGTAGAGAGTCTCGAGATCGTCTCCGCGTACCATCACCTTTGGTTGCTCGTCATCGCGGAACCAGCGTGCCGATCTCGTCAGTCGAGCCGGCAGTTCTCGATGCAATATATCGACGAATTGAGCAATGGCTGGTTCATGCCCATCTACCGGATCCACTTCGGGAACGATAACTTCAGCTGAGCGGATAATCCGGTCATCGACTGCCTGTTGATACGGAAGATTAAAGAGATATCGCCCGCGCACGCGGAATGACTTGTAGTCATTGCGATACGGCGTGGCACTCAGGAGCACTGTTGCGAGATTGAAGTCCCGTACTCCACGTGACCACGCGATCGCGGGCTCGTAGTGGCCTTCGTCAACGATTACTAGGTCGAAGTTCTCGCCAATGTGATCCAGGAGGGTTTGGCAGTTTGCGGAATCGTCAGCGGCGGGATTGAACGCTCGCTTTCGAATATCGCCCAGTGCTTGATGGGTACCGACCAAAATCACCCTATCTGTGCCGCCGTCCCGAAGGCTTCGCAGAATCATGTCGACGTTGATGGGCAGTAAATGTTCAACAAATGCGCCCTCTAACTCTTTGCCCATGGTTTCAGCGTTTGCGACAAAAGGATCGGTGTCGTTTACCTCATAGCCCAGATATTTCCAGAATCGATAGCAGATGTCCGACATGAGCTGCTCTGTCAGCGCGGTACGGGGTGTGAGCACAAGAACGCGTCGGACACGCGGTAAGCAGCGAGAAATCACGGCAATGATCCCCGACTTGCCGGTGCCCGTAGGCAACTTGAGGAGTGCCGCCTCCTGGTGTTCAGGATGCTCAGGGATCGTCTTTTCTCCACAAAGGTATGCAACCACAGTTGCAATGGCCGCTTGTTGATGTTCCCAAAGGCGAGGTGTTCCCTCCTGACCGTCCCAGAAACTGTAGCCTCTGAGGTGTCTTAGATTACGTGAAAAGAGCCTCGCGTCTACTGCGCCGCTCTCAATCGAGGTCCTTCGATCAGCGACAAGTTCTCTTAAATTCATTTTGTAATTGATATTTCTAATGTGCTTCTAATCGTGCCCTCGCCATGATGGTTACATGGCCCGCGTACTTGTCAATCATGAAGCATAGCGTGAGTGCCCCGCGATTGGGAGAATGATCGTCACTGAGGACATTTGGCTCTAGTAAGGACGCGGCGTTTCGAGGAGGTTGGAGTGCGTAGCCTCTAGCGCACGCCGAGCAGACTTGAAGGTCCTCCACCCAGCAATCTTCTTTCTTTGCGAAAAAAATAATCTCGTCACGCCGATGCCTGACGTCGGTCACACTTGGCGACCGTGGATCAATGATGCAGTTGGAACTTGCACTGTTTGTGTAACTTTCACGCAACGGTTGGTCGTTGGTCGCAAGGCATGGCACATCCATCACCGAAAATATGCATGCCGCTTGAACACCTATTGATCAATTTGCCTCGATTTCGCCCAGCACTCCGTTCAGAAGTTTGACGAATGAATTGACCCTACTCGGGAAACGTACGAGCCGGGACTTGTACAAAAAGGGAAATTATTTTCTTCTCCTTTTCAGCGGTTTCATAACGTGTCCCCCTATTTTTTTGATTCACATGAGGGTTCTTCGGCCTTTTTTGTCACGCAGAAAAAGAAAAAATTACTTGTCCGCCGGCAGGGTCACCACATACATTGCGAGATAGGAAACGTGTAGGCGCAAGGCGATGACTCCATTCTCAAACGCATTGGTGTACTACCGAAAGCGAGCTGGTCTCAGTCAGACGAACGTGGCCAGGGAGCTTGGGGTCGCGATCCAATATGTCTGGAAGCTTGAGCGTGCGGTTAAGCCGCCGCCATCGAGCGAACAAATTGAGCGGATTGCCGCGGTACTCGGCATGACCGATGCCGATGTTGCTTCATTGCTCGAGGCCGCTCTGGACTCGCAAAAGAAACTGCGGCTGCCCGACGACCTGCACTCAGATACGTTGCGTCTGGTCAATCGCCTGGTGCGAGCGTCGACACGTCTGAACAGTGACGAAGTCACCTTGCTTGATGAACTGGTGACGAGGCTGGATCGGTAGCGTCATCCGGAAAATGTCTTTCCCCATCAACTTATTGAATTAGGAATACTGCCTATTCGACAGAAAAGAAAAAACCAACCCTTTACGACGGATTGGTTCTTTCGACCCGGATGAGCGGGGGCAATGCTGAGGCCTGAACAACTTCAGTATAGCTCCCTCCTCTTCGGCGTCAAGGTCCAACTCGTCTCCTCGTTGCGTGGAAATGACATCCGCGCGGCCGGCGCTCGTCCATTCGGACTCGCGTCCCCACATCCACGTGCCCGAAAGGGCGCAGGAGACATCATCATGCCTTCGTACGATACCCGCAGTGGCGGAAATTTTCGAGGTTTCACGCCCTCTGTCAAAAACGCTTGCTCGATGCCTTGGTATTCCCTGGCGGAAGAGGCGACGACCCTCTTGCTCGAGTTCAGCCCTGAGGTACTGCGCTTTCGTAGCGCTCAAGATAGAACATTTGTTCTCCGTGAGGCCGGCCAGCTTTTCCGGTACACGCCGGATTACGAGATTGTGCGGCGCGACAGTTCGACTGTCTTCGTCGAAGCCAAGCCAGCAAAGGATTTGCAGAAGCCTTCAGTGCAGGCACGCGTGGCGCGTGCGAGAGCCGTCCTTGCGGAGCATGGACACGCCCTCTTCATTTGGGATGAACGTACCTACATCTCCGGCACCCGTCACGAGACTCTGCGGCTCTTGCGGTCGTGGCTGGGGCGAATTTCGCCCGAACGGATCCGGGAAGCACAGTGGCTCGTTGAAAAGAAGTATCCGAAAACTTTCCGAAACCTCGTGCATCTGGCCCGTTCGCGCGACGTTGCGTTGACCTGGATCGCCAATGGCGCCGCGGGTATCGATCTCGATGTGCCGCTGACCTCCGACGCAGCCATTTACGTCGCTCCTTCGGAGGTGCGTCATGCAAAAATTTTTGCTTAAGCGTGGCGTCGAGTTCCGTGAGGGCGAGTATGTCTGGCGCGTTCAGACTGCGCTGCCCGACGGTCGAATCGAGCTCAGCTCCGACTACAGCTCGCCAATACGCCTGCACGAAACTGAAATATGGGCACGCCACGGTAATGGGACATGGTCCGTCAGTATCGAATCGCTACGTGAGACGGCTGCGTCACCGATTGTTGTTGCTCGACGTGATGTCACCACCTTCAAAGAAGAAGATCTTGTCGTGATGCGTGCGCGACTCGTCTACCTAAGAGCCGTGGAGGAGGCGAAGTGCTCGCGCGTGCGCGAAGTCGAGACCGTCATCAACCGGGTGGCGTGTGAGGTCGGTGCAACGATACCGCCAACCTATCGATCCTTCTGCCGGTGGAGAAAACGCTACCAACCGTCACGTGATGCCATGGACGTGGTGCCGCGCCATGAAAACAAGGGACGACGCGAAATCCTCGATGGTCCTCTGCTCACGCTGGTGGAAGATGTCATCGAAACGCACTATCTCAATGGCCAGAAACTGAACGTGGCGAGATTGTACGATCAAGTAGAGGATGCCATTGACGCTCATAACGAACGTGACCTGGAAAATCCGTTACCTACGATTAGTAGAGCGACGCTTTACCGTCATGTCGGGAAACTGAACAGCTATCTCGTCACCGCGGCCCGGGAGGGCCGCATCGAAGCACTTAAGCAGTATCGACCGGTGTTCCGTCGGCTCAAGACAAAACGACTCAACGAGCGGTGGGAGATTGACCACACGCCGGTGAACTTGCTGTGCGTCTGTGAGCGCACCCGTATGGTCATCGTCCGTCCCGTACTGACGCTCATCATTGACGCGCACACTCGCATGGTGATGGGGTTTCATATCGGGGCGCGCTCACCTGGTCAGGAGGAGGTCGGATGGGCAATGCAAATGGCCATGCTCAGCAAGCGCGATTTACTGAACCGATTAGGCCTGGGGCATCTTGAATGGTTGGCGCGAGGTGTAGCCGAGATGATCTTCGGTGACAACGCGTGGGAATTCCACGGCGGCGCCACACGAGCTGGCTGCGACGAGTTGGGGATTTCACTCGCGTACTGCCCGAGCCGTGCACCATGGTTCAAAGGCCGTGTGGAGCGGTTTATGCGCACGATAGCAGAACAACTCTTCCATTTGATTCCGGGAACGACTTGGTCGAATACCAAAGATCGTGGAGAGTACCCGTCCGAGAAGCTTGCGTGTGTGACCCTCGAACAGCTAACGGTGTTTGTCGTGCGCTGGATTGTGGAGTGTTACCAGCACGCGCCACATCGTGGCTTGAAGGGCAAGACACCGTTTCAGGCATGGCGGGAAAGTGCGCGGCTGACCCCTATCTACATGCCGGCCGATCCCGATCAGCTTTCCGTCGCGTTCTCGGACACCATCATGCGTCCGATCACGAACAGTGGCGTGACGTTTGATCACCTGTCGTACAACTCCAGTGCGTTGCAACTGCTTCGTCACAGCATCTCGGGCGACGAAAAAGTCAAGGTTCGGTATTTCAACGAGCAGACCAGCTTTGTCTACGTCTACGACCCAAGGCAGAAGGAATACCTTCGCGTTGATTGCACCGATCCAGATTACACGAAGGATTTGACCAGATGGATGCACAACGAAGTCACCGGCGCCATGCGAGACAGCAGTATCGATATCAACCCTGTCTCGCTTCGAAAAGCGCGTATCCGTCTCGCAGACGACATTGCCAAGGCGGAGCTTGATCAGAAACTCAAGAAGCGCAAATGGGTTGCGCAGATCAAGGGGAAGTCGAGCAAGGATCTTTTGCTTGGAACCGCCGGCGGGAACGCAGTTGACGACTCCGTCCAGCCGGACCAAGTGGATCCCATGATCGTCAGATTCGACAGCGTTCCTGAATTTTCAGTTACGAAGCGTACCGAACGGTAAGGAGATCATCATGAAACGATTTAATGTCCGTAAAAGCATCGTCGAACATCCCGATTTCGTTGTTGCGCTCAAGAGCATCGAGGAGATCCATCAATGGCTGCGGGAATCCGGTGAAGCAGGGTGTCTGGCGACGATCGGGGCGTCCGGAGCCGGAAAATCGACCGTGCTCGAATGCTATCGTGCCCAATTCCCGGTGCGAGAGGAGGTGTTGCGCCGGCACGTGCCGGTTCTCTATGTCATCGTGCCTGCAGTACCGACTGTCAGATCGTTGGCTGAAGCTATGTTGATTGCCTTGGGTGAAATTGCGCAAGCTGGTCAATCGAGTGCGCGCCTGACAGAGCAGATTGTCAAACTGGTACACGGCTGTGGCGTGGAGATCATCATGCTCGACGAGTTTCAGCACTTCGTCGAGGGCGATCGCCGTTCGCTGAGACAGGTTGCGAACTGGTTGAAGGTGCTGCTGGACCGGCTCCCAGCTGCTGTTGTGCTCGCGGGGCTGCCGTCGCTGCTGGGTGTGCTGCGGGTCAATGGGCAATTGCGGCGCCGGTTTTCTCGCGTGACGGAGATGCGTCCGTTCAATGTGAACACCAACGAAGGCGCCAAAACGTTCATTGGCGTGATGCAGGCGCTCGCCAAAGATATGCCATTGCCGATGACCGATATTGTCGACAAGCGTGTCGTGATGAAGTTGTACTACGCAACTGCAGGACTGGTGGACTACATGTGCAAGTTGTTGAACGGTGCTTACCAGGTTGCCGAGCGACGCGGTGGGAAAAGTGTCACGCTGAACGATTTTGCCGCGGCGTTTCGCGTTCATATCTGGAAGGATGCACCGCCTTCTCGCGATCCCTTCGATTCGAAGTTTAATGGCGTTCCGCTTGACCAACCGGGTGAACCGTTTGCGGAGGACGTGCAATGACGACCCCTCTTCTCCTTGGCGTTGCTCCGCATCGCGGAGAGTCGCTTTCGTCGTTGCTGCATCGCGTTGCCGAGATCAACGGGTTGGGTGGACCGGGGATGGTCCTGCGCCGCGCCGGCGTGGCTGCTGCTCGGCCGCGCTTTGCCTCGGAGGTCGATGCGCTTGCCCGTGTTTGCCGGCTCTCCCCGAAATTGGTCCGGGCGATGACACCGTTGACCGTGGGCGCGATTGACCGTAGCGGGACGAAGCACGCGAAGATCAGCTTGTATGGCCACTGGGTCGAACCCGATGCAATCCTTGTCGGCGCCAACGAGCGCATATGTCCGCTGTGTATCGCTGAGCATCAACACGTGCTGGGTGTGAATGCTTACGTATTCGCGACGTGCTGTGCTGTCCACGGCGTCCAGCTGCTCGATCGCTGTCCGGGTTGTCGACGCGAAGTGTCGTCCACGCGGCCGGGCGTGGCGCGTTGTCAGTGCGGGACGGATCTCGGGTCGGCTGCATGTCAACCCGCGAAGACGGACGATCTGATGATCACTCGGCTCATCGATCGACGCTGGCGCATGAGTTTTGAGCATGATGTGCCGGACTGTCCGCCAGGCGTCCCACCGGATTTCGCCGCGCTTGACCTTGGGGAGTTGCTGCGTGTGCTTTCGTTTTTATATCGTGTCAGTGGTGCAACGAGCGGGTCGACAGACAAGGGGCTGCGCTCGAAGGCCATTTCCGAACTGACGCCGCGCATGCAAAAAATCGGACGGATCATGTCGGACTGGCCTCGGGGATTCAAGGAACTGGTCGACGCGGAACGGCGATACCGACCTCGGTCGGGGGCGATCCTGAGTTCGGCCCGAAGCGTTGAGCACATCTCTATGCGTTTGTTCACGGAGTTGCCGGAGCCACCGTTCGCGTTCCTCCATCGTGCATTGGTCGACGCAATAGGAGGCCAAGTGGTGCAGACCGTGTGAAGCGGTGTTCTCAATAAACCGTGGCGATCCGATTCGAATCGGATCGCCACGGGTTCCGACGTGGGACTTCGAATCTGGGTGAGGTGAACATCATGAAAACGTGCCGTTGCGACACATGGCGATCCGAATGCATGGTCGAGCACTTGCCTGAACCGGTTTGGAACAGGCTCGTGAATCTTGTGCGGAAAATGGGTGACGAGTCAGGCGAGCCGGCAGGATTTGATGCGAAAAAGTGGTTGTGTACGTGGTTACACGAAGAGGTTCCGTCACTCGGGTGGAAGAAGCCGGCAACATATCTCGATACCGTCGAAGGAGAGGAACTGGAGGCCCGGACGCTGCTGAGCATGCAGACAGGCGCTTACCGCTAGGAACGAGCACTGCATCGATCTGGAGTCCGATATGGGAAATCGAAGTTGGGTGTCGTGTTCCGTCAGGCCGACGAATGCGATGTTACGGCTACCGCTTGCGCTTCGCGTCGAACCCTATCCTGACGAGTCGTTGTCGTCGGTGCTTATGCGCTTGGTGGATGCCAACGGCCTGAGAAGCGTTGGAGCATTGCTGCGTGAAGCCGGTTGCGTTGCGTTCGGTCCGTTGGTTTCCGCCGAGGTTGCGGAATTGTCTCGTGTTTGCGGGATCGGGCAATCGACCATAAGATCGATGTGCCCGGTCGAAGTCGGTGGGCGAGCACGAGGGGCCGCATTCGGTTATGCGATTGGTCATCATATGATTGAGGCTAGGCACCTCCTTGTTCGTGAGCGGGAGCGAATTTGTCCTCTGTGCATCCTTGAGAGCGGATCCATGCTTGCCGCACATCGCCTGACATGGATGACGGCATGTCCCATGCATGCTGTTCAATTGCTTGATGTCTGTCCGCAGTGTGATAAGCCGATCATGACCACGCGGCTAAACATGACGCGATGCCGATGTGGCTTCGATTTTTTGCACATTTCGCCAGTGGTATGCGAACTGGAGGAGGTCGAGGCTGCACGTCGCCTGTACCGGTGTTGGTGTTTGCCTACGGCTACCGGAATCGGACTATCGGAAGGGCTTGTCGCGGTCGAGAAGCAAATTGACCGTAAGCGGTAAATTCAGCACACCGAATGGAGAATCATTTGCAACTGTTGGGCGAGCATAGCCGCATCGCGACGGCCG
>NZ_QTQI01000040.1 GCF_003853705.1 Burkholderia sp. Bp8992 | reverse complement strand
GCCTGGCCTTGCGTGGCCACCGCGTTGTCGTAGTCCTGCTTGCTGACCGCGTTCGCGGCGACCAGCACCTTGTAGCGTGCGACCAGCGCGTTCTGCGTGACGAGGTTCGCCTGCGCCCGTGCAAGCGTCGCCTTCGCGCTGTTCAGCGCGGCGACGTAGGGTGCCGGGTCGATCTTGTACAGACGCTGGCCGGCCTTGACGTCGGTGCCTTCGATGAATTCACGGCGCAGCACGATGCCGTCGACCCGTGCGCGGACCTGCGCGACGAGGAATGCACTGGTGCGGCCCGGCAGTTCGGTCACGGCCGGCACGGCTTGCGGCTGAACGGTGACGACGCCGACTTCCGGCGTTTGCGGCGGCGGTGCCGATTCTTTCTTCCCGCACGCGGCCAGGAAAACGGCAGCCGTTGCGGCAGTGATTAAGCGGTATGGAACCCGTTCGACGCGCATGGAGCGACCTCTCACAAATAGACGACCTTCAATGGGAATCACCAGATCTCCTCACGGCCTGCATGCGCGGACGGAATACTGTCGCTTCCGGTCCGCCATCCATGCGGGCGCTTGCTTCGGGTGTACGTTGCACCCTGCGGAGCGTCCGTTTGCCGAACTGCTTCCGAAAAAAGAACGGCGAGTGCGCGGCCCGGTGAGCACGCGTTGCCGTGGAGTCGACCGGCCGCTAGCTCGCGGGCCGGAACGCGGCGCCGGCGAATTCGATGAACGCGCGCGCAGCAGCCGGCAAGTGCGCGGCACGTGTATGCGCGAGCCTCAGCGTGACGGGCGCGAGCGGGCGGACAGGCGCGATACGCACCAGCGTGCCGACCGCCAGATCGGCGTCGACGAGATACGCGGGCAGCACGGCCGCGCCCATGCCGGCCACGGCCAGCCGTCGTGCCATCTCGAGATGGCCGACGCCCGCATTGCCGGCCACCGTGCCTGATCGAATCGCGGCCGCAGGATCGTCGTCGGCCGCCGGCAGCTCGAGCCGGACGGTCGCGAGGTCCGGCCAGTCGCCCGATGCCGCCGCGCCGCCATGTGCGGCGACGTAACCCGGTGCCGCGACGCGCACGGATTCGTACGCCGCCAGCGTATGCAGCGCGTGCGCACCGGACACCGGCATGCCGTCGGTCAGGAACGCGACGTCGATGTCTTCGGCGGTCAGGTCGACATGCGCATCGGTCAGCGTCACGGTCGGCCGCACGTCCGGAAACAGGTGCACGAAGCGATCGAGCAACGCACTCAACTGGCTGAGCCCGAACGCGACCGGTGCGGCCACGCGCAACGCGCCTTCCGGCTTGTCGCCCATTGCGACGAAACGGCCGTCGATCTCGTCGATCGCACCGAGAATCCGCTCGACACGCGCGAGATACAGCTCGCCGATTTCCGTCAGCGACTGGTGGCTCGTGCTGCGTTGAAGCAGGCGCGCACCGAGACGTGTCTCGAGCGCATCGACCAGCCTGCTCGCCATCGCTGTCGACACACGCAGCCGCGTCGCCGCCCGGCGAAATCCGCCTTCCCTTGCCACCGTCACGAATGCCCGAATCGATTGAAGTTGGTCCATTTGTCCGGATTCCCCTGCGCGGACGGCTGCCGTTCCACCGGCGCGCGCCGTCGCGTCACGGTCGATCTGCACCGGCCCGGCCAATGCGGCGGCGCCGACGCCGGCCACGCCAGGTCGGTCGGTACGCTCGCGACGGGCGCGCGCCGGCATGCAACGGACGCAAGCCGGCCTCGGCTGGCCCGATGCACGATCATTCGATAGCAGTCCTGAGTCTTTTCCAGCGGTTCGCGGCGGCGACACGCGCAGCGGCGCCGCCGGCGGCCGCGCAACATGCGACGGTCTTGCCCGCGTCGCCCGAACGCGCTGGAACACATTTCTTTCAGCAGCTGCAATGGTATGAAAACCACCGGACAATGGCTTGCCCGATCCTGCGATTGTTTTGCCTTAATTTCCGAATTTGTGCGCTGCACACCATGCGATGACGGGCGATGCGACCGCCGACCGTGCAGGTCCGGATGATCGGGCTAATTTCCGACAGGTTTAGGCAATCCCGAGCGCGCAACTGGCCGTACGATGTGACCGCCGAGCCGGCGCCCCTGCCTTCACCACGACGGCGAACCGCAGCCGCGCACCTCGCCTAGCTCACTCAGCCCCCGCTCACGCAACATGGAAATCGACGCCCGAACGCCACCGCAACCGCGCACCTCGCCCGATCACGACCCTCGGTCGCCGGCACGGCCGCATGCGGCCCGGCTCGCGGCGCTGATCGCCGCGTACGCGCCGCACGACGGTTCGTTCGACCTCCCGGTGCGCGGCATGCGCATCTCGCGTGCGTCAGTCGCGCCGCCGCAGTGGAACCACGGCGTGCACCACGCGTGCCTGAGCATCGTCGGGCAAGGTGCGAAATCGATGCGGATCGGCGACGACACCTACGCGATCGACGAAGCGCGGATGCTGGTCACGACGGCCGACGTGCCCGTCACCGGCCGCGTGACGCGTGCGGGCCCGGCCGAGCCGTTCCTCTATGCGCAGCTCGAACTCGATCCGGTGCGCATCGCCGCGCTCACGCCGGTTGTCTTTCCGCGCGGACTGCCGAAGGCCGTCGACTACGGCGCGCTCGATACGCTCGACGCTACGCCCGAAATCGTCGACGCCGTCGCGCGGCTGATGCAACTGATCGCGCAACCCGACGATCTCGACCTGATCGCACCGCTGATCGTCGACGAAATCCTGATCCGGCTGCTGCGCGGCCCGTCGGGCGCGCGCGTCGCACAGGTCGGCGAGGCCGGTTCCACGACGCAGCGCATCTCGCGCGCGGTCGCGTGGATTCGCGACCATTACCTCGATCCGATGACGGTCGACTCACTCGCGCGACAGGTCGACATGAGCCCGTCGACCTTCCATCATCACTTCCGTGCGGTCACGTCGATGAGTCCGTTGCAATGCCAGAAGGTGCTGCGGCTGCAGGAGGCGCGCCGCCTGATGTGCCTGTCGGCGATGGATGCGCGGCAGGCGTGCCGCAGCGTAGGCTACGTGAGCGCATCGCAATTCAGCCGCGAATACGCGCGGCTGTTCGGCGATGCGCCGGGTCGCGACGTCGCGAGGCTGCGCGGCGAAGCGGTGCCGCTGTCGCGCGTCGCGCCCTGAATGGGATCGCACACGGCGAGGCTGCTTGTCATGCGCTCGATCGCAGAGCCAGGCCACGCCGTCACGCGAGCGCAGGCGGTGCCACGCATCGAACCAACAATGTTCGATATCGAAAGCGAGCGTTTTCATAAGGGCGAGCCGGTTGCACGGGCAACGTTTCCCGGACCGGGCGTGCAGTCGCGGCCGACATCCACATAAAATACAGGACTGCATATTATTTAACCGGTCAAGAAACGCGCGGCCCTCGCGCAGCAGCCATCGCTGAATCAGGAATGACGTGACGCGCACGACGCGGTCAGCGCAGCCTCGTCGGCAGCCAGCAACTCGGGCACGCATTCGCGCAGGAAATCGACGAATGTGCGGATCTTCGCGTCGAGATACTGGCGCGACGCATACAGCGTATAGACCGTCAGCTTCTGCAGCCGGTATTCGGGCAGCACACGCACCAGCGCGCCGCTCGCGAGCCCGGGCAGCGCGGCCGACATCGGCAGCGAGCCGATCCCGAGGCCGGCACGCAGCGCGGCACCGAGCGCATCGGCGATGTTGACCTGGAAATCCGGCAACGGCAGTTCGAACGTTTCGCGTCCGTTGGGGCCGTCGAGATGCCAGCGATCGCGCGGAAAGAGCGGCGTGACGATCTGCAGGCACGCATGCCCTTCGAGGTCGCTCACCGTGCGCGGCGTGCCGCGCGCCTGCAGGTACGCGGGTGACGCGCACAGCACGCTGCCCACGTCGCCGAGCCGCTGCGACACGAGCCCGGAATCGGGCAGCTCGGTCGTGCTCAACTGCAGAGATACGTCGTAGCCTTCGTCGATGATGTCGGGCACGTGCTGCGACAGCGTCAGTTCAACCGCGACCGACGGATAGCGTTCGCGGTAGCGCACGACCGCGGGCACCACGTAGGACTGGCCGAAACTCGTCGTCGCGTGAACGTGCAGCCGTCCTGACGGTTTCGCCTGTGCGTCGGCCGCCTCGGCTTCCGCTTCGTCGATATAGCCGAGGATGCGCTGGCAGCGGTCGAGATAGCGCTGCCCCGCATCGGTCAGCGCAATGCGGCGCGTGCTGCGATTGAGCAGGCGCGTGCGCAGATGCGTTTCGAGCTGTGCGACCGAACGCGATGCGTAGGCCGTCGTGATGTCCAGGCGATGGGCCGCGCTCGTGAAACTGCCCTCCTCCGCGACCCGGACAAAAATGCGCATCATCTGTAACGTGTCCATCGACCTGTCCCCGGGATTGAGATCACGTCGCGCCGCCGTGCGGCCTGGGTGCCGGCGGCTCCGGCACAGGCCGGTCTGGCGCGAATTGTGCGGAACAGTACAGCAGCGCTGCAGGCGTGTCCAGTTCGCCGTACGCGGCGTGATCCGGATGCCGAATCGTGCCGCGAAACCGCTCGTCGCGTGCATCCGGGCCGGCAAAAACGACCCGCCTGCCGCGACGCCGCAGCGCAATTTACGTCCTTCCTGTCTCGCCCGTTACGCAGCCGCCGCCGCATCGAAAGGATTGCGCAACACGATCGTGTCGTCGCGTTCCGCACCGGTCGTGATCATCGACACCGGCGCGCCCGCGACCGCTTCGATGCGCGCGATGAAATCCTGCGCGGCGCGCGGCAGCGCCGCACGCTCGCGCACGCCCTTCACGGTGCCGTGCCAGCCGTCGAATCGTTCGTACACAGGCTTCGCGCGCGACTGCGCATCGAGGCTTGCGGGAAGATGGTCGACACGCGCACCGTCGAGTTCGTAACCGATGCACAGCTCGATCGACTCGAAGCCGTCGAGCACGTCGAGCTTCGTGAGCGCGAGCGAATCGATGCCCGAGATCCTGACGGCCTGGCGCAGTTGTGCCGCATCGAGCCAGCCGCAGCGTCGCGGCCGGCCGGTATTGACGCCGAATTCCTGCCCGCGCGCGCGCAGCGTTTCGCCAGTGACGTCGTCCAGCTCCGTGAGGAACGGGCCGCCGCCGACACGCGTCGCATACGCCTTGGTCACACCCAGCACATGGCCGAGCTTCGATGCTCCCAGCCCGGTGCCGGCCGCCGCGGCCGACGCCACGGTGCCCGACGACGTCACGAACGGGTACGTGCCCCAGTCGATATCCAGCATCACCGCCTGCGAACCCTCGAACAGGATGCGCTCGCCGCGATCGGTCGCGTCGTTGAGGTCGGCCCAGACAGGACGGACGAACGGCAGGATCTTCGGCGCGAGATCGACCAGCGTCGCCAACATCGCGTCGCGGTCATATTCGTCGAGCCCCAGGCCGCGGAACCACGCGTTGTGATGGTCGACGAGCACGTCAAGCTTGGCGGCAAGCCGGCCGGACTCCGCGAGATCGCCGACGCGCAGCCCGCGGCGCCCGACCTTGTCCTCGTAGGCCGGCCCGATCCCGCGCAGCGTGGTGCCGATCGGTTCCCGGCGCAGACGCTCCTGCGCCTGGTCGATTGCCCGGTGAATCGGCAGCACCAGCGTCGCGTTCTCGGCGATCGACAGATTGTCAGGCGTCACCGACAGCCCGAGCTCGGCCATCCGCCCGATTTCCGCGAGCAGCGCTTCCGGATCGAGCGCCACGCCGTTGCCGATCGCGCCGCGCTTGCCGCGCACGACGCCGCTCGGCAGGAGCGCGAGTTTGTACGTCTTGCCGCCGACGACCAGCGTATGGCCCGCGTTGTGGCCGCCGTTGTAGCGCGCGACGACATCGGCCTGGGCCGCCAGCCAGTCCACGACGCGCCCTTTACCCTCGTCGCCCCATTGGGCACCCACTACCACCACGTTCGGCATGCTCCGCACTCCATGTGAGAAATTCAGACACTCGCTCGGCCGAGCCGGCCGTTTGTGTGCCATATTGGCGGAGCTGTATCGCCCGATCAAACGATTAAACCTGAACCTTCGCGTGAAGAAATATCACACGAAACAAAGTAATGGCCCGACGACTCCCTCCGTTGAATTCACTGCGCGCGTTCGAAGCCGCCGCACGACTCGGCAGCTTCACGCTGGCCGCCGACGAGCTGTGCGTGACGCACGGCGCAATCAGCCGGCACGTGCAGCAACTGGAGGCGTGGCTCGGGCGGCCGTTGTTCGAACGCCACAACCGGCGCGTCGAGCTGACCGACGCCGGCCGGGCCTATCTCGCCGAAGTCGGCGCATCGTTCGACCGGATCGCGCTCGCCACCGCGCAGCACTTCGGCCACGCGCAGCAGCGCGTGCTGCGCGTCAGCGCGCCCGCCACGTTTTCGCTGCGCTGGCTCGTGCCGAAGCTGTCGTCGTTCCAGGTCGCCCATCCGGCCATCGAGGTGCGGTTGTCGACGTCAAACGAGCCGATCGATAAATTGCGCGACAAGGTCGACCTGATCGTTCGCGGTGGCCCGCAGGCCGTCGACGGTTACGTCGCCGAGGAATTCCTGTCCGAAGTGCGGCTGCCGGTGTGTGCGCCGAAGTTGCTGGAGGGTCGGCCGCTGGACACGCCCGCCGATCTCGCAGGCTTTACGCTGCTGCACGCGGCAACCTATCCCGGCATGTGGCCCGAGTGGCTCGCGGCGGCCGGGCATCCGAATCTCGTGCCGCGGCACTCGCTCACGCTCGAGCATTTCTACCTGACACTGCAAGGCGCGCTCGACGGGCTCGGGGTCGCAATGGGGCCGATCGCGCTCGTCGCCGACGACATCGCCGAAGGCCGGCTCGTGCAGCCGTTCAGCGAACCGGCACTGCCGCCCTGGCGCTACTTCACGTACGTGGCAGCCGCACGCGCGAACGACGATGCCGTGCGTGCATTCAAGGACTGGCTGAAAACGACGGGGAACGCGACCGCGCCGGACGCGCGACACTGACCGCTTCGAGATGCCGGTCGTGCGTGGCGATAAAAGAAGGATTCCAAATCAAATGACGAAAATTCACGGAACGTGATTTTCAGTGTGCGTCGCGTGATCGCGATGCATGCGGCAACCCGCGGTGCGAGCCGCGGCTTGCCGCCAACGACGCTTACTGGCTTGCTGCAGCGCCGGCTTTCTTCTCCGCGTTCTGCAGGTTCTGCGGATAGTTCGGATCATTGGCCGCCGGCTTGTAACCGGCATCTTCGAGTTTCTTCAGCTCGGCGGTGTTCTTCGCACGGGCGGCCTTGTGCTCGGCCTTGCGTTTGGCCCTGGCCGCCTTGCGTGCCTCGCTCTTCGCTGCCTTGGCATCCTGTGCAGCAGGTGCGCTGGCGGCGTCGGTCTGCGCAAACGCAGGAACGGCCGAGCCGAACAGGAAAGCGGCTGCAGTAGCAGCCAGCGCAAATTTTCTGATCTGGATTTGCATCGCTGAACTCTCTTTTTTGATGACTATCACGGATTGAAAAACCATCGAGATACCGCCCCTGCCCTGATCAGTCGTCATGTCGCGATCAGGACCTGTGCATCATAACCGTGTCGTGAAAAATGTGGCGCGAACGTGATGTTGATGACGGAATCGGGATACGCGTATGGGAGATGACGGGAACCCTGCACGGCCGTCGCGTGATAGAGACAGGGACGCCGTATCGCACGCTCCGGTGACTGCAACGAATATGCACGCACAGTTCGATGCGCGACATCGACGGCTGTTTCACCGGTGGTGATGTCGACACGCTCATGCGTGACGTGAGCCGCCTCGCGCATCCATGATCACCGCAGCAGCGGTCGACGTGTGCATTACGTTGTCGTTCGACGCGGCTCGAGCGACGGTTCCTCCCATAAACGACCACGATTCGGTTTGTCCGACAATCGAAACGATCGCATTGCGTCGCCACGCTGTGATGTGGGTGGTTACCTATGGCTTTGGTTACCTGTCGCGGTGCAGGTCGTCACCGACAGGCACGTATGACGAAAAGCCGAACACTGTGCGTGCGGTGAAGACGTTGACCCGCATCGCTTCACGCATGCGTCGAGGGACCGTGCGAAGGCATGGTGCCCGTCTGGCAGAGGTTGCTCCGGCGCTGAAGTCGAGACAAGGCTTGTTGATTCGTGATGCTGTGTCGGTGGATACACCACGGACAGTTTGCCTTTGCCACAGGTTTTTCATTTGACTGGTTCGATGGTGCGTCAGCTGGACGGCACTGCAATTTTCACAGCTTGCCGATACCTGCGGCGATGCCTGATCGGTGAGCTTTTACGGGATCTCGAAATTCCGGAAGGTGAGCATGTTCGGGAGCCATCCGCGGTTCGACTACGGTGAGCTTCTTCGTCGACCGTATCTTCACGTCGGCGCATAACGATCTCCGGATCGGTCCAGGAGCCGGCAACCTGTGCGAATGGCGAGTAGGCATGACGCTCATTCCTGGTCGGTTGTGCGGGCCCCTCGTAGCTTGCCAGGGACACAGCGCGACGCGTCGGTTGGGGCAAAGGTAGAAAATTGGACCGCTGCTGCATGACGAAGCAGCCGGAAATGGTTTCCCCTGCGCACAGTCCACAGGCTAAATTTGTCGAAAAGCGCCGGCGGGCGATCGGTAAAAACTTGTCCACGGACACGCATGCGTGAGGACAAAAAACCACACGCATGCAGTCCGGGATGATTTCGAACTGTAGCTTGCGCGGATCCGTAGATGTCCGCCGCCTCGGTCGCGAACCTCCTCTGCCGGCTAATCCATGGTGCGCAGGCGATCATGAAGTGGATTCGTGGGTCCCATAAACGGGAACCTGTATGCCAAATCGGAGGACTTTTTCGCGATTTCCTCCCATAGGTTTCTACGTTTCGGCGTTTGTGAGTAGGCACTCACCTCTGCCGGGAGCCTTGTCAGGCCTGAAATCCCGGTGAAACAAGTCACCAACCTCGTGTTCGCAGGCCTGGATCGAAGGGTCGACACGCCTTCCGTACCACAGACGGCTCCCATTGGTAGCGGTTTATGGGGTTCGTCTTTCTGTGGCAGCGCACGTGTGTTTACATCTTTTGTAAACCACGTTTACTTCTTTAACTACTTTTAGCCGGCTCACAGCCTTGTGCCACAAGGGTTTGAGGGGGGTTCGGTACCCATTTATGGGAGCACAGGTGGAAAGGTCTGGGGTTTCAGGTCTGTGGATTTGGGGAATGGGGTACCGCGTTGTGGGGAATCAGGGTTGTGGATATGGGGCAAGCGTACCCGGTTATGGGAAAGCGATCATGATTCGCCCAGGGTAGTCATCTATGGGAACGTACGAAGGTAGCCTTTTATGGGGCAGTTTTCTTGATCCTCTAATGCTTTGACGCACAGGGATTTTCTTCGGGTAGCCGGTTATGGGGAGTCTCAAAGGTACCTTTTTATGGGAGAAAGTTCAGCGGGATTGGCTGCATTTCTCGTCGGTGCTCCGGAAAGCTTTCGTATGGACTGGATCGTTGGCGCAGATAGGTTACCTGCTATGGGGAAAACCAATGGTTACCATTTATGGGAGCGATTTTCATCGTCCTGATCGAAAACAACCCCATCGACGAAGCTGACAGGTTCCCTCCTATGGGAAACGATGAAGGTAGCAAGTTATGGGAGAAAACACGGCTGTGCTGCAGGGCACCACGAATCCGGCCGGCGATCTCGATTCCGGACGTTTGTCTCCCATGAATGGTTACCTTCCGCAGGGCAAATCTCGTGCCGGGTTTCGATGCCCGGACATCAAAGGTAGCGGCTTTTGGGAGGTATTTTTTTCCAAAGGTAGATGGATATGGGGTTCCCTGCAGGCCTGAAAATCATTTATTTCCCTTTAGGATCATATAATTATGAGCGATAGTGAAAGTGATGCTGGAGAAATGGCGTTGCCCCGCAGCGAGAAAAGGTATAAAGTCCGCTATCACCAAGGTCACCTTATCCGGACATCACGATGCCGCGCAAGCCCGCAAGCAAAGGCTCCGACAAACAGGTTTCGCTGTTTCAGACACCCGAGCCTCCCGACTTGCTGCGCAAGGCGGTCCAGGCGATTCATATCGCGCCCAAGTCGGGGAAGATCGGGCTGCAGCAGCGCAAGATGTTCAGTTCGCTGATCAAGAATGCACTTCGGCAGGAGGCGTTCGAGCCTGGCCGGACGAGCTTCTCGATCTCGATCGCGTCGCTTTCGCACGAGAGCGGGCTGAACAGCAACAACACGAAGTACGTGAAGGACACGGTCAACTCGCTGATCAGTACCGTCGTCAACTGGGACTACCTGGCCGCCGACCGTTCGACGGTCTGGAAAGCGTCGGGCCTGCTCGCCGGCGCGGAGCTCGAGCAATCGGTGCTGAAGTACAGCTTCTCCGACCAGATTCGCAGCGAACTGCTGAACCCCGAAATCTACGCGCTGATCGATATGCGGATCGCTCGCGAATTCCGGCGGTCGCACTCGCTGGCGCTGTGGGAAAACACGGTGCGCTACGAAGGGATTGGCATCACCGCGAAGATCCCGCTGCCGAAATTCCGGGACCTCATTCTCGGCCAGGACAAGGCATCGCAGTCGTACAAGGAGTACAAGCTGTTCAAGAGCAAGGTCCTGGTGCCGTGCATTCAGGAGGTGAACGAAGTATCGGATCACACGCTCGAGTTGATCGAACACAAGTCCGGCCGCAGCGTGGAAGCCGTGCAATTCAAGGTGACGCGCAAGCAGAGCGCCGATACGGTGGAGGACGGCGACGTCAAGAACGAAGCGCTGGTCGAGGAAGTCGCCAAGTTCGGCATTCCACGTTCGGAGGCGCGCCGGCTGATCACGCAATACGGCGCGCAGCGCATCAAGGCGGCGATCGCCTATACGCTCAATCGGACTACGAAGAAGAATGCGGCGCCGGTCGACAACGTGGCCGCGTATTTCCGCAAGGCACTGACGCACGGCTATACGCTGGCGGACGGGCAGGGAACCGAGACGGCCGCACCGGCGAAGGAATCCGCGCAGAGCAAGCAGGAGCAGATTCGCGACAAATATCTGGCGGCGAAGGTCGAGGAAGCCGGCGCGTATTTCCGCGAGCTGGAGATCGACGACCAGACCAAGCTGCTCGAACGCTATAACGAGACGGTAGTGGGCTCGAAAGACCTGACGCTGTCGCCGAAGAAGAAGGCGAGCAAGCTCGCGCAGACCAGCTTCTTCCGATGGCTGGCACTGGATACCTGGGGCGAACCGACCTCGGACGACCTGCTGGAATTCCTGCTCAAAAGCAGTCTCGCAGGCAACTGATCAAGGCCTCGCGGCCGCGGGCGCGTCGTGCGCCGGACTTTGTGGTCGTCCGGCTTCGCGATGCAAGGCGGATGCGAGGCCTTCTGCTTTTGGCGCGTTACTTTTGCGCGGCCGTCGCCAGCTCGGCGACGTAGGCATCGATGACGGTCTTGAGCTGGTCGGCAAGCGCTTCCTGATGGGACGCGTCAACGCCCTTGAGCTGCAGATCCAGACGGCCGTCGGGGTAGGTCTTCAACTGGCCGATCGCGCGCGACTCGAGCGCGAAGTCGTGACGAACGCTGTAACGCGTGCGCCCCGTTTTCTTGTTGCCGTCGCTCTGCGCCCGCAGGAAATTCTCGAGATCGCGAACCGATTTCTTCCGGTCGATCACGGCCGTCAGCAGCCGGTCGGCCGTCGGCTCGCCCAGGCGCTCGAAGATCAGCTTCAGGAAGTACGCCGCCTGCAGGCCGACCACGTCATTCGCACTGGCCATCCGCTCCAGCAGCGTGTTGGGCAGCGCATTGAGCGACAGCGTCTTGCTGATCGATGCCTTGTCCTTGCCGATCTTTTCCGCGAGCGTGTTCTGGTCGGAAAATACCTTTTCGTCGAGGAGGCGCTTCCATGCAACCGCATCGTCGAAGATCGTCTGGCGTTCGTGGTCGTGGTTCGCGCGATACGCGATCGTGTAGAGCTGCTCGGGCGTGTGATCCGTGCGGAACGTGGCGTTGATGGTCTCGTCGCCATTGATGCTCGTCGCGCGCAGCCGGCGTTGCCCGTCGATCACGACGAGCTTGCCGGGAAATTCCGGGAGCCGCGTGACCTTGATCGGCTCGATCTGCCCTTCCCGTTTCAACGTGAGCGCGAGCTCGTGCAGGCTCGATTCCGAGTAGAACACGCGCGGGTTGAACGGGTTCGGGATGCAGTCCTTGACCAGCACCTTCTGCGGCGCGCCAAGATCCGGCGTGTCGGCGGGCGTGACTGCGGCCGGGGCGCCCGCAGGCGCTGTCTCGACGGCGACATTTGCAACGGCCGCCGGTTCGGGCAGCCTCGTCTCGAGTGCCGCATTTTCCTGCGCGAGTCCGCGCAGCAGGCCGGCGGCGAGGTGCAGGTTGCCAGTCGGCTTCTTGTCTTTCGAAGTGTCCTTAGCCATGGGCGGCTCCGGTAGCGCGCGTCGACGCGATGTATTGGGCCATTTCCGTGACCAGCTTTTCGATTTCCGCACGGGCTTCTTTCAGGCCCTTCAGATATCGATTGTGATGGTGGATCGTGGTGCCGAGCGCGAATGTCTGACGGTAGACCTCGCGTTGAGCGATCTGGCTGTCGAGCAGATGCTCCCCTATTTCTTCCGCTCTTAGAATTTTTAAAATTTCTTCACGCATTTTAGTTTTTCCATTGACACTATTTAGCATCAATGCGGAAGAAAGATTAGGGTTTCGAACGGAACGCATGGACTCGATCATGCGGATCATCGCGACGGTGCTGTACAGGTCGGCCGGCGACGGTGACAGCGGCACCAGGCAAAAGTCGGCGACTTCAAGGACGGATGCGATGCGCGGATCTTCGAGGTTGCCGGGACAGTCGACGACGATCACGTCGAAGTTCGCGTCCTGCTTCTTGATCTCGCCACCGATGCCGCGGCCAGCAGGGGCCAGCGAAAGGACCGTCATCGGCAGCGTGTTCTCGCCGCTCGTGACCCAGCGGACAGAAGTGCCTTGAGGGTCGGCATCGATCAGGGCCACCTTGTTGCCGCCGGCTTCGAACGCAGCCGCGATGTTGACGGAGATGGTCGTCTTCCCAGTCCCACCTTTTTGATTACTGACGGCGATCTTGAAAGCCATTAAATTCCTCCAAGGAGTTTTGCGTAATATATGCAGTTACTGAAAAAATGTCCAGAGAAGTATTCAATGCAATGCGAATCTTGATGATCATGTGGTTGTCACGTGACAAGTGGGCCAAATGGCCTACTTGTCATCAGAGATGATTGTTCAAGTAAAAATAAATTTTTGATCGCTCTACCAATACATCCCTAGAGATTCGAAAAAGTCACTTGTTCTAATGTCGACGACGAAGATGAAACATGAAAGACGACTGTCGTGACATTTTTCTATTTCGTTCTCAGCACACTGCGGTTCTGATTAGCAGGAATCTCGAACGTCGATGAGGTTTGTAGTTGTCACGTGACAAGACGCTAGTAATCGATTCGTGTCGATGTGTACATCGCCAGAAAATTTCAAATCCGGTCGTGGCGTCGGTGCAGACAACTCTGGTTCTACATCCGAAATACGGTTTTTGAGTTGTGTACGGCTACCCGCCGCCGAAGCGAGTTGTCACGTGACAAACGGCTCGTGGTGTCGGCCAGGGTTAGCGACACAGCATCTTCCGAAGATAGTGAGATTGAACAGCCTATGGAGCAGAAGCGCAGCCTTCTATTGGCGAGAGGCTTCACAGTCGGTGATTTGCCACTGAATGTGGTTTCCCTCGCCCGATTCGTTGATGAGTTGTCACGTGACAACCGAAACTGCGGGCGTGGCCTCTTGATCGGCTAATCGATAGGGCGCACCCAGTCGTCGCGGGCACGTGCTTGAGGGTGGCGAGTTTGCGAGCGATCTATCGCCCTGTATTCAGCTGCACCACCGACTACTCACTCGAGCGCGCGTTTGTTCAAGCATGAGCCACGTGGTCACCCGGACAGAGCAACCGTTGTAGTGTGGATGTGTCGCTGTTGATATGTCCCCATTTATGCAAAGGGTACCATCGTCTCATCTCGTCACGCTGCCGGTAGGGGAGAGGCGCTGCTTTGTTGTGCGCCGGCGTTGCCGCCAAAGTATCCCGACGTCGATCTACGGCCGCGGCGTACGCGAGCGGGTCAAATCGGCGCGAAACTACGTGTCGAAGGATTTGCAACAACGCTACCGGGCGTATCGTGAAACATTTTCGAGAAATGGGGCATTCTCGGAAATCCTTGTCTGGCAATGGTTTGCGCCACTTTCTTCATGTTGTTTCACGCTAATTGAACAAAACCGCTCGCGGAAATAGGGGCGCATGATATTTTCGCCCGCTGTTGCCAGCGTCGAACCCGCAAACCCCATGATATGTATTTTTTAATACGTATTTAGTGGTTATCGATACGATTTACAGCAACCTAGGTCTACGAAAGGCAAATTTGCTACTGCCTGGGGTCCACATGGAACCATGTCGCTGCCCAGACTCGACGCGTAGTCGTGACACTCAACACGAGTTGTCACGTGACAACGCATCATCACATCAATCACCCGATCCGTCGAAACACGGTGTCTCGGGACAAGTCGAGTGATAAGAAATCTGCGCCCGAGAACCTGAACGCTGGGGCAGGTGCTGCGATTGTCGGCAGGGATGGGTGATGGCTGTCTGCAACAGACCGGCATCTGGGCTTGGGTGCGTGGCCCCTTGAATGCGGTCATCAACGCACCCAAGACCTTCAAATGAAATTCCCCGGACCGATGTCGGGCAATTGGTCCTGAGCCGGTATTCCTGAGCGGGCATGACACGCGCGTTCCATTGCGCCCCGCTCGAATCAACTGACTCGATCACACACGCGTGAAACCGATCCAGTCGTTCCGCGGGTTCCGCCAAAGCAGGGCACCCGCATCTCAGAGGCTGTTACCTGCGATCAATGACTTGCTGCGATCGACAGAACGACATCCGTCCCGCCGCGCAAGCTATCGATATCTCGCCGCGGTGAGTTGCCGAACAACCGGCTGTATTCCCGATTGAACTGGGTCGGGCTCGCATACCCGACCCTGAACGATGCCGATGCGGCGTCGAGTCGCTCGGACAGCATCAGCCGACGTGCCTCGTTAAGCCGTATCCATTTCTGGTACTGCAGCGGACTCATGCCCGTGAGTTGGCGGAAGTGGTGATGGAAGGTCGAGCTGCTCATCTGGACTTGCGCCGCGAGATCGTCGACCCGCAACGACTCGTCATAGTGGGCACGCAACCACTGGATCGCGCGCGACACACGGTTGCCCTGGCTACCGGCGGACGCGATCTGACGCAGGCGAGCGCCCTGGTCGCTCGTCAGCAACCGATAGTAGATTTCCCGCTCGACGTATGGGGCGAGAACAGGAATGGCGCTAGGGTCGTCCAGCAACGCCAGCAACCGGTTCAGTGCGTCGTATAGCGGTTCGGTCATGTCGCCGACGACGAGGCCGCGGCCCACGGGGGCATCGTCGCCATCCGGAGCGACCTGCATCATCAGTTCCGCCAGAACGTGAAAATCGAGCTTGAGCCCGATCCCGAGAAACGGCATCTCGTGGCTGGCCTCGATGACCTGTGTCGAACCAGGCAAATCGAGTGACGTGATCAGAAAACGGTTGGCATCGTAAATATAGGCGTCGCCGCTTTGTATGACCCGTTTCGTACCCTGAACGACAAGAGCGAAGCTCGGCTCGACCATGCACTCCATCGGCTGCGTCGGCGCTTCCCTGCGATGAAAACTCAGGTTCGGAATGGTCGTGGTGACGTGATCGGCGCCTTCGGTCCATCTCGCGACGCGCGTTGCGAGCGTTTGCCGTAGTTCGCACATGCGGCTGCGATTGATCGGCTGTTGGTCTGCCTGATTGAATGCAGCGATGGCGACGTCGTCGTCTCGTTGGCCGGATGGGTATCGGACGGGTGCCGGGGGCATGACATCTCTATTCAGGTAATCGGGTGGTCAGGCAGGTCGTCGGTGTGCGGCTGCCGGCAACGCATGCGCCTTTCGTCGGGAGTCGCGGCATGGCCACGCTCCCGGATGGACGGCGCAACGACCGACGGACCTACTTCGTCGCCTGCGACGCGCAAAGCTGCCAGCGGCGCGATTTCGTTACCGGCGCCGTCGCGCGCTCGTCAACCGTGCGCCACCACCGCTCGCCGCGATGCGGTGCGTCGAGATCGAGGCGCTCACCGATCCTGGGTGTCGACAACTCGATGCCGCGCACGAGAGCCAGCGCCGTGACACGCTCGAACGGTTCCTGCCAGCGATGCATGGCGAGATCGAACGTGCCGTTATGGATCGGGACCAGCCAGCGTCCGCGCAAGTCGATGTGCGCCTGCACGGTTTCTTCCGGCTGCATGTGCACATAGGGCCATTGCGCATCATAGGCGCCTGTTTCGATCAGCGTCACGTCGAACGGCCCGAGACGCTCGCCGATCGTCCGGAACCCGTCGAAGTAGCCGGTGTCGCCGCTGAAGAACACACGCAGGTTGTCGTCGACGATGACCCACGATGCCCACAGCGTGCTGTTGCCGTCGAACAGGCTGCGGCCGGAAAAGTGCTGCGCGGGTGTCGCCGTCAGTGTCAGGCCGGCCACGTCGACACTCTCCCACCAGTCGAGCTGACGAACCTTCTTTGCGTCGATACCCCATTCGATCAGGCGATCGCCGACGCCCAGCGTGGTTACGAACACATCGGTGGTTGCGGCAAGCGCCAGTACCGTCTCGCGATCGAGGTGATCGTAGTGGTCATGCGACAGGATCACCCCGCGCAGCGGCGGGAGATCTTCAAGCGCGATCGGCGGCGCATGGAAGCGCTTGGGTCCGATGCGCCGGAACGGCGATGCGCGCTCGGCGAATACGGGGTCGGTCAGCCAGAATTCGCCGCGCAGTTTGAACAGCATCGTCGAATGGCCTAACCGATACAGGCTGCGATCGGGAGCCGCGTCGAGCGCTGCGCGGGTCAGCGAATCGATGGGCAACGCGCCGGTCGGCACGGTGTTGCGCGGCTTGTTGACCAGCATGTTCCACGCGATCCCGAGCGTCTTGCCGAATCCTTCGACGGGGCGCGGTGCGACATTGGTGAAGCGCTCGCCGTTGTGCTGCGGCGAACCGCCGGACAGCGCACGACCGCGCCGGGCGGCTGCGAAACCCAGAATGCGGTGAATCAAAACAAGAGGCGATGCCATGTCGGTTCGTCCGGAGAATAAAGTACACTAAACAGTGTAGTTTATTTTTGGGATAAGTAAACTATCCGGTGTAAAATTTTCGTATGGATACCAGCACTCCCCCTCTGCGCCTGACCGATCGAAAGCGCGCGGCCATCGTCGATGCGGCGATCGAGGAATTTCTCGCGACGGGCTACGATGCGACCAGCATGGATCGTATCGCTGCGCGCGCGGACGTGTCGAAGCGCACGGTCTATAACCACTTCCCCGGTAAGGAAACGTTGTTCGCCGCGATCCTGCACAAGCTGTGGGATGCGACGCAGACCGGCGGCTCGCCGACCTATCGCGCCGACGTGCCGCTGCGCGAGCAACTGCTCGCGTTACTGGACCGCAAATTGCGCCTGCTGAACGACGAGGCGTTTCTCGCACTCGCGCGCGTGGCGATCGGCGCCGCGATCCATTCCCCGGAGCGTGCGCGCGACATGGTCGAGCGTCTCGGCGAGCGAGAGGAGGACATGACGGTCTGGGTGCGTGCGGCCGCAGCGGCCGGCCGCCTGTCGGTCACCGATCCGGTATTTGCCGCGCATCAGTTGCACGGCATCGTGAAGGCATTTGCGTTCTGGCCGCAGATCACGATGGGCCAGCCGCCGCTCACGGAGCAAGAGCAACGGAAAGTCGCGGAATCCGCGGCCGACATGTTTCTCGCGTATTACGCGCGCCCGGACGGCGGCGATGCAATCCGCGCCACGCAGGACTGACCATCAGGCGTCGGCATGCCCTGCGCGAAGCGCAGCCGGCGCGCTGTGTACGAGCGACGCGCGCAGCACCGATGAGCCGTCGCACCTGAAGCCGAACACGAGCGATTACGCATGAAGACGCTGTTGATCGTCTATCACACGATGACCGGGGGCACGAGGCAGATGGCCGAAGCGGCTGCCGCCGCGGCGCGCGAGCAACCCGGCATCGACGTCAGGCTGCAGCGCGCGAACGCGACGAGCGCAGACGACGTGCTGGCCGCCGACGCTTACCTGTTTGCGACGCCGGAGAATCTCGCGGCGATGTCCGGGCTGATGAAGGACTTCTTCGATCGCTGCTACTACGCGGCGCTCGATCGCGTAAACGGTCGCCCGTATGCGGCAATGATTTGCGCGGGAAGCGACGGACAGAACGCGTTGCGCCAGATCGACCGGATCGCCACCGGATGGCGGTTGAAGAACGTCGCACGCGGCCTGATCGTCTGTACTCACGCACAAACGCCGGAGCGCATCCTCGCGGCAAAGACCATCGACGGCGAGGATCTCGCGCGCTGCGCTGAACTGGGTGCAGGTCTCGCCGCGGGGCTCGCGCTGGGCGTGTTCTGATGACGGTTGCGGTTGTGACGACTTGCCGGCGCGGTTCGAGCGGACGCGCAACCGGCCCAATACCGAACCCTAGTTGCCCTTTGCCGCCGGCGAAGGCTGGTGATATTCAGGCCAAAGACGTTTCACGAGATCGCGCGATGCGCCATACGCGTGGCAACTGTCGATCTTGAGCGGCTTTCCTTCGCTGTCGCGATAGTCGAGCGACGATCGCCGCATGCCGACCATCGTCTGATAGGCCGTGGTGGCGATCGGGCCGAGCAATTCCTTCAGGTGCGTGCACGTATCGCAGGACGGCAGACGCTTGCGAACCTCGCTGTTCCAGCCGGCACCGATGGTCAGCCCGACGAGCGCCTGCAGCGAATCGCCGCCGCCCGGACACTGCGCATACGGATGCGAGCGAATGAACGTCGACACCGCTCGAACGACCATGTCGGCGTCGAAGACGAGCGTCACGCCGAGGTCGTGGATCGGCGACAGCGCGGCGACCGTTCGCGTGCCGCCCGGCGGCGTGAAATCGCTGGTCTTGCGGTCCGCGAGGCAAGCTGTCACTTCGAACAGGCCGTCGCTGCGACGATAGCCGCGCATGTCGATGTGCCGATGGTGAATTTCCTCGCGCGTGATGCCGTCGTGCGCGATGTCGTGTCGGGGAACCATGGATCCGCTCCGTTTCGTACAACCGGTTCTTTTCGCAGGCAAAGGCGAATGTCGCCGGCTGACCGGGCGTGCAGCGAAACGGGTCGAAGTGCGCTGCCGACGACATCGATCCGGCCATACTACGCATTTTCCGGCATCCATGTACGCGGCGCGATCGATGCGGACACAACGAGTCGAGGGTGCGTGCGGTACCACCGAGGGGGCGTACAGGTGACCTGTCGCGCGCCGGGGTTCGACGTCCGTCGCACGGAATGCAGCACGCCGGATGCGGGCCGGTGCCGAAGCCGGGCCTGGCCCGATTTCCGCGACGTCCTCGAATGGCGTGACATCCGGAAGCGTATCCATATAATGCGCAACATGACCGCGCGGACGCCTTTCCGGCCTCCGGGGTCGGGCAAATGCAGACCGGCGAGTCAACCGGCCACCGCGCGTACCGGTATACTTCCACTCCTGCCTTGTCCGGCATCGTGGCCGGGTGCCTGAAAACAGAGTGGCGTGCGCGATGCGGCCCCGTCATGTTCCGCATCGGCGGCAGACAGGCCGCCCGCACGGCGGCGAAGCTTTCGAGCCGCGCGGCATGGCCGCACGAACCACACCTTATATTCCTGGTGGATTGAATTTATGGGTTTTGAACAACTTGCCGAATTGCGGGCGCAGCTCGCAGCGAAGGCCAAGCAGGAGCGCAACGCAAAGCGGCCGGCAGCGCCGACGGACGCCGGCGCCAAGCCGAAGTCCGGCGACCAGCCGTCCCGCGGTGCGAAGCCGGGCGCTGGCGCCAAGGCGGGTGCCGGTGCGAAGGCGCCGCATCGCGCAAAGCCTGCTTCGGCCAAGCCGTCGGCGCCGGTCGATCCGGTCATCGTTGCGATCGGCAAACTGCAGCGGAAGTTTCCAAGCGCGTTCCCGAAGAATCCGGCCCCCAAAGTGCCGCTCAAGGTCGGCATCTGGGACGACCTGGCGCGCGAAGCACAGGCCGTCGGCCTCACCGAAGCCGAACTGCGCGAAGCCATGTCGACGTGGTGCCGCGGCAACCGCTACTGGTCGTGCCTCGTCGAAGACGCGGTGCGCGTCGACCTGCAGGGCAACGAAGCAGGGCGCGTCACGCATGACGACGCGGCACGGGCACGCCGGCTGAAGGCGCGCCGTCCCGGCAACAAGGGCGCCGCGCAGGCGACCAAGGGCGCGCAGCCGCCGCCGAAGGCCGAACAGCAGGCCGAGGCCGCTGCCGCACCGCAAGCGGTGGATGCAGCAGAAGTTCAGACCGATGCAGCACCGCAGGTCGAGCAGCAGGTCGCCGGCAACGAGTAACACCGCCGCCGCCGTCTACGGCACGGCGCGCACCCGCATGCACATCGCATGTGGCGCATGACACGACAGACTGACCTGCCTCGACAGAGGCAGGTCAGGACTGCCTTCCCGGCGCTTGCCGGCCAGCACACACCTATCCCGCGTCAGACAGGCAACGCATCCCGACGAAGCGCGCTCGTCAGATGGTACGGCATGCGCTTGCCATTTTCAGGTAGATGATTTGCATACCTGAATGAACAGATCGATTTTCCAGATAATTCGTTTCCCTAAAAAATGTCGGAATATCGGAGCACGATGCGAACGATCCGGTTGAGGTCATCGCGACATCATGACGCGCGATAATCCCGACTGGATCGTCGGGCCGCACGATGCAGCTTGCATTTCGAAAGGTGCGGCAAGCGTGCGCCGACACGATCCGAAGTCACGTCGGCCAATTTTCGATGTCAATTCAAACCGGATCATGAACCCGAGACATTCCGCGATTCTTGTCGCACTCACCGCCGCCGCGTTGTTCGGCGCCGCGACACCGCTCGCCAAGGCGCTGGTCGGCGCGATGTCGCCGTTCATGGTCGCCGGCCTGTTCTATCTCGGCAGCGGCGTCGGGCTCGGCATCGGGATCCTGCTGCGCAGGCTGCACAACCGTCGCGCACCGGCGGCGGACGCCGCACCGCTGCAGCGCGCCGACCTGCCGTGGCTGGCCGGCGCGATTGTCGCGGGCGGCGTGGCCGGCCCGGCGTTGCTGATGCTCGGGCTGTCGAGCACGCCGGCGGCGACGAGTGCGCTGCTGCTCAATCTCGAAGGCGTACTGACGGCCGTCATCGCGTGGGTCGTGTTTCGCGAGAACGTGGATACGCAGGTGTTTCTCGGCATGGTCGCAATCGTCGCCGGCGGCACGCTGCTGTCGTGGACGCCAGGCCGGGCCGGCGTGCCGGTTGGCGCGCTGTTGATCGTCGGCGCATGCCTGTGCTGGGCGTTCGACAACAACCTGACCCGCAAGGTCGCCGCGAACGACGCAATGGTCATCGCGTGCTTGAAGGGGCTGATCGCCGGGCCCGTGAACATCGGCATCGCGCTGGCGACCGGCGCGATGCTGCCCCCCGTACCGGTGGCGGCCGCGGCGATGCTGACGGGGCTCGGCGGCTACGGGATCAGCCTCGTGCTGTTCGTCGTCGCGCTACGCCATCTCGGCAGTGCGCGCACCGGTGCATATTTCTCGATCGCGCCGCTGTTCGGCGTCGTGCTGTCGTTGCTGATCTGGCCCGCGCTGCCGCCGGCAACTTTCTGGGTCGCCGCGGCGTTGATGGCGCTCGGCATCTGGCTGCATGTGCGCGAACGGCATGAGCACACGCACGAGCACGAGCGGCTCGAGCACACGCACCGGCATCGGCACGACGAACATCACCAGCATACGCATGACTTTGCGTACGACGGCGACGAGCCGCACTCGCATCCGCACGTACATCTGCCGATCACGCACAGCCACGCGCACTTTCCCGACATTCATCACCGGCATCGGCATTGAGCGCAATCGTGGACGGCAGGCAGCGCGCGCCGCAAGGTGACCGTCTATGGGATGCGTGTCGCACCTGTCCACGATGACGATGACGCAAGTGGACGGCCCGGGCCACCGTGACGCTATCGCGCGTGCGGAAAACAGAAGCCGAAATCCTCGCAGCCTGGGCATCCCGGTGCGGGACCCGGAGGCGCACCAAGCGAGGCCGCCACTTCCTGTGCGAGGAATTTCTTCCAGCGCAGGTGGGTGACGTTGCGCGCGGCGAGCGCAGGGAAATAGCGATCGAGCATTGCGGATACCGCGTCGCGCCCGTCGAGCCCGAGATCGCGCCACAGGTGATCGGGGCGCAGGCACGCATGCGCGACGATCGATGCGACGCAGTCGGCATCGTCGTGGGTGACGGCGGGATTCGCGTCGTCCATCAGCCGCGCGTGAAGCGTCGCGACGAACTCGGCGTGGGCCGCTGGCAGTCGTGCTAGCGTGACCGTCGGCATGAGTGCGGCGATCGCGGCAGGCGTCAGGTGCGGAAACTGCCGGGCAAGCAGGCCGGCGAACTGTCCGGGAGTCAGGCCCAGCAGCGAGAGTTCGTTGCGGCACGCGCGTGCTGCGATGAGCGTACCGAACAGCTGTGCGTCGGGTGTGCCGGCACGGGCTGCCGCAGATTGCAGCGATTGCAGCGCCTGTTCATGCGCGCGATCGAACGAGGCGGTCATCGTGTGTATCCGCATGACAACTGCGCCGCGCGAATACGCGGCGCGGATCGGTTCGCGATCACTCGACGCCGACGATCACGCTCGATGCCTTGAAGATCGCGGACGCAGCCGAGCCGCTCGCGAGGCCGAGACGATCGACGCTGTCGTTGGTGACGATCGCGACGATCTCGGCACCGCCCGCGGCCTTGATCACGACCTCCGCATTGACCGCGCCCTTCGTGACCGACGCGACGGTGCCTGCGACGCAGTTGCGCGCCGATACCTTGCTGCTGTCGACGTCGACCATCACGATGACCGACGACGCCTTGACGAGTGCGAACGCCTTCGTGCCGGCCGCGAGGCCCAGCGTAGCCGCGCTGCCGTGGGTGATTACGGCGACGATGTCGAGGCCGTCCTGCGTGCGGAGCGTGATTTCGTCGTTGACGGCACCGGGCTTGACGGCGCCGACCTGGCCGGCGAAATGGTTGCGGGCGCTGGTTCGCATGATGGATCTCCGAGTGATGCCGCTGCCGGAGCGGCAACGGCAGGTGAATGAAAATGCGTCGATCAGCTTACCGTCAACGCGGGTGACTGTCGTCCTCCGGATGCTATGGCGCGAATCAGGGATACCCGCAAGCACAGGGCGTTTCGCCGCACAGTCGTCATGTGGTGAAGTGATACCGGTGAGGCGATCATTCGTTGCCGGCAGGCGTCGCGGCGGCACGCGCGTTGGCGGGGCGGGCATCCCGGGCAACCGCTGCGCCGTCGCCTTCCCACCCACCGCCCAGCGCAAGGAAGAGCCGCACCTGATCGGCCGCGACCTGGCCTTCGGCCGCCGCGACCTGCGCCTGCACGCTCGTCAGCGTGCGCGTCGCATCGAGATCGGAGATGAACGACTCGCGGCCGGCGGCATAGAGACGATGCGTTTCGTCGGCGGAATTGCGCGCCGATTCGTACGCCGTGCGCAGCGCATCGGTGCGCTGCACGTCGGCCGCATAGGTCGCGAGGCTCGACTGCGTTTCACGCAGCGCATTCAGCACGACGCCATCGAAATGCGCGAGCGCGCCGCCCGTCGCGGCCTCGGCTTCGCGCACGCGTGCGCGCTGGCCGTTGACGGGGAACGACCAACTGATCAGCGGACCGAACGACCAGCGATTCGTGTTGGACGAGAACAGGTCGGCGGCGACGCCGACCGAGCCGGCCGACGCACCGATGCTGATCGACGGATACAGCGCGGCGGTCGCCACGCCGATCCGCGCGGTCGCGGCGGCGAGCTGCCGCTCGGCTTCGCGTACGTCGGGGCGGCGGCGCAGCAGCGCGGCACCGTCGCCGATCGGAATCGGCTGGCGCAGCTTCGGCAGCCGTTCGCATTCGGCGACGGCCCTCGGCAGGTCGGCCGGCGCGCGCGCGAGCAGCGCGGCGAGCTGGTATTGCGCGACCTTGCGGCGGCCTTCGAAGCGCGGGATGTCGGCGGCCAGCGTGCGCACCTGCGTCACGCCGCGCGTCACGTCGGTCTGGTTGCCGCGCCCGGCATCGCGCAGCCGCTGTGACAGCGCGACGCGCTGCTTCTGCAGCGCAAGCGACTGCTTCGCGATCGCCAGCTCGTCACCGGCCGAGCACGATTCGACGTATGCGCGCACGACGTCGGCGACGACCGTGATGCGCGCCAGGTCGCCGGCCGCCTTCACGGCGTCGCTGTCTGCGCGTGCGGCTTCGACACCGCGCCGGAGCTTGCCGAACAGGTCGATCTCGTACGACACGTTGATGCCGACCGCGCCTTCGTTGACGACCGGCAGCTTGTTCTCGAGCAGGTATTGCTCGGCCGATTCCTGCGCGCGCTGCACGGCGGCTTCGGCACCGCCCGAGAACCCGCCCTGCTGGCTCGCGACTTCCAGCGCCGCACGCGAACGCGCGAGGTTGGCCGCGGCGACGCGCAGGTCGGTGTTCGACTTCAGCGCATCGCGCACGAGCGCGTCGAGCACGGGATCGTCATACAGCTGCCACCAGTTGCCGGGCAGCGCGTCGCGCGACACGAGCGTACCGTTCGCGTCGTCGAGCGCATGGTTCGCGAGCGGCGCGTTCACGTACGCCTGCTGCGGCAGCGTGTAGTCGGGGCCGACGGATTTGCACGCGCCGAGTGCGAGCGCAAGCGGCGCGAATGCGGCCGCGAGGCGCAGACCGTGCCGGTTCATTGCGATGCTCCCGCCGCGCTGGCGGCTGCCGCGGCTGCCGCAGACGCCGGCGCCGCAGCCGAGGCCGCGCTGGCACCGACAGCCGGTTTTGCGGTGCCGTTCCGGCGCGTGTCGGCGTCGCGCATCGACACGGTCGCGGTGCGGCCCGCGATCATCCGGAAGTCGTCGGGCACTTCGTCGAGCACGACGCGTACCGGCACGCGCTGCGCGAGCCGCACCCAGCTGAACGCCGGGTTCACGTTCGGCAGCAGGTTCGCGCCCTGCGTGCGGTCGCGATCCTCGATCGCGGCGACGATGCTCTGCACGTGGCCGCGCAGCGCATGCGGCTCGCCCATCACGATGATGTCGACCGGCTGGCCGATATGGATGCCGCGCAGCTTGGTTTCCTCGAAGTAGCCGTCGACGCGGAACGAATTGCGGTCGACGACCGACAGCACCGCGCGGCCGGCCGGCACGTATTCGCCGACGCGCGGCGCCCGGTCGTTCAGGTAGCCGTCTACGGGACTCACGATCGTCGTGCGCTGCAGGTTCAGCTTCGCCGTGTCGAGCGATACCTGCGCGTCGGCGACGCTGGCCTCGCCTTGCTCGACGCGCGTGCGGCTTTCCTCGACCTGTTCGCTCGCGACCAGGTTGCCGAGCTGCAGGTTGCGCGCGTATTCGCGCTTCGCCTGGGCCAGTGTCGCGCGGCGCTGCGCGAGCGTCGCTTCGGCGAGCCGTTCCGCAAGCGTGTAGCGCGCCTGGTCGATCACGAACAGCACCTGGCCGCGCCTGACCTCCTGGTTGTCGGCGACCTGAACCGAGGTGATGAGGCCCGACACGTCCGGCGCGACCTGGATCACGTCGGCGCGCACGTGCCCGTCTCGCGTCCACGGCGAGAACATGTAGTAATTGATGATCCGCCACAGCACGAGGCCGGCCACGACGACAACGATCAGGGTGAGCAGGATTTGCCCTGCCGAGAGCCAGGATTTTTTCACGTTAGGTAGCCACGAGACGGTGGGAAGCGATGACGACGGCGGCAAGCACGAACACGTAGATGCCGAGGTCGAAGATCGAACGGTGCCAGACGAGGCGGTAGAAGCCGACGCGCTCGAGCACGGCGCGCACGACGATGTTGATCAGGTAGGCGATCAGCATCAGCACGAGCGGAGCCGGCACGAATACGCCGAAGATGTCGATTTCGCCGATCATGGTCGCGGTCGGAAGGGCAGGTTGGAAAGTCGGGTCATGCGCGTGCTCCGTCCGGTGCCTGTGGCGCCTGGCCGGCGGCGGCCGGATACAGCGACAGGCGCAGCCCGACGAGCGCGTGCAGCGTGTCGCGCAGCCGGCGGTGCGTGGCCGGGGCCGCAGGCGCGGTGCCGCCGTCGGCCGGTGCCGTGCCCGGCAGGTTGCGGCCGGCCACGCGGTGCAGCGCGTCGTCGATCGTCGCGAGCAGCGCGGGCGGCACCGGCTGGCGCGCGTTCGCTGCCGCGCAGTGTGCGTAGTGATCGGTGACGCCGGCGAGCACGCGATCGATCGCGTCGGGCACGTCGCCGGACAGGCGGCGGCGCGAGCGTCGCAGGTCGAGCGCGTTCAGCGCGATGCGCAGGTCGCGGAAGCTTTCGATCGACGGGTGGCGGTGGTCGTCGGACGCGCCGAGGCGCGGCAGCAACTGCGTGACGCGGTCGAGCATCCGCGATGCGTGATTGCGCTGGTCGTCGAGCGGCTGCGTCGACGCGGAGCGCGCGACGTCTTCCCAGCCCGCGCGCAGCAGGCGCCGCACCGCGAGTTCCGCGCCGAACGGCCGTGTCGCCCGCGTCCATACGTATGCGAACAGCAGCCCGGCGACACCCGCGAGGTTGCTGTTCAGGAACACGAAGAAATCGGCATCGTACGCGCTCTGGATGCTGATGAAGGTGGCCGTGTTCACCGCGACGAGCATCGTCACCATGTTGAACTGCGGGCGCGGCAGCAGCGTGCCGATCAGGATGAACGGGCCCGCGAACATCAGCACGAGCATGGCGAAGTCATGCACGTGCGGCAGCACGACGAACAGGTACAGGCCTGCGAACACGACGCTCGCGGCGGTCGACAGGAAGAACTTGAACACCAGCGGCGCGGGTTCGTCGAGCGCGGCGAAGAAGCTGCACGACACGGCCACGAGCGTGACGGCCGCCGCACCGTCGTGCCAGCCGGACGAGATCCACAGCCAGCATGCGAACACGATCGCGAGCACGACGGTCAGCGTCGAGAACAGCATCATCCCGCGATCGAAGAAGCGCTCGGTGCCGCCGAGCCGCCAGTGCCGGTAGCGCGGCTGCCACACGCCCGATTCGTTCGCGATCAGCGCGCGCAGCGAGCGGCAGTCCTGCCAGATGTCGATGACCTGGCGCAGCCGCCACAACGCGTTCGACAACAGTGCGCCATCCCAGCTCGCCAGCGCGCTGTCGGCGGGCTGCAGCGCGGCGATGCGCTCGCGCAGGTTGTCCGCGACCGGATCATGGGCCATGTCGCCGTCGGTGCCGGCTTTCACGGCCGGCAGCGGTGCGTCGAACCATTTCGCGGCGTCGGCCAGCAGTGCGTCGAGGGCGGGCGGGCGCACATGCAGGTCGCGCATCAACGCGATCAAGGGATCGGCGAGCGACGACATCAGCGGCAGGAACAACTGCATGCGGCCCGCGAGCGCCTGCGCGCGCGCCAGGATGCGCGGGTGCGCATGGTCGTAGCTCAGCTGGCTCAGCAGGAATTCGAGGCCGGTGATCGTCGCCGCGAGCCGTTGCCGGCAGGCCGACAGTGCCTTGCCGGCGATATGCCCGGACAGCGTCTCGCGGCCGTAGAACGCGGCGTCCTTGAACCACGCGTCGGTGCGTTCGATCAGCGTCGGCGCGAGCCGGTTCGGGAACACGGCGCTGCCGACCACGCTCGCGCACACGATGCCGAGCACGATTTCCTCGGTCCGCGCGATCGCGACGTCGAATATGGTGGACGGATCGGTCACGGTCGGCAGCGCGATCAGCGGCATCGTGTAGCCGGCGAGCATGAACACGTAGCTGCGCGCGGTGCGGTCGGAGATCGCGAGGTAGAGCAGCGTGCCGCACCAGGTCGCGACGATGATGCTGAACAGGAGCGGCGTCTCGACGAACGGCGGCACGAAGAAGATCGCGGCGGCCGCGCCGAGCGCGGTGCCGAGCGCGCGGTACAGCGCCTTCGAGCGCGTCGCGCCGACGAACGGGTTCGACACGATGTAGACGCTCGCCATCGCCCAGTACGGGCGCGGCAGCTGGAAATACAGGCCGAGGTACAGCGCCAGCATCGACGCGGCGAACGTCTTGCCCGAGAACAGCCAGTCGCGAAGGCTCGGATAGGTCATGACGCAGTGTCGTCGGCGTGGGGGAGACGCGTGCCGGGCGCGTGCGACTCGGACGCGTTGAACGCCTCGAGCACGCGCAGCGTCGTTTCAAGATCGGCGCGCGACACGCCCTTGAGCACCCGGGCGCGCAGCACGCGCAGGTCTTCTTCCATCTTCGCGGTGACCGCGCGGCCGGCGGCCGTCAGCGAGATCGTCTTCGCGCGACGGTCGTGCGGATCCTCGTCGCGACGCGCGAGGCCGGCCGCGCACAGCTGGTCGAGCAGGCGCACGAGCGACGGCCCTTCAATGCCGACGTGTTCGGCGAGCGTGCCCTGCCGCACGCCCTCGCCGAGCCGGCCGGCGATCAGGAGCGGCGTCGCGCAGGCTTCGGACACGTTGTATGCGTTCAGCACGCCGTCGCTGGTGCGGCGCCACTTGCGCGCGGACAGCACGAGCAGGCTGCTGACGGCGAGGCGGAGGTCGTGCAGATTGGTCATGGCCGAGATGATAGGGGTAAAAACATTCGATAGCAAACTATCGTTTCCTGTCACCCGGATGACATGTCGCTCGTGGCGCGGCCGGTCCGTCAGAAGCAATTTAGGCGGCGTGCCGGCGGTGGTCAAGCTGTAAGGGGGGGCCGAAAATCGCAGGAATCGCGCGTGGCGGCTATATTGAATGGTCAGACGAAAATCGTCGGGCAGGACGCGCAAGGCCGCATGCGTCAAGCAAATTCGAAGCCTCGGTTCGGCAATGCCGACTTCGCGAAACGGTGTGCGGCGTGCATATTAGGAACATTGCCAGCGTACCGGAGACTCCATCAGTGTCGAACTCATCCTTGCAGCCCGCCGCCCCCGCGTCACTCGACGCGTGGCTCGGCAAGACCGAAACGCTCGGCGACGACATCACCGCGTTCCCGCTGAACGCGCTGGCCGCCACGCTCGACCGTCCGTCGCCCGGCGACGTCGTGCCGCCGATATGGCACTGGCTGTACTTCCTGCCCGTCGCGCCGCTGGCCGAGGTCGGTCCTGACGGCCACCCGAAGCGCGGCGGCTTCCTGCCGCCTGTACCGCTGCCGCGCCGCATGTGGGCCGGCGGCCGGCTGACGTTTCATGCGCCGCTGCGCGCGGGGCGGCGTGCGACGCGCGAATCGACGATCGCGAACATCGAGGACAAGACAGGCCGCAGCGGGCGGCTCGTGTTCGTGACGGTGCAGCACCGGATCGAATCCGATGGTGCGCTGTGCGTCGAGGAGGAGCACGACATCGTCTATCGCGACGCGCCGCAGCCGGGCGCGCCGGTGCAGAAGCCGGTCGCGGCACCCGCGGGCGAAACGTGGGCGCGCACCGTCGCGGCCGACGCCGTGATGCTGTTCCGTTACTCGGCGCTGACCTTCAACGGCCACCGCATCCACTACGACCGCAACTACGTGACGCAGGAAGAAGGCTATCCGGGGCTCGTCGTGCACGGCCCGCTGATTGCGACGCTGCTCGTCGATCTCGTGCATCGCGAACGGCCGGGCGCGACGCTCGCGAGCTTCGCGTTCCGCGCGGTGCGCCCGATCTTCGACGGCGAGCCGTTCACGCTGTGCGGCAAGCCGTCGGACGACGGCAGCACGATCGAACTGTGGGCGAAGGATCGCGATGGCTGGCTGGCGATGCAGGCGACTGCGACGTTGGCCTGATGCACGTCGGTGCTTTCGGCGGCGACGGGTTGCAAGACCCGTCCCTGGCCCGGTGCCGGCGCGCTCAGGCGCGTGGATCGGCCGAAGACAGCTGCGCGGTGCCAACCCCCGGCGAACGCGAGGGCGTGGACCGCGCGTACCGCTTCCCGGCAAACATCTATAATCCGCCCATCCGGCCGGCGTCCCGGCTCGGTGCGTGCTGCCGCCGGCCCGGTGGCGCGCGCGATTTCTCCCATCCATCGCACAAGGGGTACGTATCTTGGCAACCTACATCGTGTTCACAAGGGAAAGCACACAGGACCAGCACGAACTCGACATCTACGGGAGCAAGGTCGGCGCGACGCTTGCCGGTCATCCCGTGAAGGTGCTGGCCGCTTACGGCGCTCAGGAAATTCTGGAGGGCGAAGGGCCGGAGGGTGTCGTGATCGTCGAGTTTCCGTCCAAGGAAGCGGCGCACGCGTGGTACCACGGTCCCGAATACCAGACTGTCGTCCAGCACCGTTTCAAGGGCGCGCGCTATCGCGCGGTGCTGGTTGAAGGCGTTTGAGCGTGATGCGTCAGGCATTCGCTTCGACGCGACACTGCGCCTGACGCAACCATGAACTCGACGACGCCTTCCTCCGCGCCCATCCGTCCGCCGATGGGCCGCCCGGCCACCGTGCTGCTCGCGTTCAGCATGCTGTTCTATCTCGTCGCGATGTTCACCGCGCCGTTCCGCGTCGGCGCGCCGGACCCGCACCCGTGGGCCGACGGCTGGCAGGTGCTGCTGACGGGCTGGATGGGCGTGTTCGTCGCCGTTCAGCGCACGTGCGGCTGCAATGCACGCAACCAGTACGACACGGCTACCGCGCCGCCATCCGGCGTGCCGATCGCGCGCTCGCCGAGATAGCTCGCGCGCCCCGCGCGCGGCGTCATCTGAGCAGTTGCCTCTGCACCTTCCACGGCTGCTTCGACGGCCGCCGTCCATGCGCTTGCGGTATCGCGATCGTTGTCGAGTGCGCGGCTGAATGCGTCGACGGCCGGCACCAGCGCATCGAGCATCGTCCGGTCGCCGGCATGCGCACCGCCCAGTTCGCTGATCGAATCCACGGCCGCGCGGAACGCCGCGGCCCAGTCGCGTGCCGACGGGTCGGCGATATCGGCCAGCCGGCGCGACGCGCGCAGCAGCGCGGTCGCGTAGAACGGTCCCGAGCTGCCGGCGATCGCGCGGCGCAATGCCGCGCCGAGCGCCGCGAGCGCGCCGGCCGGTGTGGCGTACGCGGTGTCGGGCAACGCGAGGATCGCTTGCGCGGCGCGCAGCATGCTCGCGCCGAGGTCGCCGTCGCCGGCCGCCGCATCGAGGTCCGTCAGCGTCTGCTCGTGGTCGACCAGCGTCTGTGCGACCGCCTGCAGCGCCGGCTGCAGGCGCGCGGCCCATGCGCGACCGGCCGCATCGAGCGGCGGCAACGGGGCATCCTGCGACGCGGCCGCGGCGACGCGGATCTGCGCATTCACGGCGCCGCCGCCCGGCCACGCACGCGCCTGCGTCGGCGCGTCGAGCAGCGACGCGCGTTCGTCGTTCAGCCGCAGCACCGAGATCGAGCAGCCGGGCATGTTCAGCGCGGACAGGAACGTGCCGGCCCACGCGCGCGCGACGACGATGCCGCGCCGGGTCAGGTTGTCGTACGCGGCGCGCAGCACGATCGCGAGTTCCATGTCCGGCGTCGCACCGAGTCCGTTGACGAACAGCGCGACGCGTTCGTCGCGGTCGAGCACGAGATCGGCGACGATGCTCGACAGCAGCGTATCGGCAAGTGCATCGGCCGCCAGCGGTGCGCGGCGCTCGACGCCTTTCTCGCCGTGGATGCCGAGACCGAGCTCGATCTCGTTGTCGCCGAGGCTGAAGCCCGATTTGTCGGCGCCGGGGATCGTGCAGCCGTCGAGCGCGACACCCATCGTGCCGAGCTCGGCCGCCGCGTCGCGCGCGATGGCCGCGACACGCGCGAGCGGCAGCCCGCGCGCGGCGGCCGCGCCGGCGAGCTTGTGGATCAGCACGGTGCCGGCGATGCCGCGCCGCTGGCCACGATCGACACGGCCGCGCAGCGATACGTCGTCGGCGACGATGACCGTTTCGACCGGAATGCCTTCGGCGCGCGCAAGTTCGGCGGCGAGCCCGAAATTGAGCCGGTCGCCCGTGTAGTTCTTCACGATCAGCAGCGCGCCGTTGGGGCCGGCGCTTGCGCGGATCGCGGCGAGCACGGCGTCGGTGGACGGCGACGTGAACACTTCGCCGCACACGGCCGCGCTCAGCATCCCTTCACCGACGTAGCCGCCGTGTGCGGGCTCGTGGCCGCTGCCGCCGCCGGACAGGATCGCGACAGGGCGCTGGGACGGTTCGGGCAACGGCTGGCGGACGAGCACGTGCTCGTCGCCGAGGATCGCGAGATGCGGCGATTGCCGCGCGATGCCTTCCAGCATTTCTCGCACGACATCGGACGGGCGGTTCACAAGCTTTTTCATGGCGACGGATTCCGGACGGGTGAACGGGGCACGGCCGGGCCCGCACGGGCGCCGGCCGGCTTTCGTATTGCGGAGAATCGTGCGGGTGCCCGGTCACCGGGTGCGGACGGTCGCGTGACGGGCAACCGGATGCAGGAGCGGCAACGAAGCACATGCTTCGCGCCACGATACATCAGGTTCGGACATCCCTGCACGGATTGCGGCGCGATCGCGCCGTCGGGACGGTTACTTCAGCGCCGTAATTTCCCTTGCGCGGATCAGCCGCGCGCGCAGCACGTTGCGGCTGATGCCGAGCAACTGCGCGGCACGGATCTGGTTGCGGTGGCTGAAGTCGAACGCGACACGCATTACGGTGTCCTCGATGTGTTCGAAGAGGTTGCCGTGTCCGTCGTCGAACAGGTCGCGCAGCGCGCGTTCGAACGCTGCCTGCGCGTGGGTGGACGATTCGGGCGCATGCACGGCGGCCGGCGGCATGCATGGCGATGCAAGGTGCAGGTCGGTGTCGCGCAGCGCGTCGTGACGGCACACGAGCAGCGCATGATGGATCACGTTCTCCAGTTCGCGGATATTGCCGGGCCAGCCGTGTGCCGCGAGCCGGCGCTCGGCGCGCGGATCGATGCTCCGCGGGCCGTAGCCGAGCCGGCTGCGATAGTCGTCGAAGAAGTGACGCGCGAGCGGCAGGATGTCGCCCGGCCGCTCGCGCAGCGGCGGGACCGCGAGCTGCACGACATTGAGCCGGTAGAACAGGTCGCCGCGAAAATGCCCCGCGGCCACCGCCTGCTGCAGATCGACGTTGGTTGCGGCCACCACGCGCACGTCGACCGGAATGCCCGTGCGCGAACCGAGCCGCACGACCTCGCGCTCCTGCAGCACGCGCAGCAGCTTGACCTGCATCGACAGCGGCAGGTCGCCGATCTCGTCGAGAAACAGCGTGCCGCCGTGCGCGGCCTCGAACCAGCCGGGCTTCGCGCTGAAGGCACCCGTAAACGCGCCTTTCTCATGGCCGAACAGTTCGCTGTCGACGAGCGTGTCGGAGAACGCGCCGCAGTTCACCGCGACGAACGGCCCGTCGCGGCGAGCGCCGAGTTCGTGCACGTGGCGCGCGATCAGTTCCTTGCCGGTGCCCGTCTCGCCGACGATCAGCACGTTCGCGTCGCTCGGCGCGACGCGGCGCACCTGTTCGAGCAGCGCGAGCGAACGCGGGTCGGCGAACACCTGCGCCCGCGCGCGGACCTGTGCGTGGCGTCCGGGCAACGTCAGGACGGATGCGGTGTGCTCCGCAGCGGGCAGGTCGCCCGGATCGTGCGTTTCCGACGCGTTGCGGGGCGTGGCGACGACACGAAGGTTGAGCGGGCGCGACGATGCGGAAGTGAAAGTCATGGCGATGAACCGTTGGATGGCCGGCGACGCAGGCCCGTGTCGGCGGGCGCGGCGGTCCGGCTGCTGCGTGGTCAGCAGAGTGTTCAACGTTTCTCCGCGCGCGAAAAGCATCGATTTCTGATAACCAAAGCGCGATTGCTGCGGAACCAGCAATGGTGCGGGTGAGCGCGATCGATGCGACGTCGAAGCGTCGAATTCGATGTCGCGGCGTGCGATGCGCTGCTTCCTGAGCAGCAGCGCTCGAGCACGACCGCTTCGCCCGGTTCATCGCGCCGTGGACTAACGATGTGACGCAAGCATCGGAAAGCTTGCCGCGCTCGCGCATTTGAGCGAACGCTGTGCCAGGCGGGCGACCACACGGAACTTCGCGATGCAGACGATCACGCAGTGACACGGCCTGCGCCAATGGCACGCTCCTTGCTGACTCGAAGCGGTATCGCCGCATCGACATGCGGCTCGACAACAGGAACGCATCGCATGAGCAATCCCCTCAACGTGGTCGCGATATCGGGCAGCCTGCAGCGGCCGTCGCGCACGCTGGCGCTGATCCACGAGATCGTCGCGACACTCGGCGCCGCGCTGCCGATCGACACGCGGCTGATCGAACTCGGAGAAATCGGCAGCCGGCTGGCCGGCGCACTGACGCGCGCGCAGGTGCCGGCCGACCTCGACGCACTGATCCGCGTGATCGAGACGGCTGACGTACTGGTCGTCGCGAGCCCGGTCTATCGGGCGTCCTATACGGGCCTGTTCAAGCACCTGTTCGACCTCGTGCGCCACGATGCGCTCGTCGACGTGCCCGTGCTGCTCGCGGCCACCGGCGGCAGCGAGCGTCATGCGCTCGTGATCGATCATCAACTGCGACCGCTGTTCAGTTTCTTCCAGGCGCGCACGCTGCCGATCGGCGTGTATGCATCCGAAAGCGATTTCGACCAATACCGGATCGCGAACCCGGCGCTGCGCGAGCGCATCGCACTCGCTGTCGAGCGCGCCGTGCCGCAACTGCGCGTGCCCGCGCTTTCCGCCGCGGCCGCGTAAGCCGCTTTTTCGTTTCCCCTTCGACAGGACACCTTCATGAGCCTTCCCGACCCTTCCGCCGACGGCGTCAAATTCGCATACTGGGTGCCGAACGTCAGCGGCGGCCTCGTCGTCAGCACGATCGAGCAACGTACCGACTGGAGCCTCGAATACAACCAGCAGCTCGCGCGCACGGCCGAGGCGGCCGGCTTCGACTACGCGCTGAGCCAGATCCGCTTCACGGCCGGCTACGGCGCCGAATACCAGCACGAGTCGGTGTCGTTCAGCCAGGCGCTGCTGCATGCGACGACGAAGCTCAAGGTGCTCGCCGCGATCCTGCCGGGGCCATGGCATCCGGCCGTGGTCGCGAAGCAGCTCGCGACGATCGACCACATCTCGAACGGGCGCATCGCGATTAACGTCGTCAGCGGCTGGTTCAAGGGCGAATTCACCGCAATCGGCGAGCCGTGGCTCGAACACGACGAACGCTATCGGCGCTCGAAGGAATTCATCCAGGCGCTGAAGGGCATCTGGACGCAGGACAACTTCACGTTCAAGGGCGATTTCTACCGCTTCAACGACTACACGCTGAGCCCGAAGCCGGTGCAGAAGCCGCATCCGGAGATCTTCCAGGGCGGCAGTTCGCGTGCGGCGCGCGACAACGCGGCGAGCGTGTCGGACTGGTATTTCACGAACGGCAATACGCCGGAGAACCTGAAGGCGCAGATCGACGACATCCGCGCGAAGGCGGCCGCGAACAACCATCGCGTGCGGATCGGCGTCAACGCGTTCGTGATCGCACGCGATACCGAGGAGGAGGCGAAGGCCGTGCTCGACGACATCATCCGGCACGCGCACGTCGAGGCCGTGCACGCGTTCGGCGATGCGGTGAAGGAGGCCGGCAAGGCGTCGCCCGAAGGCGAGGGCAACTGGGCGAAATCGACGTTCGAGGATCTCGTGCAGTACAACGACGGCTTCCGCACGAACCTGATCGGCACGCCGCAGCAGATCGCCGAGCGGATCGTCGCGCTGAAGGCGATCGGCGTCGATCTCGTGCTGGCCGGGTTCCTGCACTTCATCGAGGAAGTCGAGTACTTCGGCAAGCGCGTGCTGCCGCTCGTGCGCGAACTCGAAGCGCAGCGGCAGGCAGTGCCCGCGTGATGCGCGACACCGACGCGAGACCGCGCTGACGCAAGCGGCGAGCGGGGCGCCTGATCGGCTCGCGCAGCGACCGTCGCGGACGAACCCGGTCGGACGTCCCCGCATTCCCGAACAGGCGATCGACGGCGGGCGGAACGGCACCGTCGATCGATTCATGTCATTTGCCGGAAATTTCATGTCCACGGAAATCATCGAAGAAACCACGCAACCGCAACCGCAAGCGGATGCGGCGCTCGTTCCGGTCATCGGCTCGGATGCCGAGGCCATCGAGGTCGCGCACCGTATCGCGGCGCGACTGGCTGAGCATGCCGCGCTGCGCGATCGCGAACGTCAGCTGCCGTTCGACGAGATCGAGCTGTTCTCGTCGAGCGGCCTGTGGGGCATTACCGTGCCGCGTGAATACGGCGGTGCGGAAGTATCGAACGTCACGCTCGCGGAAGTGATCGCGATCGTGTCGCAGGCCGACCCGTCGATCGGCCAGATTCCGCAGAATCACTACTGCCTGGTCGAAGACATTCGTCTCGAAGGCAGCGATGCGCAGAAGCGCTTCTTTTTCGATCTCGTGCTGAAGGGCACGCGCTACGGCAATGCGTTTTCCGAAGCGGGCGGCAAGAACGTGCTCGACATCCGTACGCGCGTGCGCCGTGACGGCGACGGCTTCGTGCTGAACGGCCGCAAGTTCTATTCGACCGGCACGCTGTTCGCGCACTGGATTCCGGTGCTCGCGCTCGACGAGTCGGACCAGGCCGTACTCGCATTCGTGCCGCAGGGTGCGCCGGGGCTGACCGTGGTGGACGACTGGAGCGGCTTCGGTCAGCGTACCACCGCGAGCGGCACCGTGATCGCCGAGAACGTGCGCGTGAGCCCGTTCGAGATGTTCCACACGCAGCGTTCTTACGATCGTCCGACTTTCGCGGGGCCGTTCGCGCAGATCACGACGGCCGCGATCGATCTCGGCATCGCACGCGCCGCGCTGCAGGACACGATCGACTTCGTGCGGCAGCATGCGCGTCCGTGGATCGACAGCGGCGTCGAGCGCGCGAGCGAGGATCCACTGACGATCGCACAGATCGGCGACATCGCCTATCGCGTGCATGCGGCCGAGGCGCTGCTCGAGCGCTCGGGGCGCTTCGTCGACGCCGCGAAGCGCGAGCCGAACGAACAGACGGTCGCGCAGGCCGCGATCGCGGTGGGCGAGGCGAAGATCGCGACGACCGAAGTGTCGCTGCTCGCCGCAAGCAAGCTGTTCGAACTCGGCGGCAGCAAGTCGACGCTGGCGAAATACAACTTCGACCGCCACTGGCGCAACGCGCGCGTGCATACGCTGCACGATCCCGTGCGCTGGAAATACCACGCGATCGGCAACTACTACCTCAACGGCGTGAAGCCCGCGCGCCATTCGTGGAACTGACCGGCACGCACCGCACCGCTTCAATCATGACGAGGTGAATCGATGAATCATCCGGCTACATCCGCGCAAGCGCTACCCGCCCCGGGCCTCGCGCCGCACGCCAGCGGCCTGCGGCGCAACTACCTGAGCCTGCCCGAGCTGATCGCGCAGTCGATCGGCCTCGTCGGCGTGTCGGGCGGGATCGGCGTGCTGATTCCCGCCGTATTCGCGACGGCGGGCAACGGCACGTGGCTCGCGTACCTGTTCGCGATCGTCGCGCTGCTGTTCTCGTCGTGGAGCATTGCCGTGTTCGCGCGCGATTCGGCATCGCCGGGCGCGCTCTATGCGTACGTGTCCGTCGGCATCGGGCCGACGTGGGGCGCCATCTGCGGCTGGTCGCTGCTGATCGCGTATGCGTTTGCGGCGGCGGGCATCCTGCAGGGCACGATCAATACGTTCCTCGTGTTCGGCCGCGAAACCGGCTTGCTTGGCGGCGCGACGCCGGTCGGCGCAGTGCTCGGCCTGACCGTCGTCACCGCGTTTGCCGCGTGGTACATCGCGTTTCGCGACATCCGGCTGTCCACGCGCTTCACGCTGTTCGTCGAACTCGCGACGCTGCTGCTGATCGCCGCCGTCGTGATCGGGGCGATCGCATTCGGCGGTCATCCCGTCGATCGCGCGCAGCTGACGCTCGAAGGCGTGAAGCCGACGCAACTGCAGCTCGGGATGGTGCTCGCGTTCTTCAGTTTCACCGGGTTCGAGAGCGCGACCGTGCTCGGCGCCGAGGCGCGCGACCCGTTCCGCGCGATTCCGCGCGCGGTACTGATCAGCGTCGTCGGTCCGGCGCTGCTGTTCGTGGTCGGCGCTTACGGGATGGTGAGCGCGTTCCACGGGCAGACGCCGCCGCTCGATCGCGTCGACGGGCCGCTCGCGGTGCTCGCGCATCGGCTCGGCGCCGGGTGGATCGGCGTGTTGATCGACGCAGGGGTGGCGCTCAGTTTCTTCGCGGCATTCTTCTCGTCGATCAACGCGGCGGCGCGCATCGTCTATACGTTCGGGCGGCAGGGCGTGCTGCATGCGTCGACCGGGCGCGCGCACGACACGAATGCGACGCCGCACGTCGCCGTCGCGCTGATCGCGGTGCTCGCGCTGGCGACGGCGCTGGTGTCGACCGCACACGGCACGACGCTGCTCGATTCGTACGGCTATCTCAGCTCGATTGCCACCTATGGCTGGCTGCTCGCATACGTGCTGGTCGCGGTCGGTGCACCGCTCTATCTGCGCCGGCAACGCAGGCTGCGCGCGCGGCACGTCGCGATCAGCGCCGTCGCGGTCGTGCTGCTTGCGATTCCGCTCGCCGGCAGCGTGTACCCGGTGCCGGACGGCGTCTACGCATGGCTGCCTTATGTGTTCGTCGTGCTGCTGGCGGTCGGGGTCGCGTGGTTCGTGGTGCTGCGCGTGCGGTTTCCGGAACGGTTGCGCGAGCTGGAAGCCGAACTGCCGACGCAGTGAGCCGACGTGCGTCGCGATATGCGTCGCCGCCGTTACGCCGCGCCCGCCATTCTCGACGCTTCGACCACCATCTGCACGCCCAGCCCGCCGAGCACCGCACCCATCGCCCAGCGCTGCGCGAGCAGCAGCGTCGGGCGCCCGTGCAGGAGCTTCGCGATGCTGCTCGAGCAGATCGCCACCAGCCCGTTGGCCGACGCGAACGCGGCGATCAGCAGCGACCCGAGAAACAGCGACTGGCCGAACACGCTGCCCTGCCGGTAGTCGATGAACTGCGGCAGCAGCGACACGAACAGCATCGCGAGCTTCGGGTTCAGCACGCTGGTCGTCGCGCCCATCGCGAGCAGGCGCATCGGCTGCTCGTTCGGCAGTGCCTGCACCTCGAACGGCGAACGTCCGCCCGGCCGCACGGCCTGCCACGCGAGGTACAGCAGGTAGACCGCCCCGACCGCGCCCAGCGCGCTGCCCGCATAGGGCACGCTCATGAACAGCGTCGTGATGCCGAACGCCGCGCCGAACATGTAGAACAGGTAGCCGATCATCACGCCGGCCAGCGAAATGAGCCCGGCCGTGCGGCCTTGCGCGATCGAGCGCGACATCACGTAGACCATGTTCGGCCCGGGCGTGACCGCGAGCATGCCGCCGATGGCGAGAAATCCGTAGAGCGATCCGGAGGGTTGCATGTTTCCGCTTCCTGCATCGAGTGAGTGCTGACGGAGTTCATTGTCCGGCCGTGGAGGCGAACAGTAAAACGGGATAAACTGAATCGATTGATCAGATTTCCTGAATCGACATGAAAAAGCTCGACCTCGATGTGCTCGCGATGGTGGTGGCCGTCGCCGAAACCGGATCGTTCGCGCAGGGCGCGCAGGCCGTGCACCGGTCGCCGTCGGCGGTGAGCATGCAGATCAAGGCGCTGGAAGACGCGCTCGGCAAGCCGCTGTTCGTCCGCGACACGCGCAACGTGACGGCGACCGACGGCGGCACGATGCTCGCCGAGTATGGCCGCCGGATGCTGGCGCTGCGCGACGAGGCATGGGCGTCGGTGGTGCGTCCGGAGATCCGCGGCCGCGTGACGATCGGTGTGCCGGACGACTACATTTCGTCGCTGCTGCCGCAGGTGCTCGGCAAATTCGCCGCGATGCACCCGCGTGTCGAAGTGCGCGTGATCGGCCAGCCGAGCAGCGCGCTCGTGCCGATGCTGAAGGACAACACGGTCGACCTCGCGTGCCTCACGCGGATCAAGGGCGTGACCGGCGAGCTGATCCGGATGGAGCCGCTCGTCTGGGCCGGGTCGCCGAAGCGCGACGTGTGGGAGGAGCGGCCGCTGCCGGTGGCGTTTTTCACGTACGGCGGCAGCATGGCGCGCGATCGGGCGGTCAAGGCGCTGAACCGGCAGAAGATCCCGTACCGGATGTCGTACGAAAGCCCGAGTCACCTCGGGCTGCTGAGCATGGTGGAGGCCGGGCTCGCGGTCGCGCCGCTGGCGCGCTGCTGCATCCCGGATCACCTGATGCAGTTGTCGGAAAGCCACGGGCTGCCGCCGCTGGGCGAGATCGAAGTCGTGCTCGCGCGCAGCGCGCAGTCCGCGCGCCCGCCGTGCGACTACCTGGCCGAGCAGATTCTCGGCGAATGGCGCACCTGAGCGGCCCGCGGCCGGCCGCGCGTCAGCACGACGTCATCAGCCATTCGCGGAACGCGACGAGCGACGGCAGCGTCTCGTTGCCCGGCGGATAGACGAGGTAGTAGCTGCGCTGGCTGGTAATCGCGTCGCCGATCGACACGAGTTCGCCGCGGCTCAGTTCATCCTCCACCAGCACCTTCGGCACCAGCCCGATTCCCATCCCGGCGCGCACGGCCTGGATCAGGTGCGACGTCAGCTCGAAGCTCGGGCCGATCCGCATCTGGCGATGATCGAGCCGATAGTGCGAGAACCATTCGGCCCACGCCTGCTGGTTGCTCGTCACGCCCAGCAGCGTCTGCTTGGCGGCCCACGCCGGCGTGCGCGCGTCGGCCTTGCGGCCACGGCCCGGGTCGGGCGGCGCGATCGCGATCAGGAACTCGTTGTACAGCCGGTGCGCGTGCAGGCCGGGCCAGTCGCCCGCGCCGACGGTGATGGCCGCGTCGAGGTCGTCGTGCAGGAAATCGATCGCGCCGATCCGCGAATGAAGATGCACGGTCACGCCCGGATGCGCGGCGTAGAAGTCGTGCAGGTGCGGCAGCAGCCATTTCGAACCGAACGTCGGCAAGGTGGCGAGCCGCAGCGTGCCGGCGCCCGCCTGATGCGACATCGCCTGCAGCGTCGCGCCACGGATGCGCCCGAGCGCGCCGCTCAGTTCGGCAAAGTAGCGGCGGCCGACTTCGGTCAGCTTGACCGAGCGCCCCTCGCGCCGGAACAGCGGCACGCCGAGCTGATCCTCGAGCGTCTGGACCTGCCGGCTGATCGCGCTCTGGCTCAGCGACAGTTCCTCGGCCGCGCGCGTGTAGCTTTCATGCCGGGCGGCGGCCTCGAACACGAGCAGCAATGACATCGACGGGGTCAGGCGACGGTAATTCATGAGTTTTATGCAATATTCGACGGATGAGAATTCGTTTGTTTCTCATGGAATCTCCGAAGATACTGGAATTCCCGGTCGCGTGGAAACTTGCCGAAAATTCATGTTTTGGCGCGCGCATGCCGGCCGGCTCCACCCACACTGCGCTTTTACCCATGTCGATCGCCCCGTTGCCCCGTCCCGCCAGCCCGCCTGCCAACGCGTACCGCGACTTTCTCGCCGCGCTGCGGGCCGCCGGATTCGCCGGGGAGATCCGTGCCGATCACGCGAACCGGACGGTGCAGGCCACCGACAACTCGATCTACCAGCGCCTGCCGCAGGCGGTGATCTACCCCGCGCATGCCGATGACGTCCGGCTGGTGGCACGACTGCTGGCCGAGCCCGCGCACCGCGACGTTGCCGTGGCCGCGCGCGGCGGCGGCACGGGCACGAACGGGCAGTCGCTGACCGACGGCGTCGTCGTCGACCTGTCGCGCAACATGAACCGGATCCTCGAAATCGATGTCGAGCAGCGCTGGGTGCGCGTGCAGGCGGGCGTCGTCAAGGATCAGCTCAATGCGGCGCTGAAGCCGCACGGGCTGTTTTTTGCGCCGGAGCTGTCGACGTCGAATCGCGCGACCGTCGGCGGGATGATCAACACCGATGCGAGCGGGCAGGGCAGCTGCACGTACGGCAAGACGCGCGACCACGTGCTCGAACTCGATTTCGTGCTGATGGGCGGCGAGCAATTGCACAGCGGCGCGCTCGATGACGACGAACTGGAGCGCCGGTGCGCGCGGCAGGATCGTATCGGCAAGGTGTATCGCACCGCGCGCCGCATCAGCGACGACAAGGCGGCGCTGATCGACGCGAAATTTCCGAAGCTCAACCGCTGCCTGACCGGCTATGACCTCGCGCACCTGCGCGAACCCGACGGCCGTTTCAACCTGAACAGCGTGCTGTGCGGCGCGGAGGGCTCGCTCGGCTTCGTCGTCGAGGCGAAACTCAACGTGCTGCCGATCCCGAAGGTTTCGGTGCTCGTCAACGTGCGCTATGCGGGCTTCATGGACGCGCTGCGCGATGCGCGCGCGCTGCTCGAACTCAAGCCGCTGTCGATCGAGACGGTCGACTCGAAGGTGCTGATGCTCGCGATGAAGGATTTCGTGTGGAGCAGCGTGGCCGAGTATTTCCCGCAGGACGACCAGCGGCCGACGCTCGGCATCAACCTGATCGAGTTCAGCGGCGACGACGCGGACGACGTCGATGCGCGCGTGCGTGCGTTCGTCGAGCATCTGCGCACCGATACGAGCGTGGAGCGCCTCGGCCATACGCTCGCGGCCGGCGACGATGCGGTGAAGCGCGTGTATGCGATGCGCAAGCGCGCCGTCGGCCTGCTCGGCAACGTGCAGGGCGAGGCGCGCCCGCAGCCGTTCGTCGAGGACACCGCGGTGCCGCCCGAGAACCTCGCCGCGTACATCGCCGAATTCCGTGCGCTGCTCGACGGCCACGGGCTGCAGTACGGGATGTTCGGCCACGTCGACGCGGGCGTGCTGCACGTGCGCCCGGCGCTCGACATGAAGGACCCGAAGCAGGCCGCGCTGGTGCGGCCCGTGTCGGACGCGGTGGCCGAACTCACGCAGCGGCATGGTGGCCTGCTGTGGGGCGAGCACGGCAAGGGCGTGCGCTCCGAATATGCACCGGCGTTTTTCGGCGAGCTGTATCCGTCGCTGCAGCAGCTGAAGGCCGCGTTCGATCCGCACAACCAGTTCAACCCGGGCAAGATCGCGACGCCGCCGGACAACACGATGCGGCTGCTGAAGATCGACGAGGTGCCGACGCGCGGCGACCACGACCGGCAGATCGACGAGCGCGTGTGGCAGAGCTACGGCACGGCGATGCACTGCAACGGCAACGGCGCGTGCTACAACTTCGATCCGGACGACGCGATGTGCCCGTCGTGGAAGGCGACGCGCGAACGCGTGCAATCGCCGAAGGGGCGCGCGTCGCTGATGCGCGAATGGTTGCGCCTGCAAGGACAGGCCGGCATCGACGTCGTCGCGGCGGCGCGTGCGCGGCAGCCGCTTCTGCGCGGCCTGGCCGAGCGCTGGCGCAACAGCCGCGCGGCGCGCAGCGGCGACGCCGATTTTTCGCACGAGGTGTACGACGCGATGGCCGGTTGCCTCGCATGCAAGTCGTGCGCGGGACAGTGCCCGGTGAAGGTCAATGTGCCCGAGTTCCGGTCACGCTTTCTCGAGCTGTATCACCAGCGCTACCTGCGGCCGCTGCGCGACTACCTGATCGGCTCGCTCGAATTCACGATGCCGTGGATGGCACGCGTGCCTGCGCTGTACAACGGATTGATGCGTGCGAGGTGGATGCGCACGCTGCTCGAGCGGCAGGTCGGGATGGTCGACAGCCCGCTGCTGAGCCGCTTCGATCTCGCGGCCGTGATCCGGCAATGGAACGTGAAGCCGGCCGACCCGCATGCGCTCGCCGCACTGAGCGATGCGCAGCGCGAGCGCAGCGTCGTCATCGTGCAGGACACGTTCACGCGCTATTTCGATACCGGGCAACTGGCGACGCTGATCGAGCTGGCGGCGCGTACGGGCTTCCAGGTCTGGCTCGCGCCGCTCGCACCGAACGGCAAGGCGCTGCACGTCCAGGGCTTTCTGCAGGCGTTCGAGAAGGCCGCGATCCGCAATGCGACGCAACTGGCCGCGCTGGCGCGTTCGGGCGTCGCGCTGGTCGGTCTCGATCCGGCGATGACGCTCACGTACCGGCAGGAATACCTGAAGGTGACGGGGCTTACCGAGGTACCGAAAGTTGCACTCCCGCAGGAGTGGCTGCTGCAGGCACTGCCGGAAGCCGGTGCGGGCGGTGCGACCGGTTCGTACCGGTTGCTGCCGCACTGTACCGAGAAGACCAATGCGCCCGACAGCGGCAAGCAATGGATGCAGGTGTTCGCGCGGCGCGGGCTGCGGTTGAAGGTCGAGTCGACCGGATGCTGCGGGATGTCGGGTACCTACGGGCATGAGACGCGCAATCTCGCGACGTCGAAGACGATCTATGCGCAGTCGTGGGCGGCGCACGTCGACGGCCCGGAGGACGAAGGCGAGGCGCTGGCGACCGGGTATTCCTGTCGCAGCCAGGTGAAGCGCATGTCGTCGAAGCAGGTGCGCCATCCGCTGCAGGCGCTGCTCGATCACGTGCGGGCGGCGGGGTGACGATCGGGCGGCGCGTGTCGCACGGCCCGTGAGGGCGCATCGATCGAGCGTCGAGCGTCCATCTCCTTGCCGCGTTCGACGCATGCCGCCGTTCAGGCGTCGGCTTTCGCGGCTTTCCGCGTGCGCGGCTTTTCCGCCGCGGGAAACACGCCGACGCCGCGCGGCCGTTTCGGCTCGATCCGCATTTGCCGGATCACGCGCCGGAAGTCGATCTCGTGCGCGGCCAGCGTGCCGATCAGTTTCGCGATGACCGCGAGGTGGGACGGGACGGTGCCCTTGCTCGAATAGTTCGTGATCGAACTTTCGTTCATCCGGATCAGGCGGGCGAACTCGCGCGCCGTCAGCTGAGCCTTCTTCAACTCCTGTTGAAATTCCGCATACGCCATTGCACACATGATGCTTCGTCTCCGCGAATCAGAAATCGGTCCGCGTGGCGCCGGCGCCGACAGGTGGCGTTCCCGTCGTGCCGGCGCCGCGGCGGATTACATCTTCACCTGGTCGAGGAAGGTCTTCTTGCCGGTCTTGTAGCCGTAGATCGAGATGATCCCGTGCGTCAGGTCGCCCTTCGAATCGAACGTCGTCGTGCCGATCACGCCGTCGTACTTCGTCGACGGCATCGCCGCGAGGATCTTCGCCGGGTCGGTCGAATTCGCGCGCTTCATCGCGTCGACCGCGATGTAGACCGCGTCATACGCGAACGGTGCGTCGAACTTGATGCCCTGGTTGAAACGCTTCTGATACTTCGCGAGGAAGTCCGCGCCGCCCGGCATCTTCTCGAGCGCAGCGCCTGCCTGCGAGCACAGCACGTTGTCGGCCGCCGGGCCGGCCAGTTCGGCCAGCGAGTCGGTGCACACGCCGTCGCCGGACAGGATCTTCGCGCGCAGGCCGAGCTGCTTCGCCTGCTTCGCGAGCGGGCCGCCGGTGGCGTCCATGCCGCCGTACATGATCGCGTCGGGGTTCTCGCCCTTGACCTTGGTCAGGATCGCGCGGAAGTCGACGGCCTTGTCGTTGGTCGCGTCGTGCGACAGCACCTTCAGGCCGAGCGCCTTCGCCTTCTTCTCGAACTCGTTCGCGAGGCCCTGGCCGTACGCGGTCGAATCGTCGATCACCGCGACGCTCTTCACGCCCTTCGACTGCGCGTAGCTCGCGAGCGCCGGGCCCTGCTGCGCATCGGTCGCGACGACGCGGTAGGTCGTCTTGAAGCCTTGCTGCGTGTAGGTCGGGTTCGTGGCCGACGGCGAGATCTGCACGATGCCCGCGTCGCTGTAGATCTTCGATGCGGGGATCGACGTGCCCGAGTTCAGGTGGCCGATGACGGCGACGACCTTGTCGTCGACGAGCTTCTGCGCCACCTGCGTGGCCTGGCGCGGGTCGGCCGCGTCATCCTGCGCGTCGAGCTGCAGCGTGACCTTCTTGCCGCCGATCGTCAGGCCCTTGGCGTTGATTTCCTCGACCGCGAGGCGCGCGCCGTTCTCGTTGTCCTTGCCGAGGTGCGAGATACCGCCCGTCGTCGGTTCGACGCTGCCGATCTTGACGACCTGGTCGGCCATTGCCGTCGACGCGGCCGCGAACGCGGCGGCAGCCAGTGCAACGGTGATCAGGGGTTTGCAGCGCATGCCGACAGTGCTTCGTTCCATCTGCCATCTCCGAATTGAATGTCTTTCTAGTGACGTCTCGACCGGCCGGCCGGGGTGCCGGGGCGATCGGACGAGTCTCCATACCCATCACGGGCTTCACTTGCATGGCGTCCGGTGGTGTGACGGACCGCCCGGGCGAGCGGGCGGATCGTCGCCGGACATCATGCAATTCGTATGAATATATCTGAAGCCGGTTTTGCGCGCTGCGGCGAATCGCGTAGCGGGCCGGTGCGGCGCGGGCCGGCGCCCGGACGTCGAAGGCCCCGGATGCCGGAAATCGTGCGCTGCGGCGAGCCCCAAGGCTGCGATTCGCTGTCGTCGGCCTTACGGCCACATGCATTATTCGGCCGGTCGCCAGGACGAAGCCATGGACACTGATGCACGGTCAATCGGGAACTGTTCGGTCGATTTGTCTGCACAGTTTGGACACTCGCGAGCGCGTATCCGGTTTCGTCGGCTGGCTTCATCAACGGTTGCCTCCCCTATAACGCAACTAACGGTCAGGTCCGCCAGCATCGGCGAACGGATGCGGACTTCACGGCCTGGATCACCCATTCCGCTTGGCAGGTGCCGGGGTCTTTTCGCCCGGCCCGCATCCGGATCGACGGGCCGGTACTGTCTTTCGGTGACGTTGCGATCCTACGAACGTCCGCGCAATGCGACGAAGACCACGCCGGCAATCGCCAGCAGGCCGCCGCATGCCGTCGCGATGCCGGGCCGCTCGCCCGTCAGCACCATCGACAGCAGCGTCGCGACCGCCGGCGTCAGATAGAGGAAGTTGGCCGCGCGCGCCGCGCCGAAGTAGCCGAGCGCGAAGGTCCAGGTCGCGTAACCCAGCGCGGCGGGAAATACGCCGAGCACAACGACGGCCAGCGCCGTATCGCGCGATCCGCCTGCGAGCGACCCGAGCGCGCCGGGCAGCCAGGGCGTGAGCAGCACCGCGCCGGCCAGCAGCGTGTACGCGGTACAGGTCAGTGCGCCGTACACGGGGATCAGCCGTCGCTGCAAGACGAAATAGCTGGCCGAACACAGCGCCGCGCCGAGGATCAGCGTGCTTCCCGAGCCGAGCACGAGGCCGCCGGGCTGCCCTTGTGCGATTACCGCGATGCCGGCCAGGCTGACCAGCGAGCCGAACCATCCCCAGCGATTGAAGCGCTCGCGCAGAAACACGGCGGCCAGCAGCGCGGTGAAGATCGGCAGCGTGTTCACGATGAAACTCGCTGCGCCGGCCGACACGGTTTGCTCGCCGGTATTGAGCAGTGCGTTGTAAAGCGCGATGCCGAGAAAACCGCACGCGACGAAGCGCAGCGCGTCGCCTTTCGTCGGCAGCGGCGGCCGTCGCCATGCGAGCCACGCGATCACGAGCAGGGCCGCGGTCGCGAAGCGCGCCGACGCGAGCTGCAGCGGTGCGAGGCCGTGCAGGCCGATCCGGATGAACGGGAAGGCGGACGCCCACGAGACGATCGTGAACGCGACCGCGCCTGCCGCGACGAGCGGTTGTCGCGCGCCGCGCGACGTCGATGAGGAAAGGGTATTCATGCAGCCATGGTGCGGCGTGGCGAGATGTTAAGCTAGCGCACAGATCAATATCCGGATATGAAAATGGCTCACAGCTCGGGTTCGCGGCGGGCTGACGATCCGGCGCGTGCGCGCCAGGTCGTGGGCGCACTGCCGGTCGCCGCGCCGGCGCCCGGCCCGCGGCCGCCGCTCGCGAGCCTGGAGACCGTCTGCACGGTGGCACGCGAGGGTTCGTTTCTCGCGGCCGCCGACGTTTCCGGCGTCACGCACGGCGCGATCAGCCGGCGGGTGGCCGCCGTCGAGAACTGGCTCGGGATGGCGCTGTTCGAGCGGCATGCGCGCGGCGTGCGCCTGACGCCGGACGGGCAGCGCTTCGTCGGCCGGATCGAGCAGGCATTCGCGATCATCGACGGCGCGGCCGATCAGTGGCGCTCCCCGCGTACGCCGCGGCTGGTCCGGATGAGCGTGGTGCCCGCGTTCGCGCAGTTGTGGCTGTTCGAGCGGCAGCCTATGCTCGAAAGCGAGGCGCCCGCGCTGCGTATCGAGCTCGGCATCGAACTGCGCAACGTCGATATCGCCGGCGGCGAAGCCGATCTGTCGGTCCGGTACGGGCGCGGCAACTGGCGCCAGCTCGAGACCCGTGCGTTCATGCCGGAACGGCTGTATCCGGTTGCGCATCCGCGGCTCGCCGAGCAGCTGGCGAAGGCGCGCCGCCGAACCGGCGATGCCGCGCTGCTCGACATGCCGCTGCTGCACGATTCCGACGTGACGGGCTGGCGCACCTGGTTCGACGGGCTCGGCATTCCGTTCAAGCCGCGGGCGCAGGATCGCCGGTTCGAGGATTACAACCTCGTGCTGGCGGCGGCCGAAGCGGGCCTCGGCGTGGCGCTCGCGCGGACGCCGCTGGCCGACGCGTACCTGAAGCGCAGTACGCTCGTCCGCGTCAGCCGGCATGAAGTCGATTCGCTGCTCAGGTATCACTTCGTGCATGCGAAGGGCGAGAATCGGCCGGAAGTGCTGGCGTTGATGGAGCGGATGGTGAAAGCGCTGGGGTAGGCGCGCGGCTTGCCGTGGATGCGACGGACCGTGTCCATGCCCATGCTGTTCGCTCGACCGGCGTCGCCAGATCGTTACAATGCAGCCGCGGAATACGGCGAGATCGCCGCAATGAGGCAAAATCGCGCCTTTGGCCGGCGGCGAGCCAATCTCCAACCATTGCAGTACGGGTTCAAACTTGCAGAAAAGGGAACCGATGAATAGACCAGACAAGTCGTCGAAAGCGCGTGCCGCGCTGGATCAACTGTTTTCGGGCATGGCGCCTGCGGACGCGACGCGTTCGTCGCCGCGCCCCGGCAATCCGTTCGAAGCGGCGGACGACGAGGTGTCCCGTGCATCCGGCGGCCGTGGCGGCGTCGAAGTCACGCTGTCGACCCGGATCCAGCTGCGCGGCTATCCGAGCGCCGATGCGTTCATGAAGCGCATGGCCGAAGCATGGGGGCTGGAATGGGGGACGTACGACAGCGTCCGGGCCGTGGCGACGCTGCCGGCCGGATGGCGCTCGCGCCGCCTTCCGGAAGTCACGCAGATCGTCGACGAACGCGACGTGCTGCGCGCCGAGAGCAGCCTGCAGGGCGGCGAGATGTCGTATCTGAAGGTGCACCCGCGCTACTACATCGACGCACGCAAGCGCTTCGGCTGGAGCAAGTCGTCGAAGGCATCCGACGATCCGGATCTCGACGGCCCCGACTGGAACTGCTTCGTGATCGACCGCGAAAAGTCCATCGAAGTGCACGAACTCACGACGTCGTCGCTGAAAGCCGACATGGACAATGCGCGTGCGACGTTGCTGAAATGGCTCGACGAGCACTATCCGAAGCATCGCGACCCGTTTGCGTACTGGTCGGATTGCGAACGGCCGTTGTAAGTCTGCGCAGCGGGCTGTCATCGCGGAGGTTGGCACTTGAAGCAGACCGGTCCGGCTCCGATTCTCTGGGCAGCATTCGGCGCGGCGGTCGCCTCGACCGTCATCGAGCTGCTGCTCTGGGCGATCGTCGGCGATGACGCCGTCCGGAACCTGCTTCGCGACGCGCGCCTCACGGCGGCCATCGTGATGGGGCGCGGCGTGCTCGGTTCGTCCGGCGGCTTCGATCCGCTGGTCATGGGCGTGGCGACGGTCGTGCATGCCGCGCTTTCGCTGGTCTATGCGGCCGTGCTGGCACGGCTGGTCCACGGATTGTCGTTCCGCGCCACGCTGCTCGCCGGCGGCGCGTTCGGACTCCTCTTGTATGGCGTCAACCTGTACGCCTTCACCGCAATCTTCCCGTGGTTCATCCCGGTTCGCGGCGAGATCACGCTGCTAGCCCATCTGGTATTCGGGGGCGCGGCAGCCGCCGTCTACCGCGTCGCGACTCGCCACGCCGTGCGCTGACCACGGCAACGCGTGCCGACGGTTCCGGCACCGGCCCTTCGCATCCAGACCCCAGGAATAACCCGCCTGGCCGCGTCGTTTAGCCGTCAGGAGACCCTGCACGAGGACGCGGTGCGCCATGACCGCCGCGCGCCCCATCGTGCGCAAGCAAACCGGTGTTCCGGGCGCCGCCAGCGACGCCGGGGATCAGGTGGTCGGGGGCAACAACGCAGGAGCCGATCATGTGCAACCTGTTTCGATCCGTGGCGGGCATCGTCTGTCTCGGTCTTTCCACGTCCGTCCTTGCGCAAATGATCGACGATCCTTCGGACAACGGCACGAACTGCCGCGCAGTCGTCGCGCAAGCCGACATCGACGGCACGGCGCAGCAAATCGTCGGGCGCGCGTGCCTTCAAAGCGACGGCACCTGGCAGATCGTGCAAAGTGCCGACGGTAGCGTGCTGTGGTATCCGGTGGCAGCCTATCCGTATGACGACGCGTGGTACTGGGGGCCGCCGGTGTTCATCGGCGCGGGCGTGAGCTTCATCTTCGTCGATCGGTTCCATCGCTTCCACCACTTCGATCACGTCAACCACTTCAACCATTTCAACCCGATCGATCATCGCCGCTTCGGTGTACCGATGGACGCGGGCTTTCACCATGGCGCGTTCCCGGTCGGAGTCGGGCATGGGTTTGGCGGCATGCACCGGTTCGGCGGCATGGGCGGGGCGGGAGGCATGCGGCGGCGTTAGGCCGGCAATCAGCGGTTCCCGAGACCTTCCGGCAAGTCGTTCCGCCGTCGGCGCGGCGCCAGCCTAGTCGAGCTTGCCGCGCAGGTCGTCGAACGGGATCATCACGTTCGCGCGATACGCGGGCCGCGCCTGCAGGCGCTCGTACCACGCTTGCACGTGCGGCAGCTCCGGCCGCGCGATGTCGAGTTCGAAATAGCGATACAGGTGCGTGCCGGCCGCGATGTCGGCGAGCGTGATCGTGTCGCCGGCGAGAAACGGATGTTCGGCCAGCACTGCGTCGAGCAGCTGGAAATACTGCGCGCACTGCGCGATGCTCTGCTCGACGCGCACGGTGTCGCGCTGCTCGGGCGGCGTCCGGAAGTAACCGCGGAACACGCCGTTGAGGAACGTCGGCTGCAGTGTCGTCTGCGCCCAGTCCATCCAGCGGTCGGCGCGCGACTGCTCGGCCGGGTCGTCGCGCCAGAAGCCGGGGCGCCCGTAACGCGCGGCGAGGTAGCGCAGGATACTGTGCGATTCCCATACGACGGTACCTTCGTCGTCGATCAAGGGCACGCGTCCATGCGGGTTCATCGCGAGAAACTCGGGCGTATCGAGCACGCCGAACCGGCCGCCGGCCGGCACGTGCCGATGCGCGAGCGCGAGCTCGTCGACGAGCCACATCACCTTCTGGACGTTGAACGCGTTGCGTCGTCCCCATACCGTCAGCATGCCGGTCTCCTTGCGTCGTGCGGAACCTGAAGTCGGACAGTGTAAACGCCGCAGGCGCGCACCGTGGCGCGCGCCTGCGGGGCAGTCGTCGTGCGACGACGCGATCAGAACTTGTGGCGGATGCCGACGATCGCGAGTTCCTGCGTATCGGTGCCCGAGTTCACGCCGTACGAGCCGACCGATGCGGCCGCTTTCACGGTGGCGCCGCTCGCGTTGAGCGTGTTGCCGCTCGCCTTCTGGTAGCCGAACAGCGCATACAGGTCGGTGCGCTTCGACAGCGCGTAGTCCGCGCCGAGGTTGACCTGGTTGTAGTGCGCGGAAGCCGGGCCCGTCAGAGACGTGTAGTTGTAGCCGACGCCCGCGCGCAGTGCCGGCGAGAACTGCCAGTTGAAGAACGCCGAGCCGTTGTTGAACTTCGCGTTCTGGCTGAACGCCGACAGCGTGTCTGCACCGTACTGCGTATTCGAATACGCGAGGCCGAAGGTCGCCGGCCCGGCCACGTACTGGCCGGCCACGCGCACGATCTGGATCGACTTCGCGCTCGAGAAGCCCTGGTTGATCACGGTGTTGAACAGCGTGTCCGAGCTGCTCGACCACGTGCGCACGCCGTTGGCGACCGTCGTGCCGCCGTTCGCGTAGAAGAAGCCGGCGCCGAGCGACAGCGGGCCGTTCGCGTAGCTCGCGCCGAAGCTGTACGTGCGGCCGTTGCCGGTGGCGCCCGCGACGCCGCCGAAGCCGTACAGGGCCGCGAACTGGAAGCCCGAGATCAGCGGGCTCGTGTACTTCACCGAGTTGCTGACGCGCAGGCTGTTGTCGTAGTTGTCGAGATCGCCGGGCGTCGCGAACACGCCGCCGAAGTAGTTGTCCTGCGTGAGGCCCTGCACGAGATCGACGACCGGATCGTACTGGCGGCCGAGCGTCACGGTACCGTACGTGCTGCTGGCGAGGCCGACGACGGCCTTGCGGCCGAATTCGCGCCCGCCCTGGCCGAGTGCGCCGGTGCCGATGTTGAAGCCGTTCTCGAGCTGGAACAGCGCGGACAGGCCGCTGCCGAGATCCTCGATGCCGCGCAGCCCCCAGCGGCTGCCGGACAGGTTGCCGCTGCTGAACTTGACGAGGCTCGACGCATTGCTGCCGTTCGCGTTCTGCGCGTTGTGCACGTAGGCGATGCCTGCGTCGGCGATGCCGTACAGCGTGACGCTGCTTTGCGCGTGCGCGCCGGCGGCGTACAGCGCGGCCGGCAGCGCGAGCAGTGCGAATGAACGGATGCGTTTCATTGTTGGATTCCCCCGTAGGTCGATTGGTCTGACGAATCGGTGAACGATACGGACGGCGCATCGTCAAGGGAACCAATATATTGTCGAATCGTTATGAGGCGGCGCGGTGATGGATGCGCGCGCAACGGGCTGGCAGCCTACGCGTCGTGCCGTCGCGACGCATTCCTCAGCACGAGCGTCATCAGTTGCCGCCGCGACTCGACGCCGAGCTTCGCGAATGCACGTTTCGCGTACGTATCGACGGTGGACGTCTTCAGCCCCATCGCCTGCGCGATCGCGGCTGACGTCATGCCCTGGATGAACGATGCGCACACATGCATCTCGCGCGCGGTCAGCCGCCCCTGCCATTCGGGCAGCCATTGCGCGACGAGGTCGAGATCGAGCTCGTCGCGCGGCGAGTCGTCTGCGGAGATCGCGCCGAGCAGGCGCTTGTGCGCGGACGCCAGCGGCAGCACGACCTGCGACAGCTGCTTCAGCAGGCTCAGCTCCTTCAGCGAGAACGGCGGCAGCCGCCGCGAGCGCGCGATCGAGATCGAGTAGCGCGTGCCGCCCGTCACGCCCGCGATCACGCATTCGTCGTGAATGTCGCCCGCGTCGAAGAACAGGTGCCGGAGTTCGCTCGCGACGCGCTGCGCGGATACCTGCAGCAGTTGCACGTCGCTTTCGGTTTCGATCGCCGCATACGTCGCATCGTCGCTCGCGTAGCTGCGGTAGTAGTGCCGCATCACCTGCGCGACCAGCTCGGGCTCGCGGCCGAAGCTGCCGATCCAGCCGACGTTGCGCCGGCCCGCCGACGCGCCGCGTTCGTAGTCGAGATGCACGGCGTCGAAGTCGACGTAGCGCACGAGCGTCTCGTAGACGGCGCGCATGAACTGCGGCGTCCCGACCGCTTGCGCGATATCGCCCAGCGTTTCGGTGACGAACGCGACGTGGCTCAGCGGGAGATCGGGGGCGGGAAGCGCAGCGCTCATGGCGTCGGGTGTCGAAGATTTCAGGTGGCGCTACAGGTATCACGAATAATTTCGACTGCCTACGCGGGAATCTACCCAAGCGGCCCGAAACGAAGTCGCCGTTTGTCCCGGTTTGCAGGACTGACGGTGCAGGCCGCGATCTCTACATTGCCCCTTGTGCTGAACACCGCTCGACGGCGTTGACGCGAGTCCGGACGCGGACCGGGCGCAACGGCCGATCCCCATCACAAGGAGAATCCCCATGCGTATCCGTATCCGTCGTCTTCCGGCCCTGCGCGCCACGCTCGTCGCGTCGGCGGTACTGGCCCTCGCGGCCAGCCTGTCGGCCCGCGCGGGCGACACCAACCTGAACGTGTACAACTGGTCGGAGTACGTCGCGAAGGACACGGTGCCCACGTTCGAGAAGCAGTCGGGCATCAAGGTGCGCTACGACAGCTACGACAGCGACGATACGCTGCAGACGAAGCTGCTCGCGGGCAGCTCGGGCTACGACATCGTCGTGCCGACGTCCAACTATCTCGCGCAGCAGATCCAGGCCGGCGTGTACCAGAAGCTCGACAAGTCGAAGCTGCCGAACCTCGCGAACCTGGATCCGGTGCTGATGAAAATGATCGCGAAGGTCGATCCGGGCAACCAGTACGGCGTGCCGTGGGCATGGGGCACGACCGGCATCGGCTACAACGTCGAGGCCGTGCGCAAGCGGCTCGGCGACAGCGCGCCGATCGACAGCTGGGCGCTGCTGTTCGACCCGGTGAACGCGGCGAAGCTGAAAGGCTGCGGCATCTCGCTGCTCGACGCGCCGGACGCCGCGTTCGCCGCGACGTTGCAGTACATGGGCAAGGATCCGAACAGCAAGAACCCGGCCGACTACCAGGCCGCCTACGACGTGCTGAAGAAGATCCGCCCGTACGTGACGCAGTTCAGTTCGGCCGGCTATTCCGACGATCTCGCGAACAACGACGTGTGCGTCGTGCTCGGCTGGTCGGGCGACGTGAGCATCGCGCGGCGGCGCACGCTGGACGCGAAGCGCTCGTACGAGATCCGCTACGTGAATCCGAAGGAAGGCGGCCTGCTGTGGTTCGACGTGATGGCGATTCCGAAGGATGCGCCGCATCCGGAAGCCGCGCTGAAGTGGATCAACTACATCGAGGATCCGAAGACCAACGCGGCGATCACGAACGAGATCTTCTATCCGAGCGCGAACAAGGCCGCGCGCGCGTTCGTGACACCGGCGATCGTGCAGGATCCGAGCGTCTACCTGTCCGACGCGACGATCGCGAAGACGGCGCTCGCGATGCCCAGAAGCGCCGAGATCGCGCGGATGCAGAACCGTCTCTGGCTGCAACTGAAGTCGGGCGGTTGAGGGAGACGACGATGATCCAGCCACTCCCCGCAGTGCCGGCCGCGGCCGGCGCACGCTTCGGCACGGACGCGTTCGTCCGCATCGAGAACGTCGTGAAGAAGTTCGGCGACAGCACGGCCGTCGACAACGTGAACCTGACGATCGCG
>NZ_QTQI01000039.1 GCF_003853705.1 Burkholderia sp. Bp8992 | reverse complement strand
TGCGGCGGCGGTGACGACAATTCCTCGCCCGCGTCGTCCGGCGGATCGGGCACGAGCAACAACGGCGGCAGCGGCGGGACGGGCGGCACCGGCGGATCGGGTTCGGGCGGTACGGGAAGCGGCGGCAATGGCGGTTCGGGTGGCTCGGGCGGCAGCACGCTGACGTGGCGCTACGAGGCCCAGCCTGTCGCGGCCGACAAGGCGAGCTTCCTGACGCTGGTCAACAACGAAGGCGCGAAGGGCTACCGCTATCTGGGCGACTACTTCTACAACGCGAGCAGCGGCGGTTCGCAATCGATCTTCGTGAACGACGGCACCGCCCAGACCTACACGTACCAGCTGCAGACGGCGCCGGCCGACATGGCGTCCTTCGTCAACGCGGCCAACGCGCAAGGGGCGAGCGGCTACCGCTACGAAGGGCCGCTCACGTACGGCGATCTCTATCGCAAGGATGGCGGCTCGTCGGCGACGTACACATACGCGACGGCGACGTTGCCGACCAGCCAGGACGCGTTCGTCACCCAGGCGAACGGCCAGGGCCACTCGGGCTACTGGTTTGTCGGCCCGATGATGGTGGGATCGGCGCAAGCGAACCTGTACATGAAGAACAATGCGTCGGGTTCGACCTATACGTACGATGCACTGACGCCACCAGCGGGCGTCGACGACTTCATCGCGCAGGCCAACAGCGAGGGCGCCAAGGGTTATCGCGCGAAGGGCGAGATGTCGTTCGGCCCTGCCAATCCGACTGGCGCCATCAATGTCGCGTGGATCTACGTGAAGGACCAGACGCAGTCGCCGACCTTCACGTACCAGTCGGCCACGATCCAGTCGACCGGCGCGAACTTCGTCCAGCAGGCGAACACGTTCGGCGCACAGGGCGCCGCGTATCTGAGCGATATCGCGCTCGGCGTGTCCTCGCCGGTGATGGCGTCATACTATTTCACGCCGAAGAACTGCACGGGCTTCCTGTGCACGACGCTGAATCCGCTCACGCAGAACTGAGCGGGCGTTTCCGGCGCGGCGGGACGGGGTTTCGTGCCCAACGCGTCGTATCGAGTGCCTCAGGCGCGCTGCGTCTACCGTGGGTGCGCCTTTTGCCGCCGGCTTGCCGGCGGTATTTCATTTGCGCGGCCGCCAGCCGCGAAGCGACGACGCAACTTGTCCGATCGGATAAGTTCCCCTACGCGATTTCGCGACGAAATTTCGTTCAAGTTCAAAATCATCGTTCAATCAAATCGGACGTGTACTAAAAGGATAATGCACGACTGATTTTCGCAGTGTCGTTTGGCATGATCGGGACATCGCTACCCCAAATGTACCCATCGTGATGCCCGGTCCGGCAGGGAATCTGCCGCATGTCCGTACCCTCGGGCGCCGTCACGCCGAGCCATGCCATACAGCACGCTTCAATCCATTCGCCGCTACCAGAGCATCTCGATGTTCGGGGGCGGCATCGTCGTCACGATCCTGATCCTGATCGCCTGCGGGCTCGGGATCACTTCGATCGTTTACGGTTATCTGGACGGCGAGCGGCGCAATTTCCTGAACGGTGTCGAGGAAACCGCCGACCAGGTGCAGGTGGCCGAGACGTCGTTCCGCAACGGCGTAACGAATACGCAATTGATCTGGCGCGAGCTCGGCGCGGCGCCGGCGGACGTCACAAAGGCGTTCTTCGATAACGGTCAGCAGCTTGCGATCACCCCGTTTCCATCGCTCGTGGTCGGCGTGCCGGGCGCAACCGCGCAACGTAACGAGGTCGCGCGTTACCTTGCACTGTCGTTCCTGCTGTCGCGCATCTGCGCGGCGAGCTCGATCAATCGTGGGCGCACGCTCGAGGGCTACCACTACAGCACGCGAACCGGGATGTTCGGGCTGGTGCCGCACCTGTCGCGCGACAACCCGGCGCTCGCGTCGGCCGATGCGCGCGCGAAGGTGTTCGATGCGCTGCACGTGGATTTCGACGTTCGGCCGCCCGCTCCGAACGATGGGCGGCCGAACGTCCGTTGGCTGCCGCCCTATCTCAATCCGGTCACGGGGCAGGTGCGCATCCGGCTGGCCGCCGAGGCGCGATCCGGCGGCCAGCCGTTCGCGGTACTGGTCACCGAATACGCGCCCGACTACCTGCTGTCATGGCTGCCCGAGCGCACGCCGGCCGGCGCGTTCTTCATCATGTCCGCGGACAATCGGCTCATTGCGATCGATCCCGGTGTCGAGCGCACGCACGCGTTGACCGAGCGCCTGTTGAGTCTTGACGTCGCACTGGGCGACCAGGCATCCGGCGAGCCGCTCTTTCGCGACGGCGCGATCGTGTTCCGCAGCAGGCTCGCGGCCACGGGCTGGACGATCGCCTATGCGCTGTCGTGGGCCGACGTGGCAGCCGGCATCGGCGTGCAGGCCGGTGCGCTCGCGGCGACGACGCTGTTTGCGATCGCCGTGATGTGGCTGCTGCTCGTCCGGTTCCACCGGCGCGTGCTCGTGCCGGTCTACGCGCGCTCGGCGCGCGTGTTCGACAGCGAGGCGTTGTGCCGCAGCGTGATCGCGATGGCGCCCGTCGGCATCGTTCTCGTGTCGTTGTCCGACCGGCGCGTGATGCTTGCGAGCGACGCGCTGACGCAGATGTTGCTGCCGCACGGCGGCGATCATCACGCGCTTTCCGCGCAGGTGCTGGAGAAGTACGACGCGTTCGTCGCGAACGGCGGAGCCGGCCGGACGATGATGACCGAGCTCGCGCTCGATGCACACGGCGATGCGCCGCTCCATCTCGAGGTCATCGCGCACAGTGCGCGTTACCAGGGCGAGGACGTACTGATCGCGGCGTTCGCCGACACGAGCGCGCAGCGCCGTCTCGTGCATCAACTCGAGGAAGCGGTGCGCGCGGCCGATTCCGCGAATGCGGCCAAGTCGTCGTTTCTTGCCGCGACGAGTCACGAGATCCGCACGCCGCTGAACGTGATCCTCGGCAATCTCGAACTGCTGGAACGCACGGCGCTCGATGCGTCACAGCAGAGCCGCGTGCAGACGCTGCGCGTGTCGGCCGAAGGGCTGCTCGCGATCGTCAGCGACATCCTCGATTTCTCGAAGATCGAAGCCGGTGCGATGTCGGTCGAGTCGATCGAGTTCGACGTGATTGCGGTGATCGAGCGTGAGCTTGCGGCATTCGCGCCGGTTGCGAAGGCGAAAGGGTTGCCGCTGTTCGCCGATATCGACGCGAGCGGCGCACAGCGCATGCGCGGCGACCCGACGCGGCTCGCGCAGGTGGTCGGCAACCTGTTGAGCAACGCAATCAAGTTCACGAGCGAAGGGCGCATCGTCGCGCGCGTGGCGGTGGCGCGAAGCCCGCGCGGTGCGCCCGAGCTCGCGATCGGCATCGAGGACACGGGCATCGGGATCGATCGTACGCAACAGGCCAGGCTGTTCAAGCCGTTTTCGCAGGTCGACGCGTCGATCACGCGGCGGTACGGCGGCACGGGGCTCGGGCTCGCATTGTGCGATCGGCTGGCCGCGGCGATGGGCGGGACGATCACGGTCGACAGTGCGCCGGGGATCGGCAGCCTGTTCACCGTTCGCCTGCCGCTGCACATGGGCATTGCACCGAAATGTCCCGTCGGCGCAGGGGCGGGCGCCGGCCGGACGCTGATCGTCGTGTCGCCGGAGGACGCATGGCGCGCGTTCGCGTTTCCGCATCTGCGTGCATGGGGTTTCGATGTCGCGATGCATCCGAGTCCGATCGGGATTGCCGCCGGGTGCCTCGCGCGTGCTCACGCGATCGTGCTCTTCGGCGATTCAGACCAATGGCGGCGCGAGGAGCTCGACAGCATCGGCGGCGGTACGCCGGTCGTGCTCGCCACGCCGGACGGCCCGCTACGGCCGGACGTCGCGGGCCGTACGATCCGCGTGTCGAGCTATTCGCTGAACGGGCTGCGCTTGGCGATCGAGCAGGCCCGCGTCGCCCCGGCCGAATTGCTGCGCGGGCGGGGCCGCGCGGCCGATGCCGTTCGGCCGGCGCTGCCGGCAATCAGCGCACGTGTGCCACGCGTGCTGATTGCCGACGACGCGTCAGTCAACGGATCGATTTTCCGCGAGCAACTCGATGTGCTCGGCTGCGTGGTCCGGTGCGTGTCGTCCGGCCGCGCGGCGCTCGATACGCTCGCTGGCGGCGCGTGGGATGTGCTGCTGCTCGGTGCCGACCTGCACGACATGTCGGCACTCGAGCTGGCGGAAGCTGTCCACACCCGTGCGCTGCCGTGCGACATGATCGTCGTCGCGTCGCATCTCGCGCCCGACGACGCCCGGCGTTACGCGGCGTCGAACGTCGAATGCGTGCTGACCAAGCCGGTGACGCTGGCCGATCTGCGCCGCGGCCTGGCACGCATCGCGCGGCGGCGCGGAATCGCATCTCCCGCCGGTGCGGCGGACGAGCGGTCGGGGGCGGCGGTCACGGCCGCCGCCGCGGCGCACTGGCCGGGACGATAAAAAGAGAAACAACGTCGGCGCGCTGTACACCGGCTGCGTCGGAACGGGGAAGGCAGGCACGCCGCATCGCTTCGGTGCCGCGTGATTTCGACTGAAGAAGGAAGGGTAAGGCCGTGCGCTATATGGGAAAGGTGTTCAGGCTGCTGCTCGGATTTGCGACGCTGCCGGAGAAATCCAGACGGGATTTTCTCATGCAGCTGAACGAATTCATGATGATGTCGCCATCGCAGAAGCGGCGGATCATCACCGAGTGGCAGCACGCCGCGGATGACGGATCGGGCGAATCCGACACCTCCGCGGTCAAACGCTAGCGGGCGGCTCCGGCCGCCGTGCGGAACGCGATGGATCGACGGCGTGGGGGCGCCGCCGATCGAACGCGTGTGGGCGTCGGATCCATGCAGGTTCGTGCTGCAACGCCGTGCCCGGCGAGGCTGCGACTGCATCGGATCGGGTGCGGGCGCAGGCCGCCATGCCGCATCGCACCGCCGCGATGCGGAACCCGTCTATTATCTTAAAATTACGCTGCGCACCGCCCGGTTCGCCGAACGTTGCAACGCGACCGTGTTGCGAGACCGATTCGAATCATGGCGCGTCGCACAACATGGCACGTAGGGCCACGTGTTTCGGGAGAAGAATGGAGATGGATGAATTTTTTGTGCGGGTCATGGTGGCGGACGATCATCCTTCGTCTGCACTCGGGATGTCTCAGGCGCTCGAGGGCGCCAGCACGATCAAGCTGCTCGGCGCCGTCTCGAATTCGACCGACCTCGTGGCGATGCTCGACGAGCAGCAGAGCGACGTGCTCGTGGTCGATTACGTGATGCCCGGCGGCAAGTACGGCGACGGCCTGTCGCTGCTGTCGTTTCTTCAGCGTCGCTACCCGGCGCTGCGCCTCGTGACGATCACGATGATCGACAACCCGAGCGTGCTGCTTGCGATCCAGAAGCAGGGCGTCGGGTGCATCCTGAGCAAGTCCGACGCGATTTCGCATCTGGTCGGCGCGGTGCATGCGGCGTTCGTCGGTGCAAATTATCTGTCTCCGTTCGTCAAGAAGCTGCTGGAGGAGTGCCAGCCGTCCGCGGGTATCCGCACGCTGACCGCCCGCGAGATCGAAGTCGTGCGGTTGTACGGGGCCGGCCTGACGGTCGGCGAGATCGCGGTCCAGCTTCATCGCAGCAAGCAGACGATCAGTTCGCAGAAGTCGAGCGCGATGAAGAAACTCGGCATCGTCCGCGATGCCGACCTGATCCGCTATGCAAGCGAGGGGCAGTTGCCCGAATTGCCCGGGACCGATGCCTAGTCGGGCGATCGCGGCGCGCGCCGGGGAGAGACTCCAAGAACAAGCATGCCCACGAAACTGAAAACGCTGCTTGCGCATGCCGCCGCGGCGGGCCGCAAGCCATTCGACCCGGGGCGCGTGCGGCGCCAGCAGCACGCATTGCTGTACGGCAGCGGCGCGGCGATTACGGCGTTTATCCTCGTGTGCGCGGCGCTCGTCGTGCGGCTCGAAGTGCTCGATTACTTCACGCAGGCTTCAGGGGCGTTTCTGCGGCGTGAGGCGCGGCTATCTGCCGAGCTGCAGGCGACGTACCTGCTGTCGGGGCAACAGGCGAACAACGCGATGAACCTCTGGAGGTTCGACAAGCAGGCATCGCGAGACGTTTTGCGAGAATTCACTGAGGGCCGCGGCAGGATAATCTGGCGCCGATCGGGCCAGATCGCGCTGATCGGACTGGCCGACATCACGCAGGATGATCGGGAGAGCCGGTATTCGCGCTATCTCGGCCTGATCATGCCGCAGTTGGAAGTGGCGCCCAAGGTGACCCCGGTTCTCCCGGGGTTCAACATTTACCTGATCGGTATCGACGGGAATTTCGTGGCCGTGGGCGGGGTCGGGGCCGCCACGCAGGCGGCCGCGTTGCCGGATGGGTTCCAGGTGAAGGGGCTGGCACGGCAGCTGATACCGTCCGATGCAGCCATCCCGCACAACGACGCGGTCCTGATCGAACGGCGTTTCGATCCGCTGCTCGGGCATCCGATCATGCGCTTCGTCCGCCGGCTGTACGACACCGACGGGCAGCCGTTTGCCTGGAGCGTCGTCGCCGTGCGTTCCCAGGTCGATAGCATCCTCGCGCCGCTTTCAGGCGACGAGGACTATGCACTGATCGATACGCGCGCACAACTTCTGGCTGGCGCGCAGCGCAGCAGCGACATGATTCCCCGCGCGCTCGACCATGCGAACGATCCGCAACGCGAGCGGGTGTTCGTGCATCGCGTCGGCACCCGTTTCGTCATCAGCGACCGCTTGCCGAATTCCGATCTGGTGCTGATGGCGACCTTCTCGTGGCGCAGCGTCATGGGCGCCGTCGCGATACCGGCCGGCCTGACGGTCGCCACCGCACTGCTGACCATTGCACTGCTATGGATCTCGATCGTTACGTTCGATCGGCGTGCGTTGCGCCCCGCCAACCGCCGTGCGATTCGCCTGATCGAGAGCGAGGCCCTCAACCGCACGCTGATCCGCACGGCGCCAGCCGGACTCATGCTGCTGTCGCTGGCCAATGGTGACACGATGGTGCGCAATGACGCCGCCGAGGCCTATGGTGACGCCGGAACGGCGCCGTCGCTCGGCAAGCGCATCTGGCAGGCTTACCACGCCAGTATCGCGGGCGGGCGGGCGCCGCGCGTCGTCGTGCACGAGTTGCCGGTCGACCTCGCCCACGGCCGGACGACCTATCTCGCCGCGCATATCGTCCGTACGCGCTATCGCGGCGTCGACGTGCTGCTCTGCACGCTCACCGACATCACCGCGCGCAAGCAGGCCGAGGACAAGCTGCGCGAGGCGCGGGAAGCTGCGGACGACGCGAACAAGGCGAAGTCGACCTTCCTCGCGACAATGAGCCACGAGATTCGTACGCCGCTGAATGCAATCGTCGGCAATCTCGAATTGATGGCGCGCGCGGCGTTGCCGGCGGACGAGCGGCGGCGCCTGCAGACGGTGATGTCGTCATCGGATGCGCTGCTGCGCGTGATCAACGACGTGCTCGACCTGTCGAAGGCCGAATCTAACCAGATGGTGCTGGAGGCCATGCCGTTCGATCTGCGCGCGGTGTTGCACGACGTCGCGGCGATCTTCCGTCCGCTCGCGGAGGCGAAGCACCTGGCGCTCGACTGCCGGATCGCGCCGGAGCTGGCCGACGGCTATATCGGCGATCCGACCCGGCTGCGCCAGCTCGTATCGAATCTCGTCAGCAATGCAATCAAGTTTACGGAACGTGGTAGCGTCAGCATCGGCGCGCGGCTGGCGCCGGCGGCGGGAACCGCGCAGCGGCTCGAGATCGCGGTGCGGGACACGGGCATGGGCATTCCTGCCGACCGCTTGCCGTCTCTATTCGACGTCTACATCCAGACGGATGCGTCGATCTATCGCCGCTTCGGCGGTACCGGGCTCGGATTGCCGCTGTGCCGCCGGATTGCCCGGCTGATGCACGGCGATCTGGCAGTCGACAGCCGGGCGGGCGAAGGCACGGCGATCACGGCCATGTTGCCGCTGCCCGCCGCGCCTGCCGACTGGCGGCTGGCGTTCGAGGAACCGGATGCCGAGGTGCCGGTCGCGCCGGCCTGGCCGCACGAGGACGAAGCGCCGTTGCGTGTACTCGTGGCGGAAGATCATCCGGCGAGCCGCGCGTTGCTGCGAGATCAACTCGATGCGCTGCACTACGACGCGACGATCGTCGCAAACGGCATCGAGGCGATGCGTGCGTATTTTTCACATCCGTTCGACGTCGTGCTGACCGATCTCGGCATGCCGGAGCTCGACGGGTTCGCGCTCGCAAACTTCTTGCGCGAACAGGGTGCGAAGGTGCCGGTGATCGCGATGACCGCGCATGCGACCGACGAAGACCGCCGGAGGTGCACGGAGGTGGGCGCGGTCGAGGTGGTGCTCAAGCCGCTGTCGATCGATGCGCTCGAGGCGGTCTTGCGGCGGCACGGGATGCGTGGCAATTCCGTGAACACGTATTCCGCCGATTCCGAAGTCCTCCAGCCACCGGCGATGACGGACGAAATACGCGACAAGCTGCGTAGCGCGACGCGGCACTCCTTGGCAGTGGTCGAAGATGCGCTGGCGCGCGGCGATGTCGATTGCCTCGGGCGCGAACTCCATTCGATGCGCGGCGGTTTCGCGCTGGCGGGCATGGTTGAGGCAGGTGATGCGTGTGCGCGCGGCGAGCGCCGGCTCGCCGAAGGCGGCGTGAACGCGCTCTTGCTCGACTGGCCGGAAGCGAGGGGCGTCGTCGAGGCCGCACTGTCGAGATTGGCCGGCACCTGAAAAACGTCGGCTTGGCGACCGTGCGAGGTTCAATACGAGGATGTGTTCTACAGACTTGTATTTCGATCAGGACAGCGTTGCAAGACCCTGTTCGGGCACCGGTCGTTATATTCCTCTTGAAAGAAGACTGGCGGTTTTATGACGTCGGCCTGTTTTCGTATCTTCAGTTGATCCCGCTTGTTCATTGGTGGCCGACGTGGCGCGCGGCCGAAATCGGCGGCCACGCTGATTTTCGGTGCTATTTCGGAGCCGGAAAGCGGCGTCGTACCGTGCCGGAACGTTTATTCGCACCCTATCGCGCGTCTTCGGCGAATCCCCCTGCGCTCGACTCACGCTCGTGACTCTCGGTGCATAGGCGTTCGGCAAGCGTCTTGAATCTTTAGAACTATTTTACATTCCGTTGCGCGGGCGGCCAAAAACATTAATTTCGTACTCGTACTAGATATTTGGGGGTTTATATCGGTCGCGGACTAGATACGGATTTCTTATTGATTGGCATCATTGATCCCGCTCTGTAAGGAGTTAATCAATCACGTTTCATTTGGAGAAAATCGTGGCTCTCAACAAGAAGATTCTCGCATTCGCAGCAGTCGCAGGTATGTTCGCAGCTGGTTCGGCCATGGCGGCCGACGGCACCATCAACTTCACGGGCAACATCACCGCGGCATCGTGCTCGATCACCGGCGGCTCGGGCACGAACGTGACGGGCGGCAAGGGTAGCCAGGACATCGCGGTCAACCTCGGCACGGTCGCCGCGGATTCCATCGGCGGCACGGCAGGCCACGGCATCGCCGGCGGCACGTCGATCAACCTGAATCTCGACTGCGGCAACACGGCGACCGACCTGACGCTCGTCAAAATGAAGTTCGATCCGCAGTCGGGCTCGGGCATCGACGGCAAGAACAACAATCTGCTGAAGATCTCGGGCACGGCAACGGGTGTCGGTATCGGTGTGTACGACAGCAACAACAAGCTGGTGAACCTGGCGGCGAACGAAACGGTCAACGCGCCGCTGGTCAAGGGCGGTACGGACGAAGCGCCGGTTTACACCGCCGCACTGAACATGCGTGCCGGTTACGTCGCGAACGGCGAGAAGATCGACGCCGGTACGGCCAACGGCACGCTGCCGTTCACGCTGTCGTACGAGTAAATCCCCCAATCGAGCGGTGGCATGGCACGTCGTGCCGTGTCGCCGCCGCCTCCAGATTCAATTCCGTCATGAAGAAAAAGCTCATTGCCGGGCTGGTCGCGGCCGGCTCGATGTTGTTCGTGTCCATTCCGTCGCATGCCGGCGTTTCGTTGTCCGGCACGCGCATCGTTTATCCGGCGCAAAGCAAGGAGACGTCGGTCATCGTCAAGAATCAGTCGAAAGACGACGTGATGATCCAGTCGTGGCTTGAATTGCCGGACGGCAACAAAGGCGACCTGCCCTTTGCGATCACGCCGTCGCTGAGCCGCCTCGGCGGTGACAAGCAGCAAATCCTCCGGATCTTCTATGCGGGTGAAGGGTTGGCCGCCGATCGTGAATCGGTGTTCTGGCTCAGCGTGCAGGAGATCCCGCAAAAATCCAAGGGCGACAACTCCCTGCAAATCGCGGTTCGGCAGCGGATCAAGCTCTTTTACCGGCCTGCCGATCTATCCGGCAAGCCCGAAGATGCCCCGGGGCAGCTGAAGTGGCGTTGGAGTGAAAGCCACGGCAAGCCGGCACTGGAAGTCGTCAATGACACGCCGTACTTCGTATCGCTCGGCCACGCGAGTCTCAAGGCCGGCGGGAGCACGTACCCAGTCGTGACCGAAATGATCGAGCCCAAGTCGTCGAAGCGCCTCGCTGTCAAGAATTTGTCAGGAAACGCACTGCCGGCGAATACCAAAATTGAATTCAGTTCGATCAACGATTTCGGCGCAACGGTCGATACGCAATCCGACGTGACGAAGTAACGCGACGGTGTGCGGGTCAAATCGATTCTGCAAGTCTTGATAGATACGTTGTACTAACAAATATTGTATGAGGGGCGCGTAGTCGGACATGAACACTACTGTCAAGAAAATCGTAGAGGCATGCCAGCGCGCGTCCTGTCTGATGGCGCTTGGCGCCGCGTTTGCGCCCGTTGTGGGGCAGGCCGCCGAGTTCAACGAGATGTTCCTCAAGAAGGGGGACGGGCCCGTCGAGCTTTCGTATTTCGAAAAAGGCAGTTCGGTTGCACCGGGCATCTACGATGTCGATGTGTCGCTGAACCAGCAACGTGCGAAGCGCGAGTCGATCCTGTTCAAGTCCGATGCATCGGGCGAAGTCCGGCCCGTCATCACCTACGGATTGTTGAAATCGCTCGGCGTCGATGTGAGGCGTCTCGAGCGAGAGCACCGGCTGGAGCAGGGGCTGGCGGATGACGCGCCGATCGACTTTGGTGCGCTGGTGGACGGCGCGTCGACGAGTTTCGACGTCGGGACCCTGACGCTCGACGTCAGCGTGCCGCAGATCTATGCGCCTGGGCAAACGCGCGGCTACGTCGATTCGTCGCTGTGGGACGAAGGCATTACTGCCGCCTATTCGAATTATCAGGCCAACTTCAGTCACAACACCGATTCGGGCTACCGAAGCGACTACGCCTACCTCGGGCTGCGCAACGGGCTGAACATCGGTGCATGGCGTTTGCGCAACGAATCGGCGGTGTCGTGGCGGCGCGGTAGCCCGTCGGATTTCGCAGCGAACCGAACCTACGTCGAGCGCGACCTTCAGCGTATCAAGGGCCGGCTCTCCGCGGGCGAGGTGTATTCGTCCGGCGAGATATTCGACAGCGTGCGCTTTCTCGGCGTGCAGGTCAGCTCCGATACCGGGATGCTGCCGGACAACGAAGTCGGCTATGCGCCGGTAGTGCGCGGCATCGCGCAGAGCAACGCGGTGGTCGAGGTTCGCCAGAACGGCTACGTGATCTATTCGACGTCGGTGACGCCGGGCGCGTTCGAGTTCCGCGATATCTACCCGAGCGGCTCGAACGGCGACCTCGAGATCCGTATCATCGAATCCGACGGTAGCGTGCGCACGTATCGGCAATCGTATTCCTACCTGCCGGTCATGATCCGTCGCGGCACGATGCGCTATGCATTCTCGGCCGGGCAGTATCGCGGTTACGGGCAGTCGCGGCCGAAGTTCGCGCAGGGCACGCTGGTCTACGGCGTGTCCGACAACCTGACCGGCTACGGCGGCTTCATCGGCGCCGAGCGATACGCGGCGGTCGCACTTGGCGTCGGCTACAACTCGCGATTGGGCGGTGTGTCGTTCGACATCACGCACAGCCAGTCGAATGCGCCGGGCCGCAAGGCGAGCGGGCAGAGTTTCCGGTTCCTGTACTCGAAGACGCTGGCGGCAACCGATACGACGTTCACGATGGTCGGCTATCGCTACTCGACCGACGGTTATCGGACGTTGAGCCAGCACGTCGACGATCTCGATCGCCAGTGGGGCAGCGGGTATCGCCGCCAGAAGAGTCGCGTCGACCTGAACATCAACCAGTCGCTGGGCACGCGCGGGTCCGTGTACGCGAGTGTCGGCGATACGAGCTACTGGAACCAGGGCGGTTCGAGCCGCAACATCCAGCTCGGCTATAGCGGTGCGCTGAAAAATCTGAGCTACAGCGTCGCGGTGGCGCACACGCGGGATTCGGGGCCGTTTGGCCGTTCCGATACCCAGTTCACCGCGTCGGTCAGCATTCCGCTCGGCGGCAGCACCCGATCGCATCGCCTGTTCGCGAACACGGTCGCGTCGACGAACGGCGACATGAGTTCGCAAGTCGGCCTGAGCGGTTTCCTGAACGACTCGAATACCGTCAACTATTCGGTGCAGGGCGACTACCGCAAGCACAACGGTGGTTCGGGGGGCGTGGGCCTCGGCTGGGACACGCCGTTGGCCAAGTTGACGACGAACTACAACCAGTCGGGCCATGGCAAGCACGTCGATGTCGGCGTGGCTGGGTCGGTTGTCGCACATGGCGGCGGCATCACGCTGGGGCAGACCGTCGGCGAGACTTTTGCGATCGCCGAGGTGCCGGGCGTGCGCGGCGCGCGTTTCACGTCGTCGACGAGCATCAGCACCGACCGCCGCGGTTACGCGATCCTGCCGTATGCGCAGCCGTATCGCTACAACTGGCTCAACATCGATACCGAGAGCCTCGGCTTCGATACCGACCTGACCGACAACGCGAAGTCGGTGGTGCCGACGCGCGGTGCAATCGTCAAGGCGAAGTTCGCCGCGGAAACGGGGCGACGGGTTCAGTTCGACGTGACGACGGCAAGTGGCGGCAAGGTGCCGTTCGGCGCGACCGCCTATGACGAGAACGACAAGGTACTCGGCATGGTCGACAACGAGTCGCGCGTGCTTGTGTTCGGCATCAAGGAACAGGGGCGTCTGTCGATTCGCTGGAGCGAGGGCTCGTGCGAAGGCGGCTATGCGTTGCCGGAGCGGAAGAAGGCCGTTGCCTATGAGCGCGTGGCGATGAGCTGCAAGATGGCAGGTCGATGAGTGCCACATGAGGTGGCGGAACCGCTCGTTCTGCGAGCCGCGCGTCGGATTGATCGCGTGGCAAATCGATAACGTGGGCTCATGCCTGTTATATGCGGAAATGGATGCGTGGCGCACACATCACCGAGCGAATGAGAGTTGGAAGCTATTCCGCGCCGGAAGCGAATGTGCGCAACGAGATTGCGTCGTGCGGTCCGTCCTGCAGGCTACGTACCGGAGGTGTTTATGAAATTACTTGTTATGTGTGCTGTCGCCGTCGCGACGTCGATTCCTGTATCGGCTCTTGCGGAATGCTATGTGCAGGAGGATTACCCCAGTGAACAAAAGGTTCCGTATCAGAAGGTCGAGTTTCCTGCGTTTCAGCCCGCTGCTTTCGATCCCGAAGTGCCGGACGGCACCGTCTTGTACACTGGCAAGGGAACAGGAAGTGGGAAGTCCGGCACAGCATACTGCCCAGATGCCAACGGCATCAAACTCCCTATTGGGAACCGGATATATAGAGGCATCGGTGCCTATAACGCGAACTACCATACCTATGCGACTCCCGTGGCAGGCGTCGGTTATCGTATAAAGGGGGGGATCAATCCAAACCAATGGTGGCCGAACCAGGACTATATGCCTTCCACAGGGGGGCCTTTGTCGAGTTCGAGCGGCTTTACCATCGAGCTTGTCAAGACTGGCCCTATCACGGCGGCAGGGTCCCTGTCCGGCGAGATCGGACAAACATACTACCCGGACCACGGATCCGTGGTGCGCCGTCTTTTCTTGACGGGCGGTTTGCCGATTGTCCCTTCCGTGCCGACCTGTACGGTACAGAACAAGGTGATCGGCGTGCCGCTGGGTTCGGTTTCGACCAAGGCGCTTGAGACAGGTGGCGCGTCCGACTACCAGTCGTTCTCGATCAATCTGAGGTGCTCGAACGGGACGGCGGGGACATCGACCAGGATGTATATCACGCTGACCGATGCTGCGAGGCCAGGTAACCGCAGCGGCCTGCTGACACTGGCCTCGTCCGGTTCCAATGCCGCGACTGGAGTCGGAGTGGAAATCCGTCGAGCGAACGATACCATTGTCAGCTTCGGGCCGGATTCCCCCGCGTCTGGCAATCCCAATCAGTGGTTCGTCGGGCAGTACGGCAATACCAGCGTGTCCATTCCGTTGAAAGCGCGCTATCTGAGAGGGACCGGCCCGCTGAAGGGGGGATTGGCCGATGCGGCAGCGACGTTCACCATGAGCTACCAGTAGCACGAGCCGACACAGGAGCGGCTGTCGGAGTGTTCGACGACCGCTCGGGTCAGTCTGAATCAGCACCCGATATTGTGGGCCATGAGCGGCGCGTCGAGGGCGGGGTGCGCCAGCTTCGATCACTGTTCAGTCCGGGTTCGAATGTGCCGCGATGGATATCTCGATCTTCAGTCCATGCCTTGCGCAGGGCGTCTCGGGTAACGGGATACGAGCCAGTCAATCTTCGTATGGCAGTGACGTCATCGATAACTCATCGTGAACGTTGCATTGGCGTTCGCCGTTCCCGACGTAATGCGTGGGCTGGTTTGCACGTAGCGGGCGCGCAGCGCGATGCTCATGCCTGGCGCGCCTTGCGCGACTCGCCCACCCAGCCATTGATTAGTGTTGCCGATCGCGGCGGAATCCGGACCGTATCCAAGCACGTCGTCGCCCTTCAGGAGCTGAATGCCCATGCCGGTGGCGGTAGAACCCTTCGATAGCGAAAGCGTTGTCGATGTATTGCCGGGATTCGTCGCATCGGTCAGCGTGACATACACCTTGGCAGATGTGCCTGTATCGGCGCCCGAGCAGGAAATGTCGATCCCGAACGATCTGGACGGCGCCGTCGAGCCGACGCCGGTGAAAGCGATCGATGCCATCGTCTCACCCATCGGCACCTGGATGCGTGGCGTCGTGACCCTGCAGCTCGGAACCTTGGGGTGAGGAGGACGGCTTTGGAGAAGCGATATTCCACCAGTACCTGACCCGAGCCGTTGTTCGCCCGGTAGTGGGCATAGGCACCGCTCAATACGCCACATTCCGTCACGTTTCCGGTTTTGATCAGCTGGATCGTGGGTGCATAGTATATGTTCCAAGGCTTGACCAGAGCGCTCGGCCCATCGGTGAAAGGTGCCACCTGCCCGGTGGGCGATACGACTCGCAATCCGACGTTCGGCACGGAAGTTGGATAAACCTTGTTGGCATCAGGCACCCCAATGCCGGCGATGTAAGTATAGGTACTGGTGGAGCAGGTCGATTTGGGACCCCAAGGGTCAGCCGCATTGGTGAAGGTGAGTCCTGATCCTTCGGCTTGATAGATGATCCCACCGATCGGGATGTCACCGAGGCTGAAAGGCGGGGGATTGAATCCGCGAACGGTGACGATGAAATAATCCCGCCCGTCTTTCGTGTTGGCTGCGCATGCGGCAATGGCATGAATCGGAAGCAGTGCCAATAACAATATCGAGTATTTCATACTTCATCGCCTTGTATCGGAAGTACCGGATTTTTTCCGGGCTGCCGAGCAAGACAAGCACTGGATCTGGAGCCGATGCTTAATGGACACTAACGTGGTCCGCTCAAGCAGGTCTGCGATTGTTCATTGGGGCGGAGAAGATTGAAATGGGACAAGTACTAAATCCGATTACCGGAAAGCGAGGCAGATGCGATACATAACAGCCAGCCCGTTGCCGTCGTTACCGGATTGTCCGAATCGGTGCCCCCGTGTGAACCGAATTCGCGTGTCATCTTGCTGTTCGTACTGAAAATCCAAAAGACCGGCTCGCGCGGTATTCCCGGTTGGCCGGTCCATGGGCCGGCAGCCCGGAGGCTGCCAGCTACGCGTGCTCATCCTGCTTGCGACGCGTCATGGCGTTCGGGCATCGGTTCGAGTAGACGACACCGAACGCCATGCGGATGGCGCTCAGGGCGCCACGTACCCGTAGTTGACGCCGACCAGCGGGCCGTGGAGCTGGTTGTAGCCTGCCTTGACGTCGATACGGCTGGTGGTCGACGAGCCCTCGATGAAGCCGAAGTTTCCGCCGGCGAGGCCGCCGAGTCGTGCATACCTGCCGCCGGAAACCGTACCGCTCGACGACGACGCCGTGACGACGCCACCGTTGCTGCCGACGAGGCCGCCGACGTAGCTGAAGTCTCCACCCTTCGCCGAGCCGGTTGCGTGCGACTGAGAGACCTGGCCGATGAGGCTGCCGACCAACCCGCCGACGTGGCTGTTCGCACCGGCTTCGACATGACCCGATGCGCGCGACTGCTCGATGCGTCCGGAATCGTTGGCGCCGATCAGGCCGCCGGCCTTCGACAGGTCGCCGGCCTTCACGGCACCATCGGCGCGCGTGTCGAGCACGGTGCCCGTGTTGCTGCCGATGAGGCCGCCGGCCGTGGAGGCCATCCCGGCCGATACGTTGCCGAGTGCCCTGGCCGTTTGGACGATGCCACGGTTGGCACCGACGAGCCCGCCGGCCGTGCTCGAGGCGCCGGCGGTCACGTTGCCGGACGCGCTGGACGATTCGATGCGGCCAGTATTGACGCCGGCGAAGCCGCCTGCCGAGCTTGCGTTGCCGGCGATCACGTCTCCGGATGCATCGGATGTCGCGATGGCGCCCGTATTGATCCCGGCAAAACCGCCAACCGTGCCTGCGTGCTCGCCGGTCGCGGTGCCGGCAGCCAGCGACGTCTCGACGAAGCCGTCGTTCCTGCCCGCGAAGCCGCCGATCGTCGATTTGTCCGCGGCCTTGACGCTTCCGTGAGCGCTCGATGCATGGATTCGGCCGGCCGCGTGGTTGCGGCCGACGAAGCCGCCCGCCGTGCTGTCCGTACCGGCGATGACGCTACCGTTGGCGGTCGATGCGTCGATGTCGCCTTCGTTGTAGCCGGCGAAGCCGCCTGCTGCCCAGGTCGAGTTGCCGGCCGCCACGTTGCCGTTGGCCTGCGAAGTCTTGATACGGCCGAGGTTCGAGCCTGCAAAACCGCCGACCGTGCCGGAGGCCGTCGCGACAACGTCGCCGTTCGCGGCGGACCGTTCGATCTCGCCGGAGTTCACGCCGACGAAGCCGCCCGCGATGCCGCGATCGCCGACCGTGACCTTGCCGTTGGCGCGAGACGCCAGGATGGTGCCGGCATTGGCGCCGACCAGGCCGCCGGCAACGGCGTTCTGGCGCGCGGTGACGGCCGCGGACGACGAGGAATCTTTGACGACGCCGCCACGTTCATTAATCCCGACCAGGCCACCGACCATCGCCTTGTCGCCCATGCCGATGACGCTGCCCGTGCTCGACGACGCTTCGATGAGCCCCGTGTTCATGCCGACGAGGCCGCCCGTCGCTCCGTCGAGTGCCGCTGTCACGCGCACGTCGGCGTGGCTGTCGCGGATCGTCGCCGCCGGAATCGGCGGCCGCGCCAGCAGCGAACGGTTTTCGCCGGCCAGACCGCCGATCGACAGGGCATCGCGACCGCCGTCGATGCGCCCGGATACTTGCGCATGTTCAATCGTGCCGTAGTTCGCACCGACGAGCCCGCCGACGATCGTGCGCCCCTGCGTCGTGACGACGACGTTGCTGGCCTTCACGTTCGAGATCACGCCGGTGTTCATGCCGGCCAGCGTGCCGACGAACGTCGGCGAGCCGTAGGGCAGACCGTTCGCGGTCGTCGCGATGTTAAGCAGGTTGAGGTTCGCGATGCGGCCCGCGTTCTGTTCGAACAGGCCGACGGTGGTTTGGCCCGGGTTCGAGATGATCAGGCGGCTGATCGTATTGCCGAGGCCGTCGAACGTGCCGGAGAACGCGCCGCCGCCGGCGAGGCTGCGGAAGCGCGCATTCGCGCCGTCGATCGCGTTGCCCATCACGTAGCGGCCCTTGAGGTTCGCGTCGACGTTGCGCAGATCGGCGAGGGTGTGCAGTACCTTGTAGTCGTCGCCGTTCGAGCGGAACGACGCGTTGTCGCCGGACAAGGTCACGGCGGCGTCGTTCGCGAGCGTATGGCCGTTCGTCGAGTTGAGTTCAAGGTGCGCGTTGCGGCCAGTGAGTTTCAGCGCGTCGTTGATGCGGATCTTGTCGGCGGCATTGACGAAGAGGCGCGCATTCGCGCCGGTCGCCGATACTTTCTTCTGAAGATCGACATTGCCCTTGCGCGAGGTCAGCGTCAGCGCGTTATTGCTGGTCCACGATACGGGGCCGGCGACGCTCAGGTCGCCTTTCGTATTGACCAGTTCGATGTTGGTCAAGTCGAGGTTCCGTGCAAGCGTGCCTGTACCGATGGTGCGGCCGCCGTTCTCGCCAAGCCCGACGTCGTCCACGCCGGCGTTTGCCGCTTCGATCTTCCACGACCCGGTCTGGCCGTTCAAGCCGAGCGTGTCGACGCGTGTGGTGGAGGCAATCGTCACCTGCTCGCCGCGCGTCAGGACCTCGCCGCCGCGTCCGGCCGTTGCGCTGGCGTCGAGCTTGCCGGCAACGTGGACCGTCCCCCCGTCGAGCGTGATTTTGCCGCCGTTGCCGGAGAGCCCCTTCGCCTCGATCGTTCCCGCGTTGTTGACGACCGCGCTCAGTAGATCGCCAGCTGCGCGCGCGGTCATCAGTACCTCACCGCCATCGGCTTTCAGCAGACCGCCGTTGCTCGCTTGTGCGTCGACGGCGCCGCCTTCGACCTGCAGGTTGAGCAGGCCGTTGCCGTCGAAGGTCACGTTGAATGCATTGCCGGCGCCGAGCGCGACACGCCCCATCTTTGCCTGGATTACGCCGTTGTTCGACACGCGCGCACCGAGCAGCGCGACGCTGCCGCCATCGGCTGCGGTGATCTTGCCGTCGTTGACGATCGATGCATTCGAGTTGCCGGCGAAGCGATAGTTGCCGGCGAGGAAGTCGGCATCGGCGATGTTCTGCGTCGACGCAACGAGGCCGCCGACGTTGATCTGCGCACCGGAGCCGAACAGCACGCCGTTCGGGTTGACGAGGAAGACCTTGCCGTTGGCGTCGATCTGGCCGTGAATCTGGCTGCCGTTGTTGCCGATCACACGGTTCAGTGCGATCGACTGGCTGCCCGGTTGCTGGAACGACACGCGTTCGCCGCCGGCGACGCTGAAGTCCTGCCAGTTGGTGACGAGTTTGTCGGAGTGCTGGTTGATGGACATCGACTTGCCGTCGTCGCCACGGACGATGTCAGCCTTGCCGGAGGTGATTGCTTCGCCGGTGGGCAGTGCAAAGGCGGGCAGCGCGGCGAAGCCGAGCAGCGAGACGGCGGCTGCGGCGAGGCGCTTGCCGCCGGCGGACTTGCCGCGGCGTCGCGCGGTTTCCCCGACGGCGTTCCAGCAACCCTGCGCCGGGTTCCATACCAGTGCGTACGTCTTGTTCATGTTGTTGATGTCCTCTTGATGAGTGCCGTTGAATTGGCTTTTGTACGATCTGTATACCTAAACAAATCGCCGTTCCGGATCGGAAAAAGTCGCCGACCCGTCGTTGCGCGGATGGCATTGCCATCCGCTCGATGCCTGACCCGATTCGCGTCTGGAAGCGGGCCGGGCGCTTGCTGCTGCTCAGAAATATTGCGTGGCCTGTAGCCAGACGCTTGGCGAGCGCGTGACGTTCGCGACGTTCTCGGCCCGGCCGAACGGAAGTGCGGCGGTCACGCTGACTTGCCGGCTCGAGCCGAACCAGCTGGCGCCGGCGCCGGCCGACGACAGCTGCAGCGCGTTGCGGTTGCCGTTCCACGGTTGCTTGTTGACCTGGATGCGGCCGGTGTCGACGAATGTGCTGACCTGGATGCCGGGCGCCGCCTGATAGCGCAGCTCCGCGCTCGCTTGCCAGCCCTGGTCGCCGCTACCGGCGCCAAGCGCATACCCGCGCACGCCGTAGGGCCCGCCGAGGCTGAATTTCTCGGAGCCGTCCAGGTTGCGAGATGCGAGTTGTGCACCGAATTGCGTCAGGAGCTGCAGTCGCGCGCCGAGCGCCTGCAGCCGCATTGCGTTGACCGTGAGCTTGGTGAAGCGATCATGCGTTCGGTTCAAGTCGTTCATGCCGAGCGCGTCGTTGCCGCTCAGGCGGCCGGTGCCGAGCGTCACCGAGACGCTGCTGCGGCCGCCGCCGAACCAGCCGTCCTGGCCATAGCCGTTGATGCCGAACGTCCAGAGATCGACGTGCTTGTCGCTGACGAGGTTGTAGAAACCGTATTCGTCGCGAAGCTGCTTGTTCTCGTAGGTGACCTGTGCGCTGATGCTCGCGCGGCGGCTGCGCACCAGCGGCTGCGTGACGAATGCGCTGCGCACGCTCGCGTTGCCGCGGTAGTCGAGATCCTTGAACGTACCGCCGAGCCGGTAGGGCATCGTGGAATACGCGACGCCGATGCGTGTCGATGCCGGACCCACCGGCACCTGGTATGCGGTGCGGAAGTAGCGCTGGGATGTGTTGCTCGTCAGGCCGCGCAGCGAGAGCCGGTCGCCCACGCGCAGCGGCGCGTTGACGTCGACGCTGGCGCTTGCTCGATAGCGGCCGGTAACGGGATCGCCGAAGTTGTCGACTTCGATCGAACCGCTCGCGAACGGGCCACGTTCGGCGTCGATCACGAGATCCGTCGTGCCCGGCTCGGTGCCCGGCCGCAGCGTACCCTTGGCGGTGACGCCCGGCATCTCGTCGAGCAGCGTGAGGCTGCGTTCGAGATCATCGGCGTGCACGATGTCGCCGGACCGCAGCGACGCGAGCGGCTGGCGCAGCGCGCGATCGATCACGCGCGTGCGGTTGTGCAGTTCGAGTTGTCCGTAGTGCCCTTCGACGACCGCAATCCGGACGACACCGTCTTCGATGTCCTGACGCGGCAGATATGCGCGGGCGAGTACGTAGCCGCGCGAACGATAGTAGGCGGTGACGCGTGCGGCGGCCTGCTGCAACTCACCGAAGCCGAGGTCGCGGCCGATGAGGTCGGCGAGCGGAAGCGTCAGCTGCGATGTGGTGAAGCGTGTATTGCCTTCGATGTCGAATGCGTGAACGGTGACGCGCGGGCCGGCATCGTCCACGGGCGCGGGCGTTGCCTCGGCCGGCGTGATGTCGATTTCGGGGCGGGTCGTGGCGGGCAGCGACGGCCGGACGGTTTCGATATCGCGCATCGACTGCCCGGCATTGGGGACCTGTGCATGGGCGAGGCCGGGAAAAAGCAGGGCCGCGACGAAGTATCCGATTTTTCGGTTCGCGACGGGTGGCGCGTGCGCACCGCAGGGTGCCGTTCGCGGTTCGGGACACGGTGTTGGCGGCAGGCCGGAGGCGGTCACCGACATGCGGACGATCATCGGTGGCCGAGTGCGACAGTTGATGTAAATACCTCACCCCGGATTCAGATGCGTGGACCAGTCTCAGCCTTCTGCGATGGTCCGTTATTGATGCCGGGAATAATACGAAAGCGACGCGCACGTGAAAATCGAACTAGTACTAGCGCATTTGCGAAATTACTCTGTCTTGCCTGATTTTCGCGGATGCGCGTTTGACCAATCGTACCGATGCATCGATCGGAGGCATCGCACGGCATTCGTCGGCCGGTAGAACAGGCGTGCCTCGCGCTTTTCGACTGACGCGAAGGCAGGGCGATACGCGTTGCCGTCACTTGACCATTCTTGATTCCTTGAGTAGGTGACGGAGTCTTGTCGATGAATGGGACAAGACTCATCGGGACGCCAATTTATTTAGTACTTGACCGATTTAAAACGGCAAATCGGGATGGCAGTATCGATACCTGACTCATGTCGGTAAGTGGTGGAGCGGCGATAAGCCGAGCGCAGCATGCTTCGGCGAGCGCTCGAACATCGCGGTCGGTTCGTGAAATTTAATGGTTTGTGACATTGATCGCAGGCCGTCTCCCCGACATGTATTTCGTATATCTAAATAATGGAAGAAGTCGCGAGCCTGTTCAGTCATGGATCGGGCCGGTGGAAAGCGTGCGCGTCGAGCGCGCGCTGCCGTCCCGTCGTCATTGGCTTGCGGTGAGTGATCGATCAGGTTTATGCGCTCGTTCAACCCTATTAGAAACGCCCCCGTCGTTCAGGGAAAGAGCTCCTGGCTCCGTCTCGCGGATATCGTCCTGCTCGCCGCCACCGCCTGGATGGCGAAGCGCTGGTTCGACGGATCGCAGCAGTCCGTGTCCGATGCAGTCGTGATTGCGCTGTCGATTTCGTGCGCGCTGGTTCTGTTCCCCTCGGTCGGTACGTATGACAGCGCGGAACAGCGAACGTCGTCGCGCCGCATCTGGTGGATGCCGGGCAGCGTTGCAGTCGCATTGTGTGTCGGTGCGGTGACGGCGGTTGCGTTCAATCCTGCGTACGCGCGTTCATTGGAGTGGGTGATCGGCTGGTTCGCATTGGCGACGGTGATGCTGTCGGCGTCGCGAGCGGTGTGCTGGTGGTTCGGTATCGGTATGACGCGACGAGCGGCTCGATGCCGGCCCGTCGCGCTTGTCGGGCATCACGCTCGCTGTCTCGCGCTTGCGGGGCGAGATCGAGATGTTCATGTGGCTGACTTGCCGCTTCAGGTGGCAGCGATTCTCGATATGTCCGAACCGCCGGCGGCTGACGTCGACGACGCGCGCGTGTTTCTCGATCTCGACACTTTCGTCGAGTGCGTGCGTCGTGTCGATGTCGGGGAAATCCGGATCGTGCTGCCGTTGTCGGAGGCCGATCGCGTCGGCGCGATCGTTCGCGCGTTCGACAAGGACCTTGTCGACATCCGGTTCATGCCCGACCTGACCGAGGTGACGCCACTGCGCCCTTGCGCGGCACGTTCCGGCTATTCGCTCGATCTCGTGGCATCGCCGCTGTCGGCACGGGCACGTGTCGGCAAGGCAATTTTCGATCGCATGTTCGCCGGCCTCGCGCTGATCGCGATCGCGCCGCTGCTGGCGGCGATCGCGATCGCCGTGAAGCTGTCGTCCCCGGGGCCGGTGTTGTTCCGGCAGCGACGCAAGGGCGCTTACGGGCGCGTATTCACGATCTACAAGTTCAGGACGATGCGCGAGCACGACGCAGCCGCATCGGGCGAAGTCCGGCAGGCGACACGAGGCGATCCGCGCATCACGCGTGTCGGCGCGCTGTTGCGGCGCACGAGCCTCGACGAGCTGCCGCAGTTCTTCAACGTGCTGATGGGCGACATGTCGGTGGTCGGGCCGAGGCCGCATGCGGTGGAACACGACCTCGTCTACCAGGAGCTCGTCGATGGCTATATCCAGCGCTATCGGGTCAAGCCCGGCATTACCGGCTGGGCGCAAGTCAACGGGCTGCGAGGCGAGACCGACCGTATCGAAAAAATGCAGCGGCGAATCGAGCACGACTTGTACTACCTGCGGAACTGGTCCCTTGCGTTCGACGTGCGCATCGTGCTGGCGACGCTGTTTCACGGGAAGGCACACAGCAATGCGTATTGACGAACACACTTCACGGCAGGCGCGCGTCGCGTCCGCTTGCCGTTTTCTGCCGGAGCCGCGCCACGCAACTGCATGGCTGATTTGCGCCGTACTGACCGGGTGCGCCTATGCGCCGGGCATGCGAATGGCTGCACCGGCAGATGCGCGGAATCCGCAGGCTGTCTATGTCGATGCGGACAGCGACGGCGTGCGAGCCGATCGGCATATCCCGATCGTCGAACTCGATCTCGGTCGCGTCCGACAGATGCGTGGCCACGCCGCGCAGGCGTCGCTCGACGTGTCGCGCGCGCTCACCGGAACGCCGGCGCCGTACACGATCGGTCCCGGCGACGTGCTGCGGATCGTCGTCTGGAACCACCCGGAGCTGGCCGCCGCGCAGGGGCCGCAGCAACCGGGTGCCACGCGCGACGCCGATCCGGCCGCCGGCTTCGTCGTCGATCAGGACGGCGCGCTGTCCTTTCCGTACGCGGGCCGGATCGAGGTCGCCGGGTTGCGGCCGGAACAGGCGCGCGACCGTCTCGCGGCGGCGTTGTCCCGCTACTTCCGCGATCCCCAGATCACGCTCGGCGTTGCGTCGTTCAGGTCGCGGCAGGTGCTGGTCGAAGGCGAGGTGCGCAATCCGGGCGTCCTGCCGCTGAACGATGTTCCGACGACGCTTTACGAGGCGATCGGTCGTGCGGGCGGATTGAGCGATTCGGCCGATCGCAGCCGGATCGAACTGGTTCGCGACGGCACGGCGTACACGCTCGACCTGACGCAACGAACGACCGCGCAAAGCAGCGCGGCGCGCGTTGCGCTGAAGCCGGGCGATCTGCTGCGCGTCGCGTCGCGCAACGACAGCCTCATCTATGTGATCGGTGAGGTTGGCAAGCCGGTGGCCGCGACGCCCGATCGCAACGGGCGCATCACGCTGGCCGATGCATTGGTGCAGGCCGGTGGCCTGAATTCCGGTTCGGCCGATGCCGCACAGATGTACGTGATCCGCGGCTCGCTCGACGAGCAGCCGCAGGTGTTCCACCTCGACGGCACGTCGCCGGTCTCGATGCTCGTCGCGAAGGAGTTCGACCTGCAGCCGAAGGACGTCGTCTATGTCGACGCGAACGGCCTGGTGCGCGCAAGCCGCGTGCTGAACCTGCTGCTGCCCGCCATCAACGCCGGCCTGACGGCCGGGCTGGTGACGAAGTGATGCATGGCGCCGCCGCGCGCCTGTCCCGATACCTCTTATGTATTCCGAATTCATGATCTCCCGCGTTCTCTTCGTTTGCAGCGGCAATCTGTGCCGCAGCCCGATGGCCGCCGGCCTGTTCGCCCGATTGCTGCCCGAGGTGGCGGTGATGTCGGCCGGTCTCGATGCGCCGGTCGGCGAACCCGCAGCACCGGAAGCCGTCGCGGTGCTGCGATCGCACGGCATCGATCTGTCCGGCCATCGCGCGGCGCGCCTGTCGGACGCGATGTGCCGGGCGGCCGATCTGATTCTCGTGATGACCGTGGCGCAACGGCGCGAACTCGAAGCACGGCATCCGTTCACGCGCGGCAAGGTGTTTCTCGTGCGCGCGTTCGACCAGGTCGACGTGTTCGATCCGGTAGGCGAACCGCGCGAGCGCTTCGACGCGTGCTACGCACTGCTCGCGACCGGCCTGTCCGACTGGATCGCCCACCTCGGCTACGCAGGCCGGCGTCGATCGGGAGGCTGGCAATGACGAGAACTTCAGCCCAGGAAGGCACATTCGATTTCGCCGCATTGCTCGACACGTTCCTGATCCATCGCCGGACGATGGCGGTGGTCTTCGCGACGTTCGCGATCGCGGGTATCGCGTGGGCGATGCTGTCGGCGCCGGTTTATCAGGCCGACATCCTCGTGCAGGTCGAGGACAGCAGCACGGATTCGATGGCACGTTCCGCGTTCGGCGACCTGTCGTCGATGTTCGGCGTCAAGACGTCCGCCGAGACCGAAAAACGTGTGCTCGGATCGCGCTTCGTCGTCGCGCGCGCCGTCGACCGGCAGCGGCTGTTCATCGATGCGCGGCCGGTGCGTTTTCCGCTGATCGGCGGTGCGCTCGCACGAATGAAGGGCGCGGGTGAATCGCCGGACGCGTCCGGATGGGGCGGCTATGCGTGGGGTGACGCGCAGGCGGCGATCGACGTGTTCGACGTGCCGGCACGATTCGAAGGAGAACGGTACGCGCTCGTCGTGCTGCCCGGCGGGCGCTATGTGCTGTCGGGGCCGGGGCTTGCCGGGCCCGCGACCGGCGAGGTCGGGCGGCGCATGCAGTTCGACGGCGCGAGCGGGCCGGTCGCGTTGAAGATCGATGCGCTGCAGGCGGCGCCGGGTACGCGCTTCGCACTGGTCCGGCATGCGCGCCTCGACGCGATCGTCCGGTTGCAGGACGCACTCGGCGTGGCCGAAGCGGGCAAGGATTCGAACGTGCTGAGTGTCCGGCTGCGAGGTACCGACGCACACCGGATCACGGCGACGCTCAACGAAATTGCCGGGTTCTACGTCGAGCAGAATGCTGCGCGCAAGGCGGCCGAGGCCGCGCGATCGCTTGATTTTCTCGAGCGGCAGCTTCCGGAGCTGCGCCGCACGCTCGACGATTCCGAGGCGCGGCTGGCCGCCTTGCGCAGCAAGCTCGGATCGGTCGACGTTGCCGGCGACGCGCAGGCGATCCTGCAGGCGGCGGCCGACAACGAGACGCAACGCGTGCAGTTGCGCCAGAAGCGCGCCGAACTGTTGGGCCGCTTCATGGCGGAGCACGAATCGGTCGTGTCGCTCGACCGGCAGATTGCCGTGCTCGATGCGCAGGCAAACGAAATCGGCACCCGGATCGCACAGTTGCCGAAGCGGCAAGGCGAGCTCGTGCGGCTTGAGCGCGACGTGAAGGTGAACAGCCAGCTTTACGTCGGCCTGCTCGACAACATCGAGCAACTGAAGCTGCTGCGCGCGAGCCGTATCGGCAACGTGCGCGTGCTCGATCTGGCCGAGGAACCGCAGCGGCCGATCCGCTTCCGGCGGGTGCTCGGGATCGCGGGCGCATGCCTGCTCGGCGCGCTGCTGGCGATGGCGGCCGCCTACGGACGCGGGCTGCTTTGCCGGGCACCGTCCGATCCGGCGGAACTCGAGGACGCGACCGGCCTGCGGGTGGCTGCCGCCGTGCCGCGCGTGATCGGCAGGCGCGGCGCCGGCATGGGTCCGCTCGCGAGCAGCGATCCCGACGATCCGGCGATCGAGGCCCTGCGCAGCCTGCGTGCGACGTTGCAGTTCTCGATGCGCACGTCGGGCAACAACGTCGTGCTGGTCACGGGCCCGACGCCCGGCGTCGGCAAGTCGTTCGTGTCGGCCAATCTCGCGCTGGTGCTCGCGGCGGTCGGCCAGCGTGTGCTGCTGGTCGACGGCGACTTGCGCCGCGGCCGGCTCGACGCGATGTTCGGCACCGCGCCGGCCGGTTTCGCCGACGTGCTCGCGGGCGACGCGTCGGTCGATGGCGCGATTCGCGCCACGCGTCATACCAATGTCGATTTCCTGGCGTCCGGTGTGGGCCGTCGCAATGCCGCGGACCTGCTCAACGCCGGGACGCTGCCGGCCGTCATGGCCGAGCTGGCGAGCCGTTACGACATCGTCGTGATCGACAGTCCGCCGCTGTTGCTGGTCACCGACGCGACGCTGCTGGCGCCGTTTGCGGCAGGCAATGTCTACGTGGTGGCGCGTGCCGGGCGCACCGAGCGCGGCGAACTGCAGGAAGCGGCGCGCCGTCTGCGCCAGGTCGGTATCGAGCTCGACGGGGTGATCCACAACGGTATCGATCCGCATGCCGGCCGGTTCCGCTACGGCATGAAGTACGCGACCTATCGATATGGCGCGGCGAAGACGCGTGCCGGCGAACCTGGGCAGGAGGTTCGGTCATGACGCGTGCGACGAGACGCGATGCGACGGCGCTCGTACTGCTGGTGCTGAGCGCGGGCGGTGCGGCGGTGCTGGCATTCGCGGTGCAGGCCGCGCTTGCCCGTGCGTGGGATGTCGAGGCCTATGGCCATTTTTCGACGGCGCTGGCCGTCGTGACGATCGCCGCGCCGGCGATCGGGTTCGGCATACCTGCGTTCTGGCTGCGCGCCTACGGGGTTGAAGGTGCGCGCGCGGCGCGCTGGGTGCCGGCGTCGCTGCACTTCATCTGCATCAGCGCGGTGGTCACCGCCGCGGCCGTCGCTGCATGGGCGAGCGTCGGCGTGCGCGAACACGACACGGCGCACCTGTTGCTGTGGATGCTGCCGGCGTTGCTGGGCCAGAGCGCCGTCGAGCTGTGTGGCGCGCGTTGCCAGCTCGAAGGCCGATTTGCACGGGTGAGCGCATGGCAGCTCGCTCAGCATGCGGCACGGTTCGTCGTCGCGGTGCTGGCCGTCCGGCTGCATGCCGGCACGACGTTCGTCGCCATCGCATTCGGCGCGATTGCCGTCGGCATGACGGTCGGCGCGTGGCGGTCGATGCGCGTGCTGCGCAACGGGCATGCCGTACTCGATGGCCATGGCGACGGGACGGACGCGGGCGGCCCGGCCGAACCGGTGCCCGGTGTCGCACAGGTTGCGCGGCAGGCACTTCCGTTCGGCGTCGCGAGCCTGCTTTATTTCGCCTATGCGCAGGGCGGCCTGATCGTGGCGGCCGTCATGCTCGGGCCGCGCGATGCGGGCACGTACAACGTCGTCGTCACGACGCTCGCCGCGGTCTACCTGTTGCCGGCCGTGTTGTTCCAGAAGCTGCTGATGCCGCGTCTGCATCGATGGGCGGTGACGGACCCGGCGCGCCTGCGGCATGCGTTTCATGTCGGCAATCGCTGGATGGTGCTGGCGGGCCTGGCAGTGGGTGTGGCGCTCGTCGTGGTTGCGCCGGCCGTCGTGCCGTTCGCGTTCGGCGAGCGCTATCGCGACGCGGTTCTGCTCGTGCAATGGATGGCAGTCTGCGCGCCGCTGCGGTTCGTGACGACCAGCGCATCGTCGGTGATGACGACACGCGATTTCATCGTGCTCCGGAACCGGTGCGCGTTCGTCGCGCTCGCCGTCGGCATCGGGCTCGGCGTGGGCTTGATGCCGGGCTGGGGATTGCCCGGCGCGGTGGCTGCGGCGATTGCGGGCGAGGTGCTCTGGTGTGCGCTGGCATGGGCGACGGGGCGGCGTTGCGTAGCAGCGGTGTCATCCGGGCACGTTCCTGACGGATGCGCCGATGCACGGGCGGCGACGCGCGGCGTGTCGGCCGCAGCGGCAGCACGAGCCGGCGCCGATCGTCCGCCGGTCGCGCCGGTCAGCGTGATCGTGCCGTGTCATCGCAGCGTCGCGACGCTCGAGCGGGCGGTTGCGTCGGTCTACGCGCAGACGTGGCGGCCCGCCGAGCTGATCCTGGTCGACGATGCGAGCCCCGATGACACGCTCGCGTGCATCGAAAGCCTGCGGACGCGATACGGCGGCGACTGGATTCGCGTGATCGCGTTGTCGCGCAACGGTGGCCCGGGCGTGGCGCGCAACGTCGGCTGGTTGTTCGCGACGCAGCGCTTCGTCGCGTTCCTCGACGCGGACGATACGTGGCATCGCGACAAGATCGCGCGCCAGTGCGGCTGGATGGAAGCCTGGCCCGAAGCGGCGATCACGGGCCATCCGGTGCAGCAGCTGCCGGAGGGGGCCGCGTTGCCGGCCGATCGTGCGCCGCATCGTGCGCCCGTGCCGGTGTCGCGTCGCGCCGTGCTGTTCTCGAATCGCTTCACGCCGTCGAGCGTGATGGTGCGCGCCGATGTCGCGGCCCGCTTCGACGAGCGCAAGCGTCACGCCGAAGACTATTTCATGCTGCTGCAGCTCGTACTGGTCGAGCGCGGTGCCGCCTATCTGTTCGACATGCCGCTGTCGCATGTCTACAAGGCGCAGTTCGGCGTCGGTGGGCTGAGCGGCCAGTTGTGGAAGATCCAGCAGGGCGAGCAGCACAACTACCGGCACTTCCGTCGCGTCGGCGCGATCGGCGTCGGCGAATGGTGCGTCCATGCGGCGCTGAGCTTCGCCAAGTATCTGCGGCGATGCGCGCTGTCGGGGCGGTTCGCATGAACGGTCGCGCGTCGTGGGTGCGGAGCGCCCGATGATCCACTACATCGTTCCGCTCGCGATCTTCTATTTCGGCGTCGCACTGTGCGCAACTTATGGCGGCACGAGCCGGGCGGTACTGCTGGCGGCCGCGTTGCCGATGATCGCGCTCGTCGTGTTGCGCGGGCATGCCGGTACCGACACCGCCGCGTATTACGCCGCGTTTTCCGGGCTGGACACGGGGAGCGGCTACGGATCGGAGCCGCTCTTCCACGCGCTGACCACGCTGCTCTGGTCCATCTGGCCCGACCCGCGCTTCGTCGTCAACGGCATCTCGCTGCTGATCGCTTTGACCCTGATGTGGGCGCTCGGCGGCGCGCGATACGGCGCGTGGTTCGGCGGGCTGCTGATCGTACCCGGCATGTTCTACGAGCTGTCGATGAACGTGATGCGGTTCGGGCTCGCGGCGTCGCTGTTCCTGCTGGCGACGCGCGTGCCGGCGCACGAGCGGCCGTGGCGCTACCTCGCCTTCACGGTGCTCGGAACCGGCATGCATTACTCGTCGATCCTGCTCCTCGTCCTGTTTCCCGCCGCGACGCGCCGTGGGCAGGGTCCGGCACTCGCGTTCGGCGTGCTGTGCGCGTGCGTGGCGGCCGTCGCGATGCCGGTCTATCTCGGCGACAAGACCGATCTGTATTCGGGCATGGCCGCGCCGAATGCGTCGTCGGGCTTGCTGTTCGTGCTGTTGCAGACAGCCATGCTCGTCACGTTGTGGCGCTTCCGCGCCGACTTCTCGGTGCCGCGCACCGGCTTCTGGCTGCTTGCCGTGCTGGAGGCGGCGTTCTATGGCCTCACGCGGGTCAGCTATGCCGGCATCCGCTTCCAGCTGCTGCTCACGTTCCTGATGGCCGTGGTGATGCTGCGCCAGTACCGGCCCGCGAGCGGCCGCATGTCGCATGCCCTTGCCGTGTGCCTTTTCCTCATCGGCCTCGTCGCGCTGGCGGGGCGGTTCAACAACATGCTCGACGAGGCCGGTCGCGGCGCCTCTCCGTTCCTGCCGTATCGCGCGCTGCCCGCGCTCGATGCGATCTATCGATAAACAGAAAACCAGACCATGAAAGCTTCTCCCCGAAAAATCGTACACATGACGGAGGCGCTCGGCGGTGGCGTGCTCCACTGCGTCGCGCTGCTCGCGAATGCGCAGGCCGCGGCCGGTGATCAGGTGATCGTCGTGCATTCGATTCGGCCGGATACGCCGTCGCCGGACGTGCTTGACACGTGGTTCGATGCCCGCGTCGAACGTCGCGTGCTGCCGATGTCGACCTCGATCGGGCCGCGCGACGTGCTCGCGCTGTTCCGGGTCGCCGTCTGCTTGCTGCGCCTGCGCGCCGATGTGATCCATCTTCATTCGTCGAAGGCCGGCGCGCTCGGCCGAATGGCTGCGCGTCTGCTCGGCTGCGCCAAGCGAACGCTGTACTCGCCGCACGGCTTCGCGTTCCTGCGCCGCGACATTTCGCGGCGGCGGGCGCAAGTGCTGATCGGCATCGAACGGGTTCTGCACGCGATCGGCGGCCCGCTGGTCGCCTGTTCTCGCAGCGAGGCGCACTATGCGGCGATGCTGCTGTCGCGCAAGCGCGTGTTCGTGGTCGACAATGCAATCGACCTGAGCCGCTTCGTCGAGACCGGCGACGCGCCGGCCCGCGCGGCCGCGGTGGTCTGCACGTCCGGCCGCGTCGTTTATCAGAAGGCGCCCTGGCGGTTCGCGCGGCTCGCACAGTCGCTTGCCGGCCGCTACGACGTGCGCTGCGTATGGCTTGGCGACGGTGCGCCCGATCAGGTTCGCGCGTGGCTTGCCGATACGCCCGTCGAGCAGTCCGGCTGGATCAGCCCGGATGCGATGCGCGATGCGCTGGCGCGCAGCGACGTCTACGTGTTGCCGTCGCTGTGGGAAGGCATGCCGATCGCGCTGATCGAAGCGCAGGCCATGGGGTTGCCGGCCGTGGCGAGCCGCATCGTCGGCAATCGCGACATCGTCGAGCACGGCGTGACCGGTTTTCTCGTCAACGACGATGACGAACTGCGGCATTACACGGAGCGGCTGCTGCACGATGCGGCGCTGCGGCGACGCATGGGCGATGCGGCCCGTGAACGTGCGTTCGCCCGGTTCGGCGCCGTGCGCTTCGTGCGGGAGTTCGATGCGCTGTACGAGGCCGCACACGGGCGCCGCGTGCCACGCGTGCCCGTGCGCCGAGGATGGCGGGAGGAGACGCCATGAGCGAGTCGACCGACATCACGCATCGGGACGTGTGCGCCCGGCCGACGAGGCGACGCGCGGTGCGCATCGCGTTCTTCGGCTTTTACGGTCGCCACAATTTCGGCGACGACCTGTTCGGCTACGTGCTGCAGCGGCTGGCCGGGCGCGCGGGCAATGTACGCCCCATGCTCGTCGGCGCGCCGGTGCGGCGCGAACTGAGCGCGGCATGGCGATGGAAGCCGTTCTCGCGCGGCGTCGGGTGCAGTGGCACGATCGGCACGATCGCGCGTTTTGCGACCTACTGCGCGGCGCTGGTGCGGGCTGACGCCGCCGCATTCGGTGGCGGCTCACTGTTCGGCGCCCATGCATCGCTGGCATTCGCGCGTCTGATCGTCTTCGGCGGCGCGCTGATGCGCAAGCCGGTCGCCGCACTCGGCGTTTCCGTGGGCCCGTTCGACGACGGCGGGCGGCTCAGGCAATTCCTCGCCCTGACGGCACGGCTCGACGCGCTCGCGGTGCGCGACGCAGCCTCGCTGGAGGAACTGAACGGCGCCTTCGTCCGGCGGCCCGCCGAGCTGCTCGGCGATCTCGCATTCGCATTGCCGGCGCTTTATCGGCCCGCGCGCGCCGACGAGGCACGCACGCTGGTTGTCGCGGTGCATTTGATGGGCTATGTCGAGCATGCGGCGGCCATCCTGCGCGACGCGGATCGAAGCGGCCGTTTCGACCGTGTTCGCTTCGTTGCGCTGGACGATGCCAGCGCGCGGGTGGCCGACGCGATACGCAGTCGCCATACGCCGCGGACGATGGAAGTCGATGACGTTCGCTACGGCGATTCGGTCGAATCGATCGTCGACGTGCTGGCGTCGGCATCGTGCGTCGTGACGTCGAAGCTGCATGGGGCGATCACGGCGCATGCGTACGGCGTGCCGGTGCTGCTGTTCTGCTATCAGCGCAAATGCGCCGACTTTCTCGACGATCGCGGATTGCCCGGGCCGCGCGACCCGATGCCGGCTCCGAGCGATTGCGTGGCGGCGATCGGTGCGCTGAAGGACGTACCGCGCGACGGTGTCGACGAAGCGTGCTACCTGCGCGCGGAACGGTATCGCCGTGGATTCACCGATTTCATCCGCACCGTTGCCGGATTGCGCGACTGACGATGCATGAAGTCATGCGGGGGCGGCGGCGCGATGTGCGCCGGTATGGCCCGCCTCGTCACCCCTCCCCAAAAATCCCGCTATACGCACTCAACGCCGGCACTTCGCCGAGATGCGCATACAGCACCTTCGACCCCGCTTCGAAATCCCCGCACCGTCCCTTGTCGATCATCCCGTGCACCGATTGCCGTTCGTGAACGGGATCGGCCAGCACGCCTTGCACGAACCGTTCTGGCGCATTGGCGCGTCGAAACAGCATGCGCCGGGTGCTGGGCACGGCCGCTGGAGAAGACTGGTGCCAGGCTCACGCGAACCATGCCGCACGGATCCTGACGATCGTGCGACGCATCTGCCCGAACCAGCTCAAAGCGAATAAGCCTGCCACGGCCGGTATCAAGAATGGATGCCGCGAGACCGGCCCCCGTGATTCCTGCCGTGCAGCCGTTCTCCGCGTGCGGCATGTCGTGCGAGTGCCGCGGCCGAGGTCATGCGCGGCACTGTCCAACAGCGATGAAGCACGAGTGCGCGGACGGCGTGCCTGACGATAGGTACATGCAATTGCTTGACATCGATCGACTCGTTAGGTAGCGGACGTGGTCTGTTTGAGAAATAGGACAAAACACGTGAAGATCTCAATATATTTAGTACGTGTCCTATTATGAATGACTTTTTACGATGGCAGTATACGGAATCGCGTTGATTTGGTCCGAAAAACTCTGGAGAAGGGTGCGGCGAGTCCGAGTGCCATTTGGATCAGTATCGTATTGCGTTAATACTATATTTGACGGTTTATGACGATTGTGTGGTTATTCGTCATCAGTCGTTTTTTGTTTTTTGAAATGGCAGGGTAAAACCCGTCGTCGATCTGGCAATCGATCCGTGTCGACGCGACCGCGCGGTGTAAATGCGGCCACGACTACGAGGTGTGCTGGTCGACGGTGATTCCTGCGGACGACCGGTTCGATTCGAGGCAGCTGGAACGCATCGTATGGTTGCAGCAGGGCGTCAGCGACGGATCGCCGCCCTTTGCGCTGTTGTTGAACGACGGGAAATGCCGGGTCGACGTGCGTGGTGCGCCGGGTACGCCGAGTCTGACAATTGCGCTCGGCGAACCGGGGCAGGCGATCCGATAGGTGCTGCGATCTCGGCCCGACGTTCGCGGTGGCGACGCGCTGACGGATGTCTTTCGAAACGGCAAACGCGTCGCGTCCGTCATGGGCGTATCGAACACGTTTTCGCACGACCGTTACGCCCGCTTCAGGCGCGGTCTCTACAAATGGTGGCGGAAGACACGCCCCTCCGATGTAACCCGATGGCCGATATACCACGGCGACATCGAGATAAAGACACTGCACGGTTCAGTCCCGTGACAGGTATTGAACCGGCCGGTGGATAGGCACGGCTGCAATACCGAAAGGCGCCGCCGTGTCTCTCCCGGGCAGTCGTGATGCTCGATCTCGGTTGGCGCAACTTTTCAGGGCGGCCCGATGCGATCAAGCTCGAACGTGATTGCCGTACTCGCCCTATATTTTTGAGGTGGATCGAGATAGGTCTGATTTTGCATCATGGTCGTGCTTAACAAAATTAATGCTTTGCTTATCCATAATTTTTGACGTCAAAGAGAAAATAAGTGAATTTCATTTATTTCAAAAACTTCTACGGAGCGAGGATGTGTCGTATCCGGTTGCTGGTGAAGAGCTTTTTTTGGGGGGTGGCCTGTCTGCTGGCTCCGCAAACGAACGCGCTGGCGTGTGAGTTGGGCGTATTTTCGTCAAGCACTTCGGTGAAGGTTCCGGCGAACATCACGGCCTCGCGAGACGCATACGTACCGGGGACACTGGTTGGTCCGAACGCGTTGACATCGGAGAAGACGAGCGTGATTTATAACGATTGCAAAGCGGAGATGACCATTACGGCAACCGCATTGGGGACACCGGTTCCGGGTGTCACGTATCGTGTGGATGGGCAAACTCATCCTGTTTATGAAACGGGTGTTCCCGGTGTCGGCTTTGCCGTCATGGCAGGCGTTCAGCAACAAAGCACGGGCGGATGGACGGTGCTCGGACCCGGGGAAATCGAGGTTGCCAAGGTCCCCGCGAGCAATTACAAGTGGTATACCGTTTTTCGCGTCGCGCTTGTATTTTCGGGTCAGATAGTGACAGGCTCACATACGTCGAAGCCGCGTCCGATGTTCAGATTCAGGATCTCCGGCTCGAACGGATATTCTGACACCCGTACCATTTCGCTCGACCCTTTTACGCTCAATGTAACGGCGAGCGGCTGTTCGCTGACGTCGGCCGCGACCAGCAACATTTCGCTATCGCGAGTTTATGCCGGCAAGCTGGCTGCGGTCGGCGACGTCTCGGACGTGGTCGGCACGACATCGTTGCAGGTCAGTTGTCGGGGCACGGTCGACGTCTATGTGACGATGACCGACGTCGCGAATCCGGTCAACACCACGGATGTCCTGAGCTTGTCGCCGGGCTCGACGGCGCGCGGTGTCGGTCTCCGGCTTTACCGGGCGAACGACGCGAGCAAGATCTCGTTCGGCCCGGATTCGAGCGCGAAAGGCAACACCAATCAATGGTTCGTGGGCAGGGGCAGGGACAACGCGCTGTCCATCCCGCTGGCTGTGCGGTACGTCAGAACCGGGCTTCTTACGGCGGGGACGGTAAACGCGGCCACGACGTTCACCTTTTCCTATCAATAGCGCCGCCTGTCGGATTGCGAAGCGCGCGCCGGTCGGTCGACGTAGCGGCGCTGCATCAACCCTCGCGGAAGGTTTCGCTATACGCACTCAACGCAGGCACTCCGCCGAGATGCGCATACAGCACCTTCGACCCCGGCTCGAATTCCCCGAGCCGCACCTTGTCGATCATCCCGTGCATCGACTTCCCTTCGTAGACGGGATCGGTCAGCATCCCTTCCAGCCGCGCGCACAGTCGAATCGCTTCGAGCGTGCCGTCGCTCGGCAGCCCATATTCGGGCCCGCCATATCGCGTATCCAGCACGACATCCTGCTCGACGATATCGCGGCCGAGGCCGACCAGCTCGGCCGTATGCCGCGCAATCCGCGTGATCTGTTCGCGCGTCTGCTCCGGCTTCGCCGATGCATCGATGCCGATCACGCGATCCGCGCGCCCGTCGGCCGCGAAGCCGACGATCATCCCCGCCTGCGTGCTGCCCGTCACCGAGCAGACGACGACGTAATCGAACTTGAACCCGAGTTCCGCTTCCTGCGCACGCACTTCTTCCGCGAAGCCGACGAACCCGAGCCCGCCGAGCGGATGTTCGGAACAGCCGGCCGGAATCGGATACGGCTTGCCGCCGGCCTGTCGCACGCTCTCCATCGCTTCCTCCCAGCTGCGGCGAATGCCGATGTCGAAGCCGTCCGGCACCAGCCGCACGTCGGCACCCATCATCCGCGACAACTGGATGTTGCCGACCCGGTCGTACACCGGATCGTCATAGTTGACCCAGTGCTCCTGCACGAGCACGCACTTCATCCCGAGATGCGCGGCGACGGCCGCGACCTGGCGCGTCTGGTTCGACTGCACGCCGCCGATCGACACGAGCGTGTCCGCGCCCTGCGCGAGCGCGTCGGGAACGAGGTATTCGAGCTTGCGCGTCTTGTTGCCGCCGAATGCGAGGCCGCTGTTGCAGTCCTCGCGCTTCGCATACAGCTCGACCTTGCCGCCGAGATGCGCGCTCAGGCGCTTGAGCGGCTGGATGGGCGTCGGGCCGAACGTCAGCGGATAACGGGGGAAGCGTTGCAGGTTCATCGGCGGGCTCCGGAAAGCAAGGGACTGGGCGGGAAATCGGATCGATCGGGCAGGCCGGCAGGCCGTGCCCCGATGAGAAAAATGATAGGCAGAAGCGCGGGAAATGAGCTTGCGAAATAAATTGCCGTGACCTACGTTATCGACGAGATGAGTGAGGGATAAACAATTTTGGTTCGATGAAACGGAGGTTGACGCAATGAAATTAGATCGCAGCAGCGCAACGCCGGCCGACGCCGCGCCGGCGCTCGATCGCATCGACCGCGCGATCCTGCGGCAGCTGCAGCAGGACGCGTCGATCTCGAACGTGAGCCTCGCGGCGAAGGTGAAGCTGAGCGCGCCGGCCTGCCTCCGGCGTGTCGAGCGGCTGAAGGAAATGGGGCTGATCCGCGGCATCGTCGCGTTGCTCGATCCGAAGCCGCTCGGCGCGGGGATGCTGGTGGTGATCGGCTTCGTGCTCGATCGCTCGACGCCGGAAGCGTTCGCCGCGTTCGAGAAGGCCGCGCAGAAGGTGTCGGGATGCGTCGAGTGCCACGTCGTGACGGGCGAATTCGACTACTTCATGCTGGTGCGCACGCGCGACAACGACAGCTTCAACCGGCTGCACGCCGAACAGCTGCTTTACCTGCCGGGCGTACGGCAGGTGCGCTCGTTCATGGTGCTCAAGGAGATCCTGTCGACGCATGCGCTGCCGCTGTAGCGCGACGAAAGGCTGGTTTCCGTGGGTGTTCCGCGCGGAACAATCCGCGATTGCACCGTTCAGACGTCATTTCGCGTCCTTGACTATCATGCGCCCATGCGGGGCAGGTGCCGCATGTCGCGACAACCCAACTGTGAGGGCATCATGGCAAGACAGACGATGGCGGAATACCTGGCGAAGACGCTCGCGGCAGCAGGCGTCGAGCGCATCTGGGGCGTGACGGGCGACAGCCTGAACGGCCTGTCGTTCAGCCTGAGCCAGATCGGCTCGATCCGCTGGATGCATACGCGGCACGAGGAAAGCGCCGCGTTCGCGGCCGGCGCCGATGCGGCGTCGACCGGTCGGCTCGCGGTGTGCGCGGGCAGTTGCGGCCCCGGCAACCTGCACCTGATCAACGGGTTGTACGATTGCCACCGCAATCACCAGCCGGTGCTCGCGATCGCCGCGCACATCCCGTCGACCGAGATCGGACTCGGCTACTTCCAGGAAACCCATCCGCAGGAACTGTTTCGCGAGTGCAGCCACTTCGCCGAACTCGTGACGAACGCGTCGCAGTTTCCGCGCGTGCTCGCGCGCGCGATGCGCACCGCGATCGAGGAGCGCGGCGTCGCGGTGATCGTGCTGCCGGGCGACATCGCGCTCGGCGACGGCCCGGAAGAAGCGCCGGCATGGAGCGATTCCGCGCCGCCGTCGATCCTGCCGGCGGATGCGGATCTCGACCGGCTCGCGGCGCTGCTCAACGCATCCGACGCGGTCACGCTGCTGTGCGGCAGCGGCACGCAGGGTGCGCACGACGAAGTGGTCGCGCTGGCCGACACGCTCGGCGCACCGGTCGTGCATGCGCTGCGCGGCAAGCAGTTCGTCGAATGGGACAACCCGTTCGACGTCGGGATGACGGGGCTGATCGGTTTCAGCTCGGGCTATCACGCGATGGAATCGTGCGACACGCTGCTGATGCTCGGCACGGATTTCCCGTATCGGCCGTTCTATCCGGCGAACGCGAAGGTCGTGCAGATCGACTGGAAGGGCTCGCAGCTCGGCCATCGCGCGCCGCTTGCGCTCGGTCTCGTCGGCACGGTGAAGGAAACGATCGCGGCGCTGCTGCCGCGCCTGACGCGCAAGACGCAGCGGCGCTTCCTCGAGAACGCGCTGAAACACTACGCGGCCGCGCGCAAGGGGCTCGACGATCTCGCGGTGGCGGAGCCGCCGGGCCGCGCGATTCATCCGCAGTACCTGACGAAGATCGTCGACGAAGTCGCGGCCGACGACGCGATCTTCACGGCCGACGTCGGCACGCCGACGCTGTGGGCCGCGCGCTACCTGACGATGAACGGCAAGCGGCAACTGCACGGCTCGTTCAATCACGGGTCGATGGCGAACGCGATGCCGCAGGCGCTCGGCGCGCAAGGTGCGCATCCGGGGCGGCAGGTCGTATCGCTGTCCGGCGACGGCGGGATGTCGATGCTGCTCGGCGATCTGCTGAGCGCGCGCCAGCTCAACCTGCCGATCAAGATCGTCGTGTACAACAACAGCCTGCTCGGCTTCGTGTCGATGGAACTGAAGGCGGCCGGCTATCTCGATACGAACGTCGACCTGAGCCCGACCGATTTCGCGGCGATCGCGAAGGGGGCCGGCATCTTCAGCGTACGCGTCGAGCATTCGGAGAACGTCGAGGAAGCGCTGCGCATGGCATTCGCGCATGACGGGCCGGCCGTCGTCGACGTCGTCACGTCGAAGTACGAACTCGCGATGCCGCCGAAGATCGAGCTCGCGCACGCGAAGGGCTTCAGCCTGTTCATGCTGCGTGCGATCCTCAGCGGGCGCGGCGATGAAATCGTCGAGCTCGCGAGAACCAACCTGCGGTGAGGCGCTACGGGGCGCGTCGGGGCCGCGCCGGCCGGGCATTCGTCGGCTGATCCGGCACGAATTGATCAGTCAAATCAGGGTCAATCTTCACGTCGCCTTAAGTTTGCGTTTCCTAGAATCGATTGGATCGTCGCGCTTCCTGCGGCGGACCGATTCGTCCAGGAGGATGCGCATGCCCAAGCCCCGTGTCGCCGTAGCCCTGTTCCACGAAGCCGCCGGCACGTCGAAGCCGGCGGCGCAACCGCTCAAGGTCTGCCCATGATGTGGCCGAACGCATGGCGGGTCTCGGCACTGTTCGTGCGCGAGTGGGTCGGCCGTCCGGCTGCGGTGGGTGCGTTGTGCCCGAGTTCGCGGCATCTGGCGCGCGAGATGGCCGATGCGGTGCCGGACGGCGACGGGCTGGTCGTCGAGCTCGGCGGCGGCACCGGTGCAATCACCGCGGCGTTGCTCGAACGCGGCGTCGCGCCACGGCGCCTCGTCGTGGTCGAACGCTCGCCGGCGTTCGTGCAGCATCTGCGACGACGCTTTCCCGGTATCTCGATCGTCTCGGGCGATGCGCGGCAGCTCGAGCGGCTGCTGCCGCCCGATGCGCGCGTCGATGCGATCGTGTCGTGCCTGCCGCTGCGCACGCTGCCGCGCGAGGCCGTGACGGCGATCGTCGATCAATGCCATCGCGTGCTGTCGGCCGACGGCGTGATGATCCAGTTCACGTACGACCTGCGGCCGCCCGGCCGCCATCCGCTCGGCGATTCGGCATTTGTTGCCAGTGGCAGCCGGATCGTCTGGGCAAATATTCCGCCTGCGCGCATCGTGACCGTGCGCAGCGCTGCCGCCGAACACGCCGGGTGACGCCGCCGCACGCAGGGCGCACGGATGCAGCGCCCTGCCCAATGCTTTCATAAGTCATACGAATCCTTCGAATCTCCATTCGCGAGATCTTCTCCGACGAGCCTCACGAGAGACGCGTGCCGCCTGGCAGCGGCACTGCACGTCAAGCTACCGCGCAGGGACCGAGCGCCGCGCGTAGCCGCCGGACGTTAGTCCGCCGACAGCCGCTACACGCGCGCGTCGTCCGCCACGCGTACCGCGGGCCGCGTCGCGACGCGCTTGATGAAGCGATCGAGCGGCGTCGCATAGCCGCGCGCGATGGCGGTGCTCAATCCGGCCGACAGCGCCAGATACGCGACGAGCAATGCCAGCTTGCCGTCGCCGTGCATGCCCGAAGGCGGCCAGAACGTACGCAGCACGCCGAGCACGATCAGGTGGAACAGATACAGCTCGTAGCTGAGCCGGCCGCTCCAGCGCAGCGGCGCGAGCATGCGGCCGTGAGCGGGCGTGCGTTCCGCATGTGCGCCGATCAGCAGCACGGCCGTGCCGAGCGCCATCGCGGAGACGCCGAGCACATGGCTTGCGGCGATCGGCCATGCGAGATAGAGCACGACCATCGAGGTTGCCGTAAGCCATTGCACAGGCGCTGCCGCAAGCCTCTGCCAGCGTGCGCGTTCGGCGAGCAATGCGGTGCAGCAGCCGATCGCGATGCCGTCGAAGCACGCGAAGTACGCGTAGAGGAACCCGCCTTCGTCGCCCGGATGCGTGTAGCGATACACGGGACCGATCGCGGCGATCAGCAGCCAGAACGCGAACAGCCGCGTGTTGCGGCGCAGCGCGACGCACAGCAGCGGAAACGACAGGTAGAACACCTCCTCGACCGACAGCGACCACAGCACGCCGAGCGCGTAGTTGACCCATCCGTAGGTGCCGATCAGCACGTTCATCCAGAACGTGAGCGACGCGAGGTTCACGAGCCAGTACGACACGGCGATGCCTTGCGGCGCGTGGTTCGTGAAGATCGGCACGCCGGCCGCCGCGAGGCCGTTGACGAGCGCGAGCAGCAGAAGCAGGCACGGGACGATGCGCGCGATACGCGACACGTAGAACGCACGCACGTCGAGCGTGCCGAGGCTGCCCCAGCGGCGGCGCGCATTCGACGTGATCAGGTAGCCCGAGATCGCGAAGAACATCGTCACGCCGTAGTTGCCGTTGCGCACGATCGCGTGGATCGTGTCCCAGCCGAGCACACGCGCGAGCACGGTGTCGCGCAGCGGATACGCGATGTTGAAGTGATGCAGCAGCACGAGCAGGATCGACACGCCGCGCAGCAGGTCGATTCGGGCGTTGCGCAGTCCGGCGCTCATTGCGGCCGGCCTGGTTCGTCGAGTGCGGGCAGCGTCGCGAGGAACGTGTCGCGCGAGCGCAGTCCGGCATTCGGCGTCTGCCGCTTGTCGTCCTGGATCAGGTTCGCGAACACCAGTGTGCGCGGCCCTTTCGTCGCCCAGCCGACGAACCAGCCGTACGCGTGCGCAGCGTCGTACTTGAGCCCCGGTGAGCCGGTGCCGGTCTTGCCGTGCACGGTCCAGCCGCCCGGTTGCGCGTCGATCAGCGTGATGCGCTCGGTCATGTCGTACGCGTGCGCACTGACGGGCAGCGTCCGGCGCACGATCTTGCGCATGAACGCGACCTGTTCGAGCGGCGAGATCCGTAGCGACGCGTTGACCCACGCGCCCATCACGCCGCTCAGTTCGCCCTGCTTGCTGGAGGCGTCGGCGTTGCCGTAGCCGAACGCGCTCGTGTACTGCTGGAAGCGCGCCTGTCCGAGCGCCTGCGCGACCTGCTCCGAATACCAGAAGATCGACAGCTTCATCCAGCGTGCCGGGTCGGTCGGCTCGCGCCACGGCGCGCCGCCCCAGTCGGGGTAGCCGGTGTGGAAGTCGAGCGTGGGTGCGTGCTCGTCCTTCAGCACGCCGGCGTCGAAGCCCATCAGGCTGATCGCGACCTTGAACGTCGATGCCGGCGTCACGCGGGTCGCGCAATCGCCTTGCTGTACGAGCACCCGGCCGGTGGCGGCGTCGGCGACGACGGTGCAGACGGGATGGGCGTGGGAGGGCGCAGCGGCCGCGAGGCCGGCGGCGACGGCGAACAGCGCGCGGCGTAAGTGCTTCAACAGGCGCTCCTTGGAAGGCATGGGGAAGGTGCGCGGGGCGGGTAGCGGGAGGCCGCGCGCAATCGAAGCGACGGCCGCATCGGGGATGCTGCGGCTCATGGCCGTCGGGATGGCACACAGTGTATCGGCGGAGCGCCGCCGCTTGACCTGTCACGGTTGACGGGGGCGGGCGACGGCCGCGCGGGCGGAATGGCGTGCACGCTGTGCAATCGGGGCGCCTGCATGCCGTTTTTTGCACGGCCGCCCCATTTTTTTGCACGACGTTTATGCAGTCTCTTCTAAGCTGGGGGTGTGTCGAACAGCCGAGACGGCTTCCGTCCGCTCCATGACCTTCATTCATCCCGTTCCCGCCTTCGATGTCGCCGGCCGCCAGTTGCGCGCCGGTGCACGCACCAACGTCATTCCGTTCCCGCCGCCGCGCCCGCGGCTGCAATTGCCCGTCACGCTGACGTCCGACTCCGCCGGGCACGCGCGCGGCCGCCTCGCGGCGCTGCTGCATTCGCCGCTCGGCGTGTATGTCGTCAGCGCCCGCGCGGTGCGCGACGTGATCCACGTCCACTTCGAGATCGCGCCGGAAGATCTGGACTTCACGCTGCACATGCTGATCGCGCAGCAGGCCGATGCGGTGATCGGGCCGGTTGCGCGCCGGTTGCGTGTCGGGCCGCGGGCCCGGTGACACCGGGAACGACCATTGCTCGTTCGCAGATGGTTCGTGCGCCGCGTCGTACGCGGCGCGACCCCCTGAATACGGAGTGTCCATGTACGTCCAGGAAGAAGTGCATGTCGCGCGGCCGGCAAGCCGCCGCGCGCGGACGGCGTCGCTGCCGTCGGGTCAGCAGCTCGCGCGTCAGCTTCTGACGACGGTACGCGTGGCCGAATTGTTGCTGCATCAGGCGATCGCCTTGCCTGCAAGGCATCAGTGGTCGGTCGACACGGAGCGGGTCGATGCGATTGGCGGGCCGCTCGCGGCCTGGGAGACCTGCGTGACCTGGCGGATCGGCAAGGTATTCGGTGCGGCCGTCAGCCCGGCCGCGCGCGTCAACGATCCCGTCCAGGTCGCAGTCGAGATTCGGCTTTACCTGCCCGAACAGGAATATGTGGCCGAGCGGCGCGTGAGCATCTTCGGCCGCCGCCATGGCCACCGGTTCGGTGCGACGCTGTCGGTCGCGTCGGGTCCGCAGTGGGGCTGGCAACGGGCCGAGCACATCGCGCCGGAACACCGGCACGTACGCGGCGACACGCTCGAGGCGCTTGTCGATGCGGTCGCCGCGAACGTCAACGCGGCGCTGGCCGCGGCCGGGTTCGGCGCGACGCGCTGATCAGGCGTCGCCGGCCTGCCCGGTTTGCCGCTGCAGGTCTTCCATCAGCTGTTCCGCGAGAAAGTCGCACGGCGGCCGCTTCGATTTCGTGCTGCGTGCGAGGATCAGTTCGAGCGGCGGCAGGTCGGGCAGCCCGTGCGAGCGGCCGAGCATCGACAGTTGCGCGGGAATCGCGCAGCGCGCGAGCGGCGCGACCGCGAGGCCGGCTTCGACCATGCTGAGCAGCCCGAGCAGGCTCGGGCTTTCATAGGACGTGCGGTACGGCACCTTCGCGCGTTCGAGGCTGCGGATCGCGTTCTCGCGCGCGACGCTGCCCGGCATGAACACCGCGATCGGCAGCGGCCGTTCTTCCCAGACGCGCGGCCCGTTCGTCATCGCGGCCCACGCCATCGGCTCGTGGCGGATGAAGTCGCCGGTCAGCCCCTTGATGCGGGTGCCGCACACGAGATCGACGGTGCCGTCCTTGATCAGCGGCGCGAGCGCGCTGCTCGGCAACCCCATCACCTGGATCTCGACCTTCGGGTAGGTCGCCGAGAATTTCTTCAGGACGGAAGGCAGCAGCGACGACGCATAGTCGTCCGGCACGCCGATCACGACCTTGCCGGTCACTTCCGGCCGCACCACGGCCGCCCATGCCTCGTCGCGCAGCGCCAGCATTCGTCTGGCGAATCCCAGCAGCACCTCGCCCTCGCGCGTCAGCACGATGCTGCGCGGCTTGCGCATGAACAGCGGCCGGCCGATCGCGTCTTCCAGGCTCTTGATCTGCATGCTCACGGCCGACTGCGAGCGGTTCACGGCCTCGGCCGCGCGGGTCATGTTGCCGGTCTCCGCGACGGCGACGACGGTGGCCAGCACGTCGTGATCGAGCATCTTCATCGGTATCAGGAAAACTGAACGTAACGATCAGCATTATGCGTTTTTATTGTTGCTGTGTGTCTGCCATAGTGCGATCACGCTGGCGTTTCGCCCGAGGGCGGCGCGGCGTTCAGGCCGGTCGATCCGGCGTGCAGCACTGAACAAGGAAGCGTGGTGTATCGATGATCGACCATCCGTTGCGCGCCGCACTGGCCGCGGAATTGCATGCCCGGCCGTTCCTGCGGCTCGCCGAAGCCGTGTCGCTCACGCATTACGCGATCTATGCGGACGGCCAGCCCGATATCCACGAAACGCTGCTGCACGCGCTGTGCCGCGATACCGGCATTGCCGCGCCGCACGAAGGCGCGACGCACTACGCGGTGCAGTCGCCGTGCGGCTGGCACCTGAAGTGGGAGCGCCACACCGAATTCTCGACCTTCACGTTCGTCGCGCCGCGCCGCGATACCGGCTATTTCGACGATCTCGCGATCGAAGGCATTCCACCCGCATGGTTCGCGCGGCTGGCCGGCATCCGCTTCGTCGCGGTGCGGATGGAGCTGCTGTCGGGCGAGGCCGCGCGGCTCGTGTGCGGCGACCTGCGCCGCTGGATCGACGGGCCCGCGCTCGTCGGCAGCCGCGTGCTCGGCGGCGGCAAGGTGTTCTGCGACTGGCATGTGCGTGACGACGGTTTCATGCGTTTTCTCGTCGTCGACGAGGATTTCCGCGAGGAGCAGGGCGGTCGCCTGCTGCAGCGCCTGTATGAAATCGAGACGTACCGGATGATGGCGCTGCTCGCGCTGCCGGTCGCGCGCCGGATGAGCCGCGAGCTCGACGAGATCCACACGGCGCTGCATGCATTGATGCAGCGGATGGACGCGAGCGGCGCCGACGGCGACGACACGGCACTGCTCGTCAAGCTCACGCATCTCGCGGTGCGGGTCGAGTCGCTGGCAGGGGCCGGCGCGCGCTTCAGTGCGTCGCGCGCGTACGAAAAGCTCGTGCTGGCGCGCATCCACGAGTTGCGCGAGGAGCGGATCGAAGGGATGCCGACGATCGCCGAATTCATGGAGCGGCGCTTTGCGCCGGCGATGGAAACGTGCCGCAGCGTATGGGCCCGCCACGAGCAGATCGCCGCGCGGATCGCCCGCGCCGTCGACTTGCTGCGCACGCGCGTGAACCTCGCGCAGGAAAAGGACGTGACGCGCCTGCTGGCCGGGATGGAACGTACCGCGCGCAACCAGCTTCATCTGCAGCACGCGGTTGAAGGGCTGTCGGTGGCGGCAATTTCGTACTACGTGCTGTCGCTCGCGACGGCGGCGTTCAAGGCGCTGCACGTGATGAACCTGCCGGTCGATCCGGAGCTGGCGGAAGGGCTGCTGATCGCGCCGGTCGTGTTCGCGGTGATTCACGTCACGCGGCGCACGCGCGCGCAGCTGGCGCGATCGGAAGCCGCGCATGACGGTGCGCCCGTGCAGGCAGCAGTGTTGAAGCAGGTCGGTTAGACCATCAAAAGCATAATCAAGGAAAGGAGTGGAGATGACTTTTTCGCAGAACCAAGCGGGGTTTTACAGCGGTTTCGATGCGGCGTTCGACGAGCCGGCATCGGACGATGCCGGTGTGTCCGAAGTGGCGCGCGTGACGTCGTATCAGGCCGTTCTGCAGGAACCGATGACGTCGCTCGTCGGGAATACGCTCGACCGGCCGGATGTCGCGGCGGTGGCGATTCTGGGGTACAACTGACGCCCGACGCGGGAGCGTGAGTTGCCCGGCCGCGCGTGCGGCCGGGTGGTTTGCTAACCGAACCGAAGGGTGATGCTCAGTCGCCGGAGAGATCGCCGATCGACGCGCCGTGAGGAATCTGGCCGGACGTGACTTGCCGGACGTATTCGTCCTGGGCGTCCTTGATGTTCTTGGAGATGTTGCCGAGGACTTTCTTGATGTAGTCCTTGGCGGCGTCGGTCTGACGCGCCATCCAGCCTTTCTCTTCGATTTCGCGAAGTTGCATGAATACGCCGTCGCCGAGTGCCACGTTGTTGAGCGGCGTGATGGTGTTATGTACGAAGTTGTCGAAGAATGCGATGACTTCAGGTGTCAGTTTCGGCGGATGTACCCATGCGGTGGCCAAGGCGCGCACGGTCTTGTCCGAGATGTCGTCGACCGTGCGGCGCTCGCCGAACGTGAACTGGGGGATCTTGGAATTCGGATCCTGACTCTTGTAGTACCAGTCGCGACCTTCGTAGTTTGGCAAGCCGCCGCCACTCGTGAAGATCGAGTTGTAAACGTCCGCATCCACGGTGTTAATGAAGAGGTTGCTACCGGTGCTCGAATGAGCCGTTCGATCGTGGACATAGCGTGCCCATGACACGAAGAGCTTTTGATGCTCCAAGAAGTGCTTTTCGAGCGGACCACTCGATTTCGGCAGCATCGCGGTATAGGCTGCGAAGAGGTCGTTGACCGTGAGATTCTTTCCGTTGACGTTAACGGTCTTCTGGAATTCGAATTCCTTCGCTGCGGTGGGGCGCTTGTCGCGCATTTGTGACAGCGGGAGGAGTGGTACGCCGGCTGCCCACGCACGATCAAGCATGTTGCGTGCAGATACACGTGCTAGCTCGGCGGACTTGTTGTCCTCCCCCTCGCGAAATCCTCCGCCGACGTCGGATTGACTGCCGGGGTAGACGATTTCAAGCAGATTAGCGTGATCGGGCGATTTTCTCGGTGAATCGAGATTTTTATAGAAGCGCAGTTCTGTCGCCGCGACGTGATGAACGATGGACTTGAATTCTTTCTGAAGGTCGTACTCGCCGAGCGACTGTTTAGCCAGGCCGATGAACATGCTCAGCCCTTTGATGCTGAAGCTGACGGCCTTTCCTTCGCCTGGAATGACGCCAAGCACGGGGGAGACGACCTTGGTAAAAATCGAATCCGCAAAAGAAGTCGACACGCAATCGAATAGACCCATGAAGTCAAATTCGACGGGGATCCCGTCATACATTACTTGGCCGTTCGTTTGCTTGCATACCTTGCCGATAAGTTCGTTTGCAAATTTTCGGGCAATGGTGCCGCCGCGATCGTAGCCGAACATCGCTACACGAATTCGTAGAATTTTTCGGGGATCGAAATCCCGTGCGTCCTGTACGTTCTGCTTGAAGTCGGCGACCGCCTGCTTTACACGGATGTCGAAGCCGGTTCCCATATATCCAGCACTAAACTCGCTGTCGCGGACAGGCTGGTACGAGTCCGCGGCGATGCTCACACCTGAAGAGATCAGCTCGGGGCCAAGCTTTTTCACAGAAAACGATTCTTTGATACTATTTTTTGCCGTGGTGCTCGCGGCTGCAGTACCTTCCACAATCGCGGATTTGGCTCGAGTCAGTAGACCTTTGTCGCCGGCGTCACTCATTGCCCGTTTGCGGACATCGGCCACGATAGCGTCAGCGGGCCCCTTCAAAAACTTGTCCTTCGCCATCTTCTCTGCAGTGGATGCAATATCCCCTGCCACCTTTTTGCCGGTGCCGACCGTCTGGTTGGCAAGGTCGCGCCCCATCCCGTCGTAGTACATCTTGTAGATGCCGCGTTCGTCGTTCGTTTCTTCGTGCGCATTGAAGAGTCGAAAGATATTCGACGGGTGATCGACATCCTTCAGCCCTTGAGCAAATCCATCAAAAAAGAAGGATTGGTAGATTTCCTGATGACAGCGAAAGCAAGGGCTTGGCGGTTCGGAAGGGAGCTGAGCGCTGACGCTCGCTGCGCGTGATGCGCGGGAGTCCGCGGACGCTGAATCGGCTCGGCTCGGGTTGGCGCTTTGGGCAGAACTGGCTTCGTTTGACATGCGGCGCTCGCTATCTTAGTTTGCGTTCGGAATGTTTGCCTTGATTCGACGTTCGACCCACTGCGCCTCAATCTTCCGATCAGGCAGAAAATGAAATGCGATATAGCCGCCGTGTTTGTTCGGTAGTGGTGGAACGGGAATGTCAGTTTCGTACACTTCATTCGGTACGTTTTTCTGAGCCTCGTCTTTGGTCAGATCATAAATAATCTTGATATGCCAAGTTTTTTTCCCGCGAGGGACATCCATGCAGCACACGATGCCGCCGCCTCCTTGGGATTCGTGCGCATACGAGCCTCCTGCGCCGAAATCGTCGACCTGAAAGCTGTAGATGCTTCGATCCGTGTGATTGAAACTAATGACCCGGTATGGTCCGTACCCTCCGGTTTGTGCATGTACCCACCACGCGCCACTGAGCAACAGTGCCGCGACGATGGCAGGGCCGAGAATGAGGCGGCGAAGAAAATTCAGCATGTCGATGTTCCTGTCATTCAGTTCGTTGCGGAGGACGCGTCGCTCCGAGTGTTCGGGTTGTGCTGATCTGTCCGATATTCGACCCACTTGGCGTCGATCTTGCGCTCAGGCAGGAAATGGAACTCGATAAACCCATCGCGTCTGTTCGGCAGTTTCGGGACGGCGATGTCCGTCTCATAGACTTCCGGCGACAGGTTCTTTGCATCTTCTTCCGGCGTCAGGTCGTATGTGACCTTGAGATGCCAGGTCTTCTTGGAGGGCGGTACTTCCATGCAGCAGGCAGTGCCGCCGCCGCCACCGAATTGACGGGCGCGAACGCTGCCGGCACCGAACCCGTCGACGACGAAGCTATAGACGCCTCGGTCGGTGTAATTGAAACCTACGACGCGATAGGGGCCGTAGCTCCCGGTCTGTGCATGAACTGACGGTGCTCCGCCCAACAGCAGCGTCGTGGTGACGATCAGAGTGCGCGAGATGCGGCGGAAGATAATCGACGGCTCCATGTTTCTATCTTTTAATTTGTCTTGGACAAAGCATCGCTCGTCGTATTCGGGTTGCGCGGATCGGTCGGGGTTGCCGCCCATCGAGCCTCGATCCTGCGGTCCGGACGAAAGTAAAACTCGATATATCCACCGTGCTTGTCGGGAAGCGGGGGAATCGCGATGTCCGTTTCGTAAACGTCGCCAGGCAGGTTGTTTTTGTACTGCTCCTGGGTCAACTCGTACTCGAGTTTGATATGCCAGGTTCTTTTCCCGCGCGGCACTTCCACGCAGCACACGGTTCCGCCGCCACCGCCCTGTTTGTGCGCGCGCAGGTTGCCCGCCCCAAACCCGTCGATCACGAAACGATAGATACTCCGATCGGTGAAGTTGTACCCGATGACGCGATACGGTCCGTCGCTCCCCGCATGTGCCAACGCAGTCCACAAACCGCCAGCGGCTACCGCGCCCACCGCAACGGCCCGCCGCATCCCGCACGTCAATTCGCGCACCATCCTCATCTCCCGTCGCTCAACCCGCGTCAGGCGACGCATCGGCCGCTATTGCTTCGGCATCCCGCGACTCGCCGGCATATCCGGCGAGCGGATGCGCATCGAGCAACGTAGCCCAAACGTCCGCGTCGACATCCGCGAGCGTTGACGACATTGGCGGAGGCGCTTCTCCGCGCGCGGCGATTTTCCCGGCGATCGCCGGATGCGCATCGAACGCCGGATGCACGTTCATCCCGATCAGCACGAAATACGCGAGGTCGTTCTCGTTCACGAGCCCGTGCCGGCTCCGCGCTCGCGCGACCAGATCCTTTACATAGCGAATGCCCCAGCGGTCCGGCACGGCCGACATCGGCGGCAGGAATTCGTCATGCAACTGGAAATACAGTGTCTCCGCAAATCCCTCGCGTGCGAGTGCATCGTACTGCGCCTCCGTGAACACGATCGGCGTTGCGGCGGCGGTGGGCAGCGGTCCCTTTTCCTCGCCGACGATGCTCTCCCACGGATCGAACCGATAGCGCAGTTCGACGAACGTTGCCAGCAGTTCGCGCCGTTGCGCAGGCGTCAGGATCGGCACGAGGTTTTCGAGAATCGACGGATCGTAGTAGCGCAGCAGCGCTTGACGCGTATCCGGCAACGTCGCCTCGGCAAGCGGATGCAGATACGCGGCGAGCGCGGGCAATGCATGACCTGTCGCGAGCCACACAACGAGATCCGAATCGCTCCCGGCATTCAGCAAGTCGAGCATCGTCGCGCGCGACGCGTCGTCGTCCGCCGTCAGGTCGAGCAGGAACGGGCCGATTTCGGGCCGCGACGCTTCGAGCATCGTGTCCGGATACAGCGACTGCCACGCGATGCCGCGTGCTCGTGCCGCATCGAGCATCGTATCGTCCAGCGCGCCGTCGACGAGCGCCAGCAGGCGCAGCGCGCGCGTTTCCGCGGCTTGCCGTGTGCGATGCCAGTCGCGCAGATCGTCATGCCGTTGCGCGACGGTCGTGCGCGGCCACTGAGCCGGTAGCGGAAGCGCGCGCGTCAGGTCGTGAAACGGCTTCATCGAGGCGGCGGATGTCATGTACGGGGCGTCAATGCGGATTTCATTTTTGCGGCGCTGCGTCGGCATTCCGAACACACGCCTTCGGGCAGGCGCGGCAACGGGTAGTCGGTGCTGGTCGGGCCCGAGAAGCTGTGGTCGCCGCCCTTGAAATCCACCTTGCCGGGTGCATGGATCTCGATGTTGCCGTTGCCGATGCGGATATACGCACCGCCGGAGGTCAGCAGGATCGGCTGCTTCGACGCGACGTCGATCTGCGCCGTGGCGGCGACGATCTTCACGGTCTTCTGTGCGGTGATCTGGACGTCGTCGTCGTGTGCGCGGACCTCGATCTTGCCCTTGCCGGCGAACAGTTTCATCCCGGCGTTCTGCGCGAACAGGCTGACCGACGCAATCGCGCTGGCGATCAGCGACTTCCCGGTCACGAGATGGGTCGTCTGGCCGCTGACGATGTTGACGTGCCGGTCGGCAACCATCTGTACCGACTGCTGGCTCGCCAGCCCGATGCCGGCCGGGCTGCCGAACAGCATCACGGGCTGCGCGAACGCATTCGCGTTGCCGGTCCCGCCGCCCGACGTGCGTCCGCCCGACGCGGCACCGGGCATGCTCTGCTGGGTCGCGTCGGTGAACGTCTTCAGTGCGTCGCGACCGGGGCTCAGTGTGTCGGCCTGGTGCGTCTCGCTCACGTCGGACAGCGATTCGAGCAGGCCCTCGGCGCCGACGAGCTGCTGCTGTGTCTCGCGCACGTCGAGCGGCTGGCTCGACACGCCGTTCGGATGCGTCGTGACGTACAGTCCCTGGTTCGCGCGTACGGCACCGCAGGCGTCGGTTCGCAGGTCGAAGCCGCTGCCGACGTAGGTGCCGCGCGTGTTCCCGGACTGCTCGATCAGATAACCGATATGCAGCAGGCTGTTCGCCGTGCTGCTGTACAGTTGCGCGCGGTTTTGCCCGGTCGCGTCGTCCATCACGAGCTGGTTGTAGCCGCCGCCTGCGTATTCCTTCGAGCGGAATCCGGACAGCAGACCGTCGGTGTGCCACTGCGGTTTGGTCGCGCCGTTGTAGAGCCGCGCGGTGACGATCGGCCGGTCGCAGTCGCCGGACATCCAGTCGACGACCACCTCCTCGCCGATGCGCGGCACATGCACGCTGCCGTACCCGCCGCCCGTGTCCGACGACGCGACGCGCAGCCAGCACGATGCGCGCTCGTCGCCTTCATTCTGGCGATCCCAGTGGAACCGGACCTTGATCCGGTTCAGTTCGTCGGTGTGGACTTCCTCGCCCTTCGGCCCCGCGACGGTTGCGGTCTGCAGATGCATCTCGGGCTTCGGGTGCTCGAACGGGCTGCGGAACGGTACCGTCTGGCGCTGTGCCTCGATTTCGACCAGATAGAAGCCTTCGCTGCCATCGGCGTGGCGCATGGTCATCGCACCGGCTGCGTCGCCGAGCTGCGCCTTCATCGCGTCGAACCGGGCGGCCAGGCCGTGCGGGAAATGCGACGGCATAGCCGGAAGGTTGTTCCTGATCCACCACACCGTCTCGACGACCGCGAACCGGTTGCCGTCCTGTTCCGCCGGCGGATGGGCCGCATGGTCGGTCAGCTCGAACACGCGGCCCGCGTCGATGCCGCGCATCCCGCCGATACCGTGGAAGCGCTTCGCGCGCGATTCCCATTCTTCCATCCGGATGGTCGACTGGCGGTTGCCGTCACCCTGGGCGCCGTACGTATAGGCACCCGTATACATGTAGACCTCGGCCTGGTTCGGCAGGTCGCCCTGATCGGGCCGGGTCGGGACGTCGGTGCCCTTCGGATTGAGTGCGGTGCCGGGTGACTTGTAGTCGAACGTGCGCGTTGTGTAGTGGCTGCTCTGCAGCGTGCGCGAGCCCGACCACTGGACGAGCGCCTGGGTCTCGTCGCCCGAGGCCGTGCGCTGGAACGGCACGCGTGCCGGCGCGGCGGCGGGCAGCGAGCGGAGCGAATCGGTGATTACCAGCGTGTGGTGCGAGCCATCGCCGGCCTGCTCGAAATAGCCGAACAGGCCTTCGTCCTCGAGCAGGCGATGGACGAAATGCCAGTCGTCCTCGAACTGCATGCAGAACGACCGGTTCCGCAGCGGCGCGGAAAGCGCGAACCGGAACATGCCGGCGGCTTGTGGATGCTGGTTGAAAACGTCGGTCAGGATTTCGTCGGCAGTGCGATCCTGCCAGATGCGCTGGTCGCGGCGGTACCGGAGGAAGCCGAGCCACGGCATGAAACGGATCTGATACGAGGTGACGCCGCCGTCGAAGCCGAGCCGGCGCGCGGTCTGCACGTAGCCGTGCCATGGCAGATAGGCGTCGCCTTGCTGTTCGATCCACAGCGTGACAGGCTGTGCGATCAGCTTTTTCAGCTCGATATTGTCGCGAGTCGACACGGCGTCGACCGTGAACGTGTAATCGCGGCCCAGCCGGGATACACCGTGAACCGTCTGCGGCAGCAGGACATTCTGGCCCAGCGGCGTGTCGAGCTTGAGCAGGCGAGCTTGCTGAAACAGGCCGCCGCCGATCGCGCGAACCAGTTCTTGGGAATTCATCGTCGTGGCCCTCTTGAATCGAGAACGATGAGCGGGCAGCGATTCGATCGCCGGTTTTATCGTACAAATTCTCTCGATTCGCGATTTTACAGGATAAATCACACGATTTCGGCGACGTCGGCACCGGCTGGACGTGGGGCCCGGCGCGACACGTCCAGCCGGCCAGGCAGCCGCCAGCAGCCGAGCGGGCCGCGCGCGACGGTCCATGTCATCGTGAATGCCCGACCGGCCCCGCCGCCTGCGCGAGCGCCAGCTCGACGAACGCACGCGCGGCCGCGCTGCGGTACGCGCCCTTGCGCTGCAGCAATACGGCCGTGCGCCGCAGCACGGCCGGATCGAGCGCGACGGCGGCGAGATCGTCATGCCCCGTCGCGATCGTCGCGGGCAGCAGCGTCGCGAGGTGCGTGCGGCGCACGATCTCGATCACCGCCCCCAGCGAATTCGCTTCCATCAGCACGCGCGGCTGCACATCGTGCACGCGGAAATAACGGTCGATCTGCGCGCGCGTCGCGAACTCCGCGGTGAGCAGCACGAGCGGTGCGTCGTGCAGCGCGCGCAGGCCGGCCCTGCGTTTGCCCGCGAGTGCATGCCGATGGTTCACGACGAGCGCGAGCGTCTCGACCAGCAGTGTCTCCACTTCGATCTCCGCCGACTGCACGTCCTCGAATGCGATGCCGACATCGAGCTCGTCGTCGACGAGCAGCGTCTCGATGCGCTCCTGCGACATTTCGCGCACCGACAGCGTCACGTCCGGATAACGCCCATGAAACGCCTCGACGAGCGGCCCGACGAGATAGCTCGTGAAGGTCGGCGTGACCGCGATTCGCAGCGAGCCGCGGCTCAGGTCCTGCACGTCGTGAATCGCGCGACGGCCTTCCGCGAGATCGTGCAGCGCCTGCCGCGCATAGCGGAAATACACGTCGCCGGCGTCCGTCAGCCGCGTGACGCGCCCGGTGCGGTCGAACAGCTGCGCGCCGAGCGTCTCCTCGAGCTGGCGGATCTGTTGCGACAGCGCGGGCTGCGACACGTGCAGCGCGGCGGCCGCACGCGTGAAGCTGCGGTGCTCGGCGACGGCCAGGAAGTAGTTGATATGGCGCAGCAGCATGGCGGGTCCTATAAGTCTTGCTTATCGGCTAGATCATAAATCGGTCTTTTACGTTATTGGAAGTCCGGCGTAACCTGCCCTTCATCGATTCCACCTGCACCGGAGAACACGCGATGAAGGACATCATCGAAGGCTTCCTGAAGTTCCAGCGCGACGCCTATCCGGAACGCGCCGCGCTGTTCCGCGACCTCGCACGCAGCCAGAACCCGCGCGCGCTGTTCATCTCGTGCTCGGACAGCCGGCTCGTGCCGGAACTCGTCACGCAGCGCGAACCGGGCGACCTGTTCGTGATCCGCAATGCCGGCAACATCGTGCCGTCGTACGGCCCCGAGCCGGGCGGCGTGTCGGCGTCGGTCGAATATGCGGTCGCCGCGCTGCGCGTGACCGACGTCGTGATCTGCGGCCATTCCGACTGCGGCGCGATGACCGCGATCGCGACCTGCCAATGCATGGACCACATGCCGGCCGTCGGCCACTGGCTGCGCTACGCCGATTCGGCACGCGTCGTGAACGAGGCGCGCACGCATCGCAGCGAACGCGAGCGGATCGACTCGATGGTGCGCGAGAACGTCGTCGCGCAACTCGCCAACCTGAAGACGCACCCCGCCGTGCGGCTCGCGCTCGAAGAAGGGCGTCTCGCACTGCACGGCTGGGTCTACGACATCGAATCGGGCTGCATTGACGCCTACGACGGCGCGACCGGCCGGTTCGTGTCCCTCGCGGACCACCCCGGTGTCCGCGCGACCCCCGCGACGCTCGCCGTCGCGGCCTGAATCCGGATTGCTCCCACCCCACCACGAGGAATTGCCATGATCCAGTCCCAGCACAGCCAGACTGCCCGCCACGCGCTTGCGGAAACCGTCGTCCTCGCGAAGGCGCGCAAGAACCTGTCGTTCGCGCAGCTCACCGAAGGCACGGGCCTGAGTGAAGCGTTCGTCACGGCAGCGCTGCTCGGCCAGCATGCGCTGCCGGCCGATGCGGCGCGCGTCGTCGCCGACAAGCTCGGCCTCGACGACGACGCGGTACTGCTGTTGCAGACGATCCCGCTGCGCGGCAGCATCGACGATCGCGTACCGACCGACCCGACGATCTACCGTTTCTACGAGATGCTGCAGGTGTACGGCACGACGCTGAAGGCGCTCGTCCACGAGAAGTTCGGCGACGGCATCATCAGCGCGATCAACTTCCGGCTCGACGTGAAGAAGGTCGACGATCCCGAGGGTGGTTCGCGCGCGGTGATCACGCTCGACGGCAAGTACCTGCCGACCAAGCCGTTCTGACGCCCGCGCGGCGCCGCAGCAGCGGTGCCGCGCAGGTTCCGCCCGACGGGCGCCGGCTGCCGGCCGGTGCCCGTTCCTGCCATTCCGCTCGGCGCCCAGGCCGCGCGCAGCGGCCGGCCCGGCTGCTCGTTTTCCCCACCCTCCGTTTCGCCCGGCGGCACACGAGCCGCCGGGTGCCCGCGCTCCCGCGCGGCGCCGTGTCGTGCCCCTCTTTTTCCTGCTTCCCCAAACATCGATCCCGTTCAATGTCCGGAACGGAAATCCGCGATCCAAAAAATTTTTGACGGGTTTAAAAATTCGCCCTGGAGACGACGGAAACGTGCGGAAAGCCCGATGAAAACCGATGAAATGTTCACGACAGCCAGTGCATCGGCCGATTCCGGTCGCGCCTGACGCCTGAGATTCGCTTACCTGCTCAACACGGACCATCATGAAACGTGATTCATTCAGTACACCTGATGCATTGAATCGTTTGACGGCAAACATGCTCAAGCCGAACGATACGTTCGTCCGCATCGAGAACGTCGTGAAGAAGTTCGGCGACAGCACGGCCGTCGACAACGTGAACCTGACGATCGCG
>NZ_QTQI01000038.1 GCF_003853705.1 Burkholderia sp. Bp8992 | reverse complement strand
GGTGCCCGCGAACGTCACCGCGCCCGTGCCGCCGATCGCGCCGCCGAACGTGTTGTTGCCGCTGCCGTTCACTGTCAGCGCATTCGCGCCGAGGGTCACGTTCGTTCCGCCCGCGCCGGTCAGCGCGCCGATCGTCTGCGCGCCCGACGCGCCGCTCAGGTTGAACGTCGCGCCCGCGGCCGCGAGATTCACGGCACCCGTCGCCGCGAGGCTGCCGCCTGCGCCGAGTGCGAGCGTGCTGCTGCCGCCGATCGTCGTGCCGCCCGTGTAGGTGTTCGCGCCCGTCAGCGTCTGCGTACCCGCGCCGGCCAGCGTCAGGCCGCCCGTACCGCCGATCGCACCGCCGAACGCGTAGTTGCCCGCGCTGCTCAGCGTCAGCCCGTTGCCGCCCAGGTTCACGTTCGTGCCGCCCGCACCGGTCAGCGCACCGATCGTCTGCGCGCCCGTCGCGCCGCCCAGGTTGAACGTCGCGCCTGTCCCGGCCAGATTTACCGTACCGGTCGACGCCAGGCTGCCGCCCGCGCCGAGTGCGAGCGTGCTGCCCGCGTTGATCGTCGTACCGCCCGTATAGGTGTTCGCGCCGGACAGCGTCTGCGTGCCGGTGCCCGCGAGCGTCAGGCTGCCCGTGCCGCCGATCGCACCGCTGAACGTGCCGCTGGCGGTCCCGCCCAGCGTCAGCGCGTTGCCGCCGAGGTTGAGGTTCGTGCCCGCGACGCCCGACAATGCGCCGAGCGTTTGTGCGCCCGTCGCGGCGCTCAGATCGAGCGTCGCGCCCGTGCCCGCGAGGTTCATCGCGCCGGTCGATGCAAGGCTGCCGCCCGCACCCAACGCCAGCGTGCCGGCGTTGATCGTCGTGCCGCCCGTATACGTATTCGCGCCGGTCAGCGTGGTCGTCGCCGCGCCGTTCTTCACGAGACTGCCCGCGCCGGAAATCGCACCACTCAGGTCGAGCGCATTGCTGCCGCCCAACGTGAGCGCCGCACCCGTGCCGAGGTTGACCGCGTTGGCCACCGACAGGCTGGCGTTCGTATCGAGCGTCGCCGCACCGCCGACGTTTACCGTGCCGGTGCCCAGCGCCGAATTGTTGCCGAGCACCACGCCGCCGCTATTGAGGTTCGTGCCGCCGGAATAGGTGCTCACGCCGTTCAGCGTCTGCGTGCCGGTACCCGCGAGCGTCAGGCTGCCCGTGCCGCTGATCGCACCGCTGAACGTGCCGCTGGCGGTCCCGCCCAGCGTCAGTGCGTTGCCGCCGAGGTTGATGCTCGCGCCCGTGACACCCGACAGTGCACCGAGCGTCTGGCCGCCCGTCGCGGCGCTCAGGTCCAGCGTCGCACCGATGCCCGCGAGGTTCATCGTGCCGGTCGATGCGAGACTGCCGCCCGCACCGATCGCCAGCGTGCCGCCGTTGATCGTCGTGCCGCCCGTGTAGGTGTTCGCGCCCGTCAGCGTCGTGGTCGCCGCGCCGTTCTTCACGAGGCTGCCCGTGCCGGCAATCACACCGCCCAGCGCGAGGTTGTTGCTGCCGCCCAGCGTCAGCGCCGCACCCGTGCCGAGGTTGACTGCGTTGGCCACCGACAGGCTGGCGTTCGTATCGAGCGTCGCCGCGCCGCCGACGTTCAGCGCGCCGGTGCCAAGCGCCCCGTTGTTGCCGAGGACGAGGCTGCCGCTATTGAGGTTCGTGCCGCCCGTGTAGATGTTCGCGCCGTTCAGCGTCTGCGTGCCGGTGCCCGCGAGCGTCAGGCTCCCCGTGCCGCCGATCACGCCGCCGAACGTGCCGCTGGCGGTGCCGCCCAGCGTCAGCGCGCTGGCGCCGAGATTCACGCTCGTGCCGGCGCTGCCCGACAACGCGCCGATCGACTGTGCACCGCCCGCGCTGATGTCGAGCGCGGCACCCGGATTGACCAGGTTCACCGTGCCCGTGGACGACAGGCTGCCGCCCGCGCCGATCGCCAGCGTGCCGGCGTTGATCGTCGTGCCGCCCGTGTACGTGTTCGCGCCCGTCAGCGTCGTGGTCGACGCGCCGTTCTTCACGAGCGCACCCGCACCGGAAATCACGCCGCTCAGCCCGAGCGCGTTGCTGCCGCCGAGCGTCAGCGTATTGCCCGTCCCGATATCGATCGCATTGCCGACCGTGAGATTCGCGTTCGTATCGAGCGTCGCCGAGCCGCCGACGGTCAGTGCGCCGGTGCCGAGTGCCGACGCGTTGCCGAGCACCAGGCCGCCGGCGTTCAGCGTCGTACCGCCCGAGTAGGTATTCGCGCCGGACAGCGTCGTGGTCGCCGCGCCGTTCTTCACGAGGCCGCCGCCGCCCGAGATCGTGCCGCCCAGCCCGAGCGCGGTGCTGCCGGCGAGCGTCAGCGTCGTGCCCGTCGCGAGGTTGACGGCATTCGCGAGCGACACGTTGGTGGTCGCGTCGAGCGACGACGAAGCGTTCACGTTCACCGTGCCGCTGCCGAGCGCCGTGTTGCTGCCGACGGCGAGGTTGCCGCCGTTCAGGTTGGTCCCGCCCGTGTACACGTTCGTGCCGGTCAGCGATTGCGTGCCGGCGCCCGACAGCGTCACGCTGCCCGCGCCGCCGATCGTGCCGGCATAGGTCGCGTTGCCGGTGGCGTTGATCGTCAATCCGTTGCTGCCGAGAGCCACGTTCGTGCCCGCCGCGCCTGCCAGCGAGCCGATCGTCCGCGCGCCCGACGCACCGCTCAGGTCGAACGTCGCGCCCGCGCCGGTCAGGTTCACGGTGCCGGTCGACGCAAGGCTGCCGTTTCCGCTCAGCGCGAGCGTACCGGAATTGATCGTCGTGTCGCCGGTGTACGTGTTCGTGCCGGTCAGCGTCGTGGTCGCCGCGCCGTTCTTCACGAGGCCGCCGGCCCCGGAGATCGTGCCGGTGAGCCCGAGATTGTTGCTGCCGCCAACTGTCAGTGTCGTACCCGTCGCAAGATTGACCGCATTGCCGAGCGTCACGTTCGTGCTCGTGTCGAGCGACGCCGACGCGTTGACGTTGAGCGCACCCGTGCCGAGCGCCGAGTTGTTGCCGACCGTGAGGCCGCCGCCGTTCAGGTTCGTGCCGCCCGTGTAGGTATTCGCGCCGGACAGCGTCAGCACGCCGCCATCGTTCTTTGTCAGCGCGCCGCCGCCCGACACCGCGCCCGACAGCGTAAGCCCGGTCGCGCCCTGCACCGTCAGCCCGCCCGCGCCGATCGTCACGCCGTTGGCGACGTTGAGCCCCGCCGTGCCGGCCTGCAGCGCGCCGCCGATGGCCGTGACGGTGCCCGTGCCGAGCGACGCGTTGTCGTTGATGATCGCGACGCCGCCCGCCAGCGTCGCGTCCTGCGCGGTGGACGCACCGTTGATCGTCCAGTTGCCGCTCGTGACGTCGAGGTGATTGAAGTTGATGTAGTTGTTGGCCGCGATCGTGCCGTTCGCGGGAGCGCCCTGCTGCAGGACGAGCGTGTTGTTGCCGCCCGCGCCGCCGTCGACGACGCCGGTCGCCGCGACACCGAGCGTGACCGGACCGACCGTGATGTTGAACGCTCCGCCAGTGCCGCCTGCCGTGTTGACCGACGAGCCGGTGACCGCGGTAAACGTGTTCGTGCTGTTCGCACCCATCGACACGCTGCCGTTGATCACGCCCGAGTTGGTGAACGTATTGCCCGCCCCTGGCGAGTTGTTCGAGCCCAACGACACCCGCCCGGTGATCGTCCCGCTGTTCGTCACGTTGACCTGGCCGCCGCCGTACGCAGCGACCACGGGCGCATCCGCGCCGACCAACGTCGCACCGACCAGCGGGGTGGAACCGATCGAACCGGTGTTCGTGATGTTGGAAACGCCGCCCGTGCCGTTCTGGACCGACAGCGCCATGCCCGTCACGCCACTGATCGCCACGCCGGTCGAGCCGTTCATCACGCCGTTGTTGGTGATGTTGACCGAGCTCGCCGCCGCGTTGCCGATCACCGCGCCGCTCGACAGTATGCCGAGCCCCGAGCCGAGCGCGGACGGGTCGATCGTGCCGTTGTTGGTCAGCGTGGCGTTGTTGCCCGTCAGCGACATCGCCGTGCCGCCGACGCCAAGCAGCACGCCGACGCTTGCGCCGGGGTTGACGGTCGCGTTCACATTGTTGAGGTTGCTCGAGTAACTCGGCGCCAGCGGGTTCGCGACGCCGGAACAGGTCACCGTCGTGCCCGCCTGGCTGCAGGTCGCATGGGCAGGCACGATACCCGCGCCGGACAGTGCCAGGAAAACGCCCGTGGGCAACAGCAGTCTCGGAAACGGCTCACCGGCTTTTTTCGAACGCGCAAGATTCATGCTTTCCCTCGTTTTTGGTTTTGATATGGGTATGGCAGCCGCACCGAACGGCGCGCAGCAGAAAATCGCGGACAAAAGCGTCCGCCCCGGCAGTCGCGATGCAACGTCGGTTTATTCAAGGATGAATTTTCAATCAGCCCGGGATCGGGATGGCAGACGCAAGACTAGTCGAATGACATGATGGTGGCCCCTGTTTTTCTGCAGCGACTTTCTGGTTGATTTGATTACTGCCCTGCTTTTATCAGACAAGGCTATATCAAACTCGAACCGTTTTCCAGTCGATGTTTAGCCATCGGATCAAGGGCCGGCAAGCATGTATTTTTTACCCACCGAGAGACGTCCGGCGGCGCCTCTGCATGTTTTTCGTCTTTGTTATTTGATTTTTCGCAGAAAGAGCGGAATCGCCGCATCCGTGAAAACGCTGATGCGCATTCTCGATTCAAGGTATATGAATCCCGCAGTGCAATATTCAAATTCCCGAAAATCGCCTACGCGGATAATCAGCACTCACTTAATTACCGGAGAAAATCGGGATTTTATGGAGCCTGATGGATTTATCCGGATTTCTGCATTGCATCAAAATTGCAATGCGAATCGTTATCGCCTGCCGAGTGTCGAATATATTCGTGCTGCGGAGAGGAAACGACAGGAAACCGGAAAAAAGAGAGAGAACGACGCGCGCCGGAAGCATTCGCCCCGCGGCGCGGCGCGTTACGAAAACAGGCTCATCAGATAAAGCATCGGCCGGAACGATAGCGGCCGCGCATCGGGATTCACCCACAGCCGCACCGCATACATCGCGTATGCCGGCACTTCGCGCCAGCTCGAATAGACATCACGCAACTGGAAGCGGTGCGGATACGCGGCAGAGATGTTCGCCCGCGCGATGCCGACGCGCTCGAACGCGAGCCGGGCCCGCGCGAGGTGGTAGTACTGGCTGACGATCAGCACGCGCGACAGCTTGTGCGCCTGCAGGTAAGCGAGCGTGTGCTGCGCGGTCGCGAGCGTGTTGTCGCCCTGGTCGTCGACCGCGATCCGGTCGGCCGGCACGCCGCGCGCGACGAGATAGTCGCGCATGGCCGTCGCCTCGTTCAGCCCGGGACCGTCGATCGCGCCGCTGACCAGAAACGCCGGGCACTGCCCCGCGCGGTAGCAGCGCACGCCGACATCGAGCCGGGCCGCGAGCACGGGCTTCGGCGCGCCGGTATCGTCGAGCGCGTTGCCGAAGATCACGGCGACGTCCGCCGGTTCACTCGGCATCCGCATCCCGTGGACGACGATCGCAACGGCCGCCGCGATCCAGAGGCACGCGAACACGGCCAGCAGGCGGCCCGCTCGGGCCGCGAAGCCCCGTTTGGTTCGATATTTCAAGGTTGTCGGTCTCTCAGGTCGGCGGGCGTGCCGGCTCGCCCGGCCCCGGACGGGCGCAACACCCTAGCATGGCGCGCTCGCGCCTGTCCACGCGGCGGATCGATGCCGGAAGGTCGGCGGCCGTTCGACACGACGACCGACGCAGTGCGTGGCGGCAAGAGGGAGACCGAAAGAGTGCGAAAGCCTGCGCGACCGGCCGCGGAACCGGCTCAGTCGGCCGGACACATCGACAGCCGCCCCATCGCCTCGCCGGCGCCGCGCACCGCGCAGGTGGCCGGTTCGTCGGCGATCCGGGCGACCAGCCCCGTCTCGTCGTAGAGCAGGCGCTCGAGGTCGGCGAGCAGCGCGCCGCCGCCCGTCAGCACCACGCCGCGATTGGCGATGTCGGTCACGAGCTCGGCCGGCGCGTTTTCCAGCACCGACTTCACCGCACCGATCACCTGCTTCAGCGGCGCGGCCAGCGCGTCCGCGACGTCGTGGTTGGACAGCTCGACCGAGCGCGGCAGGCCGTCGCCGATGCTGCGCCCCACCGCACGCGTCGACGTGCGCGGCACCGCGCTGGTGGCCGAGCCGATCGTCTTCTTCACGTGCTCGGCCGTCTGCTCGCCGAGCAGCACGCCATACAGGTTGCGGACATGGTTGACGATCGCCGCGTCGAACTGGCTGCCGCCGACGCGGATCGCCTCGCGATAGACGATCCCGCCGAGCGCGATCACCGCGACTTCGGTCGTCCCGCCGCCGATGTCGATGACCATCGAGCCGACCGGCTCGGTTACCGGCAGGCCGGCGCCGAGCCCGGCCGCGAGCGACTCCTCGATCAGTTCGACGTCCGATGCACCGGCCGCGAACGCGGCCTCGCGAATCGCGCGGCGCTCGACGGCCGTCGCGTCGGACGGCACGCACAGCGTGACCTCGACCCGGCGGCCGAAGCGCGACCGCGTGCGCGACATGTCGATGAAGCTGCGGATCATCTGCTCGGCCGCGTGCGCGTCGGCGATCACACCGTGCCGCATCGGCCGCACGGCTTCGAGATGCCCCGGTTCGCGGCCGAGCAGCGCCTTCGCGAGCTCGCCGACGGCCTCGAGCGTCGGCCGCGCGTCGGTCGCACCGCCCTTGCGGAAGCAGACGACCGACGGCTGGTTCAGCACCACACCGCGCTCGTGCGTATAAATCTGCGTACTCGCCGTTCCAGGGTCGATCGCAACGGGTTGCGCAAACAACTTTCCGAACAGCGGTGTCGACATATCAAACCTTTGTGAAGGAACGGGCCGGGACAGCCGCGCCGCGTTTTCGCGGCGCGTCCATGCCGCCCCATCACGAGCTTAGCGGCAAATCGTTCCGATACTTTAGGCAATTCCGATGATTTTTTCGCGACGATATTGCCGAAAATGACATTTCGGATGCCTCAGGCTGCACAACGGCCTCTCGCGTTGCGCGTGTAAAACACGGTAATCTCTCGGTCTTGCCTGCTCCCGGCAGGCCTCAGACGCCCGATCACGCCAGGTATTTTCACCATGACAGCGACCGTTTCCTCCCGCTGGGCGCGGGTGCGCCCGCTCTGCACGACGCTCGTCGCCTTCTGGTGCTGCACGGTCGCCGCGCAGCCGCTGCCGGCCACCGAACCCACTGCTGCCCCCGCCGCCTCGGCCGCGGCAGCCGGCACGCCCGCGGCCAGGCCCGCTGCGCCCGCGGACGCCTGCACGGCCGACGGCGGCCCGGCCGGCCGGCCGTCGATCGGCCTCGTGCTGTCCGGCGGCGGCGCGCGCGGTTACGCACACCTCGGTGTCCTGAAGGTATTGGAGGACAACCGGATCCCGATCGACTGCATCGCGGGCACCAGCATGGGCGCCGTGGTCGGCGGCCTGTACGCGAGCGGGATGGCGGCCGGCGAGATGCAGAAGCGGCTGTCGGAGGTCAACCTCGCGGATATCGCGTTCGACGTGACGGACCGCGCGGACCTGCCGCAAACGAGCCGGGAAGACGAACGCCTGTACATCAACGGGCTGACGCTCGGCTTCGGCAAGAAGGGCGTGAAGGCGCCGGTCGGCCTCGTGCAGGGCAACCGGTTGCAGGCGCTGCTCGCGAACTGGACGGCCGCCGTGCCGACCAACCAGCCGTTCGATCGCCTGCCGATCCCGTACCGCGCGGTCGCGACCGACCTGCAGACGGGCCAGATGGTCGTGCTCGACCACGGCTCGCTGCCGCTCGCGATCCGCGCGAGCATGGCGATGCCGGGCCTGTTCGCGCCGGCCGAGATCAACGGGCGCGCGCTCGTGGACGGCGGGCTCGTCAGCAACCTGCCCGTCGACACCGCGCGGCAGATGGGCGCGAACGTCGTGATCGCGGTCGACATCGGCTCGCAACTGCGCCCGCTCGATGCGCTTGCGTCGCCCGCCGACGTGATGCAGCAGATGGTCGGCATCCTGATTCGCCAGAACGTGACCGCGCAGCGCAAGCAGCTCGACGCACGGGACGTGCTGCTCACGCCGGACCTCGGCGCGCTCGCGTTCACCGATTTCCAGAACGCGAAGCAGGCGATCGCCGCCGGCGCGGCCGCCGCGACCGCCGCGCTGCCGAAGCTGCAGCGTTTCGCGCTCACGCCGGAGCAGTACGCCGCCTACCGGTCGGCGCACGCGCAGCCGCTGCCGCCGCCGATCCGGATCACGCGCATCGACATCCAGACCAGCGGCGGCGTGCCGAAGCGCGTCGTCAGCAATGCGCTGCACGTGAAGCCCGGCGATACCTACGATCCGCAGACCGTCAGCCAGGACCTGCTCGGGCTCACGACGGGCGGCAATTTCGAGAGCGTCACGCAGCAGATCGTGAGCCACGGCGACGACAACGTGCTCGAGATCAACGCGCGCGAGAAGTACTGGGGGCCGAATTTCCTGCTGTTCGGGCTCGGCATGTCGAGCAGCTCGACCGACGAGGGCGGCTTCCGCCTGCACGTCGGCTACCGGCGGCCCTGGCTCACCGAATCGGGGCTCGAATTCCGCGCGGACACGACGATCGGCAGCGACCTGCAGTCGGCGCGCATCGAATTGCGCCAGCCGCTGCCGGCCGCCTACGGCGTCTACCTGTCGCCCTACGCGGAATACCAGCGCCGCTACGCGAACCTGTACGACGACAGCGGCAACGTGAAGATCACGCAGTACCTGATGCAGACGGCACGCGCCGGGCTCGATCTCGGCCTGCCGATCGGGCGGCTCGGCGATTTCCGGATCGGCGTCGGTTACGTGACCGGACACGGTTCGCCGACCTACAACGTGCCGTTGGACGACGGGAGCGGCCAGACGCTGCTGTGGCCAAGCTTCACGTCGCAGGCGCTGACCGCGCGCGCGCGGCTCGTCATCGACCAGCTCGACGATCCGCTGTTCCCGCGCAAGGGTTATTTCACCGAGCTGCGTATCGAACGCTCGCTGGTGTCGCGCAACGGGGGCTCGGCGTCGTCGTTCGACGACAGCATCAACAACGCGCCCTACACCGAGATCTACGGCAAGGCGATGGTCGCGCAGCAGTTCGGCCGGCACAGCATCAGCGCGACGATCGAAGGCGGCAAGAGCATCGGCGGCACCAACCTGATCAACGCGTTCAATTTCACGCTCGGCGGCTTCCAGCACCTGTCCGCGTATGCGGCCGACCAGCTGAACGGCAACGAGCTCGCGTATGCGCAGGTAACCTACATGAACCAGTTGATGACGTTCAACGCGTCGCCGGTCAAGGCGCTGTCGATCGGCGCCAGCGCGGAAGTCGGCAACGTGTGGTCGAGCGGGCAGCAGATCGGCGGCGGCGCACTCAAGCAGAGCTATACGTTCTTCACGAGCCTGTCGACCGCGTTCGGGCCCGTCTATATCGGCGTGGCGCTTGCGCCGAGCGGCCGGCGCAACTTCTATCTGCAGCTCGGCCGTACGTACTGAGCATGCGCGGATGCCGCTTCGGCGGCATCCGTGTTGCCGCGTTGCCGTCCTGCCTTCGAACTCCCGATCAGAATTCCGCGGCCATCGCCACCGCCCGCGCTTGCGCCCGCTCGATGCTGTCGCGCGCCCTCGCATTCCACGTGTGTTCGACGGTCAGGCTCCTGACCTCGTCCACGCCGATGAACTTCAGCCAGAATTCGATGTAATCGGCCTGATGCCCGAACCCGGGGGTGTCGAGACGCCCCGCACCGGTTTCCCCGCTCTGTCCGCGAACATGGATGACCAGCGCGCGCGGAATCTTCAGCAGCGGGCCATAGGCGGCACCGTCGAACGTGAACAGCATGTTCCGCTGGCTGACGAGATCGATCAGTTGCTTGAGTTTGTACGGATAACCGAAATTCCACATCGGCACGCCGACAACGATCCGGTCCGCCTCCTGAAACCGCTTCACTAGCGACTGAATCCGCAGCCAGGCCGACTGCTCGGCGGCATTCATCGGTTCGTTGGCGACGCCTTTGTACTTCGCGCCGATCGCCTCGCTGTCGAAGTCCGGCAAGTCCGCGTCCCAGACATTCAGCGTATCGACGTCGAGCAGCGCGTTCGCGTTGCGGCACGCATCGACAAACGCACTGGCGACCGCGATTGACGCCGACCGGACGCCGCGCGGAGAAGACACGATGTTCAGCAGCCGCATGATGCGTGACCTCGCACACGATTTATAGTTGCAAATGCAATCGTAATGCAAAGCGTGCGCATGCCGCAAACGAATCTTCGTCCGATTGCGGCTAAAAAAGGCATCAACGAGGGAAAGGGACGGCAGGAATCGTCGGCGACGCGCGTCCAATCGAAGCGCGCCGCCATCGCGGCGATCGAGGATCGGACCTCGCGCGCGGAATTGCTAGACCGGCCAGCTGATTTCGAAGCGCGCGCCGCCGAGCTCGACCGGATCGACAACCGCGATCCGGCCGTTGTGCGCATGGAGCACCTGCCGCGTGATCGACAGGCCTAACCCGTAGCCGCCGGTGCGGCGGTCGAGGCGCACGAAGGCATCGAAGATCCGTTCGCGCTCGCTCTCGGGCACGCCGGGGCCATCATCCTCGACGAAGATGCCGATGTTGCCGTGCACGAGCGAGATCCCGACGACGATTCGCGATCTCGCGTACTTGCTCGCGTTGCGCAGCAGGTTGCGCATCGCATACGACATCAGCCGCCGGTCCATCTTCACGCGCAGGTCCGACGTGATCGCGATGCGCGACTCGATCGCGCGTTCCGGATACAGCAGTTGCGCGTCGTCGACCTGATGCTCGAACCACGCGACGGGCGCGGTCATCTCGAGGTTCGACTGCAGCGAGCTGTATTCGAGCCGCGCGTACGTGAGGCTCATGTCGATCAGCTCCTCGAGCTCGGTCACGTCCTGCGCGATGCTCTCGAGCGCGCCCTGGTACTCGGCCGCGGAACTCGGCTCGCGCAGCATTTCGAGCGCGAAGCGCACGCGCGCGAGCGGCGTGCGCAGCTCGTGCGAAATGCCGTTCGTCAGGTCGCGCTGCGCGGCGATCAGCCGCTCCATGCGCATCGCGAGCGCATTCAGCGTGCGCGCGAGCGGGCCGATGATCACGCTGTGCGATTCACGTGCACGCGTGTTGAAGCGCCCGCCCGTGAAGTCGATCGCGCGTTCGCGCACCATCACCAGATCCGACCAGACGGGCCGCATCCACCGGTACGCGGCGAGCGCGGGCGCGGCGAACACGAACGCGAGCACGATCCAGATATCGCCCGGCAGCGAGTCGAACGCATGCCACACGATTTGCGGCGACAATTCGACGCACAGCGCGAGCGCCGGCACCAGCGCGGTCAGCAGGACGAGGCCGAGCAGGTGCAGGTAGGTGCGCACATACAGGCGCGACCAGCTCGGTATACGGTCGGCGCGCGTGTCGGTCCATGCGCGGCGGAAATGCAGCCAGCGCCATTTGACGTAGCGCAGCGTCGGCAGCGGCGGTGCATCGGGGTGCGAACGGGTTCGTCGAATCATCGCGGCTCCCGGCCGGCGGGCGGAATGCCCGCGCGGAACGTGACGGCGTCGCGCGCGGGCGGCGTCATTCCCACGCGTGCTTGCTGAATTGATAACCCTTGCTGCGGATCGTCTTGATCCGCTGCGGGTTGCTCGCGTCGTCGCGCAGCTTGCGACGCAGCTTCGAGATGCGCCCGTCGATCGTGCGGTCGAGGCCGTCGAATTCGACGCCGCGCAACTGCAGCATCAGGTCGTCGCGGCTGACGACTTCGCCCGCATGGCACACGAGCGCCCACAGCAGGTCGAATTCGGCCGACGTCAGGTCGGGCGTGCTGCCGTCGGGCAGCACGACGGTGCGGTCGGTGCGATCGATCGAGAACTTGCCGAACGCGTAGCGCTCGGGCTGCGGCGCGGCATTCTCGGTCGCGCGCACGGGCGCGCGGCGCAGCTGCGCCTTGATCCGCGCGAGCAGGATGCGCGGCTCGACCGGCTTGTGCACGTAGTCGTCCGCGCCGAATTCGAGGCCGAGCAGTTCGTCGAACGGCTCGTCGCGCGCCGTCACCATGATGATCACGCCGTCGTACTGCTTGCGCGCCTCGCGGCAGATTTCGAAGCCGTCCTTGCCCGGCAGGTTCACGTCGAGGATGACGAGATCGGGACGAATGGACAGGATCGCCGGCACCGCGGCGTCGCCATGCAGCACAGTGTCGACTTCGTAGTCGTTCTTGCGCAGGTAGCCGGCGATCAGCGTGGACAGGCGGGTGTCGTCTTCGACGAGCAGGATACGAAAAGACATGGGCAGCGGTCGGATCATCAGGAAGGCCGCGGCGACGGCGCCGGCCCGTGCCGGACGCCGGCCCTCGGCCGAAACGTACCGCATGATACTGCGCCCGCCGCTTGCCTGTTTGCCGGTCTTGAAAATAAGGGCGCGATGCAGGCCGCGCTTGACGAATCGGCGCCGGGGCGGTTCCATACGGGCTCGCCGGAATCCCCGGCTCTGCTTCTACCCCGCCCGACGTGATGAATTACCAATCGATTCTCGAACGCATCCATACCGAACTCGCCCCCTGGATCGGCCAGGGACGGGTTGCCGACTATATTCCCGAACTCGCGAAAGTGCCTGCCGACAAGTTCGGGATGGCCGTCGTGACGCTCGACGGAAACGTTTACACGGTCGGCGACGCGCGCGAGCGCTTCTCGATCCAGAGCATCTCGAAGCTGTTCGCGTGCACGCTCGCGTTCCAGCTGCTGGGCGACGAGCTGTGGGAACGGGTCGGCCGCGAGCCGTCCGGCACCGCGTTCAATTCGCTCGTCCAGCTCGAAAGCGAGCGCGGCAAGCCGCGCAATCCGTTCATCAACGCGGGCGCGCTGGTCGTCACCGACGTCCTGTGCCGCCGCTTCGTGAAGGCCGAGACGGCGCTCGTCGAGTTCGTGCGGCGGCTGATCGGCGCGAACGACATCGACTACGACTCGCGGGTCGCGCTGTCGGAGTTGCAGCACGCGGAGCGCAATCGTGCGATGGCGCATTTCATGGCGAGCTTCGGCAACATGCAGATGCCGCCCGATACCGTGATCGACGCGTATTGCCGCCAGTGTGCGATCGAGATGAACTGCGTCGAGCTGGCCAGCGCCGCGCTGTTTCTTGCGAACGGCGGCGTCGCACCGGTGACGGGCGAGCGGGTCGTCGATTCGAGTTCGGCGAAGCGGCTGTCGGCGCTGATGCTGACCTGCGGCACCTACGATGCGGCCGGCGATTTCGTGTATCGCGTCGGGCTGCCGGCGAAGAGCGGCGTCGGCGGCGGGATCGTCGCGGTGCTGCCGGGTGAGATGGCCGTGTGCGTGTGGGCGCCGGGGCTCGATGCGAACGGGAACTCGCTGGCGGGGACGCTGGCGCTGGAGTGGTTGACGACTTATACGGGAAGGTCGATTTTTTGAGGCGTTGGGGTGAGGCATGCCTCACCTGGCGCAACGGCGGTCGATTCATATCGGCGCGGCGGTGCGCCGGGTTGCTGGACGGGTCACTGGAGAACAGTGACTTTTCCACCGTTACGCTCGAACTCGGAGCGAGTCGTACGACTGACCTCCTGCGCCAGTGAGTCACTGTGAAGAATGTCTCGGAAAAACAATTTTGGTGGCCGATACGTCTCCCGAAACGTCTGGAACGACCCGCCTGCGACGTTCGAGCCAACTTCTTCAACACGCGCCAGCCATGAGCACTTGAAATCGGACCGCTTAAGCGCGGCGTTTACCCGGCGTTCAATAGCAAGATAACCGTCCGTACCATCCGCTATCGCGCGGAACTCTTCTGCCGTTACCTGCGTAACGACGATTTCCGGTCGATCTGTGCTCGTCAAGGACACCCATCCCATGGTCGCCATGTCGGTGTCGGCAGAAAATTCAGCGATCGGAAATTGCTCCGCACTGGTATTCGACTGCAACCAGACGATGGTGTCGTAAATAGTGGTCATGTAGAGGGTAGAGACAGAATCGATTATCGACGAACGATACAACCTTATTGAGCGACCAAGAATGGCCGGTTCTCGCCCGACAGTTTCGGGGTTCTCTCATCTGGCTGCGATGCCGTCGACGGGGTTACCGATAACCCGCTCTATCAGCCAGCGCCGAGCAATGTCGGTACAAAGCGACGGCCGCTCCAGCGTCGGAAAGTGCCCGCATCCTTCCAGCGTCTCGAAGCGGGCATGCGGCATCAGCTTGGCGATCCGACGGCCGACATCGACCGGAACGAAACGGTCTGCCTCGCCCCATATGAGAAGTGTCGGAATCGCACTCGTGGCCAGCGTCGACCAATGATCCGAGCGAGTCAAAGTCGCATCGGATTGTCGTGCGAACATGTCAGCACCTGTATCGCGAGCCATTTGAACAAACGCTGCTCTTGACCTGACATCTACAGGGGGAATGGCATTTTCGGCAAACTCGGCGATAACTTGTTCATGCTCCCCCACCAGAATCCTTCGGCTGGTGTCGCGAACACGATCCGGATACGGATGTAATCCGGGCTGACAGTTCATCAACCACAGTCCACGCACGCGCTGGGCCGCCCGCGCGACTACTTCCATCGCAATACAGCCACCGTAGGCCGTGCCTGCAATGATGAACGGGCCATCAATAGAAGCAAGCAGCCTCTCGGCGCTTTCAGCGAACGTAGGATAGGCCAGCATCCGGACGGACGGTACGACCAGATCGCTCAACCCTTCGAGTTGATCGGCATACATGCGTCCGTCGCAGGGCATTGCGGGCAAAAAGACGAGCGGTAATTGGCATGGCATTCTGCGAGGACCGGTTGGACGACTGAGGTAACGCGTTCGCGATCTCGCACAACGAGACCAAGACGTCTTACGTATTGTCGAGGATTTCAACCGGATCGTCGATTGACCGCTCCAGGCGGAAACCCCATCGCCGACAGCCGCGTGGCGCTCGTCTGCCTGGTTGGCGCTGGAATGGTTGACGACTTATACTGGGCGGTCGATTTTCTGAAGTCGCGAAATCGAGCGCGCGTCATCTGGCGTGACTGCGGCAGGTGAATATCGGCGTGCTCGATCGAGAATTCGTCATTCGGCAGCAGTCGACCCCAAAGAGACATTCACAAGTTCATAAAACAAAATCAAAAAAATGAAAATATTCGTCGTCGCCTCGCTAGGGATTTCATTACTGGCCCAAGCATCACCGACCTTTGCGGACAGTGACAACGGGAAAAGGATCTTCCTCGCGAGATGTGCCATGTGCCACGGAGCAGATGCCAAAGGAACGGGGCCGTTGGCCAACAAAAGCAACCCACCCACACCCGACCTTACGACGCCCGCCTTCAAAAAACGGCTTGGCGACTATCCGGGCGTCATCGTCTCGTCAGTCATACTTCGCCCGAATGGCGACCTGATTCCCAAAACCTTGCGAGAAAACGGCGTAAAGCTACCGCCCCACTCCTGGACGGTTAAGGATTTTCGCGATTTGAATCAATACCTGAGTGGCTTGATCTTGAAAAGCTGAATGCTTGCTTGTTGCCCGCCGCGCTCACGGATATCCTCACGCGAGGCTACGAGCCGCGAGCAAACGGCATGGTTGACGACGTATGCAGAACGATCAGATTTTCTGACGCCCCGCAGCGGTTACTGGAGAACATCACGCATGCATCCGGACAACGCACCAGCAGTCGCAACGACCTCAGGCCCCGGCGCCTCCGCACCGATTCCCGCCATCGTGCCGTCGAAAACCGCGCTGCTCGTCATGCATTACCAGACCGACATCCTCGGCCTCTTCCCGTCGGTTGCGCCTGAATTGCTCGCCAATACGCGTCGTCTGTGCGACGCTGCACGAGCCGCCGGCGTCGGCGCCTGGTTCGCGAACCTCCGCTTCAGCCCCGGCTATCCGGAAGTCAGCCCGCTCAACAAGAACGGTCAGGGCATCAAGCAACTGGGCCTCTTCATCGACGATGCCCCGTGTCCCGAACTGGGCAAGCAGCCCGACGAGCCGCTGATCGTCGCGCATCGCGCCAGCGTGTTCTTCGGCACCGATCTGCAGGCACGGCTGGTCGCGCAAGGCATCGATTCGCTGATCATGGTCGGCATTGCGTCGACCGGCGTGATGCTGTCGTCGATCGCCCACGCGAGCGACGCGGATTTCCGCCTCTACACGGTTAAGGATTGCTGCTACGACCCGGACCCGATCGTCCACGAGCATCTGTTCGCCACCGCGTTCGAATCGCGCACGACGGTGCTGTGGCTCGTGGATGCGTTGCGGTTGCTGGCATAGCGACGGACGAGCCGAACCGCTGCCAGAATGAGGTCGATGCGGCATTGCGCGCTTTCAGCGGCGTGCCCGACATCCCCGAATACCCGGATCGGCCGCGACGTGCGCGATATCGCGCACGTCAGCCGCATCCGCCTTACTTCGCGATAAACACCCCCGACGTCGGGCACGTGCCCTGCGTGTTGCCGTCCGTCACGAGCGACGCTGCGCTCGGGAACTGCGCGGCCGCGTCCGTCTTCACCGCGATCCACGCTTCGGTGAAGTAGCTCACGCCGTTCGTCTTCGTGCATTTCAGCGACACCGCGCTGCGCGTGTTGCTGCCGAACGCGCCTTCGAATGCCGACAGCAACTGGTTACGCGTGACCGTCTTGCCCGCGTTCGTCTGCAGGAACGCGTTGAACGACGTATTGCCGAGCCGGCTGATCATGCCCGACGCCTGATTCCAGTACGCATCGGGCGTCGCCGAGTTCGAGCAGGTACCGTGCTTGAACCACTCGTGCTTGTCGAGACACGACGCGACGCCCGGCATGTACGTCGACAGCGTATTGCGCGTCGCGCTGCTGATCGGGTAGGCGTCCATGCTGCACCACTGGTGCGCGTTGTCGAGGTCGATGTCGTTCTGCGGCACGCCGCAGTAGAACGGCTGGTTGCCGTCATAGCGGTTCGGCCACAGGCCATGCAGCGAGAGGCTCGTCGCCGCATACGAGCCGGCGAGGTTCGTGCACTCCGGCGTGTCGTGCGACGCGCAGAAGCCGGGCTCCCACGATGCGGCAAGCAACAGGTAGTCGTAGCTGGTCTGCGCGGCGGCGTGCAGTGAAACGGAAGCGACGGCGAGTGCGGCAGCGGCGCGGGCGAGCGTCTTGAGCATGGCGTGTTTCCTCGGAAAAGGCATGCGGTCGCGGGATGCGCCGCACGGTTGTCGAATGTCTGCCCGCGATTGTTGCTGCCGCAACGTGGCACGAATGTGAAGGTGGACGAAAGAATTCGCACGCACCGCCGCCTCCGCTACGCGCGGGACCGGTACCAACCGTTGCCTTCCGTCGCTAGCGATGCCGGCAAGCGGGCGCTACGACCCGCTACCGAGCTGCGTGCACGCGCGAGCGGACGCTTCGGGGCCTTCGAGCGCGAGTATCTGCCACACGCCGATACTGACGCGCTGGCGGGCCGCCGTCGACGCATCGGCCAGCAGCGCCTCGACACGCGGCGCGGCATCGGGCGCCTTCTGCTGCAGCGCCGCGTGATGCCGCGCGCGCGACGCCGGCTCGGATTCGTACACGTCGCAGAGGCGCACCATGCCGGCGAGCCCGGCCACGTCGTCGTCCTTGTCGATCGCGCCCGGCTCGACGGGCGCGAGCCCCTTGCGCTCCTCCGGCGGCAGCTTGTTGCGCGCGCCTTCGTCGATCGCCGTGGCGGACGCCGGCGGCAGGCCGCCGATCGCCGCGACGATCCGGCTGCCCGCGGCGATCATGTCGCCCTGGCACGCGATCTTCTCGGCGGCCGCAACGTTCGAGCAGAACGATACCGATGTCCGGTACACGTCATTGCTCATGCGCGGCACTTCGTCCGTGCCCGCCTGCGCGAGGCCCGCGCCGGCCAGCACGAGCGCCACGGGAATCAGGGTGCGGAAAGCTCTCGTCTCGTTCATTGTTGTCGTCTGTGGGTTGTCATGGCGGGCATACTCACCGGGCCGCACGGTGGCGGCCCCTGTGACGCCGGGCCCTCGTCCGGCGCCACGCGCTTCACTTCATCGACGCCGCCTCCGATCCGCCGGGCGACAGCGCCGCGTTGTCCTGCTCGCGCCACGTGCGGCGCGATGCCATGATCGCGCTCACCGCCGAGCGCGCGACCTTCCACCACGCGAACGGCCGCGGATCGGCGAGCATGCTGAGCGCGCGTGCGTAGTCGAGCGTGAGGCCGGGCGTCCACGCCATCGTCACCGCACGTTTGCGGATCTGCGCGGCCACCCACAGCTCGGGCGTCAGCAACAGCCGCACGAACGCACCCCACCCGGCCCGTGCGCCCTTCAGCCGCCATACCGCGCCGTCGAGTGCGGCTTCGAGCGCATTCGACACGGTGCTCGAACAGTTGCGGTATGTGAGGTTGTACGTCACGTTCTGCCGGTACGACGACCAGAACGCATCGAGCTTCGCCGGATCGTAGTTGCGGATGCGCACGCGCACGGTCGACGGGCACCACGCGATCGACTCGGTCGCATAGTCGGGCTGGAACAGGCCCGGCACGTCGTTCTCGCGCGTCGCGCGCAGGATGCGCGTGAATTCGTCCGGAGAACGATCGATTTCAACGCCGGGGTACAGGCTGATGTAGATGCCTTCCGGCGACTCCAGCGCCGCATGCCCGGTCGAGATCACGCCATTGACGTCGACCGCCGCGATGTAGCGGTCGATCACCGGATAGCGCTGCGCTTCGGCCTTCGACGTGCCGGTCGGCGTCCACACGTGCACGGTGAGCGCGTGCTCGCCGTCGGCCGGCGGGCCGTCCCATTCGGATTGCGTGAACCGCGGCTGCTCGCGCGGATCGTCGAGATCGGGCACGAGCGCCGGCGCGGGCGACGTCGCGAACGCGGGATTGCGCGTCAGCCGCCGCACGCGCGCGGCGAGGCTCAGCATGTGCATCCCGCCGAACATCAGCAGCAGGCCGAGGCAGTACGGTACGGTGCCCGCGTAATGCGTCGGGTACGGCTGGAAGAAGAAGACCGCCAGCAGGATCTCGACGACGCCCCACGCGAACGCGACGTTCCAGCGGCGGTAGCGCACCATCCACGCGGACGTGCACTGCAGCAGCCCGTCGACGAGGAACAGCGTGCCGAAGATCATCGACAGCAGGAAGTGGCCGTGGTGATGGCCGGCGAACACGAGCCCCGCGGCCACCACGGCCACGACGCCCTTCACGTAGCGCAGGATGCGCTGCCCGCCGACGCCGCTGCCGGCCACCGCGAGCGTCGCGAGCCCCTCGATCAGGAACAACCACGCGAACAGCTCGATCGGGAAATGCAGCGCGCCGTCGAGCGCGTCGACGAAGATGCCGACGCCTGCTGCCACCCACACCCAGCCGAGCACGGTCAGCCCGCGCCAGCGGGTTCGCAGATATTCGATGCCCAGCAACAGCAACACCAGTCGTACCATCGCGCCCTCGTGTCATTTTTCGGGATACGCGCGGCCTCGCGCTCCCTGTCATGTCGACCGCGCGTCGTGCGACGCGGCGGCCGGAAGGCGGTCATCGTTGCCGGCGTGTCATGCCATCGACATGACCGATGGCGGCCGGCACGCGCCGCTCTGGCCGAATAATAAGATATGAAGGAGCCGGTTGAAAGCGCGACGGAAACGTTTTCGGCGGGGCGCGGGCCGATCGGGCCGCACGCTGCCATGACAGATTTCCCGTTCGACAACCTGCCGCGGATACGCGAGAATCCGGCTTCCGAGGGCGAAAGCCTCTGAATAGAACCGAACCGCACAGACGGGACAACAAGAAATGAGCATATCGATCACGCGCCGGCGCCTGCTGGCCGCGGGCATGGCCGCGAGCAGCCTCGCGCTGTCGGGCTGTTTCACGCCGAAGCTGTACAAGAACGACGCTTACAGCGAAAACGTATCCGCATTCATGATTACCGAAGACGGCAAGAAACTGGTCGTCCTCGGCACGCGCTACCATTACATCTTCGATCTGCCGGCGCGGTTGCGGCCGGTACTGCAGTCCGGCTACCGGAAATCGGTGCGCACGACGTTTGCCGATTTTCATGCGAGAGGCGGCGGCGTCACCGGGCATTACCGGATCGTGCTGCCGAAAGATGCTTCGGACGACGATCGACGGGCCGCTGCCGCCGACGGCTTCGTGAGCGAGACCGCCGGCCTCGTGCTCGAAGGCGACATCGACGGCAAGCGCTACTCGACCGAAGGCTTCGTCGAGCAGGACAAGACGGCCGCGCAGCCGTTCAACCGCCCGTACTCGGTCACCATCAGGGAATCGCCGTCCGTCGTCGGCATGGGGCTGCGGATTCTCGCCACGCCGATCACCGTGGCCGCCGACGGCGTGCTCGTGCTGGGTGGCATCGTGCTCGTGCCGTTCGCGGCGATCGCGATCAAGGCGAACGGCGGCCTCCGGATCATGTAACGGCGTGCGCCGTACGGCCGCCACAGGAGCATCGCCATGACCGCCTCACCGCTTCATACGCCGCCGCTCGGCCCGCAGCTCAAGCGCTGGCGCGCGCTGCACCGCGTCAAGCAAAGCCATGCGGCCGAACTGTTCGGCGTCGCGCAATCGACGATCTCGCGCTGGGAAGCCGGCCGCCAGCAGATGTCGCCCGACGAGCGCGCGACGGCCGAGCGGTTGCTCGCCGCGCGCGTCGATTCGGCGGGCGACCACGCGCTCGCGCGGCTGATCGCCGGCAGCGCGGGCCGCATGCATCTCGTGTGCGATCTCACGCACCGCCTGCTCGCCAGTTCGCCGGCGCGCGCGGCCGAATTCTCGCAACCGCTTTCGAGGCTGCTCGGCACGTCGCTGTGGCGCTACGCGACGCCCGAGATCGTCCGCATGGAAGCCGCGCTCGACCCGCTCGGCTGGCACGACCGCGCAGGGCCGCCGAGCGTCGAGTTCGACACCGGCGCGAATGCGTCGCGCGTCGTGCCGATTCGCGGCAGCCGGTGCCGATGGACACGGATGACGCTGTCGGACGGTGCGGCGGTGCGGCTGGTGGAAACGCTCGACGCGCACTGACACCCCGCGCATATTTCATGCGTGGACGAACCGTACGCGGCCGGCGTACGCTTGGCGGCTCATCGCAAGGAGCCGACCATGAACCCCGATACGATCCGCGCACGGCTCGATTTCCTGCGCGAAGCCGAACGCCTGAAGGACGTGCTGCGCAGCGGCCATACGTCGGGCGGCCGCCCCGAAAGCACGGCCGAGCACAGCTGGCGGCTGTGCCTGATGGCGCTCGTGTTCGCCGACGCACTGCCCGGCATCGACACGCTGAAGCTGCTGAAGCTGTGCGTCGTCCACGATCTCGGCGAGGCGCTGCACGGCGACATCCCCGCAATCGAGCAGGCCGCGCACCCCGACAAGAGCGCGCACGAACGCGACGACCTGCTGACGCTGACGGCATCGCTCGACCGCACGCGGCGCGACGAGATCGTCGCGCTGTGGGACGAATACGAGGCGGCCGCGTCGCCGGAAGCACGCGCGGCGAAGGCGCTCGACAAGCTCGAAACGATCCTGCAGCACATCCAGGGCAGCAATCCGCCCGATTTCGACTACGCGTTCAATCTCGGCTACGGCCGGCGCTATACCGACGCTGCACCACTGTTCAGCGCGATCCGCGAGATCGTCGACGCCGATACGCAGCGCAGGATCGACGCCGCGCGGAGGTAACGCGGGCCTCCCCCCTCCGGCGTCACGATTGGCAACCATGCTGCAGCCCGGCCCCCGCTCCGGCACGGCATTCGCACAATTCAGCACAAATTCCACACGATTTGTCGCGAAATCCTCGCTTACCATGAGCGCCTGATTCGACTCGGCACGCCCGCGCGATGCGTATGCGGATGCCGTCGCGGGCGACATGCCCGGCATGCGACGCCGACCGCCTCGTCCCGCTCGGCGGCACGCATCGCCGGCGCCGCCTCATCCTCGCAGCGTTCTCATGACCCAGAAGACCCATCGCTGCCGGCGCATCGTGCTGGCCACCCTCGCCGTCGTCGCGATCGCCGCCGGCGTGACGCTGAAGGCCTGCGCGCCCGACAAGCATCCGCAATACCTGTCCGCGCCCGTCACGCGCGGCGATCTCGAGAACGCGGTGCTCGCGACCGGCGCGCTGCAGGCGTTCAGGCAGGTCGACGTCGGCGCGCAGGTGTCGGGACAGTTGAAGACGCTGAAGGTCAAGCTCGGCGACAAGGTCACGAAGGGCCAGTGGCTCGCCGAAATCGATCCCGTGATCTCGGAAAACGCGCTGCGCCAGGCGCGCGCCAGCGAAGAAAGCCTGCGCGCGCAACAGCAATCGGCGGCCGCGCAACTGACGCAAGCCGAACTCGCGTTCCGCCGCCAGCAGGCGATGCTGCCCGACGACGCGACGTCGCGCGAATCGTTCGAGGCCGCAAAGGCGACGCTCGACGTGCAGCGCGCGACCCTCGCGTCGCTCGCCGCGCAGATCCGTTCGGCCCGCATCCAGATCGAGACCGCGCAGGCCAACCTCGGCTATACGCGCATCGTCGCGCCGATCGACGGCGAGGTCGTCGCGATCGTCACGCAGGAAGGCCAGACCGTGATCGCGCAGCAGCAGGCGCCGGTGATCCTGAAGCTCGCGAATCTCGACACGATGACCGTGAAGGCGCAGGTGTCGGAAGCCGACGTGATTCGCGTGAGCGCCGGCCAGACCGCGTATTTCACGAGCCTCGGCGAACCGGACAAGCGTCATTACGGCAAACTGCGCGCGATCGAACCGGCGCCGCAGAACTACGCCGACGCACAAAGCCCGCTCGGCGGAGGCGGCGCAAAGCCGAACGCCGCAGTGTTCTACAACGCGCTGTTCGACGTGCCGAATCCCGAGCACCGGCTGCGCATCGCGATGACCGCGCAGGTCAACATCGTGCTCGGCGACGCACGCAACGCGCTCAGCATTCCGGCCGCCGCACTCGGCGAGAAGCGCAAGGACGGCACCTATGCGGTGCGCGTGCTGCGCGCCGACGGCAGCACGGAAACGCGGCATGTCCGCATCGGCATCAACAACAACGTGCGCGTCGAAGTGCTGGCCGGCCTGAAGGCCGGCGAGCGCGTGGTGATCGGCGAAGCCTCGGCGGACGAGCACGTACCGCTGTCGGACGCGTTGTGACGATGAGCCAGCCCCTGCTGAAACTCTCGGCCGTCACGCGACGCTTTCCCGCCGGCGACAAGGACGTCGTCGTCCTGAACAACGTGAACCTGTCGATCGACGCGGGCGAGATCGTCGCGATCGTCGGCGCGTCGGGCTCGGGCAAGTCGACGCTGATGAACATCCTCGGCTGCCTCGATCACCCGAGCGAAGGGATCTATACGGTCGGCGGCCGCGACACGCACATGCTCGACAGCGACGAGCTCGCGCAGCTGCGGCGCGAGCACTTCGGCTTCGTGTTCCAGCGCTATCACCTGCTGCCGCACGTCGACGCGGTCGCGAACCTCGAAATGCCCGCGATCTACGCGGGCACCACGCGCGCGGCGCGGCACGCACGCGCACGCGAACTGCTCGCGCGCCTCGGGCTCGCGGATCGTGCGCATCACCGGCCGGGGCAGCTGTCCGGCGGCCAGCAGCAGCGCGTGAGCATCGCACGCGCGCTGATGAACGGCGGCCAGGTGATCCTCGCCGACGAACCGACCGGCGCGCTCGACACGAAGAGCGGCCAGGACGTGATCCGCATCCTGCACGAGCTGAACGCGCTCGGCCATACGATCGTGATCGTCACGCACGACAAGGCCGTCGCGCGCCATGCGCGGCGCATCATCGAGATCAGCGACGGCGAGATCGTCGCCGACCGGCCGAATCGCCAGTACGCGGAAGCGCTCGCGGAAACCGGCATCGAGACGATCGATGCCGCCGCAACCGCCGTGGCAGCCGGCACGCCGCCAGCAAGCGGTCGTCACGATGAACCACCACCCGCCGGCGCCGGTGCCGATACCGATACCGATGCCGGCCCACGCGCCCCGCGCTTCGCGGCCAGCACCGGCCGTTTCGCCGAAGCATGCCGGATGGCGTGGATCGCGCTCGTGTCACATAGGCTGCGCACGCTGCTGACGATGCTCGGCATCATCATCGGCATCACGTCGGTCGTGTCGATCGTCGCGGTCGGCGAAGGCGCGAAGCGCTACATGCTCGACGAGATCGGCAGCATCGGCACCAATACGATCAGCCTCTATCCGGGCAGCGACTGGGGCGACAGCCGCGCGGACACGATCCAGACGCTCGTGCCGGCCGATGTCGCCGCGCTCGCCGAGCAGCCGTACGTCGACAGCGCGACGCCCGAAACGTCGCGCACGCTGCTGCTGCGCTACCGCAACATCGACGTCCACGCGCTCGTGAGCGGCGTCGGTGACAGCTACTTCCAGACGCGCGGGATGCGTTTCGCGCTCGGCGTGGCGTTCGACGACGATGCAGTGCGCCGCCAGGCGCAGGTCGCCGTGATCGACCAGAACACGCGCCGCAAGCTGTTCGGCGCGACGCGCAATCCGGTGGGCGAAGTGATCCTGGCCGACAACGTGCCGTGCGTCGTGATCGGCGTGACCGCCGACAAGAAGAGTGCATTCGGCAGCGTGAAGAGCCTGAACGTGTGGGTGCCGTACACGACCGCGAGCGGCCGCCTGTTCGGCCAGCGCCATCTCGACAGCATCACCGTGCGCGTGCGCGACGGGCAGCCGAGCGCCGCCGCCGAGAAAAGCCTCGAGAAGCTGATGATCCAGCGCCACGGGCGCAAGGACTTCTTCACGTACAACATGGACAGCGTGGTCAAGACCGTCGAGAAGACCGGCCAGTCGCTGACGCTGCTGCTGTCGCTGATCGCCGTGATCTCGCTCGTCGTCGGCGGGATCGGCGTGATGAACATCATGCTGGTGTCGGTCACCGAGCGCACGCGCGAGATCGGCATCCGGATGGCGGTCGGCGCGCGCCAGTCGGACATCCTGCAACAGTTCCTCGTCGAGGCCGTGCTCGTCTGCCTGCTCGGCGGCACGATCGGCATCGCGCTGTCGTTCGGGCTCGGCGCGCTGTTCTCGATGTTCGTCACGCAGTGGAAGATGGTGTTCTCGGCCGGCGCGATCGTGACGGCGTTCGTGTGCTCGACGCTCACCGGTGTGATTTTCGGGTTCATGCCCGCGCGCAACGCGTCGCGGCTCGATCCGATCGATGCGCTCGCGCGCGACTGACGAAACATGGCCATCACGCATTCCTCACCGCTTCACCGCCTCGGCGCATTCGCGTGCGCGGCCGCGCTGCTCGCCGGCTGCGCGGGCGCACGCCACGACCCGCTGCCGGCCGTCGCGATGCCCGCGAACTGGGCCGCGCCGGTCGCGGCCGATGCGCCGGCCGCCACGCGTGACTGGTGGCGCAGCTTCGGCGATCCGCAACTCGACGCGTTGATCGACGACGCGCTGCGCGCCAACAACGACCTCGCGATCGCGACGATCCGCGTCTATCGCGCGCAGTTGCAGGCCGGGCTCGTCGACACGAACCTCACACCCAACGTGACGCTCGGCGCGAACGGCGCCGTGTCGCGCACGCTCGATACGCACCGGACGAGCCGGTCGAGCGGCATCAATGGTTCGCTAAGCTATGAAATCGACCTGTGGGGGAGGCTTGCCGCGCTGCGCGACGCCGCGCGCTGGGAAGCCGACGCGACGGCCGCCGATCTCGAAGCCGCGCGGCTGTCGTTGATCGGCACGACCGCGTCGCTGTACTGGCAGCTCGGCTACCTGAACCGGCAGATCGCGCTCGGCGACGCGAACATCGCGTATGCCGTGCGCACGCTCGCCGTCGTCCGGTCGCGGCACACGGCCGGTGCCGTGTCGGGGCTCGATCTCGCGCAGGCCGAACAGAGCCTCGCCGCGCAACGCGCCGCGCAGACGCAGTTGATCCAGCAACGCACCGAGAACCGCCACGCGCTCGCGATCCTGTTCGACCGGCCGCCGCAGCAGCTCGCGGCCGAGCCATCGGCACTGCCCGACGCGGCCCCGCCGGAAGTGGCGGCCGGCCTGCCCGCGAGCCTGCTCGGCCGGCGCCCCGACCTGCGTGCGGCGGAATTCCGGCTGCGCGAATCGCTCGCGCAGGTCGATGCGACACGCACGAGCTTCTACCCGACCTTCACGCTGACCGGCAGCGCCGGCACATCGAGCGCGAGCCTCGAGCGCGTGCTGACGAATCCGGTCGGCACGCTCGGGCTCGGCCTCGCGCTGCCGTTCATCCAGTGGAACACGATGCAGTTGCAGATCAAGGTGTCGAAGTCGCAGTACGAGGAAGCGGTAGTCGGCTTCCGCCAGCGGCTCTACACGGCGCTCGCGGAAGTCGAGAATGCGCTGTCGGCGCGCGTGCAGCTCGAACGCGAAGCCGAACAGCGCGCGCTGTCGCTGGCCCAGGCGCAGCGTGCCGAGCGGCTGGCCGCCGCGCGCTTCGCGGCCGGCGCGACCGCCGTGCAGCCATGGCTCGACCAGCAGCAGGTACTGAGGAACGCGCAAAGCGCCGATGAACTGACGCGCCTGAACCGGCTCAACAACCAGATGACGCTGTACCGCGCGCTCGGCGGCGGGACGTCCTGACCGGCCGCCACAAGTCGCACGCCGCGCGTCGACCGCCTCACTCGCACACGGCCGCCCGGCGCCGCGCGGGCGCGAACGCCACCGCGCTCGCGGTGGCGAGCACGGCCACGCCAGCCGCACCGTACACCATCACCCAGCCGAAGCCGTGCACGAGCGCCGCATGCAATGCAGCACCGGTCGGGTCGGCCTGCGCGAGCGCCGGCGCGATCGCGTTCAGCCCGTCGGTGCGGCCCGACGCGATCTCCTGCGCAAGCCGGCGCAGCGCGGCATCGCCGATCGCGCCCGCCGCCCCGCCCTTCAGGCTCGCGACGATCCCCGCGACCAGCACGAAGCCCATCGCCGCAATGTTCAGCGCGAGCGAGATCATCCGCGCACTCATGTCGATGCCCGACGCCATCCCGGCCCGCGAACTCGGCACCGCGCCCGTCGTCGTGTTCGTGACGGGCGTGTTCGTCAAGCCGAGCCCGATGCCGGCGATCACGCAGCCGGGCAGCATCGTCAGCCAGCTCGCATGCTCGGCCGCGCTGCCGAGCCGCATCAGCGCGAAGCCCGCCGCGATCGTGAACAGGCCGCCCGGAATCACGACGCCCGGCCCGTAGCGCAGCGCGAGCCGCTCGCCGAGCGGCGGCGCGACCAGCGTCGGCAGCGTGTACGCGAGCAACGCGAGGCCGGCCGTCACGCTGTCGTAGCCGAGCGCGACCTGGAACCAGATCGGCAGGTAGATCATGAACGGCCAGAAGCTGAAGTTCATCCCCATCGAGCCGAAGATCGCGCCGGTGAACGCGCGGATCCGGAACACCTGGAAGTCGAACATCGGCCGCGCGCTGGCGCGCTCCGCGAAGACGAAACCGATCACCGCGAGCACGGTCGCGCCGAGTACGCCGAGGCCGGCCGCACTCGTCAGCCCGAGTTCCGCACTTTGCGTGATGTAGAACGCGAGGCCGAGCACCGCGAGCGACAGCGTGACGATGCCCGCGACGTCGAGCGTGCCCGCATGCGGATCGCGCGACTCCTGCACCGCGCCGCCGATCAGCACGAGCGCGACGGCCGCAAGCGGCGCATGGACGAGGAACACCCACGGCCAGCTCGCCAGCGCGACGATCGCGCCGCCGACGATCGGTCCGAAGCCGAGCCCGATGCCGAACACGATCCCCCAGATCCCGAACGCGCGGCCGCGCTCGCGGCCCTCGCGGAACTGGTGCGACAGCACGGCAATCTGGCAGATCAGCATCGCGCCGCCGCTCGCACCCTGCAGCAGCCGGCCCGCGACGAGCACCGGCACGTTCGGCGCGAGCCCGCACAGCAGCGACGTCGCGCCGAACAACGCGGTGCCGATCACGTACACGCGCTTGCGGCCGAACCGGTCGGCGAGCGTGCCGGCCGCCATCAGCACCGTCGTGCACGCGATCGTGTACGCGTTCATGATCCACTGCATGCCGTTGAAATCGCCATGCAGCACGTGTTCGAGCGTCGGCAGGATCACCGGCACGCTCGAGATTTCGAGGCCGAACATTAGCGACGTGAGACAGACGGCCGCGAGTGCGACCGCATTCCTGCGGGAGTCGGATAGCGTCATGCGTATTGCGCGGCGGCCCGGTCACGAGCCGCGCGCCTCCAGGTGATTAGGATTCCCCGCGTGCGGCCGGCAACGCACGCTGGACGGGAATCGGTACTATAGTGAGAATTTCCCGCCCCATTGACGCGCATATTTCCACGAACTGGGGAATTTCAGGACCCAATCGACGCAACCAGCGATGACCGACAGACTCGACGGCGTGACGACCTTCGTCCAGGTAGTGGAATCGGGCAGCTTCGCGCTCGCGGCGGAGCGGCTCGACATGACGCGCTCGGCGGTCGGCAAGGCGATCGCGCGGCTCGAGAAGCGGCTCGGCGCGCGGCTGCTGCAGCGCACGACGCGCAGCCAGAGCCTGACCGACGACGGCCAGGCGTATTACGACCGCTGCGTGCGTGCGCTGGCGGAGCTCGAAGCCGCGGAAGCCGATCTCGATTGCGGCCGCAACGAAGCGCGCGGCAAGCTGCGGCTGAGCGTGCCGCTCGCGTTCGGGCACCACTGCGTGACGCCGATCGTGCTCGATCTCGCGCGCACTTACCCGCACCTGCGGATCGACGTGTCGATCACCGATCGCTTCGTCGATCTCGTCGAGGAAGGCATCGACCTCGCGGTGCGGATCGGCACGCTGGCGGACAGCACGAGCCTCGCGGTGCGCCGGCTCGGCACGCAATACGGCAGCCTCGGCGCGGCGCCGTCGTATCTCGCGCGCCATGGGGTGCCGAAGACGCTCGACGACCTGAAGCATCACCGGACGATCGCGTATTCACGCTCGGGCGTGGTTCAACCGTGGGACTTGCGCGCGCCGGACGGCACGACGGTGCGGATCGACATGCCGCACCAGCTGAGTTTCGACGACGTGCAGGCGATCGCGGCGGCCGGTGCGTCGGGGTTCGGGATCGCATGGGTGCCGAGCTGGCTGCTCGACCATTACGTGAAGCGCGGCGAGATGGTCGTCGTGCTCGATCGCTGCTTCGTGTGCGAAGGCGACATTCACGCGATCTGGCCGAAGACGCGCTACCTGCCGCGCAAGACGCGCTGCGTGATCGACGCGCTCGCACAGGCGGTTCCGCCGATGATCGAGCGCCCGGACGAAGTGCGATGAGATGAGTCGAAACCGACGCGCCGATGCGCGGCGCGTCGGGAGATCACGCCGCGCCGAGATCGGCGAGCGGATGCGCGAACAGCTTCCACGGCGACGTCAGGAAATGCCGCACGCGTTCGGCACGCACTTCGACGAGCGACGCGGGCGCCCAGCGCGGCTTGCGATCCTTGTCGACGAGATGCGCGCGCACACCTTCGCAGAAGTCGCCCTCCTCGATCGCGCGCGCCACGATGCCGAGCTCCATCCGGAACGATTCGGCGAGCGTCATCTGCCGGCCGCGCAGCAGCGCCTCGCGCGTCACCGAGAGCATCGTCGGCGAATGGCTCGCGAGCGCATCGAGCGTCGCCTGCAGCCATTGACGGTGCTCGCGCGACAGCTCTTCACGCGCGAGATCCTGCGTGAGCGTCGCGACGATCCGCTCGACGGTCGAGCGCTTGTCGAACTGACGGACGATCCACGGCATCTGGCTGTCGAGCGCCGCGTGCGGCACCACGTTGCACGGCGGCTCGAACACCTTGCGCAGCAGCGGCAGCGCATCGCCGTCCCACTTGACGCTTTCGATGCGCGTCTCGAACGTATCGAGCCATGCGGACGGCACGCACAGGTCCGCGAGCTTCGCGGTCAATGCATCGGCACCCGACAGCATCGCGCCGGTCAGCCCGACGTACAGCTCGAGTTCGACCGGCATGCGCGACAGGAAATGCGTCGCGCCGACGTCGGGCACGAGGCCGATGCGCGTCTCCGGCATCGCGATCCTGCTGCGCTCGGTCGCGACGCGCAGCGCCGCGCCCTGCGCGAGCCCCATGCCGCCGCCCATCGTCACGCCGTCCATCAGCGCGACCACCGGTTTCGGGAACGTGTGAATCGCGTAGTCGAGCCGGTATTCGTCGACGAAGAACGGCAGCCAGGTTTCGCGCTGCGCGACCATCCGGTACAGCGCACGCACGTCGCCGCCCGCGCAGAAACCCTTCTCGCCCGCGCCGCGCAGCACGACCGCGACGATCTGGCTGTCGTCGCGGCAGCGCTCGAACAGCGCGGCCAGCTCGCCGATCATCGCGTACGACAGCGCGTTGAGCGCGGCCGGACGGTTCAGCGTGATCAGCGCCACGCGGTTCACCACGCGGAACAGCACCTCGGGCGCGTGCTCCGCGAATGCGTCGCGACTCGTGACCGGCGTGCTCATCGTTGCGGCTCCCCGTCGGTCTGCCACTGCGGCGCGCGCTTGCCGAGGAACGCGGCCACGCCTTCGCGCGGATCGTTCGTCTCGAACAGGTCGACGAAGCGTTCGCGCTCGACCGCGAGCGCCGCGCTGCGCGGCACGCCACGGCGCGCGAGGCCGATCAGTTCCTTGCTGTACGCGACCGCGTGCGGGCTCTGCCGCGCGACGTTGCGCGCCAGCGCCAGCGCCGCATCGCGTGCGCCGCCGCTCTCCACCACGTCCTCGACGAGGCCGATCCGCAGCGCGGTGGCCGCGTCGACGCGCGCGCCGGTCAGGATGATCTTCTTCGCCCAGCCTTCTCCGACGAGCCAGGGCAGCGTCTGCGTGCCGAGCCCGCACGGCAGCAGGCCGACCGACGGCTCGGGCAGCGCCATCTGCGCATGCGTCTCGGCGATCCGCAGGTCGCACGCGAGCGCGCATTCGAGCCCGCCGCCCATCGCATAGCCGTTGATCGCGGCGATCGTCACGACGCGCGCGTCGTGCAGCGCCTCGAACGCCGCACCGAAGCGCGACGCCATCTCACGCGCGACCGCGCGATCGCCGTCGGCGAACGTGTTGAGATCGGCGCCCGCGCTGAAGAACTTCGGGCCGTCGCCGGTGATCACCAGTGCGCGCACGCGCGGGTTCGCATTCAGATCCGCGACGGCTGCCTGCAATTGCTGCAGCCCTTGCGCGGTAAACGCGTTCGCAGGCGGACGCTTGAGCGTCGCGCACGCGATCGCGCCGTCGTCGACGTAGTCCAGTTCGATCATCATGCGTCCTTCTTCGTTGCCGGTTGATACAGGCGGATCACCGCCGAGAAATCGAGCTGGCCGTCGCCGCGGCTGCTCATCGTCTGGTACAGCTGCTGCGCGAGCGCGCCGAGATAGACGGGCTGGCGCGCCTGCTTCGCCGCGTCGTTCGCGAGGCCGAGATCCTTCAGCATCAGGTCGGTGCCGAAGCCGCCCGAGTAGCCGCGCGACGACGGCGCGGTCTCGATCACGCCCGGATACGGGTTGTAGGTGTCCGAACTCCAGCAGCGGCCCGTCGACGTGTTGACGATGCCGGCCAGCACCTTCGGATCGATGCCGAGCGCGACGCCGAGCGACATCGCCTCGGACACGGCCGCCATCGAGATGCCGAGCACGAGGTTGTTGCAGACCTTCGCGACCTGCCCCATGCCCGTCGCGCCGCAATGGACGATGTTCTTGCCCATGCCGGCGAGCACCGGCTTCACGCGCTCGAAATCCGCGTCGCTGCCGCCGACCATGAAGGTCAGCGTGCCGGCTGCCGCACCGCCGGTGCCACCCGACACCGGCGCATCGACGAACGCGCCGCCGTGCTCGCGCACCAGCGCGCCGAACGCCTGCGCGCTGGCCGGGTCGATCGTGCTCGAATCGATCACGGTTGCGCCCGCACCGAGGCCGGCCAGCACGCCGTTCTCGCCGGACAGCACCGAGCGCACGTGCGGCGCGGCCGGCAGCATCGTGATCACGAACGTCGCGCCCGACGCCGCGTCGCGCGGCGACGCGGCCACCTGCGCGCCGGCGTCCTGCAGCGCGCGCAATGCGTCGGCGCTCAGGTCGAACGCGTGCACGTCGTGGCCGGCTTTCAGCAGGTTCAGCGCCATCGGCGCGCCCATGTGGCCGAGGCCGATAAATCCGATTTTCATGTTCGTTTCCTCCGTCGCTCAATGCAGCCGGATCGTCGTGTTCACCGGGCCGGCCGTCGTGTCGTCGTCGAACCAGCGCGCGGTGACCGTCTTGGTCTGCGTGTAGAACTGCACGACCTGCTTGCCGTACGGGCCGAGGTCGCCGAGCTTCGAGCCGCGCGAGCCGGTGAAGCTGAAGAACGGCACCGGCACCGGGATCGGGATGTTGATGCCGACCTGGCCGATGTCGATCTCGCTCTGGAACCTGCGGGCCGCCGCGCCGCTTTGCGTGAACAGGCCGACGCCGTTGCCGAACGGATTCGCGTTGACGAGCGCGATCGCTTCGTCGAGCGTGTCGACTTCCATCACGACCAGCACGGGGCCGAAGATTTCATGCGTGTAGACCGACATGTCGGTGGTCACGCCCGAGAAGATCGTCGGGCCGATGAAGTTGCCGTGTTCGTAGCCGTCCACCTTCACGCCGCGGCCGTCGAGTTCGAGCTTCGCGCCTTCCTTCACGCCCGCCTCGACCAGCGACAGGATGCGTTCCTTCGCGGCCTTCGACACGACCGGCCCGACGTCCGTGCCGGCTTCCGCGCCCGCATTGACCTTCAGCGCCTTCGCCTTCGCGACGAGGTCCGGCAGCCAGTCGCGCGCACGGCCGACGAGCACCGCGACCGAGGTCGCCATGCAGCGCTGGCCGGCCGCGCCGAAGCCCGCGCCGACGAGCGCATTGAGCGCCTGCTCGCGGTTCGCGTCAGGCAGGACGATCGCGTGGTTCTTCGCGCCCATCATCGACTGCACGCGCTTGCCGTGCGCGCTGCCGAGGTTGTACACGTGCGTGCCGACCGCCGTCGAGCCGACGAACGAGATCGCCTTCACGAGCGGATGCGTGCAGATCGCATCGACGACTTCCTTGCCGCCGTGCACGACGTTCAGCACGCCTTTCGGTACGCCGGCCTCGATCGCGAGTTCGACGAGTTCCATCGTCGACATCGGATCCTGTTCCGACGGCTTCAGCACGAACGTGTTGCCGCATACGATCGCCATCGGGAACATCCACAGCGGAATCATCGCGGGGAAGTTGAACGGCGTGATGCCCGCGCACACGCCGAGCGGCTGGCGCAGCGTGTAGGTATCGACGCCGCCCGCGACGTTCTCCGCGAATTCGCCGAGCTGCAGCGTGCCGATCGAGCACGCATGCTCGACGACTTCGAGGCCGCGGAAGATGTCGCCTTCGGCGTCGGGGATCGTCTTGCCCTGCTCGGCCGTCAGCGTCTTCGCGATGCGCTGCAGGTTCGTGCGCACGAGATCCTGGAACTTCAGCATGATGCGCATGCGCGCGGAAATCGGCGTGTTCTTCCACGTCGCATACGCGGTATGCGCGGCCTGCACGGCCGCGTCGACTTCCGCGACGGTCGCGAACGGCACGCGCGCGAGCACCTGCTGCGTCGCCGGGTTGACGATGTCGCGCCACTCGCGGGTGGCGGACTCGACGAAGGCGCCGTCGATCAGCAGCTTGACCGTCGGCACGTCTTGCCCTTCACGGGGCGTCGGATTCGCGTTCATCAGCGTTCTCTCCTTGCAGTGGGCCGCGGCGTAGCGTCATGTTGCCGCGCGGCCGGTTCAGTTCGGCTGCGGGCGGCCGCCGCGACATGCGGCGCGCGCGGCCCGCGGTCACGTCATTTCAGTTCAGCAGCAAAATCCTCTTCCCAGTACTCGCCCGGCATGCGCGCGCTCGCGTCGTCGCCGCGTTCGATCTCGCGGCGGCGCAGCTCGACGCGGCGGATCTTCCCCGAGATCGTCTTCGGCAGCTCCGCGAACTGCAGGCGGCGGATGCGCTTGTACGGCGCGAGCTTCTCGCGCGAGAAACGGAAGATCTCCAGCGCGAGTTCGGGGCTTTCCTCGTAGCCCTGCCGCAGCGTGATGAAGGTCTTCGGCACCGACAGCCGCACGGGGTCGGGGCTCGGCACGACGGCCGCCTCGGCGATCGCCGGATGCTCGATCAGCACGCTCTCGAGTTCGAACGGGCTCACCCGGTAGTCGGACGACTTGAATACGTCGTCCGCGCGGCCGATGTACACGTAGTAGCCGTCGTCGCCGCGCATCGCGATGTCCGACGTGCGGTAGTGGCCGTCGCGCATCGCGTGGGCCGTCGCGTCGGGATTGTTCGCGTAGCCGGTCATCAGCCCGACCGGGCGCGTGACGTCCGCGCCGATCGGCAGCGCGACTTCGCCTTCGGTCACCGGCGCGCCGTCCGGGTCGAGCAGCGCGATCCGGTAGCCGGGCAGCGGCCGGCCCATCGAGCCCGCAACGACCGGCTGGCCCGGCGAGTTGCCGATCAGGCAGGTCGTCTCGGTCTGGCCGTAGCCGTCGCGAATCGAAATATTCCACGCCTTCTTCACGCGCTCGATGATCTCGGGATTCAGCGGCTCGCCCGCGCCGACGATCTCGCGCAGCTTCACGTCGAACGACGCGAGCGGCTGCTGCACGAGCATGCGCCACACGGTCGGCGGCGCGCACAGCGTCGTCACCCGGTATTTGACGAGCGCATCGAGCACGACCTTCGGCTCGAAGCGCGCGTAGTTGAAGGCGAACACGCAAGCCTGCGCATTCCACGGCGCGAAGAAGCAGCTCCATGCATGCTTCGCCCACCCCGGCGAGCTGATGTTCCAGTGGATGTCGCCCGGCTGCAGGCCGACCCAATACATCGTCGACAGATGGCCGACCGGATAGGTGCGGTGCGTGTGCTCGACGAGCTTCGGCTTCGACGTCGTGCCCGATGTGAAGTACAGCAGCATCGGATCGTTGGCGTGCGTGACGGCGTCCGGCTCGAATACGGCGCTCGCCGCGTAGCCGTCGTTCATCGCGAGCCAGCCAGCGCGCGGCGCGCCGGCGACGATCTTCTGCGCGAGGCCGAGGTCGGGCTGTTCGAATTTCGCGGTTTCGTTCTCGTCGACGATCACGTATTTCGCGCCGCCGATCTGCACGCGGTCGCGCACGTCGTCGGGCGACAGCTGCGTGGTGGCAGGCAGCACGATCGCGCCGAGCTTCATCGCGGCGAGCATCGCGTCCCACAGCTCGACACGGTTCGGCAGCATCAGCAGGATGCGGTCGCCGCGTACGACGCCGATCGATCGCAGCCAGTTCGCGATCCGCGACGAACGCTCGGACATCTGCGCGAACGAATACGGATCGCCCGTGCCGGTTGCCGCATCGACGATCCACAGCGCGGGCTGGTCGTTGCCGCGCGCCATCGGGTCGAAGTAGTCGAGCGCCCAGTTGAACGCATCGAGCACCGGCCATTCGAAATCGCGGTACGCGGTCTCGTAGTCGGTGCGATGGCGCAGCAGAAAGTCGCGTGCGTTCAGGAATGCCTGTACCGTCATGTGTCGTCTCCGTCCAGTCTCCATGCCCAGCGGTCAACCGGCGCCTGTGCTGCAGCACATGCCCGGTTCCGTGTTGCACGGCGCACGGTCACGTCGTTGCGTGCCGCGTTCACCGCGCTGCCCTCGTGCCCTGCCTGACGTTTCAAACGGTGCGACCGGCGCGCGTCAAAGCTGCCGCGCGATCACCATCCGCTGCACTTCGCTGGTGCCTTCGTAAATCTGCGTGATGCGCGCGTCGCGATAGTGACGCTCGACTTCGTAATCGACCAGGTAGCCGTAGCCGCCGTGGATCTGGATCGCATCCGAACATACGCGCTCGGCCATCTCGGACGCGAACAGCTTCGCCTGCGACGCTTCCGACAGGCACGGCAGGCCGGCCGTGCGCAGCTTCGCCGCGTGATGCACGAGCAGGCGCGCGGCGTTGATCTGCACGGCCATGTCGGCGAGCTTCTGCTGGATCGCCTGATGCTCGGCGATCGGCTTGCCGAACTGCACGCGCTCGCCCGCATAGCGGCGCGCCTTGTCGAACGCGGCGCGCGCGATGCCGAGCGCCTGCGCGGCGATGCCGATGCGGCCGCCTTCGAGGTTCGACAGCGCGATCTTCAGCCCTTCGCCGCGGTTGCCGAGCAGGTTTTCCTCTGGGATAGCGCAGTTCTCGAACGTGATCGGGCACGTATCCGACGCGCGGATGCCCATCTTCTTCTCCGGCTTGCCGACGATGAAGCCCGGCGTGTCGGTCGGCACCAGGAACGCGGAAATGCCGCGCTTGCCGGCTTCCGGGTCGGTCATGGCAAAAACGATCGCGACACCGGCGCGCTGGCCGTTGGTCACGAACTGCTTCGCGCCGTTCAGCACCCATTTGCCGTCGCGCAGTTCAGCACGCGTGCGCAGGTTGTTGGCCTCGGAACCGGCCTGCGGCTCGGTCAGGCAGAACGCGCCGATCACGCGGCCCGCCGCCATGTCGGCCAGCCAGCGATCCTTCTGCGCGGGCGTGCCGAAGCCGAGGATCGGCCCGCAGCCGACCGAGTTGTGCACGCTCATCATCGTCGCGCACGCGGCGTCGCCGGCGGCGACCTCTTCCATCGCCAGCGCGTAGGCCACGTAGTCCGTATACGAACCGCCCAGCTCCTGCGGCACGATCATCCCGAGCAGGCCGAGTTCGCCGAGCTGCGCGACGATCGCGTCCGGCAGGTGCGCGTCGTGGTCCCACTGCGCCGCGTTCGGCGCCAGCATCTCGGTCGCAAAGGCGCGCGCGGCGTCGCGGATCATCCGCTGGTCTTCGGTGTAAAGCTCGTCCATGGTGCTGCTGTCTCCCGCGGCCGCCGGGCGCGACCGTCCTTGCGTTTCGATGCAACAAGTGTAGGCAAGCCCGTGCGACTGTTCGATGCTCGCGTCGCTCATTTACACTGAGCGTTTTTGCCACACCGGCGACACCGATGAAGCAGGAAGACAAGGGAACCGTGGCGATCAGCCTCGTCGCTTACAGCGTCGCGCTCGCCACGCGGCGCGGCGTCGCGGCCGAGCCGCTGCTCGCGCAGGCCGGCATCGCGCCCGCGCTGCTCGAGCAGCCGCGCGCACGCGTGTCCGCGCAGCAGTACGGCGCGCTGTGGAATGCGATCGCGCGCACGATGGACGACGAGTTTTTCGGGCAGGATCGCCACCCGATGCGCAGCGGCAGCTTCATCGCGATGAGCCAGTCCGCGCTGTCCGCGCGCGACGGGCTGCACGCGATGGCGCGCGCGGTGAATTTCATGCACTGCGTGCTCGACGACCTGCACGCGGAGCTCGACGCGAACCCGCAGCGCGTGCGGCTGCGCTTCGTGCACCGCAACAACGGCGCGACGCCCGCGATGTTCACGTACGCGACCTATTTCATCATCGTGTACGGGCTCACCTGCTGGCTGATCGGGCGCCGCATTCCGCTGCTGCACGCGAGCTTCCGCTGCGACACGCCGCCCGCCGACCACGAATACCCGTCGATGTTCTGCGACGACATGCGGTTCAACGAGCCCGATTCGTATGTCGATTTCGATCCCGAATTCGCGACGCTGCCGGTCGTGCAGAACGCGAAGACGCTGAAGACGTTCCTGCGCAACGCGCCGGCCAGCTTCATCGTCAAGTACCGCAACCCGAACGCGCTCGCGCAGCGCGTGCGCGCGGTGCTGCGCGGGATGCCGCCCGCCGCCTGGCCGGGCGCGGGCGGGATGGCCGCGCGGCTGCACGTGGCCGAGGCCACGCTGCGGCGCAAGCTGCACCAGGAGGGCCAGGCCTACCAGTCGATCAAGGACACGCTGCGGCGCGATCTCGCGTTCGAGGCGCTGGCCGACCCCGCGCGCACGATCGCCGATGTCGCTGCGGCAACCGGTTTCGCGGAGCCCAGCGCGTTCTACCGCGCGTTCCGCAAATGGAGCGGGCGCAGCCCGGCCGACTATCGCGACGAAGTACTCGCGCGCGGCGGCGGCGCGGTCTGAATCGGGCCGGCACGGCCGCGGCTTCGCGCTTTCCGCCGAAACCGCCTAATCTTTAAGCATCGGGCCCACGCCCTTTCCGCGAGCCGGACGGCGCGCGTCCGCGCGCGCCGCCCGGACGTCCCGATGCGCTTTCACCGTCATGAGCCGCCGCCGGCGCCTGCCGCGCCCGACGGCCGCCCCCGTCACCCGCTGTCCGCGCGGGTCGCGCGCGCCGCGCTGTTCGCGGCGCTGCTCGTCGTGTGCGCCGCCGTCGCCGCGCCGCCGCCGGCCGACGCACCCGGCGCGCGCCCGGTCGTCGTGATCCCCGTCAACGGCGCGATCGGCCCGGCCAGCGCCGATTTCATCGTGCGCTCGCTCGATCGCGCCGCCCGCGAGCACGCGCCGCTCGCGATCCTGCAGCTCGACACGCCCGGCGGGCTCGACACGTCGATGCGGCAGATCATCAAGGCGATCCTCGGCTCGCCGGTGCCGGTCGCCGCGTTCGTCGCGCCGGGCGGCGCGCGGGCCGCGAGCGCGGGCACCTATATCGTGTACGCGAGCCACTTCGCGGCGATGGCGCCCGGCACCAATCTCGGCGCGGCGTCGCCCGTGCAGTTCGGCATCGGCGGCGCCGCGCCGCCGGGCGGAAACCCGGCGGCACCGCGGCCGACCGGCGCAGCGGGCGCATCCGGCGCGTCGGATGCATCCGCCACCGCGGCCGCGCTGCCGACCGATACGCAATCGACCGAAATCCGCAAGGCGATGCAGGACGCCTCCGCCTATATCCGCGGCCTCGCGCAGCTGCGCGGACGCAATGCCGAATGGGCCGAGCGCGCGGTACGCGAAGCCGTCAGCCTGTCGGCCAGCGAAGCGCGCGCGCAGCACGTGGTCGACCTGATCGCGCAGGACCCTGCCGACCTCGCGCGCCAGCTCGACGGCCATGGCGCGACGACCACCGCCGGCACGGTGCGGCTCGCGACCGCGCATGCGCCGCTCGTCGTGCTCGCGCCCGACTGGCGCAGCCGCTTTCTCGCGATCATCGCCGATCCGAACGTCGCGCTGATCCTGCTGACGATCGGCATCTACGGCCTCTTCTTCGAATTCGCGAACCCCGGCTTCGTGCTGCCGGGCGTCGCCGGCACGATCTGCCTGCTGGTCGGGCTGTTCGCGATGCAGTTGCTGCCGATCAGCTACGCGGGCCTCGGCCTCGTGCTGCTCGGGCTCGGCTGCCTCGTCGCCGAGGCGTTCCTGCCGACCTTCGGCGTGCTCGGTTTCGGCGGGATCGTGTCGTTCACGATCGGCGCGCTGATGCTGATCGACACCGACGTGCCCGGCTACGGAATCCCGTGGCCCGTGATCGCGAGCCTCGCGCTCGGCGGCGGGCTGCTCGTCGCGGGCGTGTCGAGCGTCGCGCTGCGCGCACGGCGCCGGCCGGTCGTGACGGGCGCCGAGGCGATGCTCGGCAGCATCGGCGAAGTGCTCGACGACGGCCTCCGTCCGGACCAGCCGCATGGCGCGGCCGGCGCCGCCGCGTCGGCCGCCGGCTGGGCGCTCGTGCACGGCGAGCGCTGGCGCGTGGCGAGCAGCGCGCCGCTGGCCGCCGGCTGCCGCGTGCGCGTCACCGGCCGCCAGGGGCTGACGCTGACCGTCGCGCCGCTCTACGACATGCCGATACCGCAGCCAACCCAGGGAGAACCTTCATGATCGGTTACACGTTCGGCTTCAGCAGCGTCCTGATCGTCTTCGTCGTGGTGCTCGTCGCGTCGTCGATCCGCATCTTCCGCGAGTACGAACGCGGCGTCGTGTTCATGCTCGGCCGGTTCTGGAAAGTGAAAGGGCCGGGGCTCGTGCTGATCATCCCGATCGTCCAGCAGGTCGTGCGGATCGACCTGCGCACCGTCGTGTTCGACGTGCCCGCACAGGACGTGATCACGCGCGACAACGTGTCGGTGAAGGTCAATGCGGTCGTGTATTTCCGCGTCGTCGACCCGGAGAAGGCCGTGATCCAGGTCGCGCGCTTCTTCGAGGCGACGAGCCAGCTCGCGCAGACGACGCTGCGCGCGGTGCTCGGCAAGCACGAACTCGATGCGCTGCTCGCCGAGCGCGAGCAACTGAACGCGGATATCCAGAAAACGCTCGACGCGCAGACCGATGCGTGGGGGATCAAGGTGTCGACGGTCGAGATCAAGCACGTCGACCTGAACGAGACGATGATCCGCGCGATCGCGCGGCAGGCCGAAGCCGAGCGCGAGCGGCGCGCGAAGGTGATTCACGCGGAAGGCGAACTGCAGGCTTCGGAGAAACTGCTGCAGGCCGCGCAGCGCCTTGCGCTGCAACCGCAGGCGATGCAGCTGCGCTATCTGCAGACGCTGACGACGATCGCCGCGGACAAGAATTCGACGATCGTGTTTCCGCTGCCGGTCGATCTGCTCGGGGCGTTGCTGGATCGGCTGGGCCCGCCGCGCGAGCGTTGAAACGCAACGCATGGCGGCCCGCACGGCGCCGCAGCGGCCGATGCAGATACAGATGCCGATGGGCGCGGAGCTGCGACGGCCGGGCGGCCGGTTGCCCGCCGCCCGGCCCGCGTCAGGCCAGCAGCTTGCGCTCGGCCTTGCCGTACTTGATCGACTTCTCGTCCGGGATCATCAGGCCCGTGTGCTCGTCGCGGCCCTGCAGCAGGAAGCGCGCGTCCGGGTTGCCGATCTGTTCGGCCGCGAGCTTGCTGTCCGCGCCGATCTCGCCCTTCTTCATCCGGTTGACGATCACGCCGGCGGCCGTGTCCTTGAAATCGCGCAGCATCCACGCGTCGCCGTCGCTGTCGCCGAACACCAGCAGCGGGCCGTAGCCCTTCTTCGACGCGAGGACGTTGCGGATGCCCACCGTCTTGCCGGGCCCCCAGTTGAAATGCCAGCCGGCCGGATAGGTGCTCGTGTACTTGCCGTCCTGCATGTCGAGACGCAGGCCGATCACGTTCTCGGGCGGCACGCCGTAGCCATAGTTCGGATTGCCGGCGAACACGCGCACGACGTCGTCGAGCGACGCGGTGCTCACGTACACGTCGATGCCGTTCGCACGCAGCGTATGCATCACCGCGCGGATTTCCTCGTGAATGCGGATGCCGTGGAAATGCGTATCGGCCACCACGCCGGCCTTGCCCGGCAGCGTCTTCGGGCTTTCGTAGCGGACCTTGCGCAGCGCGTCGCCGATCCCGTAGTTGTTCGACGCTTCCGCCATCGCCTGCAGCTCGGCGGTCGTCATGTTCTTGTAGAAGTAGATGATCCACTTGTAGCCGACTTCGAGCGGATGCGTGTCGCAGATCGCGTCGTACATGAAGTACAGCTTCGCGCGAAAATCCTTGAACTGGTCGGTCTCGCGAATCTCGTCGAGGCTCTTGTCGCCGCCGAGGCCCTTGTAGTTCGCATGGAGCCAGCGGTAGTCGGACTCCACGTCGGCGGCGAGGTCCTCCATCGTCACCGGCTTGCCGTCGATCGTCGTGTAGTCCTTCATGAACGCGCCCTTGGGCACGTCCTTCCACATCACGGCGACGAACTCGTCCGGCGTCAGCTTGTACTGCAGATGGTTGATCTGGTACATCAGCAACGCCTCTTCGCAGTCGTTCATGATGCACGTGTTGTCCCAGTCGAACACCGCATACGGGCGGCGCTTTCCGTCGTAGCGCGCGCTCGCGACGCCATGCTGGTCGAGCACCGCCTGCAGGCGCGCGGCGTTGAACGGCGACCAGCGGCCCGGGTCCAGCGCGTCCGGCACGGTTGCGCTCTTCGCGCCGGCCAGGCCGGCCTTGAGCATCAGCGGCGTCGCAGCGGTCGCCGCGGCAAGGGTGTTCATGAACTGACGGCGTTGCATGGTCTCTCCGTTGAAATGTCGAATCGGCTTCGGTCGCTGCCCCGCGCGACGCGCGGCACATCGGCCCTGCGAAGCCGCAAAGGCTTCGAATCGGGGCGGATGATGTGACGAAATTATTTCGGCAATTTGACAGCGTCGCGCTGCGACACGACGGAGAGTTGATCCGGCACGACATCCGGGGTCCGCGCCAGGCCTCGCGTGGCGCTCGCCGGCCGGCGCCCCCGGCTCGAGACGCGTGCGCAGCAACGGCCATCCGGCCCCCACCGCCCGAAACCTAGAGCGTCCCCTCCATTTCGGCCCTTCATTAGGAGAAATCCTCACCTCCGGGGGCTGGCGCACGACGTCGAACCGGCTATGATTGTTACATCATTCAATGGCACATTAAATGCTGACTGAATAATCCGCCCCAGGATCGCCGGTGGATGCATTCCAGATCAGCGCCCCGCCTTGCACCGGACCCGCGCCGCGCCGAGACGCAAACGCGGGCCGACACATGGAGACGCATCATGCCCGACCACCATCCGCTGCCGGAAGTCCACCTCGACGAATTGCCGCAATTCCGCGCGGTCCAGCAGCTGGCGTACCGCTGCGTCGAAACCGTCGGCGCGATGCTCTACCCCGGCATCACCGAGAAGGAAGCCGCGCGCCTCCTGACTGAATGGCTGCAGGACAACGGCGTGCACGACTGGCTGCACAAGCCGTTCGCGTGGTTCGGCGACCGCACCGCGTTCGAAGGCTTCTCGGGCCTCAAGCACATGGGTGGCTTCAATCTCGCGTTCTTCCCGAGCAACCGCCAGCTCGAAACCGACATGCCGGTGATCCTCGACGTCGCGCCGGTGCTCGACGGCATCGTCGCCGACGTCGGCTACGCGCACTGCCTCGGCCACAACCCGATCCTGGAACAGCTGCAGGACGACCTGATGGACCATCGCGAGATGATCGTGCGGCTCGTGAAGGCGCGCCGCCCGATGGCCGAGGTCGCGCAGGAAGTCGACGCGCTGTGTCGCCGCCAGGGCGTCGAGCCGCGTCACAAGGCCTATCCGTTCAAGGTGCTCGCGCATCGCGTCGCGAAGATCCACAAGCTGTCGAAGCCGCGCTTCGTCGCGCGCTTCGGGCTGAACGCGACGCGCAACCTGCTGCTCGACCAGGGCCGCGCGGCGAAGCAGCAGGGCTGGTCGCCACTGTGGTCGATCGACCGCCGCTCCGAACACGCGCCGGTGCCGGGCCTGTGGGCCGTCGAGCCGCATCTCGGCTTCGCCGGCGTCGGCGCGAAATTCGAGGAACTGCTCGTGATCACCGACGACGACGCGTACTGGCTCGACGACGACCTGCCGCACGTGCGCCGCTGGCAGCGCCGCCAGGCCGAACGCACGCAGGCCGTCGCGACCGTGCCGGCCGCCGCCTGACGCACCCGCGCCTTCCTCCCGACTCCCTGAACGACGGACTCACGATGCAGCCTCTTTCCGACGAAGCGCCGCTGGCCCTGTTCGAATCGGTTCACAGCGAAACGGCGGTCACCTCCGGCGACCTGACGCTCGCGGTCAGGACCTGGGGCGACCCCGCCCGCTCGCCGGTCGTGCTCGTGCACGGCTATCCCGACGACAGCAGCGTCTGGCAGCACGTCGCGCCGCTGCTCGCGCGCAAGCACTACGTGATCGCGTACGACGTGCGCGGCGCGGGCCTGTCCGGCGTGCCGAAACGCACGGCCGACTATCATCTGGCGAAACTGACCGACGATTTCGTCGCGGTGATCGACGCGCTCTGCCCCGGCCGCGCGGTGCACCTGGTCGCGCACGACTGGGGCTCGATCCAGGGCTGGGAATTCGTTACCGATGCCCGTCTCGCCGGCCGCATCGCGTCGTACACGTCGTGCTCGGGGCCGTGCCTCGACCACGTCGGCTTCTGGCTGCGCGAGCGCGTGCTGCGCCCGACGCCCGCATCGCTCGCCAAGCTCGGCGGCCAGCTCGTGCGCTCGTGGTACGTGTACCTGTTCCACCTGCCGTTCATTCCCGAGCTCGGCTGGCGGCTGTGGCTCGGCCGCGCGTGGCCGCGCCTGCTGCGCCGGCTCGAGAAGACGCCGGCCACGCCGCGCCCGACGCAGGCCGACGACGGCGCGCGCGGCGTGCGCCTCTATCGCGCGAACTTCATCCGCTGCCTGTTCGCGCCGCGCGAACGCCATGCGCACGCGCCCGTGCAGACGATCGTGCCGCTCGGCGACAAGTACGTGAGCCCCGCGCTGTCCGAAAACCTGTCGCGCTGGGTGCCGCAGTACTACCGTCGCGAAGTCGCGGCCGGCCACTGGCTGCCGCTTGCCGATCCCGCACGCTTCGCGGAACTCGCCGGACAACTGATCGACGCGGTCGAATCCGGCGACGAGCCGCCCGCGCTCGCGAACGCGCGCCGCCGTGCCACGAGCGGCCGTTTCAGCGGCAAGGTCGCGGTCGTCACCGGCGCGGGCAGCGGCATCGGCCGGTGCGCGGCGCTCGCGTTCGCCCGGGAAGGCGCGACGGTCGTCGCGTGCGACATCGACCTCGCGAGCGCCGAACGCACCGCGCTGCTGCTCGGATTGACCGGCGCGCAGGCGCACGCGAAACGCGTCGACGTCGGGTCCGCCGACGAGATGGAAGCGCTCGCGACGTGGGTCGGCAACGAACTCGGCGGCGCGGACATCGTGATCAACAACGCCGGCATCGGCATGGCCGGCGGCATCCTCGACACGAGCGCGCGGCACTGGGAGCGCATCCTGCACGTGAACCTGTGGGGCGTGATCCACGGCTCGCGGCTGTTCGCACAGCAGATGGCCGCGCGCGGCACCGGCGGGCACATCGTCAACACCGCGTCGGCTGCCGCGTTCGGGCCGTCGCGCGACCTGCCCGCCTACGCAACGACCAAGGCCGCCGTGCTGATGCTCAGCGAATGCATGCGCGCGGAACTCGCGGAGAAAGGCATCGGCGTGACGGCCGTGTGCCCGGGTTTCGCGGAAACCGGAATCATGGCGTCGACGCAATACGCGGGCGCCAACGCCCAGGACGAAGCACGGCTGCGCAAGCGCGCGACGAAGCTGTACCAGATGCGCGGCCTGAAACCCGAAACCGTCGCGCAGGCAATGGTCGACGGCGTGCTGCGCAACCGGCCCGTCGTCGCCGTCGGCGGCGAGGCGCACGCGATGCGCTTCGTCGGCCGCTTCATGCCGTGGCTCGGCCGGATGATCGCCCGCGTCAGCATGGCATCGCATTGACGGCGCATGGCGCCGCACAGGGAGACAACATGACCGATACCGCCGACTATCACAAGATCAAGGCCCGGCACGTGAAGTTCGACTTCAGCGACACGCCGATTACCTGGGTGCCGAACGATCCGGGCAGCACGCACATCATCAACACGCTGAACCTGCTGTTCCCGGAAGGCGAGCTGTGGTTCTGCCGCGTGTACAACAAGGCGCTGCCGCTGATCACCGATGCGCGCCTGCGCGACGAGGCCGAAGGCTTCCTGCGCCAGGAAGCCGTGCATTCACGCTCGCACGGCGGCGTGCTGAAGCACTACTACGACCGGCATGGGATCGACACGAAGCCGTTCACGCAGAAGCTCAACCGCCTCTTCACGCGCGTGCTCGGCGAGCAGCCGCTCGGGCTGAAGATCGGCCATACGCGCTTCTGGCTGCGGCAGCAGCTGGCCGTCATCGCGTCGCTCGAGCACTTCTTCGGCTATCTCGGCAACTGGGTGCTCAACGCGCACGGGCTCGACGAAGGCCGTGCCGACCCGACGATGGTCGACCTGCTGCGCTGGCACGGCGCCGAGGAAGTCGAGCACCGCACCGTCGCGTTCGACATCTACCGGCACCTGGGCGGCAACTATCCGGAGCGCTGCGTGCACATGGCGTTCGTGATCCTGCTGCTGCTCTACTACATCACGACCGGCGCGAAGTTCATGTACCGGCGCGACCCGGACGCCGGCCGCTATCCGGGCTTCGTGCGCGCGTGGTGGCAGGGTTCGCGACGCGGGCACCTGCCGTCGTTCTGGAAGGTGATCGGCGCGGCGCTGCGCTATTTCAGGCCGGGCTATACGCCGCACCACGAAGGTTCGACCGAGCAGGCGCTCGCCTACCTCGCGCGCTCGCCGGCCGCGCAGGCGGCCGCGCACGGCGGCAACTGGGGCACGACGAAGGGCGCCTGACCGCGTTTCCGGCCGGTTCGGCGGGCGGCGCCCGCCGAAATGCGTACAATCGCGGCTTCAATTTCCCGGAGGTGCCGCGATGGCCATGAAGAAAACCGATCTCGAAAAGAACAAGGCGCTCAAGCTGACGCACGCGATGAAGCAGTCCGGCTCCGCGCGTTTCGGCAAGGGTGCCGAAGAAGCGGTCAAGCTGGACCGCCGCGCGCAGCGCAAGCTCGACCAGGAACAGGGCCTCGTGCCGTTCGCGTGCAAGCTCAACGCCGAGCTCGTCGAACAGCTGAAGGCGCGTGCGGCCACGCACCCGGAAGGCATGACCGGCCTGCTGTCCGAGCTGCTCGTGAACGGCCTCGCGCAACGCGACGCGTAACCGCCACGTATCTCGAAATTTCCGTTGACAGCGCCGCGCCGCCACGACACACTCGTTCGCATGCCTATGCTCAAGCCCAACGCCATCGCGCATAAAACACGAGTGAACGCCCATGCGTGGCGATCACCGGGGGCGCTTGTGCGTTAGCATCGAGATTCAGTTGCGCATGTCACAAGGCCTCGCCGGAAACGGATGAGGCCTTTTGTTTTGGTGCGCGTCATCCCGCCCGGCTCAACGGATGGAGATGACGATGGACCAAGCAAGCCGGCTGGTTGTTTGTCGCGATCGGTGCCGCACCGACGCAATCGCATTGCCGAGAGTCGAGCTGCATTTCACGGTCGCGCCGCGCAGGACGCTGGCGTGGCGTGCCCAGCACGACGCCGAGATCCGCGTGCACGATGCGACGCTGTGGATCACGCGGCTGGGCAGCATCGACGATTACTGGATTCGAACCGGCGACGTGCTGCGCGTGCAGCGCGGCGATCGCATCTGGATCAGCACCGACGACGAGCGGCCCGCCGCAGCGTCGATCACGACTGCGTACCTGATGAAACGCGACGCGTGGCTTGCGCGTGCGCTCGCGCAGCTGCGCACGATGCTGGGCGAACGATGTCGATGACGTCCCGCGTGACGCACCTTGCATCGCTGCGCGCTCGACTCGCGTGCGCAGCGCCCTCATGAAACGCAGCACGCGCGCGGCAACGTATCGCCCGCGCATCTCCCGAAAATTGTCGTTGACAACACCGCAGCCCGACAACAAAATCGTTCGCATGCCTACGTTCAAGCTCATCGCCGTCGCGATTCATTGCTCGATGAACATTCGAAAGAATGATTCACGGGAGGCGCTTGTGCGTTAGCAATCGAGCAGTACCGCATGTCACACAAGGCCTCGCCGGAAACGGATGAGGCCTTTTTGTTCTGGTGCGCGTCATCCGTCCGGCTCACTGAATGGAGAAGACGATGGACCAGGCAAGCCAGCTGTTTGACCGTCCCGATCGGCGCCGCACCGGCACGATCGCACTACCGACTGTCGTGATCCGTTTCGCGGTCGCGCCGCGCACGACGATGACCTGGCGCGCGCCGCAGGATGCGGAGCTCCGCACGCATGGCGCGGCGCTGTGGGTCACGCGCCCGCCAAGCGTCGACGATGACTGGGTGCGCCCCGGCGACGTGCTGCGCATCGCGCGCGGCGAGCGCATCTGGATCGGCACCGATGCCGACCGATCGGCTGAAGCGACGATCACGACCGCGTACGTGCGCCGCGGCGAGCGCTTCAGGCGCGCGCTCGCGCAAGTGCAACGTTTGCTCGTCGGGGTAGGGAGAAGCAGCGGATGAGCGACGTGCCGTCAAGCACGCGAGACGCGGAACGGCCGCGACCGGAAACAGACGCACCCGCGGCGCAGCACGCCGCAGGTGCGCATCGAATGCCGCGGCACGCAAGTGCGTGCCGCGAGCGATCGCGCGCCGTGCGCAACGACCGGATGCAGTGCGTGCATCAGGTGCTGGCGGCGAGACGCGGGCCCGTGCTCCGGGGAGTGGAATCGAGGTCGGGACGTTGCGCTGCCTGCGAGGTCACCCACGGATCGATGCCCTGCTTCTGCACCTCTTCGAGGAATGACACTCGTGTACGCCAGTAATCCGCTTGTAATTTCGCATCGATGACGCGCTGTTCGGCTGCGAACAGTTCCATGCGCGCCGTCACGAGCATCGACGCAGCGGTTTTTTCCGGCGTGGGGGCGTGTCGCATCGCCCAACGGCTGATCCAGTTCAACATGCTGACCTCCGTGATTTACGGACGAACCCGCATCGGGCAATCGCAATCGGCCGTGCCTGCCCGAACGCGCAACGGCCTTGACCGCCATTCACCGCCTGGCCTGCACGGACTGCGACTCCCCCGCGTCGGCAATTACCGGCCGGCGTGTGCATGCGCGGTGTATCTATCGTAGAAAGACTTGCCGGTTTATGCGATGGGGTCTTGCAATCTTTTACACAGAAACCACAGTCGCGCCCGCATCGCGAAATGACAGTTGCGGACGGGACGGCTTCGGCGCAGGATAGCCCGATATCTGCACCCGCCCGAGCTGACGAATGGCCGCTGCGGGCCGCTGCCGGGCATTCTTACCGGCCGCGCACGGGTGTCCGCGCGGTTTCCATCGCATGTCGTCGCGCACTCGCCACGCGCGATGCGGCCGCCATGCCGTTGCGCACGCATCGGCCGGTTTTCCGCGTCCCTCCCGCTTCCGCTTCCTTCATTTCGCCCGCTTCCGCCATTTCTGCCGGTCCGTGCCGCGCGAACCGGTAAAATGCGCGCCTTCGTCGCGCGGCCGGGCTGCCAGACCGTTCGCGCGCAGGCAACCGATCGTGCCCTCCAACTATATCGTCCGAGCTATCCGCGCTATTACAATCCGCCGATAGCCGGGCAATAGTGGCTGGTTACATTAGGCCGGCCGCGCGCTGCCTGTAAAACAATTCGGCACAACAATCAACACGATCCGACCGGAGAAACGCCTTCATGGAATCCATCAAGCGGTATTTCGGCTTCGCTGAAGCCGGCACCGACTTCCGCACCGAGATACTCGCGGGCGTCACCACGTTCCTGACGATGGCTTACATCATCTTCGTCAACCCCGCGATCCTCGGCGATGCCGGCATGCCGAAGGAATCCGTGTTCGTCGCGACCTGCCTCGTCGCGGCGCTGGCGTCGATCATCATGGGGCTGTACGCGAACTACCCGATCGCGTGCGCACCCGGCATGGGCCTGAACGCGTATTTCGCGTACACGGTCGTCAAGGGGATGGGCTTCACGTGGCAGGCCGCGCTCGGCGCCGTGTTCATCTCCGGCTGCCTGTTCCTGCTCGTCACGCTGTTCCGCGTGCGCGAGGCGATCGTCAACGGCATTCCGAAATCGCTGCGGATCTCGATCACCGCCGGTATCGGCCTGTTCCTCGGCATCATCTCGCTGAAGACGTCGGGCGTGATCGTCGGCAACCCGGCCACGCTCGTCACGCTCGGCGACCTGCACAAGCACGAGACGATCCTCGCGATCGTAGGCTTCTTCACGATCGTCACGCTCGACCACCTGCGCGTGCGCGGCGCGATCCTGATCGGCATCATCGGCGTGACGATCCTGTCGTTCTTCTTCGCCGGCAACCAGTTCCACGGCGTGTTCTCCGCGCCGCCGTCGATCGATGCGACGCTGTTCAAGCTCGACATCGGCGCCGCGCTGTCGACCGGCATCATCAACGTGATCCTCGTGTTCTTCCTCGTCGAGCTGTTCGACGCGACGGGCACGCTGATGGGCGTCGCGAACCGCGCGGGCCTGCTCGTCGAGGGCAAGATGAACCGCCTGAACAAGGCGCTGCTCGCCGACAGCACGGCGATCGTCGCGGGCTCGGTGCTCGGCACGTCGTCGACCACCGCGTATATCGAAAGCGCGTCGGGCGTGCAGGCCGGCGGCCGCACGGGCGTGACGGCGATCACCGTCGCGATACTGTTCCTCGCGTGCCTGTTCATCGCCCCGCTCGCCGGCGTCGTGCCGGCCTACGCAACGGCGCCGGCATTGCTGTACGTGTCGTGCCTGATGCTGCGCGAGATGGTCGAAGTACCGTGGGACGATGCGACGGAAGCCGTGCCGGCCGCGCTGACCGCGCTGCTGATGCCGTTCACGTACTCGATCGCGAACGGCGTCGCGTTCGGCTTCATCGCATACGGCGGCCTCAAGCTGCTGACGGGCCAGGCGCGCACGGTCAAGCCGATCGTGTGGATCATCGCGGCCGTGTTCCTGTTCCGCTTCTTCTATCTCGGCAGCGAATGACGGTGGCGCTTCGGCGCGATGCATGATGAAAAAACGCCACCCTCGGGTGGCGTTTCTTTTTCCTCGCGATTTCTTCTGCGATCCTGAGAATCGCCGTACCGGGCCGTGCGTGCGCCAGGTCAACCGGTGCTGCCCGCATACGAAAATGCCGCCCGGCCCCGCCGAACGGCATTGCGTGAAGGCAACGTCTTCGCGTGCGCCGCGCTCGGTCGCGCGCGCCGCAAGACGAGCGTCGTGTCGTCAGCGCCAGTTGGCTTCGTAGAAGCGCACGTAACCGCTGCGCAGCGTCACGCACTGCGCGCGCGTCTCCGACAGCAGGCGTCGCGCAGCCGCCTCGATACGGTCGCGGTGCTGGTCGAATGCGCCGACCATGTCCTCGAAGCGCGGCGATGCCGCGCCGAAGTGGTCTTCCAGCGCCTCGGCGGTGATCTGACATTGGACGCGCTCGCCATTGACCAGTGCCGTGAATGCAAGCATCAGGTCACGCCCCGAATACTCGGGCTTCTCATTCGTGAAATGGATCTGCATGGGAGCTGCCTCGACCGGTAGAAAACGAATGACCGCGTCCGTCGTCCGCTACCGGCCGGACGAAATGTACGCGGGCTCGCCGGCGGAGGCCCCGACCGCGGAGTGTGGCGCGGTCGATGCATGCCGGTTGATTTCCACTTTAGACGGTTTCGCGCAGGAGACAAATTTTCCCGCATGCGTCGTTCCGACGCGCCATTCGTCAGATCAGCGCGGCATCAGGCACCGTTTCGGAAACGGGCGTCAGTGCGGATCGGTGGGCCAGATGTTGAGCGCGATCGCGGCGGTCGTGACGCCCACCGCAATCGCGGCCGCCCCGTATTGCACCGCATCGGTCAGATCGAACAGCAATCCGTGGATCGCCACGGCAATGCCGCCCAGCATGATGAACGTGGCGATGGCCGCCAGCACGACTCTCAGTTCCGTCCGAACCATGATGCGTCTCCCGAACGGATGCATGTCGCGTCGCATGCATGTTGCAGTGCGGAACACGGCGCGTGCGTGCTCCATTTCCATCATTGCAGGCGGGCGCTTAAAAGCAAGGGGATTTTGTTCGCGGTCGCGCATCGCACGTGGCGCTTGTATGATGATGCGTACCCGGACGGTCGGCTGTTGCGCCGGATGGTGCACCGCGAGCGGAGACACACTCCGCCGCCGGTTCCGATTCGGTCGGCCCAGGTTGCCCCGGGAACAGGAGACAAGTCATGCCGCAACCCTTCGTGCTGCCCGCCGCCGCGGGTCGCACCGACCTGCTCGCGCAGGCGCATGCGCGTTCGACCGCGGTCGGCCTGCGCGCGCACGAACGCCCCGATTTCGCGCCGCTGTCGCGCCTCGCGCTGCGCGAACTGCTCGACACGAATCACACGCTGTTCTCGCACGCGCGCCCGGTGATGGAAGACCTCCACGCACAGATCGCCGATACGCAAAGCCTCGTGCTGCTGACCGACGCCGACGGCGTGATCCTGCACAGCATCGGCGACGCGGACTTCATCGAGAAAGCCAACCGCGTCGCGCTGTGCACCGGCGTGTCGTGGGCCGAAGGCGCGCGCGGCACCAATGCGATCGGCACCGCGCTCGCGTCGGGCCAGGCCGTCGTCGTGCATGGGTCCGAGCACTTCCTGCGCGCGAACCACATCCTCACCTGCTCGTGCGCGCCGATCGTCGATCCGTTCGGCCGCACGCTCGGCACGCTCGACGTGAGCGGCGACCCGCGCGGCTCAAGCCCGCATACGCTCGCGCTCGTACGGATGTCCGCGCAGCTGATCGAGAACCATCTGTTCGCGAACCAGTGCGGCGAAGCGCTGCGGCTGCGCTTTCACGCACACGAGGATTGCGTCGACTCGCTGTTCGCCGGGCTCGTCGCGTTCGGCCCCGACGGCGGGCTGATCGCCGCGAACCGCAGCGCGCAATTCCAGCTCGGCGCATCGTTCGACGCGCTGCAGCATCAGGCCTGCGATGCGCTGTTCGGCATGCGCTTCGGCCAGCTCGCGCAGCAGGCCGCCCGCGCGCCGGGCGCCACGTTCCGTCTGACGTTGTCGACCGGCGTGCGCGTGCTCGCACGCTGCGAATTCCCGGAAGCGCAGAAGACGGCCGTGGCCGTCACGCCGCCCGCGCCGGCCGCACGCGTACGCGCGCCGGACCCCGACACCATCACGTTCGCGACGCTCGACACCGGTGACGCACGCATGGCCGCCGTGCTCGAGCGCGTCGCGAAAATCCGCGGGCGCGACCTGCCGCTGCTGATCCTCGGCCAGACGGGCACCGGCAAGGAATGGCTCGCCCGCGCGCTGCACCAGGCGTCGCCGCGCGCGGACGGCCCGTTCGTCGCGGTCAACTGCGCGGCGCTGCCCGATTCGCTGATCGAGGCCGAACTGTTCGGCTATGAAGACGGCGCGTTCACGGGCGCGCGCAAGCGCGGCAGCCCCGGCAAGATCGCGCAGGCCGACGGCGGCACGCTGTTTCTCGACGAAATCGGCGACATGCCGCTCGCGCAGCAGGTGCGGCTGATGCGCGTGCTGCAGGAACGCGCGGTGATGCCGCTCGGCGGCGCACGCGCGGTGCCGGTCGACGTGCGCGTGGTCTGCGCGACCCATCGCGACCTGCGCGCGATGATCGCGGACGGTACGTTCCGCGAAGATTTGTTCTACCGGATCAACGGGCTCGCGGTCACGCTGCCGGCGCTCGCCGCACGTACCGACCTGCCCGCGCTCGTCGAGCGCATCCTGGCGCGGCTGGCACGCAGCGAACCGATGCCGCGCCGTATCGCGGCCGACGTGCTCGACGCGTTCACGCGCCATCGCTGGCCCGGCAACCTGCGGCAGATGACGAACGTGCTGCGCACGGCCGGCATGCTCGCCGAAGACGAAGCCGAAATCGCGCTCGCGCATTTGCCCGACGATTTCTGGCTCGACTGCGACGACGCGCCGGCCATGCCCGCCGCAGCTGCGCCGGTCATGCCGACCGCACTGGCCGGCACGCGCGAAGGCACGACGCTGCAAAGCCACCAGGCCGCGGTGATCGACGCCGCGCTGGCGCGGCATGGCGGTAACGTATCGGCGGCCGCGCGCGAGCTCGGCCTCGCGCGCAATACCGTGTACCGCTACCTGCGGCGGCACTGACGCCCACGGCCGGCGGAGGCTGCCGGCCGCTTCGGGTATGCTTGGCGCGTTGCCGCCGAACCGCCGCCCGCATTCGTCATGACCGACCCAGACCACCCACCCCTCGTGCGCATCGAGCCGCTCGGCACGACCTTCGACGCCCCCGATTCGCTGACGCTGCTCGAAGCCGCCGCGTTCGCGCGCGTCTCGCTGCCGCGCTCGTGCCGCAACGGCACATGCCGAAGCTGCCTTTGCCGGATCGTCAGCGGCAGCGTACGCTACACGATCGAATGGCCGGGACTGAGCCGCGAGGAAAAGGCCGACGGCTATACGCTGCCGTGCGTGGCCGTCGCGACGTCGGACCTCGTGCTCGACGTGCCCGACGCGGTCATGCTCGACTAGATGCGGCGTGCGGTCGCGCGCGCCGCCCTGCAACGCCTGATCCTGCATGGAGAACGTGATGACCCAGCAAACCGACCGCATCGAGAAACACGCCCAGCTCGCGGCTTCGCCAGACCGCGTCTGGGAAGCCGTCAGCAATTCCGGCGAATTCGGCGAGTGGTTCGGCGTGACGTTCGACGGTCCTTTCGCGGCCGGCCAGCCGCTGTTCGGCCGCATCACGCCGACCCGCGTCGACGACGACGTCGCCAAGGCGCAAGAGCCCTATGCGGGCACTGTGTTCGAAATCGTCGTCGATCGCGTTGAACCGAAGCAACTGTTCTCGTTTCGCTGGCACCCATTCGCGATCGACCCGAATTTCGATTACGCGTCGGAGCCGATGACGCTCGTCACGTTCACGCTCGCCGCCCAGGCCGGCGGCACGCTGCTCACGGTCACCGAAACGGGCTTCGACCAGTTGATCGAAGCGCGCCGTGCGAAGGCGCGCGAGATGAACGACCACGGCTGGACCGCGCAGATGATGCTGATCACGAAGTACCTGGCGAAGCACGCGTAGCGTGCCGCTTCGTCGCACACCGCTGCCGTCCCGCGAATCGACGTGCGTGGCATAATCCGCTCCATCGTCGCCCACCCGCCGCCGCGCATCGCATGCTGAGTCGTCGCCTCCGGAAGATCGGCAGTCTGATCGGGATGCTCGCCATCCTGATGACGGCGCTCGCGCCGGCGATCTCGCAGGCGCTGACGACGCAAGGGCGTGTCGACGCGCTGCTGGCCGGCTACTGCACGGCCGCGCCGGCCACCGGCGACCACTCGGCCGATGCGTCGACGAAGCGCCTGCAAGCCCATCTCCAGGCATGCGGCTATTGCAGCCTGCTGGCCCATTCGCCCGGGCTGCCCGCGCCCGAACTGACGTTCGCGGCCAACGTGCGGGTGATCCAGCACCGCGCGGCCACCCGCTTCGAAAGCCTGCGCCGCGCGCTGCCGCTCACGGCCGCGCAGCCGCGCGCCCCGCCGTTCACGTCCTGATCCGTTGCCGCCACGCGTGATGCCGTAGCGCATCGCGCGGCCCGCGCACGCCGCCCGCGTGCGTGACATGTCACGTTTCGAAGGACGATCACCGTCATGAACACCGCCACTTTCTTTCGCGGCACACTCGCCGCGCTCGGCTTCATCGTCATCCAGGCTGCGCACGCGCATGCCACGCCGAAAACGCAGGACCCGGCCGCCGACGCCACGCTGTCGGCCGCACCGCACGCAGTCACGATCAATTTCAGCGAAGCGCTCGAACCGGCCTTCAGCTCGATCGCCGTCACCGACAGCCGCGGGCAATCGGTCGCCGACGGGAAATCGGCCGTCGACGCCGGCAACCGGAAGCGGATGCAGGTCGCGCTGGCCAGCCTGGCGGCCGGCACGTACACGGTCGCGTGGGTCGCCGTCGCAACCGACGGCCATCGCACGCAAGGCCGCTACACGTTCACGCTGAAGTAACGCACGCGCGCCCCCTGCGTCCCACCATAAGGAGAACAAACGATGAAACGCCCGATTCCGACCGCCCTGCTCGTTGCATTGCTCGCACTGCAAGCCCCTGCCACGTTCGCTGCGCCGGCCGTGCAGGCCGATGCGTGCTGGATCCGCGCGATGCCGGCGACGGTACCGTCGTCCGGCTACTTCACGCTGAAGAACGACGGCGACACACCCGCCACGCTGACGGGCATCGACAGCCCCGCGTACGGGATGGCGATGGTGCATGAAACGCAGACGAACGGCAGCACTGCGAAGATGGTTCATGTCGACTCGGTCGTCGTCCCCGCGCACGGCTCGGTGGTCTTCAAGCCGAAGGGCTATCACGTGATGCTGGAGGAGCCGCGCCGCGCCGTCGCGCCCGGCGCGAAGGTACCGTTCCGGCTGCATTTCGCGGACGGCTCGACGGTGCCGGTCACCTGCGACGCGAAGCCGCCGACCTACGCCGGCCAGTAACGCGCCCCTTACCGCGAACGAAGGAGACGCACATGAAAGACCGCCTGCCGCTGGCCGACCTGATCGTCCGCTACCGGACGCCGCTGAATCTCGCCGTGCTGATCGTCTGCGGGTTGTGGGCCGCATGGATCGCGTGGATGACGCGGCCCACCGCGATCGACACGCCGCCGTCGATCCCCGCGTACTGCATGCGCGACGCGCGCTGACGCGCCGCGCCCGCGCGGTTCCGGCGGCGGTCCGCGCCATTATTGACGTGGCATCATCGGTGCATCCTGACCGCCGGAACCGCCACTCGGAGCGCCGCATGTCCATTCAGACCTGGATGCTGTTTGCCGCAGCCTATCTCGCCACGACGCTGTCGCCGGGGCCGAACGTGCTGCTCGTGATCCGCAACACGGTGCGCTACGGGTCGCACGGCACCGCCGCGACGATCGCGGGCAACCTCGTCGCACAGGGCGTGGTCGTGCTGCTCGTCGCGCTCGGCGTCGGCGCGGTGCTGGCCGCGATGCCGCCGCTGTTCGTCGCGATGAAGATCGTCGGCGCCGCGTACCTGATCGTTCTGGGTGTCCGGCAACTGCGCGGCGACCGCAAGGCTGCCGCGTCGGGCAGCGCCGCGGAAATCGCCGTGCCCGACCGCAGGAAGCTGTTCCGCGAAGCGCTGTTCGTGTCGGGCAGCAATCCGAAGACGATGATCTTCCTGTCGGCGTTCATGCCGCAGTTCATCGTGCACGACCGCCCGCTCGCGCTGCAGTTCGTCGTGATGTACGCGACGATCGCCTGCACCGTCGTGGTCGTTCACAGCGTCTATTCGGCCGGCGTGCGCCGGTTCCATCGCGGTTTCGGCATGAGCGGCGCGGTAGGTGCGCTCAAACGTGCCAGCGGGCTGCTGTTCGTCGGGCTCGGGATCAAGCTGCTGACCGCGCGGCAGGCGTAAGCGGGCGCTCGCGTCAGCGCGTGTGCGCGGCGAGCGCCGTCGCGATCTCGCCGAACGACGGACGCGCGTCGACATCCTCATTCAGGCAGGCCGCCGCGAGCGCATCGAGCGCATCCGTGCGCGGCTCGCATCGCTCGAGCAACTCGCCGAGCAGATGGCCGAACGCGCGCACCTCGATCCGTTCGAACCTGCCGCCGCGCGTGCGGTCGTTCACGTCGTAGAGCGACGCCGCACCGAAATCCCCGAGCAACGCGCCGCCTGCCCCGTCGTGCAGGATGTTGTGTGCATACAGGTCGCCATGCATGATGCCGCGCGCATGCAGGTGGCCCGCGACCGACGCGATGCCGTGCGCGATCCGCACCGCTTCCGCCGGCGCGAATCTCTCGTCGGCCGCATATACGTCGCGCGTGCAGGACGCGAAGCTCGGCGGCCCGGCGAGATTCCTGAGCGCCGGATCGACCAGTTCCATCACGAGACCGTGCGTGCCGTCCGGATGCCCGCGCACCTTGCCGATCACCGGGATCAGGTCCGGGTGGCGACCGGCATGCAGGCACGCGGCCATTTCGCAATCGGGCAGGCCGTCGCTCGTCACCGCGCCTTTGAACAGCTTGACCGCGACGGCTCGTGAAGCGTGCCCTTGCGCGCGCCACTGCGCGCGGTAAATGACGCCCGATGCGCCCTCGCCCAGCTTCCGTTCACATGAAAGCGACGCCCAGTCGATCTCCGCGACGTCCGGCCCCGCAGACGCCGCGGCCTCCGGCGCCGCGCCGAACGGATTGCCGGCAGCGGCGAGCCACGCGAGGCGCGGCAGGCGCAGCAGCCAGTCGGGCAACGCGTCCAGCCGGTTCGCCGACAGGCGCACCAGTTCGAGCGCACGACAGGCGGCCATCTCGGCCGGCAGCGCGCGCAGCCGATTGCCCGCGAGCATGAGCTTCTGCAGCCGCGAACAGTCGCCGATGTCGGCAGGCAGCGCCTCGATCGCATTGTCGGTGAGGATCAGCCAGCGCAGCGCACGCGGCAATGCACCGCGCGGCACCGTGCGGATCCGGTTCGCCTTGAAGCCGATCATGTCGAGTTGCCCGCACGCGCCAAGCACGTCGGGAAACGCGGTGAAGCGGTTGCCGGACGCAAACAGGATGCGCAGGCGATGCAGCCGCGGCAGGTCGTCCGGCAGCGCGGACAGCGCATTGCCGGTCAGGTCGAGCACTTCGAGCGTGTCGGCAAGTTCGAAGATCTCGCGCGGAAATTCGGTCAACCCGCATGCGAGCTTGAGTTGCCGTGCGCCCGACAGTTGTCCGGCCTGCAGTTGTTCGAGGGTGTGGGTCACGGGAGAAAACGGGTTGCGGTTGCGATGATCGTCAGACCGATCCGACGAATTCTACCGGGATCGCCTTCAAGCAAAACCACAACCTTGTCACGGCCCCTTCACAAATGCGCGATGTGACGTTAGAATTGCGCCCCTTGCAGTGCCGACGTGGTGAAATTGGTAGACACGCTATCTTGAGGGGGTAGTGGCGAAAGCTGTGCGAGTTCGAGTCT
>NZ_QTQI01000037.1 GCF_003853705.1 Burkholderia sp. Bp8992 | reverse complement strand
ACCAGTGTCGTCGAGGGCATCAACAACACCATCAAGGTCATCAAGCGTCGGGCTTACGGGTACCGCGACGAGGAATACTTCTTCCTCAAAATCCGTGCCGCGTTCCCCGGTAATCCGCGATGAACCTTTTTTTTCATCGTGACGGTTGATGCGTGACATGCGGCGGAGGCGCTTGCCCGCGTCAGCGCTGCGCCTGCATCAGCGGCGGGCGGCGGTCGAACCACGGCCGCGCCTGTTCGAGCTGCCGCGCGAGCTTCAGCAACAACGCTTCGTCGGCGTGGCGCGCGGCGAACTGCACGCCGATCGGCAGCCCGCGCGCATTCCAGTAGAGCGGCACCGACATCGCCGGCTGGCCGGTCAGGTTGAATAGCTCGGTGCAGCCGGCCCACGCGAACGCCTTCTCCGACGACTTCGCGAGCATTTCCTTCAGCAGCGGTTTCACCGGCAGCGCGGCAAGCAGCTTCATCTGCGCGGATTCGAACGGCGTCGGCTGCAGCTCGCCGATCTTCACCGGCGGCGCGGCGAGCGACGCGCACAGGATCGCGTCGTAGCGCGACACGAGGCCGGACACCTGCACGGTCAGTTGACGCTGCCATTCGAGCACGTCCGGCAGGCGCGTGCGCGCGAGGCGCCGGCCGACCACGGCCATCGCCCACGTCGCGGCCTCGAATTCGCCGCGTCGCGGCGTGCGGCCCGTCAGTTCGCGTGCGCCAAGCACCATCTCTTCGGCGATCGTCGCCCACAGCGTGAGGAAGGTCTCGGCCGCACGCGCGTAGTCGATGTTCAACGTCGCCGGCTCGACATGGTGGCCGAGCGATTCGAGCAGTGCGGCCGCATCGTCGAGCGCCGCACGCGTGTCGTCGGCGAGCGCCGGCGCGAGCATCGGATCGACGACGAGGCCAATCCGCAGCGGGCCGGGCGGCGTGTCGAGCGCGCCGAGGAAGGTGCCGGGCGCGCCGGTCGGCAGCGTCTGGCCGGTCGTCACGTCGAGCAGCAGTGCGCTGTCGCGCACGCTGCGCGATACCGCGTGCTGGACGACGAGCTCGCCGTTCGACGGCAGGTCGACGAGCGCCGGGTTGCGGCTCGGCTTCAGGCCGAACAGCCCGCAACACGATGCGGGGATGCGGATCGAGCCGCCGCCGTCGGACGCATGCGCGAGCGGCACGATGCCGGCCGCGACGGCCGCCGCGGCGCCGCCGCTCGAGCCGCCGGGCGTGTGATCGAGATTCCACGGATTGCGGCACGCGCCGAACAACTCGGGTTCGGTGTACGGCATCTGGCCGATTTCCGACGTGTTGGTCTTGCCGAACACGTTCAGGCCCGCCGCGCGGCTGCGTGCGATCACCGGCGAATCGTCGGCCGGCACGAAATACCGGTAATGCCGGCTGCCCATCGACAGCGGCAGCCCGGCGACGGCCGCACCGAGATCCTTGACGAGATAAGGCACGCCCGCGAACGGCGCGTCGGCGCCGGGTTCGGGCGCGGCGGTCGCGCGCTGGCGCGCGGCTTCGTAATCCTGCAGCACGATCGCGTTGATCGCGCCGTTGACCGCTTCGGCCTGGCCGATCGCGGCGTCGAGCAGTTCGCGCGGGCTGGCCTTGCGGTCGCGCACGAGCGCCGCGAGGCCAGTCGCGTCATGCGCGAGATAGTCCGAGTGCATCGCAGTCACCCCCGTTGTGACGCGTGGCGATGATGGGAGCATAACGCGGGCCCGGCGCGCCGGGCCCGCGGCCGGGCGTTATTTACAGGTGCTCGGCGAGGAACGTCAGCGTGCGGCCGTGCGCGAGCGCCGCCGCGCGCTGGTTGTACGACGCGCGGTCCGTGCAGTTGAAGCCGTGCTCGGCGCCCGCGTACACGTGGAACGACGCGTGGCCGTGGCCGGCGAACGCGGCCTTCACCTGGTCGACGGCCGTGAGCGGGATGCCATGGTCGTTTTCCGCGTAGTGGAACAGGATCGGCTGCGTGACCTTGCCGGCGAGGTCGAGTGCGTTCTGGATGCCGCCGCCGTAATAGGACACCGCCGCGTCGAGCTTGCCGGTCGCGGCGGCGCGGTACGCGAGCTGGCCGCCGAAGCAGTAGCCGATTGCGGCGACCTTGCCGGCCACTTCGGGGCGCGCGCGCAACGCGTCGGCCGCCGCGCCGATGTCGGCCACCGCGAGACCGACGTCGGTCTTCTTCATCAGCTCGATGCCCTTGTCGCGATCCGCGCCGTCGTAGGTCAGCTCGACGCGCGGCTGCGTGCGCCAGAACACGTCCGGCGCGAGCGCGACGAAGCCGTCGGACGCGTATTGCTCGGCGACCGCGCGGATGTGCGAGTTCACGCCGAAGATCTCCTGGATGATGATGACGGCAGGGCCCTGGCCGCGCTTGGGCAGCGCGAGATAGCCGCCGAAGCTGTCGTTACCGGTCGGGATGTCGATCCATTGGGCAGTCACGTTCTGAACTCCTGGCGAACGGGATGCGCGATGCGCACCCCGGAGTGAAAGAGGGCGGCCTAGTGTGCCACCAATCGTCGGGTGCTGCAGTGCACACGCCCGCTTCTCGCGCAGCGATCGTTTCGATCTCGATTATTCATTTTTCGGCGCTGCGCCGCTTCGATAGAGTCGATGTACCGGCCTTTACAAAGCGCTTTCGCGCATCGTCATCGAAGGATTCGCCATGTCTGCCCGTCTGTTTTCCACCGCCTTTTCCGAACGCTTCGGCCTGCGCCTGCCGCTCGTGCAGGCGCCGATGGTCGGCGCGACCACGACCGCGATGGTCGCCGCCGCATCGAACGCCGGCGCGCTCGGCAGTCTCGGCGCCGGCGCGCTCGCGCCCGAGCGTATCGAGGCCGAAGTCGCGGCGATCCGCGCGGCGACCGATCGCCCGTTCGCGATCAACCTGTTCGTGTTGCCCGATGACGCCGCGCCCGATGCGGCGACCGTCGCGCGCGCACTGGCCGCGATCGACCCGCTGAACGCGACGCTCGGCCTGCCGCCGGGCACGGCGCCGGCCCGCTACGCGCCCGACTTCCGCGTGCAGCTCGATGCGCTCGTCGCGCTGCGCGTGCCGGTCGCGAGCTTCACGTTCGGCGTGCTCGACGCGGCCGACGTCGCGCGCCTGAAGGCGGCCGGCACCTACGTGATCGGCACCGCGACGCACGTGGCCGAAGGGCTCGCGTGGCAGGCAGCCGGCGCCGATGCGCTGTCCGCGCAGGGTGCCGAGGCGGGCGGCCATCGCGGCACGTTCATCGGTTCCGCCGACGATGCGCTGATCGGCACGCTCGCGCTCGTGCCGCAGCTCGTCGACGCGACCGGCCTGCCCGTGCTCGCCGCGGGCGGCATCATGGATGGCCGCGGGGTCGCGGCCGCGCTCGCGCTCGGCGCACAGGGCGCGCAGCTCGGCACCGCGTTCCTCACCTGTACGGAAAGCGCGATCGCGGCGGACTGGAAGGCGCGCCTGCTCGCGAGCACCGATACGTCGACGCAAGTCACGCGCGCGATCACCGGCCGCCACGCGCGCGGGTTGCGCAACACGCTGATGGCGCGGCTCGGCGAACACGAGGCCGACGTCGCGCCGTACCCGGTGCAGAACGCGCTGACGCAGCCGCTGCGCCAGGCCGCCGCGCGTGCGAACGACGGCGACTACCTGTCGCTGTGGGCCGGGCAGGGCGCGCCGCTCGCGCGGCGGCGCGGCGAGGCGCTGACGACGTCGCAGCTCGTCGCGGCGCTCGACGCGGAATGGCGTGCGTCGTTCGCCTGAACGCTGCTTCGACCGTCCGAACCATTGATATCGGACGACGAAACGCGCGTGTTGTCACGCGCGTTTCATTCAACGATGCCGGGCACAAAATACTGAATCGAAATGCCCCGGGAATGCTTTGAAACGACCTTTCAGCAGATCGCCCGGAATTAGCGGAAACCCTTATCCGGCGGGGCTTGCGACGATATTCGAGTCTTCATTCCAAAGCGTGCATATCAGTAGTGTTACCACTAGCCCAAAAAAGTCCCACAAATTAATTTGATCACCTACACTTGCGCGCAAGTACGGGGGGCGGTTGCTAAAAGCGGCTGTTTCCCCACGTGCTTGAGGCCAAGTGCATGAAGGATGCAACCGGCGAATCGTCCAGTGATTGCAAACACAGGGATGGCAGCGGGGCACCGGGCGATGGCGTTTATTGGGACCGAACTGGAGACTTACATGAATATCAAGATGCAAAAGCTGTTGCCGATCACCGCAGCGGCGATGCTGTGTGCTGCAGCTGCAAGCAACGCGTCCGCCGATCAAGTCGTCAAGATCGGCCACGTCGCGCCGTTGACGGGCGGCATTGCACACCTGGGCAAGGACAACGAAAACGGCGCACGTCTCGCAGTCGAAGAGATCAACGCGAAGGGCCTCACGGTCGGCGGCCAGAAAATCACGCTGCAACTGGACCCGCAGGATGACGCGGCCGACCCGCGGCAGGCCACGCAGGTTGCGCAGAAGCTCGTCGACGACAAGGTCGTCGCCGTGGTCGGCCACCTGAACTCGGGCACGTCGATCCCGGCCTCGAAGATCTACAGCGATGCGGGCATCGTGCAGATCTCGCCGTCGGCGACCAACCCGGCCTACACGCAGCAAGGCTTCAAGACCACGTATCGCGTGGTCGCGACCGATGCGCAGCAAGGTCCGGCACTGGCGAACTACGCGCACTCCAAGGGTGTCAAGAGCGTGGCGGTGGTCGACGATTCGACCGCATACGGCCAGGGTCTCGCGAACGAGTTCGAGAAGAAGGCGAAGGCGCTCGGCCTGAAGGTGCTGTCGCACGACGCGACGAACGACAAGGCAGTCGACTTCCGCGCGATTCTGACCAAGATCAAGGGCGAGAACCCGGACGCGATCATGTACGGCGGCATGGACGCCACCGGCGGCCCGTTCGCGAAGCAGGCGAAGCAGCTCGGCCTGCGCGCGAAGATCTTCGCGGGCGACGGCGTGTGCACGGAAAAGCTGGCCGACCTGGCCGGCGACGCGACCGACAACATCGTGTGCTCGGAAGCCGGTGCTTCGCTCGAGAAGATGCCGGGCGGCGGCGCGTTCAAGGCGAAGTACGAGAAGCGCTTCGGCCAGCCGATCCAGATCTACGCACCGTTCACGTATGACGCCGTGTACATCATCGCCGACGCGATGAAGCGCGCGGACTCGACGGATCCGGCGAAGATCCTCGCGGCAATGCCGGCGACGAAGTACACGGGCGTGATCGGCACGACGACCTTCGACTCGAAGGGCGACCTGCAGCACGGCGTGATCTCGCTGTACAACTACAAGAGCGGCAAGAAGTCGCTGCTCGACGAAGTGAAGATGTAACGCGACGAGCGGTCAACAGAAGGGGTGAAAGCGCGCATGCGGCAACGCATGCGCGCTTTCTTTTTGGCCGTTCGGCCCGGCGGGTGCCGTGCCGTCAGATCTTCAGGTGCGCGAGCACCTTCGGCGCGATGATCGCGACGAGCGCCGCGCACAGCGCGACGACCGACAGGCCGATCGTCAGGTTCGCGGCCTGTGCGACCGCACCGATCACGACCGGACCGAACAGCAGTCCGAAATACGCGAGCCCGGCCACGTGCGCGAGCCCTTCGGCCGCGTGGATGCCCTTCACGCGCGCGGCGGCGGCGAACAGCACGGGCATCATGTTCGCGAGGCCGAGGCCCATCAGCGTGAAACCGGTCAGCACCACGACCGGATTCGGCAGCAGCAGCGCGCCGATCATCCCCGCGCACGCGAGCGACGCGCTCGCGAACACGAGCTGCGGCGCGCCGAAGCGCGCACGCACGGCGTCGCCCGCGAAGCGGGCGATGGCCATCCCGCCCGAGAACGCCGCATACGCGGCACTCGCGAGCGCGGGGCTCGCGGCGACCACGTCACGCATGTAGACCGTCGCCCAGTCGTACATCGCGCCTTCGGCGACCAGTGCGATCAGCGCGATGCCGCCGAGCATCCACAACGCGGCCGAGCGCCAGCGATTGCCGCCGCCGTGCGCGTGTTCGTGGTGCGGCACCTGCGGCAGCACGGCCGGGCTGGCGGCCACGAGCACCGCGGCGCTCACGGCCGCCGCGAGCGCGAGATGCACGGCCGGCGCCATGCCGGCCGACAGCAGCGCGCCGCCGGCGGCCGCGCCGGACATCCCGCCGATGCTGAACATCCCGTGCAGCGACGACATGATCGGCTTGCCGAGCGCGATCTCGACCGCGCTGGCCTCGGCGTTCATCGCGACGTCGAGCGTGGCCATCGAGAAGCCGAACAGCGCGAGCACCGCGAGCAGCATCCCGTAGTCGGGCACGACGAGAATCAGCGCCGCGCACGCGGACATCACGAGCCCGCCGGCGAGGCACGCGGTGCGCGAGCCGACGCGGGTGATCCAGCGTGCGACGGTCAGCATCGCGGCGATCGAGCCGCCGGCGACCGCGAACAGCGCGATCGACAGCAGGCCGGGGCTCAGCGCGAACTTGTCGCGCACGGTCGGCACGTGCACGCCCCATGACGCGTACATCATGCCGGCGACGAAGAACAGCGCCATCGACGCCGTGCGCGCGCGCTGGCGGGCCGCCAGCGGCAGCACGCGATGCGCGTCGGGCGGCGCGGCGAACGGGGACGACGACTGCGGAGAAGAGGATTCGGACACGGGAAGGCTCGTCGGGAAATGTACGGACGCACGTGGCGTCCGTCGGAATTGTCCGATTCTATCGAACCGCTTACGATCCTGCCGGGCGCTGCCCGTTCCGCCGACGATCGGCTGAACGGGCTGCATCGGCCGTCTGGCCGACGCGCGGCGCGCCGCATCGGCGGGTAACATCGAAGTGCATGCGGCATGAACGATGCGCCGCCCTTCGACCGCAGGAGTCCTCTTGAACATCGATCCCGCCCTCGCGTTGCATTTGCTGCACCGTTGCGCGCTCGGCACGCTCGCCACCCATACGCGCGAACCGCAGGGTTTCCCGTATCCGACGGTCGTCCCGTTTGCGCCCGATGCAAGCCATCGGCCCGTGATCCTCGTCAGCGGCCTGGCCGAGCACACGCGCAATCTCGCCGCCGATCCGCGGTCGGGCTTCCTGGTCGTCGACGCGCCGGATGGCGACGTGCTGAATGCCGAGCGCGCGACGCTGCTCGGCCGGTTCGTGCCGCTCGGCGACGATCCGCATGCCGCTGCGCGCTACCTGCGCTACGAGCCGGACGCCGCGCGCTATCTCGCACTCGGCGATTTCTCGTTCTGGGCGCTCGATATCGAGCGGCTGCGCTATATCGGCGGGTTCGGGCGGATGGGCTGGGTCGAGGGCACGCATCTCGGCGCATCGCCGCCGCTCGCGTTCGACGACGAGCAGGCGCTGTGGAACGCCTACGACGCCGGCGACGCACGGCGCGACGGGCTCGACCTGCTCGGCGTCGATCGTCACGGTGCCGACTGGCGATACGACGGCCGCCGCGTGCGCACGCCATTCGATGCGCCGTCGGCCGATATCGGCGCGCTGCGCGACCGGCTGATTGCATGCGCGCGCGATGTGACGTGACGTCGCGGGTCAGTGACTTGTCCGTTTAGCAAACCACGTCATGTGATTTTTAGCAAAACTGTCGTCCGATGAAAGCTTCTATTTTTCCGAATACAGGGTAATTGCGTATGTTGATAGACCTAATAGACAATCGCTAATGTCCTAATCTCTGTACACGGACGTAAAAATTTGAGAAAAGGCCGCGGCCGGTCAAATTGACATGTGCGAATTACAATTGGTCTCGGGATTTTCGTGAATCTCGCTTCTATCAAATCTTTTTTGTGCTAATCTCTGCCTTCGAAAATCCGAGGCACATATATTTCATGAATGGTGAGCTGGCTGCAGACCGGCGCCATTAGTCAGATAGAAAGGGAAACTATGTCTTCTTACAAGGACCTGCTGGCCCAGCGGGAGAAGCTGGAGAAGCAAATCGAAGAAGCGAAGTCGCGTGAATACGCTGAAGTGCTGAATGACGTGAAGCAGAAAATTGCCGACTACGGCTTTTCGCTCGCCGAACTCGGTCTCAGCCGCGCGAAGGCAGGCAAGGTTGGCCGTCCGCGCGCAGGCGTGGCCGCGAAGTACCGCGATCCGGAAACGGGCGCGACGTGGTCGGGCCGTGGCAAGCCGCCGCGCTGGATTGCCGGCAAGAACCGCGAGCAGTTTGCGATTTAAGCGTTTGTTTAAGTCGCCTGCGCTTCAAAAGAGCCGCGTGTCCGTTCAGGAGCGCGGCTTTTTTGTTTCCGGGCACCGCCGGTGTGCAAGCAGTGTCATGAAAATGTAATGATTCAATGTGAATGAAAATGCGACACGTTCGCATAAGCGATTGATTTAAATAAGAAATTTGTGGGTATTGGGCGGGTTCGCGAGGCGCGTTTGATAGAATTGCGCATCGCTCACCGATATCTCATATTTCATGTCCACGTTTTCCGGCGACGCGCAGAGCGCAGATAAGCACGCCGTTGCGCGCAAGAGCACGCTCGTCAGTATTGTGCTGAATGTCGTGCTTGCGACATTTCAGATCGTCGTCGGTACGATTGCGCATTCGCAGGCATTGATTGCCGACGGCGTGCATTCGATATCCGATTTGATCTCGGATTTTGTCGTGCTGGTTGCGAATCGCCACAGCGGTGCATCGCCGGATGCCGACCACAATTACGGCCATAGCCGCTACGAGACGGTCGCGTCGCTGTTTCTCGGCGCGATCCTGATTGCAGTCGGGATCGGCATGCTCTGGCGCGCCGGCGATCGCCTCGTTAATCTCGAAAACATTCCGGCCGTCCATTTCTCCGCGCTGATCGTCGCGCTGACGGTGCTCGTGTCGAAAGAGGCGCTGTTTCGCTACATGCTGCGCGAGGCGCGGCGCGTGCGTTCGGCGATGCTCGTCGCGAACGCGTGGCATGCACGTTCGGATGCCGCGTCGTCGCTGGTCGTCGCCATCGGCATCGTCGGCAGCCTGGCCGGCGTGAAACTGCTCGACCCGATCGCGGCCGCGATCGTCGGCTTCATGGTCGCGCGGATGGGCTGGACGTTCGGCTATGACGCGCTGCAGGACCTGTCCGACCGCGCGCTCGACACGGCCGACACGGCCGAGATCCGCGCGCTGCTCGCGGCGACGCCGGGCGTGCGCGACGTGCACGACCTGCGTACGCGCAAGATGGGCGATGCCGCGCTCGTCGACGCGCACATCCTCGTCGATCCGAAGATCTCCGTCTCCGAAGGGCACTACATTGCCGAAACCGCGCGTGCGCGCGTGCTGACCGACCCGCGCGTGCTCGATGCGCTGATTCACGTCGACCCGGAGAACGACGCGGCGCGCCGCCCGGCGCTCGCGCTGCCGCCGCGCGGCGAGATCGCGGCACGGCTCGAGGCCGCGCTCGCGCAGCGCGGCCTGCAGGCGACGGCGATCAACCTGCATTACCTGAGTACGGGGCTCGAGATCGACGTGACGCTCGCCAGCGATCCGCGCGAACCCGATGCGGCGCTGGCCGGCCGGATCGACGTCGGCGCGCTGGAGCGCGAGTTCGGTGCGCGCCGGATCGGCTTCACGCGCGCGATGCCCGTGCAGGCGTGACCGGCGGCCGGCAATCGCGCTCGCCGAGCGCCAGCCGGGCCGGCCTGCGCGTTACAGCGGCAGTTGCGTGTCGAACTTGATTTCGCGCAGCACGACGCTCGTGCGCACCTGCGACACGGCCGGGATCTTGAAGATGCGTTCGTGCAGGAACACGTCGTAGGCCTTGATGTCCGGCGCGACGATCTTGAGGATGTAATCGGCTTCGCCCGTCGTGCTGTAGCACTCGGTGACTTCCGGGCAGGTTGCGATCTCGCGCTCGAACTGCTCGACGCCGCCTTCGTTGTGGCGCGTGAGGTGCACGTGCGCGAGCGCGCAGACGTGCAGGCCGAGCTTCTCGCGATCGAGCAGCGCCGTGTAGCGCTGGATCACGCCTGATTGTTCCATGTCCTTGATGCGGCGCCAGCACGGCGTGCTCGACAGGCCGACCTGGTCGGAAATTTCCTGTACGGAACGGCGCGCGTCGAGCTGCAACAGGCGAAGGATTTTTTGCGAAAAGGAATCGAGCGTCACCTGCGCCTCCATGCGGCAGCAACAACATGCTGAATGTTAGAGGGCCGGAAAAGGAAAGGCAATCTGGTGTGGCGCTGGTGAGCGAGATTCGCTAATTTGCTCGCGGATCCGTGGGGTTTTGTCCCGCCCCCGCCTTGTCCGACCGATCGGTGTCCGACACGGCGAGGCCTGCCAGCGCGGCCTGCTGCCGGCGCAGGTCGGCGAGCATGTTGCAGAACAGCGCGCCTTGCTCGATCGCGTCGTCGAGCGCGACGTGCGTATGCGGATGGTCGTCGAACCAGTGCTTCGGAAAGCGCGGCTTGATCGCCTTGCGGTACGGCAGGCCCGTCATCGCGAACGCGAGCGTCTTGATGTCGAGCGCGGACCACGAGAACGGGCAGCGCCCCGCGAAGCGCATCATGTACCAGAACATGAACGTGAAATCGAAGCCGGCCGGCATCGCGACGAACACGGGCTTGCCGGGCAGCGCCTCGACCCAGTCGACGTACGCGACCAGCGCCGCCTCGGGCGCCTGCAGGTCGCGCCGGCACGCGGCCCACGCGTCGGGTTCGGTCTTCCACCACGCTTCCTGCACCGGGTGCGCCTGCGCGCCGGGCAGCGTCTCGAGGTTGGCCGAGAATGTCGCGATCAGCTGCTTGTCCTCGGTGTAGGCGGCCGACGCGAAGCTGAGCATCGAGTGCGGGCCGGGAATCGGGCCGTCGGCCTCGACGTCGGTGCTGACGTAGATTTCCGGGATGGCGGTCTGGTTCATCCGAATACCTTGTCGGACACGAACGGGTTCGTGCGGCGCTCGTCGCCGAACGTCGACACCGGGCCGTGGCCCGGCACGAACGTGACGTCGTCGCCGAGCGGCCACAGCTTTTCCTTGATCGAACGGACGAGATCCTCGTGGTTGCCGCGCGGAAAATCGGTCCGGCCGATCGAGCCGGCGAACAGCACGTCGCCGACGATCGCGACGCGATGCGCGCGGCTGAAGAACACGACATGGCCGGGCGTGTGGCCCGGGCAGTGATAGACCTCGAGCGTCTCGTCGCCGAACTGCACGGTGTCGCCGTCGTTCAGCCAATGGTCGGGCTCGAAGATGTCGGCGGCCGGGAAGCCGAAGCGTTCGCTCTGCATCGGCAACTTCTCGATCCAGAAGCGTTCTTCTTCCTGCGGCCCTTCGATCGGTACGCCGTAGTGCGTCGCGAGCGTCTTCGCGCCCGCGCAGTGATCGATGTGCCCGTGCGTGAGCAGCACTTTCTCGACCTGAACGTTTTGCCGCGCGACTTCCTGCTGGATCCGATCGAGATCGCCGCCCGGATCGACGACGGCGGCACGGCCCGTTTTCTCGCAGACGAGCAGCGAGCAGTTCTGCTGGAACGGCGTGACCGGAATGAGCGTGACTTTCATGGAGGCACCGGCGGCTAAAAGGAGCGATTGTACCGGTCGCACGCGCCGCCTGCCGTTCGTGCGGCGCATGTAGCGACGCGCGGATACGGGCATTCCCTGAGCATGTCGATTGTTACACCCATAGTGAGAATCAATGGTCCGCCGGGGGTGCATTTCGAGACAAGGTTTTGATTTATGTATAATGCGCTCCATTGCGCGTGAATTTCATGCCATTCGCTGGTGTTTCGGCCCCGTTAAAAGAGGCGTCCGATTCACCGTCAAGCATCAGCCGCCGGGGAGTCCGGCGGTGTATCCAGCACCGATATTCGGTGCTCACGTCTTGTCCGGCCGGGTGCTGCGCGCCCGCCTTGCGGCCCAGCTGCCGCGCCGCCGGATGAGGCCTGTGCCGCCGTTCCCGTGCGTTGGTCGTATCGACGCGCGCGAACGTGAAACCATGTTCGATGGCGGCATGTGGGGTCTGGTCAGGCTGTTGGGGACAGGTTGCGCCAGACGTGAAAACTAATCAGGACGGTTGCGGCCTAGACGAAAGCCGCGCCCATGCTAGCCGCCTGCTCGCATCCGAGCGGGGCGTGCACGCATTTGCCGTCCGGGCCGCGCGCCTGCGTCGTGACGCAGCGTCGTGAAGGAGCGGCCCGAACCAGAAGGCGACACGTCGATGAATTTACGTTTTCCGAGTCGATTCGGGACCATTGCATTATTTTTTGCGCTGACGGGCTGCGCGGTGCCACCCAGCCAGACCACCAGCAGCGCGAACCAGAAGAACGCAGTCGACAAGACGGCCGCTGCCGCGAAGGCGGATGCCGACAAGCAACTCAATTTCGATTCCGCGCTGGCATCGATGCCGGCTACAGACAGCAAGGACGCGAAGAAGTCGTCGCTGGCCGACGCCGAGCCGATCGACGGCAAGGATGTGTCCGACTTCCGCCAGACGGGCCGCGCTTCGTGGTACGGGCGGGATTTCCACGGCCGCCGCACCGCGAACGGCGAGCGCTTCAACATGAACGCGTTCACCGCCGCCCACCGCACGCTGCCGCTGTCGTCGTACATCAAGGTGACGAACTCGTCGACCGGCAAGTGGGTCGTCGTGAAGGTCAACGATCGCGGGCCGTTCAAGCGCGGCCGTGTGCTCGACCTGTCGTATGCCGCTGCCAAGGTGATCGGCCTCGTGCACGCCGGCACGGGCCGCGTGAAGATCGAAGGACTGTCGCCGCAGGAAGCGCGCGAGGCACGCGACGAAATGTTGGCGTCGATCTCGGCGAAGTAACGCGGCGGATCGTCCGCTCACGCATTCAGGGATCACGCATCAAGTACAAAGGGCTGCCTTCCGGCAGCCCTTTGTCGTTTCGGCGCGGCAATGTCGCGCGTCAGCCTTCCTTCAGCGCGAGCGCACGCGCATACAGCGTGTTGCGCGACGCGCCCGTCAGCGCGGCCGCGAGCTTGGCCGCGCTCTTCACCGGCACTTCTTCCAGCAGCAGTTTGAGCAGCGCATCGTGCGCGGTGTCGTCGGCTTCGCCGCTCGCCGCCGGCGCGCCTTCGACGACCAGCACGAACTCGCCGCGCTGCCGGTTCGCATCGCCGGCAAGCCAGGTCTGTCCTTCGGCCAGGGTGCCCTGGAACAGCTGCTCGTGTAGCTTGGTGAGTTCGCGCGCAATCAGCAGCCGGCGCGCGGGGCCGAACGCATCGGCGAGCGCGGCGACGGTTTCGGCGATCCGGTGCGGCGCTTCGTAGAACACCAGCGCATACGGGTGCGACACCAGCGCCTGCAGCGCGGTTGCGCGCTGCCTGGCCTTCGGCGGCAGGAAGCCCGCGAACGTGAACGCGCCGGCCCAGTCGCCGGCCACGCTCAGCGCGGTCACGGCCGCGCTCGCGCCCGGCAGCGGGATTACCGCGAAGCCGGCCGCGCGCACCGCGTCGACGAGCCGCGCGCCGGGGTCCGAGATGCCGGGCGTGCCGGCGTCCGATACGTAGGCCACGCGTTCACCGCCGCGCAGCAGTTCGATCACGCGCTGTGCGGCTTCGCGTTCGTTGTGCTCGTGCACGGCCAGGAGCGGCTTCGAGATCCCGTAGCGGGCGAGCAGCTGGCCCGTGTTGCGGGTGTCTTCGGCCGCGATGCGGTCGGCGAGGCCGAGCACGTGCAGCGCGCGCAGCGTGATGTCGGCCGTATTGCCGATCGGCGTGGCGACAACGTAAAGCGCGGCGTCCGGGTAGTGCTGCGTATGCGCGAGTTCGAGGAGGGCAGTCATGGCAGGCAATGCACGCAATCGCGGCGCAAGCGGAACAAGGTCGGCATTGTGCCACGCGGCGCCGGCCGGCCCGGGCGACGGGCGCGGTTTGGCGCGCGCGGGCGACAACTTTTCCGGTGCGGTGCGATCCAAACCGGTCGGCGCCGCGTTCGAGCAGCGCGCGCGGCAGTTTCTCGAGCGGCGCGGCCTCGGGTTCGTCGCGGCGAACGTGACGCTGCGCGGCGGCGAGCTCGATCTCGTGATGCGTGAGCCCGACGGCATGCTGGTGTTCGTCGAGGTGCGCGCGCGGCGCAGTGTCCGGCACGGCGGCGCGGCCGCGAGCGTCGGCTGGCGCAAGCGGCGGCGTCTCGTCGCGGCGGCGCTGCAGTTCTGGGCGCGGCACGGTGCCGGTGCCGCGTGCCGGTTCGACGTCGTCGCGTTCGAGGCCGGCCGGCTTGCGTGGCTGCGCGACGCATTTCGTACCGACGATGCGTAGCCGCGACGTGTGACGAGATGTAAAGAGTTCTTGCCGGACCGCCGGAGAGGGTGCCGGAGTACGGTAAACTCGCCGCACCCACGATGTCGCGCGATATGTGCCACGCGCCCAGTTCACCAGGAATCGATGTCAGTCGAACGTATTCAGCAACAATTCCACGACAGCGCCGCGCTTCACGCCGAAGCGGCCGACGCGCTGTCGTTGCCGATCGCGGCCGCGGTCGACGCGATGTTCGCCGCGCTGGCGAACGGCAACAAGATCGTCGCATGCGGTGACGGCCCGTCGGCCGCCGCCGCGCAGTATCTCGCCGCGTCGCTCGTCGGCGGCTTCGAGCGCGAGCGTCCGGGCCTGCCCGCGATCGCGCTGGCCACCGATGCGTCGCAGGCCGGCCTCATGGGTGCGGTGGCCGCCGAGCAGCTGTTCGCGCAGCAGGTGCGCGTGCTCGGCCAGACCGGCGACATCCTGCTGGTGCTCGATTCGGGCGGCGCGTCGCCGCGCGTGCTGGCGGCGATCGACGAGGCGCACGAGCGCGAGATGACCGTCGTCGCGCTGACGGGCGGCAACGGCCACGCAGTCGCGGCCGCGCTGTCCGATACCGATATTCCGATCAGCGTGCACGCCGTTCGCGCGGCACGCATCCAAGAAGTCCATCTGCTGACCATCCACTGCCTGTGCGACGGCATCGACGCGATGCTGCTGGGTGAGGATTGAACGAAGGAGAGCCGTCGATGAATCAAAGCCGCGTCAAACAGACGCTCGTCAGAACCACGCTGCTCGCCGCAATGACGGCGGGCCTTGCCGTGTCGCTGCAGGGTTGTGTGCTCGGAGTCGTGGGCGCAGCGGCCGGCGGCGGCGCGCTGATCGCGACCGATCGCCGGACGCTCGGCGCGCAGACGGAAGACCGCGAGATCCAGGTCAAGTCGCTCTCGCAGATCAACAACGGGCTGCCGGACCAGTCGCACGTGAACGTGACGGTGTTCAACCGCCGCGTGCTGCTGACGGGTGAAGTGCCGAACGACGCGTCGAAGCAGCGCGCCGAGGAAATCGTGCGCGGCATCAACAACGTGAACGGCATCGTCAACGAGCTGTCGGTCGAGCCGGCGTCGTCGCTGTCGTCGCGCGCGAACGACTCGTATCTCGAAGGGCGCGTGAAGTCCGAGCTGATCGCGACGAAGGGTATCTCGGCGAACTACTACAAGGTCGTCAGCGAACGCGGCAACCTTTACCTGATGGGCCTCGTGACGGTGGACGAAGGCAATCGCGGCGCGGAAGCCGCGAGCCAGGTGCCGGGTGTCGAGAAGGTCGTGAAGGTGTTCCAGTACGTGAAGCCGCAGGACGCGCAGGCGCTGCAGGATGCGTCGCCGGCGAGCGGCGCGTCCGGCGTGCCGGCTGCTGCCGCGCCGGCGGACGCCGCGACGGTCGGCGCCGTGCCCGACGCGTCGGTGCAGTCCGCGCCGCTGCAGTCGCCGGCCCCGATCTCGAATTCGTCGAACGTGCATCCGGGCAACCCGAAGGCGCCGAAGCAATGACGAGCGTGCCGATGAAGCAGATGAAGCGCTGGATGGTGCAGGGTGCCGCGGCCGCTGCACTCGTGGCCGGTACGCTCGGCGCCGCGCACGCGGACGTCGGCGACGGCCTGAAGGTGGCGCGCAGCAACGCCTGCATGGGCTGCCACGCGGTGGACCGCAAGCTCGTCGGCCCGTCGTTCAAGGATATCGCCGCGCGCTACAAGTCCGATCCGCAAGCCGTCGCGAAGCTGTCGAAGAAGGTGAAGGACGGCGGTTCGGGCGTCTGGGGCGCGATTCCGATGCCTGCGCATCCGCGCATGAGCGATGCGGACGTCCGTTCGGTGGTCGAATGGGTGCTGGCCGGCGCGCCGTCAAAGTGACGTTTCAGGGGTGACGTAACCCCTATTGCCAAGCGCAGAAATGCGTGTGTATGATGATTGACTGTTGGGGCGGTAGCTCAGCTGGGAGAGCGTCGCGTTCGCAATGCGAAGGTCGGGAGTTCGATCCTCCTCCGCTCCACCAACGAATCTGAAAGGCCTGATCGCAAGATCAGGCCTTTTTGTTTTTGGAATCTGCCGGCGTGCGCGGCGTTCGCAAACGCGTGGCCCGCTAGTTCAGCAGGTCATGGATTTCCTTGACCGTCGGCACTGCCAACACGGCGAACGCCACGGTGATGGCCGCGAGAATCACGATCCTCTTCCGCAGCAGCGCGCAGAGGGCGATCGACAGCCCGTAGAACACGCAGGTCAGAATGACGATCCACCACAGCGCCGCGTAGCCTGCACCGCCTTCGAAATTCGATACGTTCTGCGTGATCCGGGTCGCGGCATAACCGGCGACGGTCATGCTCGCGGGCAGACACAGCACCGAATACAGGACGAAGACGATGATCTGTCGCGGTGTCGGATCGGGAGACGTCATGACGAGCGCTTTTCCTTCGGGTGGACGGAGCCGCCGAGCCGCCCGCCACGCGGGCCGGTCTAGGCAGCCGGCAGGATGCGGCCGTTTCCCGCGTTTGGCAACCACGCCCGCCGCCAGCCGCTCGCTCACCCCCGCCCGAAACTCGGCCGTTTCGGATCGTACGTCCACCCCGGCACCAGATACCGCATCGCCACTGCATCATCGCGCGCAGTACCGCCCACCGCGTTGTACAGCGCATGCGCAGCCTCGACCTGCGCCATGTCGATCTCGATCCCCAGCCCCGGCCGCTCCGGCACGGCCACCTTGCCGCCGACGATCGCGAGTGGTTCGCGTGTGAGCCGCGCATCGCCTTCCTGCCAGATCCAGTGCGTGTCGATCGCGGTGATCGTGCCGGGCGCGGCGGCCGCCGCATGCGTGAACATCGCGAGCGACACGTCGAAGTGGTTGTTCGAGTGCGAGCCCCACGTGAGCCCCCAGTCGCGGCACAGCTGCGCGAGCCGCACCGAGCCCTGCATCGTCCAGAAATGCGGATCGGCAAGCGGGATGTCGACCGCCTGCAGCCGCACCGCGTGATCCATCTGCCGCCAGTCGGTCGCGATCATGTTGGTCGCCGTCGGGATCCCCGTCGCGCGGCGGAATTCGGCCATCACCTCGCGGCCCGAGTAGCCGCCTTCCGGCCCGCACGGATCTTCCGCATAGGCGAGCAGGTGGCCTTGCCCGCGGCACAGCGCGACGGCTTCGTCGAGCGACCACGCGCCGTTCGGGTCGAGCGTCGTGCGCGAATCGGGGAACCGTGCCTTGATCGCCGCGATCGCTTCCATCTCGTCGGCGCCGGCCATCACGCCGCCCTTCAGCTTGAAATCGGCGAAGCCGTAGCGCTCGACCGCGGCTTCGGCCTGCCGCGCGATCTCGGCCGGCGTGAGCGCTGCCTCGTTGCGCAACCGGAACCACGGGGCGCGCGCCTGCGTCTCGTCGCGATACGGCAGGTCGGTGCGGCGCCGGTCGCCGATGTAGAACAGGTACGCGAGCATCGGCACCGCGTCGCGCTGCTGGCCTTCACCGAGCAGCGCCGCGACCGGCACGTCGAGATGCTGGCCGAGCAGGTCGAGCAGCGCGGCCTCGATCGCGGTGATCACGTTGTCGAGCCGCAGGTTGATCTCGTGCGGCTGCCGCAGCACCGCCGCTTCGCCGGCCGACGTCACCTCGTGGCGGATCGTGCGGCCCGCACCGGCACCCGCACCGGACAGCGCCGCGCGTACCGCATTGAGCGTCGCCTGGTAGCGCCCGATCGGCTGGCCGACCACGAGATCGGTCATGCGCTCGAGCGCGTGGCGGATGCCTTCGCCGCCCGGCACTTCGCCGACACCCGTATGCCCGCTGCTGTCGTCGAGGATCACGAGGTTGCGAGTGAAGTAGGGCGCGTGCGCGCCGCACAGGTTGAGCAGCATGCCGTCGCGGCCGGCGACGGGGATCACCTGCATGCGCGTGACGCGCGGCGTGCCGGCACGGCTGGGTTCGGACATCGGTTCGCTCCTGGTTCCGGTGGCGCGCGGGCCGCCGGACAGGCCGGCGCGGCCCGCGCCGTTCATTGAAGCTCGACGCGGCGGATCTCGCCGACGACGAACAGGTAGCAGATCACGGCGACGAGCGCGTGCGCGACGACATAGACGAGCGCGCCGTTGAACGAGCCGCTGCGGTCGACGATATAGCCGATCGCGATCGGCGTCGTGATGCTGGAAAGGTTGCCGCACGTGTTGAGCAGCGCGCCGCTCAGCCCCGCGATCTGGCGCGGCGCGGTGTCGGCGTTGACGGCCCAGCCGAGCGCGCCGAGCCCCTTGCCGAAGAACGACAGCGCCATGAACAGCACGACGAGCACGTGCGAATCGGTGTAGTTGCAGACGATCATCGACATCGACAGCAGCATGCCGAACACGATCGGCACCTTGCGCGCGACGGACAGCGACCGGCCCTGCTTGAGCAGTGCGTCGGACACGACGCCGCCGAGGATCCCGCCGAGGAACCCGCATACGGCCGGGATCGACGCGACGAGCCCCGCGTTGAGGATCGACATCCCGCGTGCCTGCACGAGATAGACGGGAAACCACGTGATGAAGAAATAGGTGAGCGCGTTGATGCAGTACTGCGCGACGTACACGCCGATCAGCATCCGGCTCTTCAGCAGCGCTTTCACGTGACGCATCGACGGGCCGCCGTCGCGCCCGCCCGTCGCCTGGTCGATGTTGACGAGCGCGCCGCCCTCGGCGAGGTAGTCGAGTTCCGCGCGGTTGATGTTCGGGTGGTCCTTCGGGTCGTACATCGTGCGGTTCCACACGAGGACGAACGCGAAGCCGAGCACGCCCATCACCGCGAACACCGACTGCCAGCCGAACGCGTGCACGAGCCAGCCCATCAGCGGCGCGAACACGACGGTCGCCGCGTATTGCGCGGCGTTGAAGATCGCCGATGCGGTGCCGCGTTCGGCGGCGGGGAACCACGCGGACACGATCCGGCTGTTGGCCGGGAACGACGGCGCCTCGGCCGCACCGACCAGGAAGCGCAGCCCGAACAGCAGCGCGAACGCGGCCGCGCCGCCGAAGAAGCCGATCGAGCCCTGCAGCAGCGTGAACAGCGACCAGAAGAAGATGCTGAATGCGTAGACGATGCGCGATCCGTAGCGGTCGAGCAGCCAGCCGCCGGGCAGTTGCGCGGCCACGTAAGACCAGCCGAACGCGGAGAAGATGAAGCCGATCTGCACGTGGCTCAGGTGCAGCGCGCGGGCGAGGCTCGGGCCCGCGATCGCGATCGCCGCGCGGTCCGCGTAGTTGATCGTCGTGACCGCGAACAGGACGGTCAGCACGAGCCAGCGCACGCGCGTGCGCCGGGCCGTCGCCGACGCGGACGCCGGCAGCGCGTGAAGCGGATTCATGACTTGTCTCCTCCGAAGGGCGGAAGGTGCCGTCGTGCGGCGGCGCGTCGATGCGCGCGTGATGTGTGCGGATGCCGCCGGTTCGAGGGCAGGCACCGGACGCCGAAGCAGGCAGGGCGTCCGGGCCATTCTGTCATGTCGTCATTTGCGCTTTCATGCCAATTGCTGACTTGATCGATTCAGCATTTGAATCGATCGGATCCGCGATCGCTCAGGGGCGCGCGTCGTCCGCGCCGGTACCGTGATGGCGCGCCACATGCTGCGCGAGAAACTCGACGGCGGCGCGCACGCCGGGCAACTGGCCGCGGCGGTGCGGCATCAGCAGCGTCGTCGTGACGGTGCCCGTGCGCCAGCCCGGCAGCACGCGCACGAGTGCGCCGGACGCGAGCGCGGTGCCCGCGATCCAGTCGGGCAGGCACGCGATGCCGAGGCCGGCCGTCGCCGCCTGCAGCAGCAGCGTCGATTCGTCGGCCTGCAGGCGGATGCGCGGCGCCACGTCGACGGTGTCGCTGCCACGCTGCAGCCGCCAAGGCTGCTGGCCGGGGTGGAGGCCGTCGTGCCGCGCGAGATCGGCGGGCTCGTCCGGGATCCCGGCACGCGCGAGGTAGGCCGGCGATGCCACGGCGATGATCGGCGAGGCCGCGAGCGGACGCTGCACGAGCGCGGAATCGGGCAGCGGCGCGAAATGGCTGCGCACCGCGATGTCGAAGCCTTCCTGCGCGATGTCGACGAGGCGGTCGCTCGCGTGAACCTGCAACAGCAGCTTCGGGTGCGCGATCGCCAGCGCCGGCAGGCACGGCGCGAGGATGTGCTGCGCGACCGGCACCGAACTCGTGAGCCGCACGATGCCGGCCGGCTCGGCGGCCTGCCGCAGCACCGCGTCGCGCGCGCTGTCGGCCTCGATCACGGCCGCGCGTGCATGCTCGAAGAATTCGGTGCCGACCGGCGTCAGCCGGAAGCTGCGCGACGTGCGATGCACGAGCCGCGCGCCGAGCGTGCGCTCGAGTTCGGCCACGCGCTTGCTGACGGTCGATTTCGGCAGGTCGAGCCGGCGCGCCGCTGCCGACATGCTGCCCGCATCGACCGCCTGCACGAACAGGTAGAGATCGTTCAGATTCACTTTCAGCGTCCACGTGAAGAAACGATGGGTTTCAATTTTAGCGGCTACTGCGTCATCGTTCGCCGTGGGAGCATGATTGCTCGTTCAACTTCTGCGGAATCCTCCGATGTCTCCCATCCTTCTCTACGGCATTCCCGCCGGCTGCTCGTTCGGCTCGATCGTCGCGCTCGAATGGATCGGCCACCCGTACCGGCTGTCGCGCATCACGATGCCCGGCGCCGTGACGAGCGACGCGTACCTCGCGCTGAACCCCGTCGCCGAGACGCCGGCGTTCGTCACCGCGAACGGCGACGTGCTGACCGAAAGCCTCGCGATCCTCGGCCACATCGGCGCGCAGGCGCTCGACAGCGGCCTCGCGTTTCGCCAGGGCAGCGCGGATTTCGACCGGCTGAACCGGATGCTCGCATGGCTGAACACGACGTTCTTCAACGCGTTCGGCGCGCTCTGGTACGTATACGAACACGACACCGAGGGCGCGGAGAAAGCGGCGCTGCAGGCATACGGCCGCGGCAAGGTGCTGAAGGCGCACCGGCAGCTCGAAGCGCTGCTCGAACGCGGCGAGGGCCCGTGGCTGCTGGGCGCGCGGCGTACGCTGGCCGACGCTTACTTCGCCGGGATCGCGCGCTGGGCCGACTATCACGCGGTGTTCGAGCGCGATGCGTTCCCGCGTGTCGCCGCACTGCGCGCACGGCTCGCCGACGATGCAGGCGTGCAGTTCGCGCACGCAATCGAGGAAAACCTGCCGCTGCCGGCATCGCTGGCGTTCGAAGGGCATGTGTCGCTCGACGACGCGCTGGCAAGCGCACGCGGCGTCGCGGCTCCTGCTCGCGCGACCTGACCCGTACCGTGGCCGCCCGAATGAATCGAATGCGCGGTCGTCAATTTTTACCCGGGCAATATTGACATCCAATTAATACCCGGATAAAAATAGCGTCATTCTGATTCCTGCCCGCGGGCGACCACGATGACCACCTCCACGCTCCTTCCTTCGTACACGGCCTTCGACGGCCACCGGCGGCTCGCGTCGGGCCCGCTCGCGACGGTCGCGCTCGCGGTCCGGCAGGCTGCCGGCGCGGCGACGCCGGGCACGATCCTGATCTTCGACGATGCGACGGGCCGCTCGATCGACCTCGACCTGCGCGGCACCGACGACGACATCCGCGCGCGCTATGCACCGCCGTCAGGCGACCCGTCCGGCGCTGCCGGCGAGCTGTCCGGCGCCGGCGAACCGCGCGGCCGCGGCCGGCCGAAGCTCGGCGTCGTGTCGCGCGAGGTCACGCTGCTGCCGCGTCACTGGGAATGGCTCGGCGCGCAGCCGGGCGGCGCGTCGGTTGCACTGCGCAAGCTCGTCGAGGACGCGCGGCGCACGCATGCGGCGGCCGACCGGCACCGCGATGCGCAGGCGCGCGCCTACCACTTCATGTCGGCGATGGCGGGCGACCTGCCCGGTTTCGAGGAGGCCGCGCGGGCGCTGTATGCGAACGATCCGGCGCGTCTGGCGGAATTGGTTGCCGACTGGCCGGACGACGTGCGCGACCATGCGCTCGCCTTGGCGCGCGGCGACCTGCCGCCGTCCGCCGAAGATTGCTGACGGAGCGCCGACGCAATGACCGTATTCGACCTGAACCGCGGCGCGATCGCGCCGGTCGCCGACGAAGCCGATATCGTCGACCTGCGCGTGACGGGCGCCATTCCGCGCGAACTCGACGGCACGTTGCTGCGCAACGGCCCGAATCCGCCGGACGGCCGCTTCGAAGGCAGCGACATGCTGTCGTGGTGGCCGGAAGCCGCGATGCTGCACGCGATCGCGTTCGACGACGGCCGCGCGACCGGCTACCGGAACCGCTGGGCGCGCACGCAGCGCTGGGCGGCCGTGCATGCGCCCGCGCAGGCGCCGCAGCTGCCCGACACGAATCCGAACGTGAACGTGCTGCAGCATGCGGGCGAGCTGCTCGCGCTGGCCGAGGGCGGCGCGCCGCTCGCGATCACGGTCGCGCTCGATTCGCTCGGCGTGCCGGCGCGGCATGCGGTCTTCGGCGGCGGGATGACCGCGCATCCGAAGGTCGACCCGGTGACCGGCGAGCTGATGACGTTCCGTGCGGACTGGCGCGCGCCGTGGCTGCGCTACGGCGTGATCGATGCGCACGGCGTGCAGCGTGTCGACGTCGAGATCGACCTGGATGCGCCGTCGATGATGCACGACCTCGCGATCACCGAAACCCGCAGCCTGCTGCTCGACCTGAACGTCGGCTACGACTTCTCGCTGCTGAAACAGGGCCACCGGATGCCGCTGCGCTGGCACGACGACCGGCCCGCGCGCATCGGCGTGATGCCGCGCCACGGCGGCGCGGTGCGCTGGTTCGAGGTCGAGCCGTGCTTCATCCAGCACGTCGTGAACGCGTACGACTGCGACGCGTCGTGCATCGTGCTCGACGCGGTGCGCTATCCGTCGTTCCTGCGGCTCGACCCGCGCACGGGCCGCTTCGCCGACAACCCGGTCGGCGAGCTGTGGCGCTACGTGATCGATACGGCGAACGGGCTGGTCGACGAAGGGCCGCTCGCCGACGGCGGCATCGAGCTGCCGCGCATCAACGAAAGCCTGACGGGGCGCCGCTACCGCTACCTGTATGCGGTCGAGCAGCCGAACAACGCGGAAATGCGCGGCGTGATGCGCTTCGATCACCTGCGCGGCACGACGACGCACTACGCGGTGCCGGCCGGCGACCAGAACGGCGAGCCGGTGTTCGTGCCGCGCGCGGGCGGCACCGGCGAGGACGACGGCTGGCTGCTGGTGATGGTCTACCGCGCGGCGACCGATACGAGCGACGTCGTGATCCTCGATGCACGCGCGATCGACGCGGGGCCGGTCGCGACCGTGCACCTGCCGCGCCGCGTGCCGGCCGGGTTCCACGGCGCGTGGGTGCCGCGCTCAAGCTGATGAACGGCTGCGCGCGTCATTGCGTTACTGCGCGCGCAGCGCGTCGACGATCTTCAGCCGCGCGGCGCGCATCGCCGGCAGGAACCCGCCGACGAGCCCCATCACGAGCGAGAACAGCAGCGTCTTCACGACGATCGCGGGCGTCAGCACGAAGCGGAACGACAGGTCGGAGAAGGTCTGGAAGTTGGTGGTCGAGAACGACGCGAACTGCATCAGCGACGCGCACGCGAGCCCCGCGACGCCGCCGACGAAGCCGAGCAGCAGCGCTTCCAGCAGGAACGCGGCGAGCACGTTCCTGCGCTTGAAGCCGAGCGCGCGCAGCGTGCCGATCTCGGCCACGCGGTTCGCGACCGACGCGTACATCGTGATCATCGCGCCGATCATCGCGGCGATCGAGAAGATCGTCGACAGCGTGATGCCGAGGATGTTGATGAACGTCGACAGCGACTTCGACTGGTCGCCGTAGAACGTCTGCTCGCGCTTCGCCTCGTCGGTCAGCCGCGGGTCGACGTCGATGTCGGCCTTGAAGCGCGCGAAGCCGTCGGCGCTCGGGATGCGCAGCACCATCGACGAATAGCTGGTGCGCCGGAACGACTGCATCAACTGGTCGACGTCGCCCCAGATCTCCGAGTCGAAGCCGCTGCCGCCCGCGTCGAAGAGGCCGACGATGGTCCAGTCGCGCTGCGCGAAATGCAGGCGGTCGCCGAGCTGCGTGCCGCTGAAGCCTTTCGCGATCGCGCTGCCGACGATGATCTCCGACGAGCCGGGCGCGAACATCCGGCCGGCCGCGAGCGTCACGTGCGGGCGCAGCGCGAGCCCGGCCGGCGACACGCCGCGGATCACGACGTTCGACGGCTTGCCGGTCGACGTCTTCACGAGCGAGATCAGTACGACGGCTTCCTTCGACACGCGCGGCCGGCCGTCGGGGCCGAGCGCGACGGCCGGGTGCATCTCGAGCGCGTTGGCCTGCGCGTGGTCGATCGAACTCTGGATCTCGGTCTCGGCGCCCTTGCGGATCACCACCGCGTTGTCGGGTTCGCCGGTCGACACGAGCGTCTGCGTGAGCCCCGCGTCGAGCATCTGCACGGTCGCGAACACGAAGATCACGAGCGCCATCCCGCCCGCCGTGAGCGCGGTGGTGAGGCGCCGGGTCCACAGGTTGCGCGCGATGTAGCTGAGCGGGATCGCCATGCGCGTCGTTACCCGATCGCCCGCAGGCCTTCGACGACACGCACGCGTGCGGCCTGCCACGCCGGCACGATCGCGGCCGCGAAGCCGACCGCGACCGAGCATGCGGCCTGCAGCGCGACCGTCTCGGCCGACACCTTGAACACCGGGAAGATGCCGCCGGCCGCCTGCTTGAACAGGCTCGCGGCGGGCGGTGTCGCGAGGATCCCGAGCGCGCCGCCGGCCACGGCGATCACGACCGATTCGCCGAACACGATCAGCGCGAGAAAGCCGGGGCCGAAGCCGAGCGCCTTCAGCGTCGCGTACTCGGCCGTGCGTTCGCGCGCGCTCATCGCCATCGCGTTCGCCATCACGGCCATGATGATCAGGATCACCACATACGACACCAGGCGGATCGCCGCGATGATCTGGTTCGACATCGCGACGAAGCCGAGCTGGAACGCCTGCTCGGTCTCGGTCAGCGTCTCGGCGAGCGAGTTCTTGAACACGGTGTCGACGTTGCGCGCGATCGATGCGCCGTCGTCGGGGTTCGCGACGCCGAGCACGAACACGCCGACCTGGTCGGCCTGCTTCGGCGTGCGCTTGCGCACCGTCTCGTTCAGGTAGTCCCAGTGGAACACCAGCTGGCGCGTGATCGTCGAGTCGTCGCGCCCGTCGAGGATCCCGCGCACGACGAAATCCCACGTGCCCGGGTAGATCGTGCCCTTCAACGGGATCACGTCGCCGACCTTGAAGCCGAACTGCGCCGCGAGCTGGCGGCCGACGAGGCAGCCGCGGCGGTCGCGGTCGTAGTCGGCGCGCTGCTGCGCCGGGATGATGAATTCCGGATACAGGTCGAGATAGTTCTCCGACACCGCGAAGCTCGCGAAGAAGTTCTTCGGGTCGCGGTAGATGCCGCCGAACCAGTTCGAGCGGACGACGGCCGTCACGCCGTCGACGCCGCGGATCCGGTTCTCGTAGCTGACGGGCAGCGGAAACACGAGCGAGATCGCGTTGCGCGTGACGAGCCGCCCGCTGGACGCGGCGGCCGCACCCGCGTACCACGCGTCGACCACGGTATGCAGCAGCCCGAACGCGAGCACGGCGATGGTCAGCCCGAGCACGGTCAGCAGCGTGCGCAGCCGGTGGCGCAGCGCGTTGCGCGCGATCAGCTTCAGCACATGCATCGCGCGCGCTCCCGCCGCCGCTCAGCCGGCGTGCCCATCGATCAGCTCCCCTTTTTCCAGATGCACGAGCGAGCGCGCGGCGCCGGCCGCGTGCGCGTCGTGCGTCACCATGATGATCGTCTTGCCGAGCTCGGCGTTCATCCGCTGCAGCATCGCGAGCACGTCGGTGGCCGACGCGCGGTCGAGGTCGCCGGTCGGCTCGTCGGCGACGATCACCACGGGGTCGGTGATCAGCGCGCGTGCGATCGCGACGCGCTGCTGCTGGCCGCCCGACAGCTCGGACGGGTAGTGGCTGGTGCGGTCGCCGAGGTTCACCATGTCGAGCACGAGCTCGACGCGTTCGCGCCGCTCGCGGCGCGACAGGTGCGTGAGCATCAGCGGCAGCTCGACGTTCTCGAACGCGGTGAGCACGGGCATCAGGTTGTAGAACTGGAAGATGAAGCCGACGTTCGCCGCGCGCCATTCGGCCAGCTGCGCCTCCGCGAGCCGCGAGATGTCGAGGCCGCCCACGCGCAGCTCGCCGCTGTCGGGCCGGTCGATGCCGGCCACCAGGTTCAGCAGCGTGCTCTTGCCGGAGCCCGACGGCCCCATCAGCGCGACGAAGTCGCCTTCGCCGATGTCGAGCGTGATGTCGGTCAGCACGGGCACGATCTGGTTGCCGCGCCGGTACGACTTCGCGACGTGGCTGATCTCGACGAGGGGCGGCGGTGCGTCGTTCACGCGCGCGCTACTTCTTCGCGACGGTCACTTTCGCGCCGTCCTTCAGCTTCACGCCCGGCGCGAGCACGACCGTGTCGCCGGGTTTCACGCCGCGGATCGCCACCAGTTCGCCGATCCGCATGCCGCGCGTCACGGCTGCCGCGCGCACGGTGTCGTCCTTCACGACGAACACGACCGGCCGGCCGTCGCGCTCGACCACCGCGCTCGCCTGCACGGCCGTCACGGGCTGGCGGTCCTGCGCCGACACGGGTTTCGACAGGAACGCGATCTTCGCGCTCATGTCGGGCAGCACGCGCTCGTCACGGTCGACGAAGCGCACCTTCACGAGCACGGTGGCCTTCGAGCGGTCGACGGTCGGCACGATGCGCGACACGCGGCCCGCGAAGCGCAGGTCCGGCAGCGCGTCGAGCTGGATCTCGCACGGCTGCTCGGCGCGGATCTTCGCGATGTTCGATTCGGCGACGTCGGCCTCGACTTCGAGCGTGTCCATGTCGGCGATCGTCACGACCGCGCCCTTGCTGTCCGACGCGGACGAGAACGGCGTGATGTTGTCGCCGACGTTCGCATGCTTCGCGAGCACGATGCCGTCGAACGGCGCACGGATCACCGTCTGGTCGACCGCGACCTGGGCGGCTTGCGCGTTCGCTTCGGCCGACGCGATCGCGGCCTGGTCGCTGCCGACCGACGCGCGCGCCTTGTTCACGCGGGCCGTGTCGATGTCGAGCTGCGCGGCCGGCACGGCGCCCTTCGGCGCGAGCGCGGCGGTGCGGCGCAGCGCGATTTCGGCGTCCTTCTGCTCGGCCAGCGCCACGCCGAGGTTGGCGCGGGAGACCTGCACCTGCGCGCGCGCCTGCGCGAGCGACGCTTCCACGTCGCGGCTTTCGAGGCGCGCGATGATGTCGTCCTTCTTCACGCGCGTGCCTTCGAGCACGCCGAGCCATTCGACGCGCCCCTGGCCCTTCGACGCGACCGCGGCCTTGCGCTGCGGCACGACGTAACCGGTCGCGTTGAGCTGCGTGTCGTTCTGGTACGGATAGGCGGACGTGACGGACGTGGTTTCGACGGTCGGCCGGCCGGTGAGCGCGATGCCGGCGCCGATCGCGATCACGATGGTCGCGGCGGCGGCCGCATAGCGGACCCACCGGCGCCGGCGGGGCGGCGGCGCGATCGGACGCCGGTCGATTTTCAGTTTGTCCAGATTGTGATCGGCCAATTTGAGCGCCTCGAGACGGCGGCGGTCTGGCGACCGGCCGCGATCCGGTTTCCCGGGAAGGGACGGATGGACGCCAGTATAAGCGTCGCCCCGATGGCGCGCGAGCGGGTTTGCCGCGCCGCTGTCGCGGCCGCCGGACGGGGCGCCGGGACCGGAGCGCACGCGCGCCTCCGGGGAAACCCGAGGGACGCAAGCAACGTGTCAACTTGCCGCGAACACGAGGCGTTATGGAACCAGTGCGTCAGGTTTTGTCGCGACGGAACGGCGAAAGCCGGCCTCGCGGCCTGGGGCTCCGATGCGAATGCCTCGCATCTTTACTTACCGGTACGTTTGATTTTTTCTCCGCTAAAGGAAGAACAATGAAGAAGACGCTCGCTTCGATCATCGCCGCAGCATTCGCACTCGCATCGGTTTCGGCATTCGCACAGGCGTCCGCGCCGGCAGCCGACACGTCGGCAGCTGCCCCGGCACCGGCCAAGAAGGATCACAGCAAGCCGAAGCACCAGCTGAAGCACCACGGTTCGAAGAAGGGCCAGGCGAAGGCTGCTGCCGCATCGGCCGCCGGCACGAACGACGCAGGCGCGCAAAACTAAGCGGCTCGCCGCCACGGCCGGCGTTGCCGGTCATCGGTCGGCCAACCCCGCATGCTCCGGCATGCGGGGTTTTGTTTTTTCAGGCGCCGAGTTCGTCCGGTTCGCCCGGCTCGTCGAGCCGGACGGGCTGCGGCGCGCGCATCGCGTCGACCACCGCGCGCATGCGCCGCCAGTGCGAGCCCTCCCAGAACACGCGCCGGCACACGTCGCACGCGGCGAAGCGCCGGTGCCGCTGCCGGACGCCGTCCGGCACACGCGGTGCGGCGGCAGCCGCCTCGAGCGGGTGCAGCGGCGCATTGCAGCGCAGGCACAGCCGGAACGGCCGCATGTGCGGCGCGAGGTCGAGCCGCGCGAACAGTTCGCGCAACTGGTCGGCCGGCTGCACGGCGTGCAGGTAGCAGCCGCGCACGACCGCGCGCCGCTTGAGCAGTTCGCGGTCGCGGGTCAGCACGATCCGGCCCTCCCGCTCGGCCAGCGCCGCGAGTTCGTCGTCGCGGTAGTGGTTGTCGTAACAGGTGTCGAAGCCCGCGAGGCGCAGCAGTTGCGCGAGGCCGCCGAGATGCGCATCGGCGACGAAGCGCCACGGCGCCGGTTGCGGCGCGGTGGTGCCGTTCGCCGCCGGCCGCGCGCGTTCCGGAAAGGCTTCGACGCGGTCGCCGTCGCCGAGCGGCCGGTCGAGCGCGGCCGGTACGCCGTTCACGCAAAGCCGACCGATTTCGGTATGCGGGACACCCAGCGCCTCGATCGCATGCTTCACGGTCGCGTCGCGCGCACACGCGTGCCCGAACGCGCGCTCGCGCTGCGCGCGCGGGAGAAAGGCGTTCAGTTCGCCGTGGAAGCGGAAGGTCGCGGTCGCCATCCGTCCAGTATCGCACCGCGCCCGGCCGGCGGCAGGCGCTGCAGGCAGCCGGCATCTGTGTTTAACTCGCGGCTTCACGGAGCGAAGGAGCGGGCAATGGATCTCGGGTTTATCGGGCTGGGCGAAATGGGGCAGGCGATCGCGACGAACCTGCTGAAGGCGGGCCACACGGTGCGGGTCTGGAACCGCTCGCGCGAGCGTGCCGAGCCGCTCGCGGCGTTCGGCGCGCAGATCGTCGACACGCCGGCCGACGCGTTTCGCGGCGACGCGGTGTTCTCGATGCTCGGCGACGATGCCGCCGCACGCGCCGTGTTCGACGAGGCACTGCTCGCGCAGGCGCCGCGCGGGCTGATTCACGTGAACATGGCGACGGTATCGGTCGCGCTCGCCGAATCGCTCGCGCACGCGCATGCGTCGCGCGGCATCCACTATGTCGCCGCACCGGTGATGGGGCGGCCCGACGTGGCGGCCGCCGCGCGCCTGACGATCATGGCGGGCGGCCCGGCCGAGGCGATCGACCGCGTGCAGCCGCTGTTCGACGCGATCGGCCAGAAGACCTGGCGGTTCGGTTCGCTGCCGCAGCATGCGAACGTCGCGAAGATCGCCGCGAACTTCACGCTCGCGTCGGCGATCGAGACGCTCGGCGAGGCGTCGGCGCTGCTGGGCGCGCACGGCGTCGCGATGCGCGACTTCCTCGACGTGATCACCGGCAGCGTGTTTCCGGGGCCCGTCTACGAAGGCTACGGCTCGATGATCGCCGAGCGGCGTTACGAGCCCGCGCGCTTCAAGGCGCGGCTCGGGCTGAAGGATGTGCGCCTCGCGCTGGAAGCCGGCGACGCGACGTCGGTGCCGTTGCCGGTGGCGAGCGTCGTGCGCGACAGCCTGCTCGATGCGCTCGCGCACGGCGGCGGCGACCAGGATTTCGCGGTGCTCGGCGAGGTCGCGCTGCGCCGCGCCGGCCGCTGACGCGCGACAGGCGCGCGCTGCTCACGGCATAATCGACGTTTCATTTCCCCGACATTCAGGCAGAGGCAGTCATGAACTTGCATACGTGGTGGCTTTTCGTGGCGACGGTGTTCGTCGTGTCGGCGATTCCGGGTCCGAACATGCTGCTCGTGATGACGCACGGTGCGCGGCACGGGCTGCGCCGCTCGGCCGCGACGATGGCCGGCTGCCTGAGCGCGCTGGTGCTGATGCTCGCGGTATCCGCGGCGGGGCTCGGCGCGGTGCTCGAGGCATGGCCGGCGATGTTCAATGCGTTGCGCTTCGCGGGCGCGGCCTACCTGATCTATCTCGGCGTGAAGGCGTGGCGCGCACGCGTGGACGACACGCCGGCGGCCGACGTCGATGCCGTGTCGCAAGGCGCATCAGTGTCGCGCATGGTGCTGTTCCGCAATGGCTTCCTGGTCGCGGGCAGCAACCCGAAGGCGATCCTGTTCGCGGCCGCGCTGCTGCCGCAGTTCATCAACGCGGCCGAGCCGACGCTGCCGCAGTTCGGCATCCTCGTCGTCACGTTCGCGGCGATCGAGGTGAGCTGGTATCTCGTCTACGCATCGTTCGGCACGCGCATCGGCGCGACGCTGAAGAGCCAGAGCGTCGCGAAGGTGTTCAACCGGCTGACGGGCGGGCTGTTCGTCGGCTTCGGCGCGATGATGGCGCTGGTCCGTCACTGATTTCGGCCTGGCCGGATCCCGGCGTATCGAACGCCCCGTCCCTCGCAAGAGGGCGGGGCGTTCGGTTTTTCGGCGTCGCGTCGTCGCTGCCCGCTTACGCTCGCGGGCGAGTCAACGCCGCCGTGCCGGCCCCGCGTCCGGCCGCGAGCCCGAACAGGGCGGCTGCGCCGGCGAACGCGAAGCCGACGCCGCACACCGCGCTCCATCCGCCCCATGCCCACGCGCTGCCCGCGAGCGCCGCGCCGAGCGCGCCGCCGACGAAGAACAGGCCGACGAACAGCCCGTTCAGGCGGCCGCGCGCGGCCGGATTCAGCAGGTTGATCGCGCGGCGGCCGATCGTCTGGTCGACGATGACGCCCGCGTCCAGCAGCGCCGCGCCGCCGGCCAGCAGCGCGAGTGCGACGCCGCGATGCGCAGGCGCGTCGAAGCCGAACCAGCCGGCCCCGGCGATGCCGAGCACGACGAGCGCCGCGAGCATCGTGCCGTGCGCGATCCGCTGCGCGGCCGGGCCGTGGCCACGGTCGCCGGCGCGGCCGGCGAGCGGCGTGACGATCGCGCCGCTGGCGCCGGCGAACGCGAACAGCGCGATCCCGTGCAGGTCGAGCGCGAACGGCGGCTGCGCGAGCCGCAGCCCGACGGCCGTCCAGAACGCGCTGAACGCGGCCATCGCGAGCGCGGCCGACAGCGCATGGCGGCGCAGCACGCGTTCGTCGGCAAGCAGGCGCCCCAGCGACGCGAGCAGCGCGCGGTAGCCGGCCGTGGCCGTCGGCGTGCGCGACGGCAGGCGCAGCGCGAGCACGACGGCGATCGCCGCGTTCGCGAGCGCGGCCAGCAAGTAGAACGCGCGCCAGCCGGCCGAGCCCGCGATCAGGCTCGCGAGCGGCCGCGACAGCAGGATGCCGAGCATCAGCCCGCTCATCACGTTGCCGACCGCGCGGCCACGCTGCGCTTCGGGCGCCATCGATGCGGCCATCGGCACCAGCATCTGGATCACGCTCGACGCAGCGCCCGCCGCCAGCGTCGCCAGCAGGAAGACGGTGCCGGACCGCGTGAACGCGGGCAGCGCGAGCGCGGCCGCACACGCGGCGAGCGTCGCGACGATCAGGCGGCGGTTTTCGAGCAGGTCGACCAGCGGCACGAGCAGCACGAGTCCGGCCGCGTAGCCGAGCTGCGGCAGCATCGCGACGAGGCCGGCGAGGCCGGGCGGCAGGTGCAGGTCGGCGCTGATCGGGCCCGTCAGCGGCTGCGCGGCGAACAGGTCCATCACGATCACGCCGACCGTCGCGGCGAAGAACAGCGTCATCCCGGCGCTCAGCGCGGGCGGCGCGGTGACGGACGGCGGAACGGAGGCGGGGCAACGGTTGGCAGGACAGTTCATCGGAAGCCTGGGACAAGGGGCGAAGGAATCCCCATCGTAGGCGCTCGATGTTTATGCGACAATTGAAATATCTCTAACATGATTATGCGAGTTTGTTTTGAATACGCGTGATCTCCAGGCATTCGTCGCGGTGGTCGACAGCGGGTCGATGGTTGCCGCGGCCGCGAAGCTCCACCTGACGCAGCCGGGCCTGACGCGGCGCGTGCAGAACCTCGAAACGCTGCTCGGCATGCCGCTGCTCGAACGGCAAAGCAAGCCGCTGAAGCCGACGGCCGCCGGGCGCGACGTCTATGCGCTCGCGCGCAACGTGCTGCTCGCGGTGGACGAGCTGATGGCGGCGGGCGCGCCGGAGAGCGAGCCGTCGGGCGAGCTGCGCATCGGCGTGCCGCCGTTCCTGTCCGAGCTCGCGCTGGAGCGGCCGATCGACCGGCTGCGCGACGCGTTCCCGCGCCTCACGCTGCGCGTGACGGCCGGCTGGTCGCCGGCGCTGTTGCAGGGCATCGAGCGCGGCACGCTCGACGTGGCGGCCGTGATGGTGCCCGCCAGTGCGGTGCTGCCCGACACGATCACAGCGACGCTGCTCGGCACGCAGCCGACGGTGCTCGTCGCCGCGCGCAACTACCCGTTGCCGGACGGTCCGCTGTCGATCGACACGCTGTCGGGTTTTCCGTGGGTGCTGAGCCAGGACGGCTGCGGGATGCGTTCGGCGCTGAGCCGCTCGCTCGGCGCGGCCGGGCTGCCGTTCGATGTCGCGGTCGAGGCATTCGGTTCGGAGCTGCAGCTGTCGCTCGTCGCGCGCGGTGCCGGCATCGGCATCGCGGCACCGAATGCGCTGGCGCGCAGTGCGCATCGCGATGCGCTGAGAGTGGTGGAAACGACGGGGCTGGAGACGCGGATCAACGTGTGGATCGCGCACGGCACGCTGCCGGGCCGGCTGGCGCGGCCTGTCGCGCTGCTGCGCGACGCACTGGGCGAGGTGCTCGACCGGGAAAACGGGAAGGGGTCAGATGCGACAATGGCGAACTAGAGGCAGCGTTCGAGGGAAAATCCTTATTTTCTCTACGGAAATGTTGCAATGCGGAAACTGATTCGATATAGTGGCACCTGTCTCCTCCATGTCTCCTCTGATATGGATTCAGCCCGCCTCTTAGGCGGGCTTTTTTTTGCCTGCGATTTTGCCGCGGCAATCCATTCGTCGGCGCTCGCCGGCGTCAGAACTTGTACGTCATGCCGACATAGCTGATGATCGGGTCGGCCTTCAGGTCCGATTTCGACTCGGCGAGCACCGAACCGTCGGCCGCCTTGATCGTCACCGTCGACGTCGTCTTCAGCGGGATGTACGTCACCGACGCGATCAGCCCGAAATGCTCCGTCATGTTGTACTGCAGGCCCGCGTTGAACACCGGCTGCCATGACGACGACGCCTTCGCTTCCACCGATGTCGTACCCGGCTTGCCCGCGCCCGCCGCGAGGATCGCGCCGAGGTTGTCCTGCGTCTGCTTGATGAAGTTCGTGTTGAGCTGCAGGTCGCTGAACCAGTTGTACGACACGCCGAGGCCGAGGAACGGCCGGAACTTCGCGGTCGCCTGCCCGAAGTAGTACTGCAGGATCACCGCCGGGCTCCACTGCCGCACGCTCTTCACGATCGGGTTGACCGAGGCCAGCCCGATGTTCTGCGTGCCGAGCGCGCCGGCCGGTCCGGGCGGCTTGATCGTGCCCTGGCCCGACACCTTGAACACCGGCGGCACGCCGGCCACCGACGTGACCGCGATGTGGTCGGTCAGGAAGTGGCTGACCGTCAGGCCGACGGTGTCGGCGCCGCTCGTGTGCAGCCCGGTGCCCGGCGACGTGAACGACGGCGGCAGCCGCAGCGGCGTGTTGATCGGCGTCGGCGCGACGTTGGTCGTCATCGGCGTACTGCTCTGCTGCGGCATGATATGGAACCAGCCGAGCGTGACGACGTTGCTGCCGGCGCTCTGCGCGTGCGCCGCGAGCGGCGCCAGCACGGCGGCGCCGGCCGCCGCGCGGAGAAGGGTTTTCTTCATCACGGCTTCCGCCTCCGCTTACTGGACGAACGCGCCGATCGTGAAATACGGCGTCGATCCCGCGTTATCGAGGAAACCGAACACGCCACCCGTGAAGATGAACTTGCCGGTCGGCGACGTGCTGCCCGAACCCGTGTGAATCGTCGTGACGGTGCCCGGCACCTTCTGCGTGTAGTCGAGGTCGAGCGCGGTCGCGAGCGATGCCTGCGACGGCTGGAACGGATCGAGCAGCGTGGCCTGCTTGTCGATCAGCGCGGTGGTCCGGTAATCGAACTGGCTGTCGACGCCGATGTACTCGCCGTTCTGCGAGCCGGCCGCGACGGCCGTCTGCGGCGCGAGGATCGAGATGCTCGATTCGTCGTCGGCGGTGAGGCCCGGCACGCCGTTGCTGTCGGGCGTCGGGTTCGGGTTCGCGACGCCCGTGCGCACGAGGATCGGCACGAGCTGGTTACGCAGCTTGCCGACGATCATGAAGCCCTTGCCCTGCGGCGTCGCCGACAGCGTCGGCTTCAACTGGCTCGCGTAGTTGTTCGACTGGAACGCGCCGCTGCCGTCGGCCGACGGCACGAAGTTCGTGCCCTGCTGCGCGCACGCGCCGCCGGCGAACTGGCCGGTCGTGTCGCACTTGGTCCACGTGCCGTCCGCGTTGATCGTCACCTTCGCGTCGATCGACGCCGGCGCGAATTTCTGCGACGGCACTTCGCCGAAGCCGACGTGGCTGTACGTGCCCGCGACCTTCGTGATGTCGGTTTCGATCGACGAGAAGCCGATGAACGGGTAGTACGGGAATTTCGTGTCGGGCACCGCGGCCTGGCCGAGCACGCCGTCGAACTGGATCTCCTTGCCGGGAATCGTGCCGCCCGCGACACCGAAGCCGACGAAGATGCGCGCCGGACGCGACGCATCGAGGCTCGCGCCGTTCAGGCGGAACGCGCACTGGTTCAGCTTGTTGGTCGGCAGCATCGTTTCCTGCGTGAGCGTGCCGCTGTCGACGGTGCCCGCGCGGGTCGGCGTGACGGTGCCGGTCTTTTGCGGCACGGCCGATTCCACGTACGTCACCTGCCAGGTCATCTTGGTCGTGTCGAGCTGGACCTTCGCGAGCTCGCCGCTGCCCGCGCCGCCCGTGAACACGGTGTTGTAGTCGAGCGTGGCGGGGCAGAGCCGGTCTTCGACGAGCGGGGGCGGGTTGTCGCCGCCGCTGCCGCTGCCGCCGCAGGCGGAAAGAAGGGGGGCGGCAAGGGCCGCCGCCAGAATGAGGTTGCGCTTCATGTTGCTCCTCCAGATTTGTCTTGTGCGGCGGCCAGCTCCCTGTCGGCCGCTTCTGTTGGGGGTACTCGTCCTGCCCGCGCCGTGCCGCGCGCGTCGTGCGTAACGCGGCGGCGGGCCAGCCGCCGCCGCGTCCTCGTCCGCTACTTGCTGATCTGCGCGCCCACGCCGAAGTACGGTGTCGACGACGTCGTCGCGTTCGCCGACGTCGACGTGACGCCGCCGTTCACCGTGCCCTGGACCAGTGCCGCGTACAGCCCGCCCGTCGCGATCACCACGCCCGATGCGGACGGGTAGCTCGCACCGCTCGGCGGTGTCGTCTTCGCGTTCAGCAGGCCCGGCGTCGCCTGGCCGTAGTCGAGCGTGAAGCCGTCTTCCTCGGCCTGCGTGGACGGGTTGATGAACGACGCGTTGCTGCCGCGGATCAGCGCAGCCGTGTACTTGAAGTTCGAGTCCGCGCCCGCGTAGCCGCCGTCGATCGCGCCCGACGTGATCGCCGTCGCCGCGCCGAGCACCGCGATGCCCGATTCGTCGTCGACCTGCGCGTCGAGGTGCAGCGGCGGCGTGCCGAGGTTCACGTTGCCCGTGCGGACGATCACCGGCACCGTCGCACCGTTGAGCTGGCCGATCACCATGTGGGCGGTTGCCGACTTGCCGGTCGCGCCGACGATCGGCAGTTGCGTCTGCGGCAGCGTCTGCGGCGCCTTCGTACTGTCGAAGTAGCCGCCGTTCGCGGTGTTCGCGGTCCACGGGTTGCCGGTCGTCTGGCAGCCGCCGGTGCTCGTCGACGTACACGCGCCGTTCGCATCGAACGTCTCGCTCGAGTTCGTGCCTTTCGTCGCGTAGTTGCCCGACGGCACGAGGTGGTAGATCAGCGCGTTGTACGTGCCCGGCAGCTTCGACAGGTCGGTCGTCGTATTCGCGAAGCCGAGGAACGGGTAGAAATCGAAGTGGCGGTTCGGCACCTGGCCGACGTTCTGCACGACGCCCGGGATGATCGTCAGCCCGTCGTACTGGATCGTTGCGCCGGGAATGCCGCCGCCCGCGACCCCCATGCCGACCAGCAGCATCGGCGGGTTCGCCTGGTTGAAGTCGGCGGCCGTCGAATAGGTCGAGCCGTCCGCCGCGGGGCCCGTGCCCGGCGTGAGGATGAACGCACAACGTGTCTGCTCGGCGGTCGGCAGCGTGCCGGTCGGCGGATGGATGACCTTGCCGGTGATCGTCGTGCCGACACGGCTCGGCGTGACGGTGCCCGTCTTCAACGGAATCGGCGATTCGAGCCACTTGAGCGTGTACGTCATCGCGACCGCGTCGATGTTGACGCTGACGATCTCGCCGCTACCTGCGCCGCCGAGATACGTGCTCTTCACGATGTCGGCGTTGGCCGGACACAGTGCGCCGTTGATGGGCTGCGACGGCGGCTGCCCTTGCGTGCCGCAGCTCGCTCCGGAACATTGGGGCGCGTTGATCGGCGCAGGTGCGCCGCCGTCCCCCCCACCACAGGCAACCAGGAAAGGGGCAATGGCAAAGGCCGTTGCCACCCCCTTCGATAAGGTGTGCGACATGCCGCTGTCTCCAATCGTTTAATTGTGCGAGCTAATGTCGCTGCCTTGATTTTTGCTGTCAATTGATGAACCCGTCTAAAAAAGGCGATTTAAACGGGTATCGGGTATTGATTCCTTTCTCCATGCGGCATTCGGTAAGAATTTAAACGCGCAAGGGGCTGCCGAAAGCTGCCGGAGTGGGGGATGTGCCACGCTTGGCAGGCTGTCGGAGGGCCTTCCTGCGTATAACGGCAGCGTTTAAAGCGGCGGTATCCGGTTTATCCCTATTCGGGATTGACTGGAGAGGGAAGGGGGAAGTTAATTCGCTGGTAATCGCGCAATTGAAAGCTTGTAAATATTTGTAAATGCGCGATCCGGAGTTCTTTATTTATTGCCTGATACGGGTAAATAAAAAGCCGGCCAGTGGCCGGCTTTGCATGGCATGCGATGCTGAATCAGCGTTTGAGACCTGCATCCTCGGCCGCGCCGATGCTCAGGTTCATGCACTGGATCGCGGCGCCCGATGCGCCCTTGCCGAGGTTGTCGAGGCGCGCGACCGTGACGAAGCGCTCGGCGTTGCCGAACACGAACAGGTCGACACGGTTCGTATCGTTGTTCGCCTGCACGTCGAAGAAGCCGCCGTCGAGATTCGCGTCCGCGTCGAACGGCGCGACGCGCACGAACGCTTCGTCCGCGTAGTACTCGGCGAACACGCGCTGCACGTCCTGCGGCGTCGCGCGCTTCGCGAGCTGCTCGGGCGTGAAGTAGGTCGTCACCGCGAGACCCTTCAGGAACGGGCCGACGATCGGCGTGAAGATCGGTGCGTTCGCGAGGCCCGTGTGCGCGGCCATTTCCGGCAGGTGCTTGTGCGTGAGGCCGAGCGCGTACGGACGCGGGCTCGCGAGCTTGCCGCCCGGCGCCGCATTCTCGTAGTCGGCGATCATCGACTTGCCGCCGCCGCTGTAGCCGGTGATCGAGTAGCTGTGCGCGGCGAACGTCGGGGCGACGATGCCGGCCTCGACGAGCGGGCGCATCGCGAGCACGAATGCCGATGCGTGGCAGCCGGGCACGGCGATGCGCTTCGACGTGCGAATCTTCTCGCGCTGGGCGCGGGTCAGTTCCGGCAGGCCGTAGGCCCAGTCGGCGCTGGTGCGGAACGCGGTGCTCGCGTCGATCAGGATCGTGTTCGGGTTCTCGACGAGCGAGGCCGATTCGCGCGACGCGACATCCGGCAGGCACAGGAACGTGACGTCCGACGCGTTGATCAGGCGGCGGCGCTCTTCGACGTCCTTGCGCTTCGCTTCATCGATACGCAGGATCTCGATGTCGCTGCGTGCCGACAGGTATTCGAAGATCTTGAGGCCGGTCGTGCCTTCCTGGCCGTCGACAAAAACTTTGGTGCTCATCTCGCTCTCACTGAATGAAACGCGGGCCCGCGCCCGGAAACCGCCATTTTAAGACGTCAACCGGCGGGGCTGCGCCGCGCGGGGCGAAAAAAGACGGCCGGCGGGCCGTCTTGTGTCCCTTTGGCGCCCGCCGGTGCGGGCGCGCGGGCGTCGGCGCAGGCTCAGCGGCCGCCGGCCACCCAGCGGGCGGTCGCTTCGGCGACGCGCCGCCCGAACGCCTTCGCGGTCTCGAGGTCGCCGGGCAGCGGGCCCTCGTCGGGCGTCGCGTCCGCGGGCGACTGCGCGAGCAGGCCGGTGAAGCCGCCGACGTAGTTGATGTCGTTGCGGGTGGCCGCCTTCGAGTTGGCCGGCATCATGCCCGTGCCGACCCACACCATCCCATGCTGCATCGCCAGCGTGACGAAATACTGAATCGTCGAGAACTTGTCGCCGTTCATCGTCGCGGAGTTCGTGAAGCCCGCGGCGATCTTGTCCTTCCATTTCTGCGTGAACCACGGTTTCGACGTGGCATCGGCGAATTGCTTGAACTGCGCCGACGGGCCGCCCATGTAGGTCGGCGCGCCGAAGACGATCGCGTCGGCCGCGTCGAGGGCGGCCCAGCCCGCGTCGTCGATCTCGCCGACCGCGATCAGGCGTGCGGTGGCGCCGGCGTCCTGCGCGCCTGCATGGACGGCGTCGGCCAGTTTCTGCGTGTGACCGTAGCCGCTGTGATAGACGATGACGATGTTCGACATGAAGCGTTCTCCGGAAAGGGACGGGAACGGCGGACCGCAGGTTCGCCGCGTCACGCGTCGCCGGCGGGCGACGCGACGGATGCGCGGCATGGCGCCGCGACCGGTGACAATGAGTCTAGCAAGCCGAAATGACGGGAAAACGCGCGCGGGCGGCGCACTGAAATTCGCGGCGGCCGGCAATCGCGGCGCACGTTATTGCCCGTAGTTGACCGTCAGTTGCGCGGTGCCGATCGTCAGCGTGCCGATCTCGTGCTCGAACATCGGCGCGGGACGGCCCTGCGACACGCGCAGGTCGGTGCCTTTCAGCGCATGGACGGTGATCACGTAGCGGTGCGGCTTGCCGGGCGGCGGGCACGGGCCGCCGTAGCCGTCGATGCCGAAGTCGTTGCGCGCTTCGCTCGCGCCGATGCGCCGCAGGAAGCCGGACGCGCTCGCGTCGGCGGGCAGGCTCGTGACGGTGGCCGGGATACCCGCGACGGCCCAGTGCCACCAGCCGTGCCCCGGTGCGTCGGGATCGAAGATCGTGACCGCGTAGCCGCGCGTGCCGGGCGGCGGGTTGTGCCAGGTGAGCTGCGGCGAGCGGTTCGCGCCCTTGCAGTCGCCGCGGTCGAACACGTTCGCGGCACGAACGCGCCCACCGGGCGTCAGGTCGTCGCTCGTCACGGTGAACGGGCTTTCCGCGTGCGCGGGCAGCGCCGCGAACACGGCGGCGCAGATGAAGACGAAGAGGATGGACGGAGACGGGCGGCCCGATGGCGCAGGCGGAGTGATCCGGCGATCCACACGCATAGGGTGCCTCTCCGTCACGTGGGCCGGGCCGATGCTCCCGGCGTTGTTGGCGTTGTGCGTTGCCCGCGCTGCTGATGGCGGCGATGGTTCCAGTCTAGCATTAGGGTTCGATGAGCGACGTACAGCGCAACCCGCGATTGCGATCGGTCATCGGGCGGATCGATGGACAAAAAAAACCGCCCGCGATCGAGCGGGCGGTTTCTTCGGCCGGGACGCCGGCATGCATGCCGGCGCGGCGTCATTCCTTCGGGGCCGTCGCGCCGCCGTGCGCAGCCGACCACTCGGCCGGCGCGTGCAGGAATTTCTCGACTTCGTCGAGCGTCTTCGTCTCGAAGTAGCCCGATGCCTTCGCGACGCGCAGCACGTCCCACCACGTCGCCAGCGCGTGCAGGTCGACGTCGATGTCCTTCAGGACCGACACGCTTTCCTTGAAGATGTTGTAGTGGAACAGCACGAAGCAGTGGTTCACCGTCGCGCCCGCGGTGCGCAGCGCGTTGACGAAGTTGATCTTGCTGCGGCTGTCGGTCGTCAGGTCTTCCACCAGCAGCACGCGCGAGCCTTCTTCCAGATGGCCTTCGATCTGCGCATTGCGGCCGAAACCCTTCGGCTTCTTGCGCACGTACTGCATCGGCACCATCATCCGGTCCGCGATCCAGGCCGCGAACGGGATGCCGGCCGTCTCGCCGCCCGCCACCGCGTCGATCTGCTCGAAGCCGATGTCACGCGTGATCGTCGTTTCCGCCATTTCCATCAGCGCCCGGCGCACACGCGGGTACGAGATCAGCTTGCGGCAGTCGATATAGACGGGGCTTGCCCAGCCGGACGTGAAGATGAACGGTTTTTCGGCGTTGAAGTGCACCGCCTGCACTTCGAGCAGGATTTTGGCGGTCGTATCCGAGATCGACTGACGATCGTAGCCTGTCATGGGCATTCCTTGGGTGTTGAGCGAGGAGCGGGCGCGGGCCCGGTGGCGCAGCAAGGGGAACCTGCCCAGGGGGCCGGGGCGCGATCGGAGGGCCAATCGCATCGCTGCGCGCGTAGCCGGCTATTTTACCCGATTCAGGCCGGTTTTCGGCGGAATTCGCGCGGGTTCGCCGTGCCGCTCACCACCGGCGAAACAAACGGGGCCCGACCACCTCGGCGCTGATGCCCGGGATGCGGCGCTGCACCAACGGAGGTCATTTAGGGGGTGTACACTAGGCGACCCTTAGAAATCGTTCAGTACTTTGTACTTTCCTCTTGCCACCCGCCAAGGTTCGATGGCGTGCCGACCCGGCGCGTCGCGTGCCGTCTCGCAGTCGACCATCCCCTCGATTCAAGCAGACGCGGCCGAAGGTGCTGTGTACTGAGCCGTCAATATTTCGCATGTCTCTCGCAGGTCAATCATGGACGAACAACTGAAGCAGGCCGCACTCGCCTATCACCAGAACCCGAAACCCGGCAAGATTTCGGTCACCCCGACCAAGCCGCTGTCGAACCAGCTCGATCTGTCGCTCGCATATTCGCCCGGCGTCGCCGCGGCGTGCATGGCGATCTTCGACGAGCCGCTCGATGCGCAGAAGTACACGTCGCGCGGCAACCTCGTCGGCGTCGTGACGAACGGCACGGCGGTGCTCGGCCTCGGCAACATCGGCCCGCTCGCGTCGAAGCCGGTGATGGAAGGCAAGGGCTGCCTGTTCAAGAAATTCGCGGGCATCGACGTGTTCGACATCGAACTGTCGGAAACCGACCCGGACAAGCTCGTCGAGGCGATCGCGATGCTCGAGCCGACGCTCGGCGGCATCAACCTCGAGGACATCAAGGCGCCGGAGTGCTTCTACATCGAGCAGAAGCTGCGCGAGCGCATGAAGATCCCCGTCTTCCACGACGACCAGCACGGCACCGCGATCATCGCGTCGGCCGCGATCCTGAACGGCCTGAAGGTCGTCGGCAAGAAGCTGTCCGAAGTGAAGCTCGTGTGCTCGGGCGCCGGCGCCGCGGCCATCGCGTGCCTGGACCTGCTGGTGAACCTCGGCCTGACGAAGTCGAACGTCCTCGTCACCGATTCGAAGGGCGTGATCTACGAAGGGCGCGGCAACCTCGATCCGTCGAAGCAGCGCTATGCGGCGACCACCGACGCGCGCACGCTCGCCGACGCGATCGTCGGCGCGGACGTGTTCCTCGGCTGCTCGAGCGCGGGCGTGCTGAAGCAGGACATGGTCAAGACGATGGGCGACAAGCCGCTGATCCTGGCGCTCGCGAACCCGGAACCGGAAATCCGCCCGGAAGACGCGAAGGCCGTGCGCCCGGACGCGATCGTCGCGACCGGCCGCTCGGACTACCCGAACCAGGTCAACAACGTGCTGTGCTTCCCGTTCATCTTCCGCGGCGCGCTCGACGTCGGCGCGACGACGATCACGGAAGAAATGAAGCTCGCGTGCGTGCGCGCGATCGCCGAACTGGCCCAGGAAACCGACCAGAGCGAGGAAGTCGCGAAGGCGTATGAAGGCCACTCGCTCGAATTCGGGCCGGATTACCTGATTCCGAAGCCGTTCGACCCGCGCCTGATCATCAAGATCGCGCCGGCCGTCGCGCAAGCCGCGATGGATTCGGGCGTCGCCACGCGTCCGATCCAGGACATGGACGCGTACCGCGAGCAGCTCGGCGCGACCGTCTACCGCACCGGCATGGTGATGCGCCCGGTGTTCGCGACCGCGAAGCAGAAGGAGGCCCGCATCGTGTTCGCCGAGGGCGAGGACGAGCGCGTGCTGCGCGCCGCGCAGTTCGTGCTGCAGGAAAAGATCGCGAAGCCGATCATCATCGGCCGTCCGTCGGTCGTCGACATGCGCCTCGCGAAGATCGGCTCGAAGCTGAAGGCCGGCGTTGATTTCGAGATCGTCGATCCGGAAGACGATGCGCGCTACCACCGCTACTGGCAGGCGTATCAGGAGATTGGCGCGCGTGACGGCGTGACGCCGGAAGTCGCGAAGGCCGCGATGCGCAAGTTCAACACGCTGATCGGCGCGATGCTCGTGCACCTGGGCGACGCCGACGGGATGATCTGCGGGATGATCGACACGTTCCACAGCCACCTGAAGTTCATCGAGCAGGTGCTGGGCCGTGCGAAGGGCGCCGAGCATTTCGCCGCGATGAACCTGCTGATGCTGCCGGGCCGCAACCTGTTCGTGTGCGACACGTACGTGAACGAGCTGCCGAGCGCCGAACAGCTCGCCGACATGACGATCCAGGCCGCGGCCGAGATCGAGCGCTTCGGCATCGCGCCGAAGGCCGCGCTGCTGTCGAACTCGAACTTCGGCAGCGCGCCGTCGGCGTCGTCGCGCCGGATGGCCGAGGCCCGCAAGCTGATCGTCGAGCGTGCGCCGAACCTGGAAGTCGACGGTGAAATGCACGGCGACGCGGCGCTGTCGGAAGTGATCCGCAAGCAGGCGTTCCCGGGCACGACGCTGTCGGGCGAAGCGAACCTGCTGATCATGCCGAACGTCGAGGCGGCGAACATCGCATACAACCTGCTGAAGATGGTCGGCGGCGAAGGCGTGACGGTCGGCCCGTTCCTGCTCGGCGCAGCGAAGCCGGTCCACATCCTGACGCCGGCCGCGACCGTGCGCCGGATCATCAACATGACGGCCGTTGCCGCCGCGAACGTGAACACGAAGTAAGTCCACGCCCGCGTGTGCCGCGCTTCATGCGCGGCGCAATGAAAAACGCCACGGAACCTGCGTTCTGTGGCGTTTTTTTGCGTGAACCGCAACCGGCGGCGGCGCGGGCGGGCGTTCCGGCTTCGAACGCCTTACCGCGTACCGCGCGTTACGCGACCTGCTGGTGCGACTGGCCGCCTGCCGGCGAACGCCACTTCGCGAGCAGCGCGTCCCACTTCACGCGTACCGCGCGCAGGTTGTTCTCCTTCACGTGGCCGTAGCCGCGAATGCCGTCCGGCAGTGCCGCGAGCTCGAGCGCGAGCGGGCGGTTGGCCGCGTTCAGCTTGGCCGTCACCTCGCTGATCAGCGCTTCGTACTCGCCGATCAGCGCGCGCTCGGTGCGACGCTCCTCGGTACGGCCGAACGGGTCGAGCGCCGTGCCGCGCAGGAACTTCGCCTTCGCGAGCAGCCGGAACGCCGACATCATCCACGGGCCGTACGCCTTCTTCACGAGATGGCCATGGGCGTCCGTCTTCGCGAACAGCGGCGGCGCGAGGTGGAATTTCAGCTTCCAGTCGCCTTCGAACTGCGCGGTCAGTCGGGCGAGGAACGCGGGGTCGGACTGCAGCCGCGCGACCTCGTATTCGTCCTTGTACGCCATCAGCTTGAACAGGTTGCGCGCCACCGCTTCGGTCAGCGGCTCCTGCACCGTGTCGCCGTCCGCCAGCGCGCGCTCGGCGGCGCGCACCTTGTCGACGAAGGCCGCATAGCGCGATGCATAGGCGGCGTTCTGGTATGCGGTGAGGAATTCCACGCGCTTTGCGATCAATGCGTCGACCGCCTTCTTCGTGTGCAGCGCGATCACCGCGGCGCCTTGCGCGGGGCGTGCGTCGCCTGCCGCGGCCTGCTTCACGCTGGCCAGGTCGTACGCGGCGCGGCGGCCCCAGTCGAACGCCGCGCGGTTCTTCTCGACCGACACCGCATTCAGCTCGATCGCGCGTTCGAGCGACGCGAGCGTGAGCGGCAGCCAGCCTTTCTGCCACGCGTAGCCGAGCACGAACGGGTTCGTGTAGATCGCATCGCCGAGCAGCGCGACCGCGAAGCGGTTCGCATCGATGAAGTCGACCGCGTCACCTGCCGCCGCGCGGATGTCGTTCTCGGCAGACACGCCCGGGAACGCCCAGTTCGGGTTCTTGATGAACTCGGCGGTCGGCGTCTGCGCGCTGTTGACGACCACGCGCGTCGCGTCGTGCCGCATCCGCGACGTGCACTCGTCGCCGGCCGTGACGATCGCATCGCAGCCGATCACGAGGTCGGCTTCGCCCATCGCGATCCGCGTGGCGTGAATGTCGGTCGGCGCGTGCGAGATCTGCACGTGGCTCATCACGGCGCCGCCTTTCTGCGCGAGGCCCGTGACGTCGAGCACGGTCACGCCCTTGTTTTCCAGGTGCGCGGCCATCCCGAGCAGCGCGCCGATCGTGACGACGCCCGTGCCGCCGACGCCGGTGACGAGCACGCCGTACGCGCGGTCGATGTCCGGCAAGGTCGGTTCCGGAATCGGCGGCAGTGCGCTGCCGTCGACCGACACGGCCTTCGGCTTCTTCAACTGGCCGCCCTCGACGGTGACGAAGCTCGGGCAGAAGCCCTTCACGCACGAGAAGTCCTTGTTGCAGCTCGACTGGTTGATCTGGCGCTTCGTGCCGAATTCGGTTTCCAGCGGCTCGACCGACAGGCAGTTCGATTGCACCGAGCAGTCGCCGCAGCCTTCGCACACCGCTTCGTTGATCACGACGCGTTTCGCCGGGTCCGGATACGTGCCGCGTTTGCGGCGGCGGCGTTTCTCGGTCGCGCAGGTCTGGTCGTAGATCAGGATCGTCGTGCCTTCGATCTCGCGCAGCTCGCGCTGCACGTCGTCGAGCTGGTCGCGGTGATGGATCGTCACGCCCGGCGCGAGCAGCGCCTTCTGGCTGTCGTACTTCTCCGGCTCGTCGGTGACGATCACGATCTTCTTCGCGCCTTCGGACGCGAGCTGGTGCGTGATCTGCGGCACCGTCAGCACGCCGTCGACCGGCTGGCCGCCCGTCATCGCGACCGCGTCGTTGTAGAGGATCTTGTAGGTGATGTTCGCCTTCGACGAAATCGCCGCGCGCACGGCCAGCAGGCCCGAGTGGAAGTAGGTGCCGTCGCCGAGGTTCGCGAACACGTGCTTCTCGTCCGTGAACGGCGCCTGGCCGATCCACGGCACGCCTTCGCCGCCCATCTGGCTGAAGGTGCTCGTGCTGCGGTCCATCCATACGGTCATGTAGTGGCAGCCGATGCCGGCGATCGCGCGCGAGCCTTCCGGCACGTTGGTCGACGTGTTGTGCGGGCAGCCCGAGCAGAACCACGGCTTGCGCTCGGTCTGCACGTGCGGCTTCGCGAGCGCCATTTCCTTCGCGTTGATCACCGCGAGCCGCGCGGCGATGCGCGCGCGCACGTCGGACGGCAGCTCGAACTTCTCGAGGCGCGTCGCGATCGCCTTCGCGATGATCGCGGGCGACAATTCATAGTGCGCGGGCAGCAGCCAGTTGCCCATCGGCACTGACCATTCGCCGCCGGCGCCGTCCTTCTCGTCGAACTTGCCGAACACGCGCGGCCGCTGGCCGTCCGGCCAGTTGTACAGCTCTTCCTTGATCGCGTATTCGAGGATCTGGCGCTTTTCCTCGACGACCAGGATTTCGTCGAGGCCGCGCGCGAACGCCTGCGCGCCTTGCGCTTCGAGCGGCCACACGCAGCCGACCTTGTAGAGCCGGATGCCGATCCGCGCGCAGGTTTCGTCGTCGAGGCCGAGGTCGGTCAGCGCCTGGCGCACGTCGAGGTACGCCTTGCCGCCTGTCATGATCCCGAAGCGCGCGCTCGGCGAATCGATCTCGATCCGGTCGAGCTTGTTCGCGCGCACGTAGGCGAGCGCCGCGTACCACTTGTAGTCGAGCAGCCGCGCTTCCTGCACGAGCGGCGGGTCGGGCCAGCGGATGTTCAGCCCGCCTTCCGGCACGATGAAGTCGGTCGGCAGCACGATCTCGGTGCGATGCGGGTCGATGTCGACCGACGCTGACGATTCGACGACGTCCGTCACGCACTTGAGCGCGACCCACAGGCCCGAATAACGGCTCATCGCCCAGCCGTGCAGGCCGAAGTCGAGATATTCCTGCACGTTGGACGGGAACAGCACCGGCAGCCCGCAGGCCTTGAAGATGTGCTCGGACTGGTGCGCGAGCGTCGACGATTTCGCCGCGTGGTCGTCGCCGGCCAGTACCAGCACGCCGCCGTGCCGCGACGAGCCGGCCGAGTTCGCGTGCTTGAAGACGTCGCCGGTGCGGTCGACGCCCGGACCCTTGCCGTACCACATGCCGAACACGCCGTCGTGCTTCGCGCCGGGGTACAGGTTCACCTGCTGCGAGCCCCACACGGCGGTGGCGGCGAGATCTTCGTTGAGGCCGGGCTGGAACACGATCTGGTGGGCCGCCAGGTGCTGCTTGGCTTTCCAGAGCGACAGATCGAGGCCGCCGAGCGGCGAGCCGCGGTAGCCCGAGATGAAGCCGGCCGTGTTGAGACCGGCGGCGCGGTCGCGTTCCTGCTGGAGCATCGGCAGGCGCACGAGGGCCTGGATGCCGCTCATGTACGCGCGACCGCGCTCCAGTGTGTATTTGTCATCTAGCGTGACGGACTTCAGCGCGGCTTCCAGCGACGCGCGTTGGTCTGCGTCTAGCGGGGCATTCATTAACTGTCTCCTCCACCCAGTTTGGGATCACCAAAACTCGACCGCTTCAGGCATCTTGTGGATGCATCGGCGTGGCCGGCATGTTCGCCGGTTTTAAGCGATGGTAGCACTGGGGCAAACCCGCCGCCCATCGGTTGGAATCCGGGTGAAATGGCGGCGGCGCACCAGAAAAAAGGGCGGGATGATGCGTTACATCATGTAAAGGCATGTAAAGCCGCGTTCATCCGCGGGCAAATGCCGTTAATCTTGTCGGCCTGCCGGAGGTGCCCGGTCGCGCTGGTTCGTTTCGACGCAATCGGGGAGGCGCCGGCAGTTTTACAGGAGGTGCAATGAACACACGTCATATCCAGAGTTTCCTGATCGTGTCCACCGCGTTTTTCGCGATGACCGGCCCGGTGCACGCGCGCGGCGCGAGCGCACTGGCGGCAGCCGGCGCGCAGATGCGTCAGATCGTGCCGGCCCAGGACGCCGCCGCACAGCCGTCGGCCGAGCGCGCCGTCGTGTCGAGGGCGAACGCGCGTTGATCCGGTCGCGCGGCCGGCAGGCCGCGCCGGAATGAAAAAAGGGCGGGAATCCGAGGATTCCCGCCCTTTTTCTTTGTGCCGCCGGATCGTGCGGCCGGCCCGGTTGCCCGCGACGGCCGCCTGCCGAGTGCTTTAGGCCTTGTCCTGCACGACGCCGCGGCGGATCTGGTCGAGTTCGATCGATTCGAACAGCGCCTTGAAGTTGCCTTCGCCGAAGCCCTGGTTGCCCTTGCGCTGGATGATCTCGAAGAAGATCGGCCCGATCTGGTTCTCGGTGAAGATCTGCAGCAGCAGGTCGTCTTGCGCGCCGTCGATCAGGATCTTGCGCTTGCGCAGCTCGTCCAGCGATTCGCCGTGGTTCGGCACGCGGCGGTCGACCAGCTCGTAATACGTGTCGATCGTGTCGAGCAGCTTCACTTCCTTGCTGCGCAGGCCGTCGACTGCCTGGTAGATGTCGCTCGCGCCGAGCGCGATGTGCTGGATCCCTTCGCCGTGGTACGCGTCGAGGTATTCCTGGATCTGGCCGGCCGTTTCCGAGCCTTCCTCGTTGATCGGAATGCGGATCTTGCCGCACGGCGACGTCATCGCCTTCGACTTCACGCCTGTCACCTTGCCTTCGATGTCGAAGTAGCGCACTTCGCGGAAGTTGAACAGGCGCTCGTAGAACTCGGCCCATTCCTGCATGCGGCCGCGGTGCACGTTGTGCGTCAGGTGGTCGATGTACGTGAGGCCGTGGCCGACCGGGTTCGGGTTCGCGCCGGGAATCGGTTCGAAGTCGACGTCATAGATGCTGATGTCGCCGATCGCGCCCGGCTGTGCGCCGTTCTTGCCGCGCCAGCGGTCGACGAAGTAGATCAGCGAATCGCCGATGCCCTTGATCGCCGGGATGTTCAGCTCCATCGGGCCCGTCTTGTTGTCGAAGCCCCACGCGCCGAGGTCGAGCGCGTGCCGGTACGCCTTCGCGGCGTCCTGCACGCGGAACGCGATCGCGCAGATCGACGGGCCGTGCAGGCGTGCGAAGCGTTGCGCGAACGAATCGGGTTCGGCGTTGATGATGAAGTTGATGTCGCCCTGGCGGTAGACCGTCACGTCCTTGTGGCGGTGGCGCGCGATTGCAGTGAAACCCATCCGTTCGAACAGTTGTCCGAGCGCTTTCGGGTCCGGTGCCGTGTATTCGATGAATTCGAAGCCGTCGGTGCCGACGGGGTTGTCCCAGTTGGGGATCTGCATGTCGTGTCTCCTGTGCGGGGCGATCGGCCAGGCGACGTGCGCCTGCCTGGCCTGGTTCGATGTCGAGGGTTGCGCGTGCGATGAGCGTGCGCAGCGCGTCGATACATGCGACAGAGTGTAGCGGGCGGCCGCGAGCGGAAACTTGCGAACTTAATCGCAGGCCCCTACGATGGCGCAATTTCCAGTCTCGAAATAATCATTGGAGGGCAGAAGATGGCGCAAGCCGAATTGGATGCCATCGACCGGCGGATTCTCGCGATTCTCCAGGAGAACGGGCGCCTGTCGAACCAGGAGATCGCCGAGCGCGTGAACCTGTCGCCGAGCCCGTGCCTGCGGCGGATCCGGCGGCTCGAGGAGATCGGCGTGATCACCGGCTATGTCGCGCTGCTGAATCCGCAGAAACTCGGGCTCGACCTGCTCGCATACGTGAGCGTGCGGCTCGAGAAGCGCGGCGGCCTTGCGCCGGTGCGGGTCGACGAGACGTCGGCGCGCGCGGGGGCGACCCATGCGGAGCTGTTCCGCGCGGCCGTGCAGACCTGGCCGGAAGTGGTCGCGTGCCACGCGATGACGGGGGACATGGATTACCTGCTGCGCGTGCAGGTCGAGGACATGGCGCATTTCTCCCGCTTCGTGCAGGAGCACTTGCTGCATCACCCGTCGGTGATTGACGTGAAGACGAGCTTCTCGCTCGAGTGCTTCAAGGAGACGACGGCGTTGCCGATCCGTTCGGTGCGCTAGAGCGCAGGGGAAGGTGGGGGCCGGGCGCGCGGCAGGCGCGGCCCGGCTGGCTGAGGTTACGCCGTCAGTGCGGCGGGCATCAGCGATTCGATGAACTTCGTCGTGCGGTGCGCCTGGCGCTTCATCGCGTAGTCGAACACCGCGGCCTGTTCCTGCAGCATCTCGGCGATGATCGTCGAGTGGTCGGCCGGCGGCAGCGACAGGTACGCATCGGCTTCGCCGTATGCGTACTCGATCCGCATGCCGGACTTCTTCGCAATGTGCATCATCGTCGCGTTACGTGACAGGCAATGCATGTACAGCATCGTCACGCGCGTGTTGCGGCTGCGGATCGCCGCGCGCTCGAACAGCTTCGAGCCGACGCCGCGGCCGCGTGCGCTTTCGAGCACCGACACGCCGAACTCGGCCGTGCGCTTGTCGCCCTCGGCCGGCAGATAGGCCAGGTGGCCGACGCCGATCAGTTCGAGGTCGTGGTCGAACACGCCGAACACGGTGTCGCGACCGAAGTCGATCGTGCGGACGTAGTTCTCGATCACGTGGTCGGGCACCATCTGGCCGAAGCGCAGCAGGCGGTCCTCTTCGTCGAGCGAGAGAAAGTGGGTGAGCATCTGCTCACGGTCTTTGGAAGCCAGTTCCCTGACGAGAACCGGCGCACTGCCGACCGTGCCGACGACTTCGGCAGGGCCGTTGAATTGCGTGTTCATCGTGGGTTCCTCAGTGTGTGGCTGCACAAGCGGCTTGTGCAATGCAACAGCATTTTACCCGACGAGGGTTGGGGAAAACCCGTATTTAACGTTGTTTGTGCCGAGGAGAAATTCTAAAACCGCTTAGTTAATTTTGTATCTATTTGATTTTGAACGGATTTAAAATTCATCATATGAAATGCGCGGCAGGCCGTCACAGTGTACCCATCGCGCAACGCATGCTGCTGCGCGGCAATCAGGCTGCCGTCGACAGCCCGCGTTCGATCAGGTCGATCACCTGCTCGGCGAAGTCGCGGTAGCCGAGGCGGCCGCCCGGCTTCAGCCACGTGAACGTCCAGTTGATCATCCCGAACACCATCATCGTCACCGATGTCTGGTTTTCCTTCGAGATGCGGTCCGGGTACGCGCGCGCAAGCTGGCGCGTGAATGCCGCAACGATGTCGCGCTGGCGGTCGAGCACGATTTCGCGCTGCGCGTCCTCGAGATACTTCACGTCGTTGAGCAGCGCGACGTGCCGGCTGTGCGACGTCTCGTATTCCGCGAGGAACGCGCGCACGAGCTCGGCGAACGCGTCGCGCTCGCTGAGGCCGCGCCGCTGGCTCGCGCCTTCGACCTCGGCGATGATCAGCATCAGCCGTTTGGTGTAGCGGTCGAGCAGGTCGAACAGGATCGCTTCCTTGCTCTCGTAATAGTGATAGAGGCGTGCCTTCGACGTGCCGCTCGCGGTCGCGAGATCGGACATCGACGTGCTCGGGTAGCTCGTCTGCGCGAATTTCTCGGCGGCCAGATCGAGGATCTGCTCGCGCTGGGATTCGTGGTCGGGCGCTCGGGTACGGGCCATGGTCGAATGCGAAAGATTAGCGGTGCGCGAGCGCCGTGCGGGCCGCGCGCACCTGCGTGGAAGAGAGGGCGTCGGGCGCGTCGTCCTGCAGCTCGAGCCGGCCGGCTGCCGCGAGCTCGCGGCAGCGCCACCAGGCGATCGAATCGCTGACGAACAGCCCGCCGCGGTCGGCGGCGGCCATGATGCTGCCGACGAGGCGTCGCGCGGGCAGCCAGTCGGCTTCCGCGCGCGAGACGATCAGCGCGTCGAGATCGGCGTAGTGGCCGCTCTTGATCGTGTTGCTGATCCAGTAGCGCAGTTCGGCGTTCAGGTGTTTCGCCTCCTGCCATTCGAGTGCCAGGCGGCCGATCCGCAGCACCGAGATCGGCGCGGCCACCGGGCGTTTGCGTGCCAGCTCCGCCGGCGAGAACATCCCGGTCGAGCAGGCCTGGTCGGCACGCGACAGCGCCGTGCGCTGCGCCGAGTCGAAATCGGCGGCCGACAGCCGCACCTCGTTCAGGCGCTGCGGCACGTTGCGCAGGTGGTAGGCGACGCGGCGCAGCAACAGCTTGTCGCCGACGCTCGGCGCGTGCCACACGACCACCTGGCCCGTATCCATTGCGAGCTGGTCGAGACGCGCGAACTCGCCCTCGATTTCCGCGTTCCAGTCGGGGATCTGGTCGCCGAGCACGTGGTGCCAGAAGGCGGCGCGCGTGTCGGGCGTCTCGTCGGCGCCCTTGAGCGGTCCGACGCCGAGATCGTCGAGCAATCCGACGACGCGCTCGTCGCGCCCGGCTTGCGCGAGTGCCTCGCGCAGCGACGCGGCGGCGGTGCCGCCCTGAATCACATGAATGGTACTCATCGGCCTGTCGTCAACAAAAGAAAACCGCCGGCCGGGCGGACGTTGCGATGTCCAGCCGGCCGGCGGCCCCTAGTGTAAGCGAGATGTGTGACGGCGAGAAACCGTCCGGCGCCGCGACGCAACGCCGCTCAGCGCTCGTCGTAGCTCACGACGACCTTGTCGCTGATCGGGTGGCACTGGCACGTGAGCACGAATCCGTCCTTCACTTCGTGTTCCTCGAGCGTGTAGTTCTTCTCCATCCGCACCTCGCCCTCGATCACCTTCGCGCGGCACGTGCAGCACACGCCGCCCTTGCACGCATACGGCAGCGCGAGGCCCGCGCGCAGGCCGACGTCGAGCAGGCTCACGCCCTGGTACGGCAGGCGCAGCTTGCGCTTCTTGCCGTCGAGCACGATTTCGAGGTCGGCGGCCGGCGTCTGGTCGGTAATTTCGACGACCGGCGTGCCCGCTTGCGGCAGCGGCGTGCCGAAGCGCTCGACATGCACCTTCGCCTGCGGCACGCCGGCCGCCTTCAGCGCGGCTTCGGCCGCGTCCATCATCGGCGCCGGGCCGCAAATGAACGCTTCGTCGATCGCGTCGGCCGGCGTCAGCGTGTCGAGGAATTCCGCGCATTTCGCCTGGTCGAGCACGCCGTTGAACAGTTCGACGTCCTGGATGTCGTCCGACAGCACGTGATACAGGACGAAGCGGTTCATGTAGCGGTTCTTCAGGTCCTCGAGCTCCTCGGCGAACATGATCGCGTCGACGCTGCGGTTCCCGTAGATCAGCGTGAACGTGCTGCGCGGCTCGAGTTCGAGCGTCGTCTTCACGATCGCGAGCACCGGCGTGATCCCCGAGCCGCCGGAAAACGCGACGTACTGCTTGCCGTGGTCGGCGTTCAGGTGCGTGAAGAAGCGGCCGTCCGGCGTCATCACGTCGATCGTGTGGCCGGGCTTCAGCGTGTCGAACGCGAAGTTCGAGAAGCGGCCGCCGCGCACGCGCTTGATGCCGATGCGCAGTTCGCCGTCACGGTCGTAGTCCGTCGTGCCGACGCAGATCGAATACGAGCGGCGCGTTTCCTCGCCGTCGATGTGGGTCTTCAGCGTGACGAACTGGCCCTGCGTGAAGCGGTACGCGTCGCGCAGCTCGGGCGGCACGTCGAAGGAGACCGTTACGGCGTCGGCGGTCTCGGGCCGCACGTCGCGGATACGCAGCGGATGAAATTGCGGGGTCGCCATATTCAGTAGGGTTTGAAGTAGTCGAAGGGTTCGCGGCAGTCGACGCAGCGATACAGCGCCTTGCAGGCCGTGGACGCGAATTGCGCGAGACGCTCGGTGCGGGCGGAGCCGCAGCGCGGGCAGGTGGGCGCCGCGACCGGCCGCGGCACGAAGCGCACGACGTTCTCCCGCGGCGCGCTGCTGCCGCACTGGCCGACCGGCGGCGCGATGCCGTACGCCCGCAGCTTGTCGCGCGCTTCCTGCGTGATCCAGTCGGTCGTCCAGGCGGGCGCGAGCACCGTCTCGATCCGGTGCGGCGGCAGGTCGGCGGCCTGCAGCGCGGCGGCGATGTCCTCGGCGATCTGCGACATGGCCGGGCAGCCCGAGTAGGTTGGCGTGATGACGACTTCGAGCTGGCCGTCGTCCGCGCGGCGGACGTCGCGCAGGATGCCGAGCTCGCGGATCGACACGACCGGGATCTCGGGATCGGGCACGGCTTCCAGCACGTCCCACGCGCGAGCGAGCAGCGGATCGTCGTAGTGCGCGGCGGGTGCGGCGGGTATGGCGTGGGCAGGGGTAGCGGTCTGGACGGACATCGTCGGGCTCCGTGGCGTGGGCCGGTTACCAGGTCGCGCCGGGATGCTGGCGCGCGAGGCTCTGCATTTCGGCAAGCAGGTAGCCCATGTGCTCCGAGTGCTCGCCCTGCTTGCCGGTCGTCACGTGCTTCACGGGCGCGGGCAGCGTGAGCGTCGCCTCGGCGAGCGCATCGTCCACGTCCGCGCGCCACGCGGCTTCGAGCGCGGCCGGCGCCGGGCCGATGCCCGGGGCGGCGATTGCGTCGTCGATCGCATCGGCCGCGAAGAATTCACGCGTATACGGCATCAGGTAGTCGAGCGCATCCTGCGCGCGGCGGTGCGACGCGTCGGTGCCGTCGCCCAGGCGCACGAGCCACTCGCGCGCGTGCTGGACGTGATAGCGGGTTTCCTTCACCGATTTCGCGGCGATCGCGGCGAGCTGCGTGTCGGCCGACGTTTCCAGCGCGCTCCAGACGTGCAGCATCAGCGTCGCGTACAGGAAGTTGCGCACGATCGTCACCGCATAGTCCTTGTCGGCGTGTGCGGTGCCGGAGACCGGGCCGTAATGCGGCAGCTCGGCGAGCGTGAAGTTCGCGAATTCGCGCTCGGTCCGGAAGTACGCGTAATCGTCCTCGGTCTTCGTCGCGCCGTTGAGCTGGCGCTCGAGCTCGGCCGCGTGCGTATACAGCATGCGTGCCTGGCCGATGAGGTCGAGGCTCATGTTGGTGAGCGCGATGTCTTCCTCGAGGATCGGGCCGTGGCCGCACCATTCGGCGTTGCGCTGACCGAGGATCAGCGCGTTGTCGGCGAGGCGCAGCACGTAGGAGAGGTGTTCGGGCGTGATCGTCATGGCGCGGGCGTTACATGTGGTTGACTTCGTCGGGCAGCGTGTAGAACGTCGGGTGACGGTAGATCTTGTCGCCTGCCGGTTCGAACAGCTCGGCCTTCTCGCTCGGGTCCGACGCGGTGATCGCCGACGACGGCACCACCCAGATGCTCACGCCTTCCTGGCGGCGCGTGTAGACGTCGCGCGCCATGCGCAGCGCCATCGTCGCGTCGGCGGCGTGCAGGCTGCCGCAATGCTTGTGGTCGAGGCCCTGCTTGCTGCGCACGAACACTTCCCAGATCGGCCATTCCTTGTTCATCGCTTTCTCCTGATTCCTGAATTCGAGTGTTGCCGCTCAGGCGGCGTGCTGTTCGGCGCGGGCGCGGCGCTTTGCTTCGTGCGCGAGCGCAGCTTCGCGCACCCAGGCGCCGTCGTCGTGCGCTTTCACGCGGGTCGCGAGGCGCTCCTTGTTGCACGGGCCGTCGCCGTTAACCACGCGCCAGAATTCGTCCCAGTCGATCGTGCCGTAGTCGTGATGGCCGCGCGCTTCGTTCCATTTCAGGTCGGGGTCGGGCAGCGTCACGCCGAGCACCTTCGCCTGGTCGACCGTCGCGTCGACGAATTTCTGGCGCAGGTCGTCGTTCGAGATCCGCTTGATGCCCCATTTCGCGGACTGGCTGCTGTGGACCGAATCGGCGTCGCTCGGGCCGAACATCATCAGCACCGGCCACCACCAGCGGTCGACGGCCTGCTGGACCATTGCGCGCTGCGCGTCGGTGCCCTTCATCATCGACAGCAGCGCATCGAAACCCTGGCGCTGGTGGAACGACTCTTCCTTGCACACGCGGATCATCGCGCGTGCATACGGGCCGTACGTGCAGCGGCACAGCGGGATCTGGTTCATGATCGCGGCGCCGTCGACGAGCCAGCCGATCACGCCGACGTCGGCCCAGGTCGGCGTCGGATAGTTGAAGATGCTCGAATATTTCGCCTTGCCGGCGTGCAGTGCGTCGATCAGCGAATCGCGCGACACGCCGAGCGTTTCGGCCGCGCTGTACAGATAGAGGCCGTGGCCGGCTTCGTCCTGGACCTTCGCGAGCAGGATCGCCTTGCGCTTCAGGCTCGGCGCGCGCGAGATCCAGTTGCCTTCCGGCAGCATGCCGACGACTTCCGAGTGCGCGTGCTGCGAAATCTGGCGCACCAGCGTCTTGCGATAGGCGTCGGGCATCCAGTCCTGCGGTTCGATCTTGCCGTCGGCCGCCATCACCGCATCGAACCGCGCCTGCTCGGGCGACTCGGCTGCGGCGTCGAGCGGCGCGACGTTGCCGGGGATGTCGAGGGATTGCGTGTACATGGCGAGGCTCTCGTCCGGTTGAATGTGTGCGAAGTATAAACCAACCGACCGGTCGGTTAATAAATTTCTTGCGCATTTGCGGCGAGACTCGGGTAAACGAGGGACGTCGGGGCGTGATCCGATGGTGCGAGCGCGGTCCCGCACGTGAGTCGCGTGCCTTCTGCGGCACAATGCCCGCTTTCCGATGAGGATTTTGCCGATGTCATTCCGAAGCAGTTTCGCCGCGGCCATGCTGGGTGCGGCCGTTTTCGTGTCGCCGCTCGCGGCGTCGGCCGCGCCGGCCGGATGGGTTGCCGCGTGGGCAACGGCGCTGCAGCCGATTCCCGACCTTGCCGCGCCGCCGCCGCTTTACCGCGCGCCCGACGTGGCCGGGCGGACCGTGCGCCAGATCGTGTATCCGACGGTGTCGGGGCGTGCCGCAAGGATTCACGTGAGCAATGCCTACGGCAGCGCGCCGCTGGTCGTCGAGGCCGCGAGCCTCGCGCGCGCCGGTGAGGGCGCGGCGCTCGCCGGCGGCGCGGCCGTGCCGGTCCGGTTCGGCGGCAAGCCGTCGGTGACGCTCGCGCCGGGCCAGGAACTGGAAAGCGATCCGGTGGCCATCGACGTGATGTCCGCGCAGCCCTATGCGATCAGCCTCCAGATGGGGGCGAACCAGCGAATGACTGTCTGGCACCGCGTATCGAACCAGTTCAACTATGTGTCGGCGCCGGGCGATCACGTGAATGATCCGGGCGCTGCCGCGTTCCGCACCCGTTTTACCCAATATGCATGGGTGACCGAGCTGGCTGTCGAGGCCGGCACGGCGCGCGCCAGCGTCGCGGCGATCGGCGATTCGATCACCGACGGGCTGCGCTCCAGCGTGAACCGGAACCGCCGCTGGCCCGATGCGCTCGCGCGCCGGCTGGCGGCGTCGGGTGCCGATTCGGTGGGCGTCGTGAATCTGGGTATCAGCGGGAACCGGCTGCTCAGCGATTCGGCGTGCTACGGCACGTCGCTGGCCTCGCGGTTCGAGCGCGATGCGCTGTCGCGTGCGGGCGTGAAGGCGGTGGTGGTGCTGATCGGGATCAACGACATCAACTTCGCGGCGATGCCGCCGCGTGCGGGGCTCGATTGCGACCACCCGCACACGCAGGTCACGGCTGCATCGCTGATCGACGGCTATCGCCGGCTGATCGAGGCCGCGCATCGCCGGGGCGTGAAGGTCTACGGCGCGACGCTCACGCCGGCCGCGTTGCCGGCCGGGCGCGAGGCGATCCGGCTCGAAGTGAACCGGTGGATCCGGAGCGGTGGCGGGTTCGACGGCGTGGTCGACTTCGACGCGGTGCTGCGCGATCCGGCGCGCCCGAGCGTGCTGCAGCGCCGATACGATAGCGGCGACGGTATCCACCCGAGCGACGCGGGCTACACGGCAATGGCCGACGCGGTGCCGTTCGAGCAGCTGCAGGCTGCCGTGGGCGGCAAGTGATGCGCCTCTATATATAGAAGGCAGCGTTGCCGGCGGCGTCGAAGTCTGCGGCGTGACGTGGTCCGTCGAGCCCCAAGCCCCGTGCGCGGCAGCGCACGGGGCTTTTTCAAATTTCTTCACAAAAGGGCTTGCGGGAATGGCGCGAGGTGCATAGAATCACGCCTCTTTCGCGCTAACGGAAACGCGGCGCGGGAGGAAGGGAAGCAGTGCTGTTGGGGCTCGGTAATAGCAGCCTCGGCGGTACGGAAGTTGAGCCCCGCAGTCGCAACGATGTGATGTAAAAAGTTGTTGACGAGCAGCGAAACACGGTTCATAATCTCGCTTCTCTGCTGCTGAAAACGCAGCGCTGCTGGGAAACACGGAGTTTCTCGCAGAAATGCTCTTTAAAAATTAACAGCCGATAAGTGTGGGCGCTTGATGGAAGCGAGCT
>NZ_QTQI01000036.1 GCF_003853705.1 Burkholderia sp. Bp8992 | reverse complement strand
CAGGAAAGCAGGAAAGCAGGAAAGCAGGAAAGCAGGAAAGCAGGAAAGCAGGAAAGCAGGAAAGCAGGAAAGCAGGAAAGCAGGACAGCGGTACCAGTGCCTCAGGCGTCGGTCACCCACGCGCCGAACCACTCGCTCGGGCGGGCGATCTCGTCCTGCGCGGCGATGAGTTCGAGTTCGTAGCGGCGCGCATCGTAGGTGGCCTTCACGACCGCATGCACGGCCGCGAGCGTGTGCTCGAACGCGGCGCGCACGGAGTCGCCGCGCAGCCGGCGTGCGACGAAGATCGCGCTGGTGAGGTCGCCGACGCCGACCGGATGCCGAGGAAACGCGTACAGCGGGCGCTGGCCGATCCACGCTTCGGTTTCGGTGACGGCGAGCATGTTGAAACGGTCGGCCGGACTGTTGCGGTCGTGCAGGTGCTTGACGAGGATGATCTGCGGGCCGCGACGGATCAGCGCGCGGCACGCGTCGACGGCTTCGGCGACGGTTTCGATGCGCCGCCCGACGAGCTTCTGCAGCTCGGTGTGGTTCGGCGACATGCCGTCCGCGAGCGCCGGCACCTCCTGCACGATGAATTCCTCGACACCGGGCTCGGGCCGGATGCCGCCCGTCTGGCCCATCGCGGGATCGCAGAAGTACCACGCGTCCGGATTCATTGCCTTCACCGAGCGGACGATCTCGACGGCCGCGCGCGCCTGCGGCGGCGACCCGAGGAAGCCGGACAGCACGGCGTCGCAGCGCTTGAGCGCACCGATCGCGGCAATGCCGTCGACGAGCTGTTCCATCTTCGCGGCATCGATCGCGCTGCCGGCCCAATGGCCGTACTGCATGTGATTCGACAATTGGACGGTGTTGAGCGGCCAGACGTTGACGCCGAGGCGCTGCATCGGGAATACGGCCGCACTGTTGCCGGCATGGCCGTAGATGACGTGCGACTGAATGCTGAGGACGTTTTTCATGGGAAGCGCCTGCACGCGTTTCAGGGTCACGTCACACGATACCCGAGTTCGTCGCACGCGCGGAAGTCGCGCGGCCCCGGAGTGTTGCGCGCCGTCGTCAGCCCGACCGCGTAGAATCGCGGGGCGCGAGGCGGCCACGCTTGCCCGCGTGCGTCCCCAATCACCCTGATCGCCATGCTTTCGATTTGCAAGATGTTGTGTGTTGCACGCGCTGTCGTGCTCGGCGTGGCTGCCGCCGCCGTGTGCGCGCTGCCTGCCGCGGCCGTAGGCGCGCCGCCCGCCGGCAACGACGGGCCCGCGTACGGCCCGCGCCTGGAAGGGTTCACCTATCCGGCGCCCGTGCACCTGTACACGTTCGTGTCGCAGCGCGAGACGCTCGAGATGGCGTTTCTCGACGTGCAGCCTGCGCATCCGAACGGCCGCACCGTCGTGCTGCTGCACGGGAAGAACTTTTGCGCGGCCACCTGGGATGACACGATCGGTGTGTTGAGCCGGGCCGGCTACCGCGTGATCGCACCGGACCAGATCGGTTTCTGCAAGTCGTCGAAGCCCGAGCGCTATCAATACACGTTCCAGCAACTCGCGCGCAACACGCATGCGCTGCTCGAATCGATTGGTGTGAAGTCGGCGACGATCGTCGGCCATTCGACCGGCGGGATGCTCGCGATCCGCTATGCGCTGATGTATCCGAAGGCGACCGACCAGCTCGTGCTCGTGAACCCGATCGGCCTCGAGGACTGGAAGGCGCTCGGCGTGCCGCCGCTGTCGGTCGACTACTGGTATGCGCGCGAGCAGAAGACGACGGCCGACGGCATCCGCCGCTATGAGCAGGCCACGTACTACGCGGGCAAGTGGTCGCCGTCGTACGAGCGCTGGGTGCAGATGCTGGCCGGCATGTATCGCGGCGCCGGCCGTGACGCGGTCGCGTGGAATTCCGCGCTGATCTACGACATGATCCTCACGCAGCCGGTGGTCTACGAACTCGGCGCGATCCGCGTGCCGACGCTGCTGATGATCGGCGACAAGGACACGACCGCGATCGGCAAGGACGTCGCACCGCCCGACGTGCACGCGAAGCTCGGCCGCTATCCGGAACTCGCGAAGCGCACGCAGGCGGCGATCCCCGGTGCGCAGCTCGTCGAATTCCCGGCGCTCGGGCACGCGCCGCAGATCCAGGACCCGGACGCGTTCCACAAGGCGCTGCTCGACGGGCTGGACGCCGTGCACCCGCAGTAACGCGGGGCAGGCCGCCGGCGGCGCGCGGCCGTGCCGTCAGCGCGCCTCGTTCGCGAGCTCGTCGCGAATCTGCGCGGTCAGTTCGAACGAGCGCAGCCGCGCGGCGTGATCGTAGATCTGCGCGGTGACGATCAGCTCGTCGGCGCCCGTCTGCGCGATGCGGTCGCGCAGCTTGTCGCGCACCGTGTCGCGCGAGCCGACGGCCGCGAACGACAGCGAATGCGCGACGGTCGCGAGTTCGAGCTCGTTCGCCTCGAGCACGTCGACGGGCGGCGGCAGCTTGCCCGGCGTGCCGCGCCGCAGGTTGATGAACTGCTGCTGCAGCGACGTGAACAGGCGCCGTGCCTCGTCGTCGGTATCCGCCGCGAACACGTTGACGCCGACCATCGCGTGCGGCTTCGGCCACGCGGCCGACGGCCGGTACTGCGCGCGATAGATCTCGAGCGCGCGCATCAGGTAGTCCGGTGCGAAGTGCGACGCGAATGCGAACGGCAGCCCGAGCATCGCGGCGAGCTGGGCACTGAACAAACTCGAGCCCAGCAGCCACACCGGAACGTCGAGCCCCGCGCCGGGCACCGCGCGCACGCGCTGGCCGGGCACCGGCTCCGCGAAATAGCGCTGCAGTTCGGCGACGTCGTCCGGAAACGAGTCGGCGCTGCCGATCAGGTCGCGGCGCAGCGCGCGCGACGTGGTCTGGTCGGTGCCGGGCGCGCGGCCGAGGCCGAGGTCGATGCGCCCCGGATACAGCGAGGCCAGCGTGCCGAACTGCTCGGCGATCACGAGCGGCGCGTGGTTCGGCAGCATGATGCCGCCCGAGCCGACGCGGATCGTCTGCGTCGCGCCCGCGACATGACCGATCACGACGGCGGTGGCCGCGCTCGCGATGCCCGGCATGTTGTGATGCTCGGCCAGCCAGTAGCGCCGGTAGCCCCAGCGTTCCGCGTGCCGGGCGAGATCGACGGTGTTGCGGAACGCCTGGGACGCGTCGGCGCCGGCCGGAATGGGGGCGAGATCGAGTACGGAAAACGGTGTCATCGGGTGGCCTTCGAATGGGGGAGCGCGGTGATGCGCGTACGCAACAAATGCCAAGGATTTTGCCAAAGGGTTCCGGAACGTGCTGGCGACGCGCCGATACCCATGCGCCTTACAGGGGCGCAGGGTCGAATACCTCGATTGTTGCAAAAATCAATCCAATCGCTGATTAATTACCAATCTTTACGGCGATTGGACGTGAATCCGCATCGACATACAAATTTGCACGAAACGTTTGATTTTCAAGACTGCAATACGCCTGCAAACTGCTTACGCTAATGTGAACGTGGCTGTGCCGATAAGGTTCGTCGACGACTCAGCTTTGCCGGAATTGCACCAGTCCGTTTCGCGTAGTGCCGAGCGCGGGGTGCCGCGGACTGCTAAAATCCGGCGCCTGCCCATGTTGTGCCGATGGTAGCCATTCGAGTCTTCCCGCATCCCGTCCTCCGGGCATTGTGCGGAGAGAAGCCACGCGAAGCCGGGCTTGGCCGTACCCGAACGAAGGGTCGTGCTTCCCCCATTACAGACGCTGCTGGAACAAGGAGTCGGGTCGTGCCCGCGTTCGTCGTAGTCGGAATACCGCATCACGCTCAATCACGCTCGAGCGTTCTCCACGGCGTTCAGGTCGCCGGGAGGCGTTGCGCATGACGCCAACCGCCACGCTGCTCGACTGGTTGCTGATCGCATTCACGCTGGCCGCGGCCGGCTATGCGCTCGTCGCCGCGTTTGCCCCGCGGCCGCGTACGCCGCGCACCGCTGCGCGCGACGGTTTCGAGCCGGTCAGCGTGCTCAAGCCGCTATGCGGCGCGGAGCCGCACCTGTACGAAAACCTCGCGACGTTCTGCGAGCAGCGCCATCCGCGCTACGAAGTGCTGTTCGGCGTCGCGTCGCCGGCCGATCCGGCGATCGCCGTCGTCGAGCGGTTGCGCGCCGACTATCCCGAGTGCGACATCACGCTGGTGATCGACGCGCGCGTGCACGGCAAGAACCTGAAGGTCAGCAACCTGATCAATCTCGCCGCACGCGCGAAATACGGCCGCATCGTGATCGCGGACAGCGACATCGCGGTGCAGCCCGACTATCTGGAGCGCGTAACGGCGCCGCTCGCCGACGTGTCGGTCGGTGTCGTCACGTGCCTGTATCATGCGCGCAGCGTCGGCGGGTTCTGGACGCGGATCGGCGCACAGTTCGTCGACGCGTGGTTCGCACCGTCGGTGCGGATCACGCACCTCGGCCGCTCGAGCCGCTTCGGCTTCGGCGCGACGCTCGCGCTGACGCGCGACACGCTCGACCGGATCGGCGGCTTTTTCGCGCTGAAGGACGAGCTGGCCGACGATTTCTGGCTGGCCGAATTGCCGCGACGCCTCGGGCGGCGCACCGTGCTGTCGGAGGTCGAGGTCGCGACCGACGTGATCGAGCCGTCGTTCGGGCCGCTGTGGCACCGCGAGACGCGCTGGCTGCGCACGATCCGTTCGCTGAACCCGGCCGGCTTCGCGTTCCTGTTCATTACGTTTACGGTGCCGTGGCTCGCGATCGGCGCGGCGCTCGCACTGCGTCTCGACGGCACCTTCGCCGGCACGCTGGCGGGCGGGGCGGCCGTGGTCGGCGCATTCGGGCGGCTCGTGCTGCATGCGCGCGGCGAAGATGGCTGGCGCGCGTTCTGGCGCGACCTGCCGCTCGTCGCGGTGCGCGACACGCTGCTCGCGCTCGAGTGGCTCGCGGCCGCGTTCGGCACGCACGTCGTGTGGCGCGGCGCGAGGATGACGGTCGTCGGCGGCGAACGCGCGACGGCTGCAGTGGAAGCAGTGGACGGCCGCTAGGGCCGTCGATCGAACCCGGCCCGACGGCCGAGACGCGCTGCGCGGCGAAGCCGCGCGGCGCGACATGACAGAGAGGCGGGCGCCGGCAGGGCGGCCCGCGGTTTTTTGACTGAATCGTTGTGACGAATCGAACTATGCAGGCTACCGGAGCATTCATGAAAACGCTGTTCTTGCAGGCCCCTTCGTATGACGGCTTCGACGGCGGAGCCGGCTCGCGCTATCAGGCGAAGCGCGAAATCCGTTCCTTCTGGTATCCGACGTGGCTCGCGCAGCCGGCCGCGCTCGTGCCGGGCAGCCGCGTCCTCGATGCGCCGGCCGACGGCCTGTCGGTCGAGGAAACGCTGAAGATCGCCAACGACTACGATCTCGTGATCATCCACACGAGCACGCCGTCGTTCCCGACCGACGCGATGTTCGCGCAGGATCTCAAGAAGATGAAGCCGTCGATGCTGGTCGGCATGGTGGGCGCGAAGGTGATGGTCGATCCGCACAACTCGCTCACGGCGAGCGAGGCCATCGACTTCGTGTGCCGCGAGGAATTCGACTACACCTGCAAGGAAATCGCGGAAGGCAAGCCGTTCCCCGAGATCAAGGGCTTGAGCTGGCGCGCGAAGGACGGCTCGATCGAGCACAACGAAGCGCGTCCGATCCTCGAGAACATGGACGAACTGCCGTTCGTCGCGCCCGTCTACAAGCGCGACCTGAAGATCGACAACTACTTCATCGGCTACCTGAACTATCCGTACGTATCGATCTACACGGGCCGCGGCTGCAAGTCGCGCTGCACGTTCTGCCTGTGGCCGCAGACGGTCAGCGGCCATCGCTACCGCACGCGTTCGGTCGAGAACGTGCTCGCGGAAGCGAAGTGGATCCGCGACAACATGCCGGAAGTGAAGGAACTGATGTTCGACGACGACACCTTCACCGACGACCTGCCGCGCGCCGAAGCGATCGCCATCGGCCTGGGCAAGCTCGGCATGACGTGGTCGTGCAACGCGAAGGCCAACGTGCCGTACAAGTCGCTGAAGATCATGAAGGAAAACGGCCTGCGCCTGCTGCTGGTCGGCTTCGAATCCGGCGACGACCAGATCCTCGTGAACATCAAGAAGGGCGTGCGCACCGATTTCGCGCGCCGCTTCAGCGCGGACTGCAAGAAGCTCGGCATCAAGATCCACGGCACCTTCATCCTCGGCCTGCCGGGCGAGACGCAGGAAACCATCAAGAAGACGATCGAGTACGCGAAGGAAATCAATCCGCACACGATCCAGGTCTCGCTCGCCGCGCCGTATCCGGGCACGACGCTCTACAAGCAGGCCGTCGAGAACGGCTGGATGGAAGAGAACAAGACGATCAACCTGGTGAGCAAGGAAGGCGTGCAGCTCGCGGCGATCGGCTATGCGCACCTGTCGCGCGACGAGATCTATCACCATCTCGAGCAGTTCTATCGCCAGTTCTACTTCCGTCCGTCGAAGATCTGGGAAATCGTCCGCGAGATGCTGACGAGCTGGGACATGATGAAGCGCCGCCTGCGCGAAGGCGTCGAGTTCTTCCGCTTCCTGCGCGCACACGAGGCGTAATCCGTGGCGACGCAGCCGGCGGCGCGGGCGCTGATCTTCACCGCGGACGACTTCGGGCTGCACCCGCGCGTCAACGCGGCGGTCGAGCGTGCGCACCGCGACGGCGTGCTGAACGCCGCGAGCCTGATGGTCGGCGCCCCCGCCGCGCAGGATGCGATCGACCGCGCGCGGCGGCTGCCGTCGCTCGCGGTCGGCCTGCACCTGGTGCTCGCGGACGGCCCGGCCACGCTGCCCGCGCATGAGATTCCCGCGCTCGTCGGCGCCGACGGGCGGTTCGGCGACGCGATGGCGAAGGACGGCTGTCGCTTCTTCTTCCTGCCGCATGTTCGCGCGCAACTGCGCCGCGAGATCCGTGCGCAGTTCGACGCGTTCGCGGCGAGCGGCCTGCCGCTCGACCACGTGAACGCGCACAAGCATTTCCATCTGCATCCGACCGTGCTGTCGATGATCATCGAGATCGGCCGCGACTACGGGCTGCGCGCGGTGCGGTTGCCGTACGAGACGAGCGCGCCCGCGCTGCTCAAGCCGTGGATCGCGCTCGTGCGTGCGCGGCTCGATCGCGCAGGGCTCGCGCACAACGACTATGTCGTCGGGATCGAGCACACGGGCGCGATGGACGAGGCCGTGCTGCTCGACGCGCTCGCGCAGCTGCCGCCGGGCGTCGGCGAGATCTACTGCCATCCGGCCGAGGCCGGCGACGGCCCGATCACGCCGACGATGGCCGGCTACCGTCCGGTCGACGAACTCGATGCGCTGCTGTCGCCGCGCGTCGCGGCCGCGTTGAAGGCGGCGGGCGTCGCGACCGGCGGCTTCGCCGACGTGTTCGGCGGGCCTGCGGCACGTCGCGGCGCGCACGCGTCGCGCGCACCGGGGGCGCAGCCGTCATGAGCAAGTGGATCAAGTGGCTCGGCTGGCCGATCGGCATCGGCATCCTGCTCGCGCTGGGGCTGCACGAAGGCGTCGGCGACGTGTCGCAGATGCTCGCGCGCGCCGGCTACGCGCTGCTGTGGCTCGTGCCGTTCCACGGGCTGCCGCTGCTGCTCGATGCGTACGCGTGGCACCTGCTGCTCGACCGGCGCAGTTCGCTGCCGTTCCTGTGGTGGATCGCGACCGTGCGCGAGGCCGTGAACCGGCTGCTGCCCGTGGTCGGGATCGGCGGCGAGATCGTCGGCATCCGGCTCGCGCGCTGGCAGGTGCCCGACGCGAGCCGCGTGACCGCGTCGGTGATCGTCGAGGTGCTCGTGACGATCGTCGTCCAGTATGCGTTCGCGGCGCTCGGCCTCGTGCTGCTGCTCGCGACGACGGACAACATGGGCGGCGGCACGATCGGCCTCGCGCTGCTGCTGACGCTGCCGTTGCCGGTGCTCGGCGTCGTGCTGATGCGGCGCGGCGGCATCTTCCATGCGATCGAGCGTTTCGCGGGCCGCCTGCTCGGCGATTCGCACCGGCTGCTGCAGGGCGTCGACGGGCGCCGGCTCGACGCCGACATCGATTCGCTGATGTCGCGCACGGGCCTGCTGTTCAGCGCATTCTTCTGGCAACTGGCCGGGTATGTGCTCGGCGCGCTCGAGATCTACTGGGCGCTCGCGCTGCTCGGCCATCCGGTGTCGATCGGCGGCGCGATCGCGATCGAGGCGATGACGCAGGCCGTGCGGCATGCGGCGTTCATGGTGCCGGGCGGGCTCGGCGTGCAGGAGGCGACCGTCGTGCTGCTCGCGCAGATGTTCGGCGTCGACCGCGAGACGGCGCTGTCGCTCGCGGTGGTCAAGCGCGGCCGCGAGGTGCTGTTCGGCTGCCTGGCACTCGGCTCGTGGCAGCTTGCCGAGCTCGTGCGTACGCGCCGCCGCGTCGGCGCGCCGCGTGCGCCGCAGCCGGCGAGCCGCGTGTCCGAAGCCGAAACGGAAACCGAAACGACGCATTGAACACGAGACGGGCCGTGCGCCCGTCTCGCGCTTTTGGCGTTGCGCGGGTATCCTTGCCGCGTGTTTTCTCGACGCGCAACTCTTCCGATGATTTTCCGATTCAGGCTGCTTTCCGTGACGATGCTGGCCGCCGTGCTGGCGCTAACCGGTTGCGACGACCAAGGCCATCTCGACGTGCAACGTATCAGGGACTTCTTCAACGCGATCAAGCCCGCGCCGCTGCTGCTGAAGGGGCTGAAGGTCGGCGAGTCGACCGAGGCCGACGTGCGCGGCACGATGGGCAAGCCCGAGACCGTGCGCGAGTTTACCGACGGCTCGAAGCGCTACGAATATCCGCGCGGCCCGATGGGCAACCAGACCTGGTTCGTCGATCTCGATGCGAACGGGCGCTACACGGGCGCGACGCAGGTGCTGACCGCCGAGAATTTCGCGAAGGTGCGCCCGGGGATGAACGAGGACGAGGTGCGGCGCCTGCTCGGCAAGCCCGGCGACGTCGCGCAGTATCCGCTGAAGCCCGAGACGGTCTGGAGCTGGCGCTGGCTCGAGGACGGCGTCAACACCGACGCGTTCTTCAACGTCCATTTCGGCCCGGACGGGCTTGTCTATACGACTTCGCGCTCCGACATCCTGAAGGGGCGCTGACGGTCACGCGCGGTGCTGCTTCAGCCCGTTGCGCAGCGCACCGTTCATGCGCGTCTGCCAGCCGCGGCTGTGGCGGGCCGGGATGTGCGTGTTCGGCCCGATGGCCAGTCCGGCGCTATATCGAAAAAGCGACCGGAAAATTGCAAAAAGTCCGCTTCCCTGCGTGTCATCCGACTGTCAGGAAGCGGCTTTTTTCCTTTGGAAACAGCGGTGTAGGGCCGGGGTGTAAATGGCGGGATTGATTGTTGCGATGCAGCAATCGAGTGCAAGGTGATTTGAGACAATCAATTTCGCTTGCGACTATCCGCGTCAGCCCGGCGCGGGACAGGCATACGCGTCGGCATTCATTCCAACTCTGGAGACGCGCGTGTTCCTTTACGGCTTTGGTCCCGTCCTCTGGGCCGGCACCGTGCAGACCATCGAGCTGTCGGTGCTGTCGCTCGCCACTGCGGTGGCGCTGGGGCTGATCGGCGCGGTGGCGAAGCTGTCGCACAACCGGGTGCTGCGAGCGATCGCGACCGGTTATACGACGCTGATCCGCTCGGTGCCCGATCTTGTGCTGATGCTGCTGCTGTTCTACAGCATCCAGATCTGGCTGAACCAGTTCACCGACCTCGTCGGCTGGAACCAGATCGACATCGACCCGTTCGTGGCCGGCGTGCTGACGCTCGGCTTCATCTACGGCGCGTACTTTACCGAGACCTTCCGCGGCGCGTTCCTGTCGGTGCCGCGCGGCCAGCTCGAGGCCGGGTCGGCTTACGGGATGAGCGGCGCGCGCGTGTTCGTGCGGATCATGTTTCCGCAGATGATGCGCTTCGCGCTGCCGGGCATCGGCAACAACTGGCAGGTGCTCGTGAAGGCGACCGCGCTGGTGTCGATCATCGGCCTCGCGGACGTCGTGAAGGCCGCGCAGGACGCCGGCAAGAGCACGTTCAACATGTTCTTCTTCATCCTCGTCGCGGCGCTGATCTACCTCGCTATCACGACCGTTTCCAACCTCGTGCTGATCCAGCTCGAGAAACGTTATTCCATGGGCGTGCGGCACGCAGAACTATGATCGAGATCCTCCAGGAATTCGGCAAGGCGTTCCTTTTCTGGGACGGCCAGCGCCTCTCCGGCCTCGCGGTGACGTTGTGGCTGCTCGTGGCGTCGATCTCGCTCGGCTTCGTGTGCGCGGTGCCGCTCGCGGTCGCGCGCGTGTCGCGGAAGAAGTGGGTGTCGATGCCCGTGCGGTTCTACACGTACGTGTTCCGCGGCACGCCGCTCTACGTGCAGCTGCTGCTGATGTACACGGGCATGTACAGCCTCGAGTTCGTGCGGTCGCACTCGCTGCTCGACGCGTTCTTCCGCAGCGGCTTCAACTGCGCGATTCTCGCGTTCGCGTTGAACACCTGCGCGTACACGACCGAGATCTTCGCCGGCGCGATCCGGGCGATTCCGCACGGCGAGGTCGAGGCGGCGCGTGCGTACGGGATGTCGCCGTTCACGATGTACCGCCGGGTGATCCTGCCGTCGGCGCTGCGCCGTGCGTTGCCGCTGTACAGCAACGAGGTGATCCTGATGCTGCACGCGACGACCGTGGCGTTCACGGCGACCGTGCCGGACATCCTGAAGGTCGCACGTGATGCGAATTCCGCGACCTACATGGCGTTCCAGTCGTTCGGAATCGCCGCGCTGATCTATCTTGCGGTATCGTTCGCACTCGTCGCGGCGTTTCGCCGCGCGGAGCGCCACTGGCTCGCGTATCTCGCGGCCGCCCGTCATTGATTCACTTCGAGGAGAGCCAGTTGGCCGAGATCACTCAAACGAACGGTACCACCAAGCTTGCGGCGCTCGACATCCACAAGCGCTATGGCGACAACGAGGTGCTCAAGGGCGTGTCGTTGAACGCGAAGGCCGGTGACGTCATCAGCATCATCGGCGCGAGCGGCTCGGGCAAGAGCACGTTCCTGCGCTGCATCAACTTCCTCGAGCGGCCGAATGCGGGGCAGATCGTCGTCGACGGCGAGGCCGTGCGCACGAAGGCCGACCGCGCCGGCGCGCTCGAAGTCGCCGATCACAAGCAGTTGCAGCGCATCCGCACGAAGCTCGCGATGGTGTTCCAGCACTTCAACCTCTGGGCGCACATGAACGTGCTCGAGAACGTGATGGAGGCACCCGTGCACGTGCTTGGCATTTCGAAGAAGGAAGCCGAGGAGCGCGCGCGCGAGTACCTGGAGAAGGTCGGCCTGCCGCCGCGTGTCGAGAAGCAGTATCCGTCGCATTTGTCGGGCGGCCAGCAGCAGCGCGTGGCGATTGCGCGTGCGCTCGCGATGCATCCGGACGTGATGCTGTTCGACGAGCCGACGTCGGCGCTCGACCCTGAACTGGTGGGCGAAGTGCTGAAGGTGATGCAGAAGCTGGCCGAGGAAGGCCGCACGATGATCGTCGTCACGCACGAGATGGGTTTCGCGCGCAACGTGTCGAATCATGTGATGTTCCTGCATCAGGGGCGGACCGAGGAAGAGGGTGATCCGAAGGAGGTGCTGGTGCGCCCGCAGAGCGAGCGGCTCAAGCAGTTCCTGTCGGGCAGTCTCAAGTAACGCGACGGGGCAGTTTCAGACGTGGTACCGGTGTCTCGTCCCGCAGGCGCCACCCGCACGACGCAGGTGGCGATCGTTGCATTGCCGCCCGTGTCGATGTCGGGTGTGGGTCCGATCGTCGATGCGTTGAACCTGGCGAACGAGATCGACGGGCGGCTGTTGTACCGCTGGCAGGTCTGTTCTTGGGACGGGCGGCCCGTGCCGCTCGCGGGCGGTGCGCAGTGGCATGCCGATGCGGCGTTCAACGATGCGATCGCGTGCGACTGGCTGATCGTCGTGACGGAGCGGTTTCAGCAGTTTGCCGACTATCGGTTGTTTCTCGCGAGTCTCGCGCGGGTCGGGCAGCGGACGCCCGTCGTCACAGGCATTCACCACGGCGTGTGGTGGCTCGCGATGGCCGGGCAGCTTTCCGGGTATCGCGTGAGCGTGAACTGGGAGACGTATCAGCAGTTCGCCGAGCAGTTCGAGCGGTCGATCGTCACGCAGCAGATTTTCGAGATCGATCGCGATCGGGCGACCTGTGCGGGTGGGCAGGCTACCGTTGATTTCATGCTGGCCATGATCGGCCGGGAACATGGGGCGGACCTCGCAGAGCGGATTGCCGATGCGCTCGGCGTTGGCGCTTTGCGCAGCGGCGAAGAACGACAGCGGATTCCTTTCGTCACCGCGCCCGGTGAGCGGCATCCTCGGCTGAACGACGCATTGCTGCTCATGGAAGCCAATGTCGAGGATCCTCTGACTACCGATGAAATCGCCGGGTTGGTCGGCGTGTCGCGCCGACAGCTGGAACGGCTCTTTCGACAGTATCTCGGGGCGATGCCCTCCAAGTATTACCTCAATCTCCGGTTGCTCAAGGCTCGCACTCAGTTGCAGCGCACCAGCAAGTCTGTCGTTCAAGTTTCTCTCGCCTGTGGGTTTTCTTCTGCTGCGCACTTTTCTAATGCTTATCGGGAAAGGTTTGGGGTTACGCCTCGGGAGGATCGGCGGGCGTGGCTCGAGAAGCAGACGGGTGGCGGCAGTGAACCTCGTGGTGGGGCGCTCGTCGAGCGCGGGAAGGATTGAGGTTTGGTTTTGACTTGGTTTGTTTTGGCGGTCTGCCCGCGGTTGGCGTGAAGCACCTGTGATCGTGTCGGTCTATTAGCGTCGCCCCTCCGCGGGGCAGCGGTCACTTTTCTTTGTCTTGCCAAAGAAAAGTAACCAAAAGAAAGGCGCTCGGATAACGCATGACCTCCCGGTGCCATCGCCAACAGAGTGGCCACCATCTAAGTGTCCGCGCCACTCAGGAACCCGGAGTGGTTCGAACAATGGTTCTGACACCACTGCCTACACAACAGAGCGGTATACCGCTCGCTAGCTCCGTCCTCGCTTCGCTCGGACGACAGGTCCATCCCAACCAATACCGATATCACCCTCAACGTACTTTCAATAAACGGGGAATTCGCTGCTCTGTCCGCGAGAAAATTGGGGGACGCAAACACATCGTCTCGCGAAGACATCATCGTCAAACGATCTGCTCACACAAATATGGAGCGCAGAAAAAGTGCCTGGCGGTCGACGGCTGATGCAGGAAGCACGAACGCAACCGCCCGCCCTGAAGTACCTTGCAGCCGAGCGTAGCGAGGATGGAGCTAGCGAGCGGTATACCGCTCTGTTGTGTAGGCAGTGGTGTCAGAACCATTGTTCGAACCACTCCGGGTTCCTGAGTGGCGCGGACACTTAGATGGTGGCCACTTTGTTGGCGATGGCACCGGTAAGTCATGCGTTATCCGAGCGCCTTTCTTTTGGTTACTTTTCTTTGGCAAGACAAAGAAAAGTGACCGCTGCCCCGCGGAGGGGCGACGCTAATATACCGACACGATTGCAGGTGCTTCGCGATTACAGGTGCTTCGCGATTGCAGGTGCTCCGCGACCCCCGAAGCAAGCCCCAGACAAGACAGAAAAAGCCCCAAAATACCGACACGGCGTAGCCGCCCCCCGGCCCGGGAGGGCAAAACCCAAACCTTCCGATAGAACCCGTCGCAAATCTGCAAGACGCTTGCGTCGCCCTTACCTAAACTTGATCCTGTTGAACCCTCTTACGAAACCGAAAGGAACGACCATGACGACCTCGACCGTGACCCGCCAGACATTCGACGAAGTGATGGTGCCGGTATTTTCCCCCGCCCCGTTCGTGCCGGATCGCGCAGAGGGCTCCCGCGTGTGGGACACGGCTGGCCGCGAGTACATCGATTTCGCGTGCGGCATCGCAGTAACGTCCCTCGGCCACGGCCACCCGGAACTGCTGAAAGTCCTGGACGAACAAAGCCGCAAGCTCTGGCACATCGGCAACGGCTACACCAACGAACCGGTGCTGCGCCTCGCGAAGCGCCTCGAATCGCTGACCTTCGCCGACCGCGCATTCTTCGCGAACTCGGGCGCGGAAGCGAACGAAGCGGCCCTGAAACTCGCACGCCGCGTCGCGTTCGACCGCCACGGCGCCGATAAGGCAGAAATCATCTCGTTCGTGCAGTCGTTCCACGGCCGCACGTTCTTCACGGTCAGCGTCGGCGGCCAGCCGAAATACTCGGAAGGCTTCGGCCCCGTGCCGGCCGGCATCAAGCACCTGCCGTACAACGACATCGAAGCCGCAAAGGCCGCGATCGGCCCGCAAACCTGCGCCGTGATCGTCGAGCCCGTGCAAGGCGAAGGCGGCGTGATCCCGGCCGATCCGGCCTTCCTGAAGGCACTGCGCGAAGCATGCGACGCACACGGCGCACTGCTGATTTTCGACGAAGTGCAAACGGGCGTCGGCCGCACGGGCCAGTTCTACGCGTACATGGACACGGGCGTCACGCCGGACATCCTGACGACCGCGAAGGCACTCGGCAACGGCTTCCCGATCGGCGCGATGCTGACGACGAACGAACTCGCCGCGCACTTCAAGGTCGGCGTGCACGGCACGACGTACGGCGGCAACCCGCTCGCATCGGCGATCGCCGACAAGGTCGTCGAACTGATCGGCGACCCGGCACTGCTCGAAGGCGTGCGCGAACGCAGCGTACGCCTGAAGGGCGCGCTCGAACGCATCAACGCACGCTTCGGCATCTTCAAGGACGTGCGCGGCAAGGGCCTGCTGGTCGGTGCGGAACTCACCGCCGCATTCGACGGCCGCGCGAAGGACTTCGTCACGGCCGCCGCCGAGAACGGCCTGATCATGCTGATCGCCGGCCCGAACGTGCTGCGCTTCGTCCCGTCGCTGGTGATCCCGTTCGACCTGCTCGACGAAGGCATGAAGCGCTTCGAGAAGGCAGTCGAACAAGTGCTCGCCGCACAGGAAGCCACCGCGCGCTGATCGGCGCCCCCATCGCAGACAGGAACGACGATGCTATTTGTTCGCCCCGGCAAACTCACGGATCTCGATGCGCTCGCGCACATGGCGCGCACCGCGCAGCCGGTCCTGCACTCGCTGCCGCACGACCGCGCCGCGCTCGAAGCGCGCGTGGCGCTCTCCGAGGATTCGTTTCGCGCGGACGTCGACTTCGCCGGCGAGGAGTTCTACCTCTTCGTGCTCGAGGATTCGTCGACCGGCAAGCTGCTCGGCACGGCGAGCATCGTGGCCGCGGCCGGCTACTCGGAACCGTTCTACGCGTTCCGCAACGACGCACTGATCCACGCGTCGCGCGAACTGCACGTGAACCGCAAGATCCACGCGCTCACGATGTCGCACGAGCTGACCGGCAAGAGCCGGCTCGCGGGCTTCTACGTCGATCCGTCGCTGCGCGGCGACGCGGCCGCGCACCTGATTTCGCGCGTCCGGATGATGTACATCGCCGCGAACCGTCGCCGCTTCACGCCGGAAGTGTTCACGTTGCTGCTCGGCGTGAGCGACGCCACCGGTGCATCGCCGTTCTGGGAAGCAGTGGGGCGCAAGTTCTTCGGCCGCAACTTCACCGACGTCGACATCGCGTCGGGCGGCCGCAGCCGCACGTTCATCGCGGAAGTGATGCCGGCCTATCCGCTCTACGTGCCGCTGCTGCCGGAAGCCGCGCAGCGCGTGCTCGGCGAGCCGAACGAAACGGCTTTGCTCGCGTACGACATCCACCTCGAGGAAGGCTTCGAGCCCGACCGCTTCGTCGACATCTTCGACGCAGGCCCGGTGCTGACCGCGCAGGTCGACCGCACCGCATGCGTGAAGCAGGCGTCGGAGCGTGTCGTGCGCGAGGCCGCGCACCAGCAGGGCGACGTCGCCTACATGGTGTCGACGGGCAGCGGCGAATCGTTCCGCTGCGTCCTGGCCGACCTGCCGGGCGATACGCCCGATGCACCGCTGGCCGGCGACGTGCGCGCAGCACTCGATGTGAAGGATGGCGATGTCGTGCGCTGCGTGCCGCTGCACCGCCGCGACGATGAAGATTTGAAGGGAGACGCAGCATGATCGTCGTTCGGGTCGTACAAACGGGCGACGTCGACGCGCTCGTGTCGCTCGCGAAGGAAACCGGGCCGGGCCTGACCACGTTCAAGCCCGACCGCGACGCGCTCGCCGCGCGCATCGAACGCTCGCGCCGCACGCTCGACGGGCAGGCCGCGCCGGGCGAAGCCGGCTACTTCTTCGTGATGGAAGATTCGAAGACGCGTGACATCGCGGGCGTGTGCGGGATCGAAACGCAGGTCGGCCTCGAACAGCCGTTCTACAACTATCGCGTGAGCACGGTCGTGCACGCGAGCCAGGAACTCGGCGTGTGGACGCGGATGTCCGCGCTGAACATCTCGCACGACCTGACGGGCTACGCGGAAGTGTGCTCGCTGTTCCTGAGCCCGCGCTATCGCACGGGCGGCGTCGGCGGCCTGCTGTCGCGCTCGCGCTTCATGTTCATCGCGCAGTTCCGCGAACGCTTCCCGGAACGCATCTGCGCGGAACTGCGCGGCCACTTCGACGAGGACGGCACGTCGCCGTTCTGGCGCGCAGTCGGTTCGCACTTCTACCAGATCGATTTCAACGCAGCCGATTACCTCAGCTCGCACGGCCGCAAGTCGTTCCTCGCGGAGCTGATGCCGCGCTACCCGGTGTACGTCGACCTGCTGCCGCAGGACGCGCAGGACGCGGTCGGCCTCACGCACCGCGACACGCTGCCGGCCCGCAAGATGCTCGAAGCGGAAGGGCTGCGCTACCAGAATCACGTCGACATCTTCGACGCGGGCCCCGTGCTCGAATGCCACGTCAACGACCTGCGCACGGTGCGCGAGAGCGTCGTCGTGCCGGTCGCGATCGGCGTGCCCGATGCACGGGACGACGCGCCCAGGTCGCTCGTGTCGAACACGTCGCTCGGCGATTTTCGCGTCGGCGTCGCGCCGGGCGTGGTCGCGAACGGCTCGTTCGTGCTGTCGGCCGACGACGCCGTCGCGCTCGACGTGAAGGCCGGCGATCCGGTCCGCGTGCTGCCGCTCAAAGTCAAACAGGGATAAACGAATCATGACGGAACTCTTCATCGACGGCGCCTGGGTCGCAGGCTCGGGCCCCGTCTTCGCTTCGCGCAACCCGGGCACCGACGAGATCGCATGGCAAGGCGAAAGCGCGTCGGCGGCCGACGTCGACCGCGCGGTCGCGAGCGCGCGCCGCGCATTCGCCGGCTGGTCGGCGCTCGACTTCGAATCGCGCTGCGCGATCGTCAAGCGCTTCGCCGCGTTGCTCAACGAACGCAAGGAAGCGATCGCGACCGCGATCGGCCGCGAGACGGGCAAGCCGCTGTGGGAAGCGCGCACCGAAGTCGCGTCGATGGCCGCGAAGGTCGGCATCTCGATCCAGGCATACCAGGAACGCACCGGCGAGAAGCGCCAGGACATGGCCGACGGCGTCGCGGTGCTGCGCCACCGCCCGCACGGCGTCGTCGCGGTGTTCGGCCCGTACAACTTCCCCGGCCACTTGCCGAACGGCCATATCGTGCCCGCGCTGATCGCCGGCAACGCGGTCGTGTTCAAGCCGTCGGAGCTCGCACCGGGCGTCGCGCGCGCGACCGTCGAGGTGTGGCAGGAAGCCGGGTTGCCGGCCGGCGTGCTGAACCTCGTGCAGGGCGAGAAGGACACGGGCATCGCGCTCGCGAACCATCGGCAGATCGACGGGCTGTTCTTCACCGGCAGCTCCGATACGGGCACGCTGCTGCACAAGCAGTTCGGCGGCCGTCCGGAAATCGTGCTCGCGCTCGAGATGGGCGGCAACAACCCGCTCGTGATCGGCGAAGTCGAGGACATCGACGCGGCCGTGCATCACACGATCCAGTCGGCGTTCCTGTCGGCCGGCCAGCGCTGCACGTGCGCGCGCCGCATCTTCGTGCCGCAGGGCGCGTTCGGCGACCGCTTCCTCGCACGCTTCGCCGACGTCACGTCGAAGATCACGGCCGACGTGTTCGATGCCGATCCGCAGCCGTTCATGGGCGCGGTGATCTCGGCGCGCGCGGCCGCGAAGCTGGTCGACGCGCAGTCGCGCCTGGTCGAGCAGGGCGCGAAGCCGATCATCGCGATGACGCAGCGCGATCCGCGCCTCGGCTTCGTGAATGCCGCGATCGTCGACGTGACGGGTGTCGCGAACCTGCCTGACGAAGAGCATTTCGGCCCGCTCGCGCAGATCGTCCGCTACGCGACGTTCGACGAAGCGATCGAGCGCGCGAACGACACGGCATTCGGCCTGTCCGCCGGCCTGCTGGCCGACGACGAGAAGGCATGGGAACACTTCCGCCGCACGATCCGCGCCGGGATCGTCAACTGGAACCGGCCGACCAACGGTGCGTCGTCTGCCGCGCCGTTCGGCGGCACGGGCCGCTCGGGCAACCATCGCCCGAGCGCGTACTACGCGGCCGACTATTGCGCGTATCCGATGGCGTCGGTGGAAAGCACGCAACTGACCTTGCCCGCGAGCCTGTCGCCGGGCCTGCATTTCTGATCGAGGGAGCGACGATGAACGCACAAGAAGCCAATTTCGACGGACTCGTCGGCCCGACCCACAACTACGCCGGACTGTCGTTCGGCAACGTGGCGTCGCTCAACAACGAGAAGTCGGCCGCGAACCCGAAGGCCGCCGCGAAGCAGGGGCTGCGCAAGATGAAGCAGCTCGCGGATCTCGGCTTCGCCCAGGGTGTGCTGCCTCCGCAGGAGCGGCCGTCGCTGCGCCTGTTGCGCGAGCTCGGCTTCTCGGGCAAGGACGCGGACGTGATCGCGAAGGCCGCGAAGCAGGCGCCCGAACTGCTCGCCGCGGCGAGCTCGGCGTCGGCGATGTGGACCGCGAACGCGGCCACCGTCAGCCCGTCGGCCGACACGAGCGACGGCCGCGTGCACTTCACGCCGGCGAACCTGTGCAGCAAGCTGCATCGCGCGATCGAGCACGAAGCCACGCGCCGCACGCTGTCGACGCTGTTCGCCGATCCCGCGCACTTCGCGGTGCATGAGGCGCTGACGGGCACGCCGGCGCTCGGCGACGAAGGGGCGGCAAACCATACGCGCTTTTGCGCCGAATACGGCAAGCCGGGCATCGAGTTCTTCGTGTACGGCCGCGCGGAATACCGCCGCGGGCCCGAGCCGAAGCGCTTCCCGGCACGCCAGACCTTCGAGGCGAGCCGCGCGGTCGCGCATCGCCACGGTCTTGCCGAAGAAGCGACGGTCTACGCGCAGCAGGACCCGGACGTGATCGACGCGGGCGTGTTCCACAACGACGTGATCTCGGTCGGCAACCGCGACACGCTGTTCACGCACGAGCGTGCATTCGTCAACAAGCAGGCGATCTACGACACGCTGACCGCCGCGCTCGACGCACGCGGTGCGCGCCTGAACGTGATCGAGGTGCCCGACGCGGCCGTGAGCGTGAACGACGCGGTGACGTCGTACCTGTTCAACAGCCAGCTGCTGTCGCGCGCGGACGGCTCGCAAGTGCTCGTCGTGCCGCAGGAGTGCCGCGAGAACGCGAACGTCGCCGCCTATCTCGACCAGCTCGCGGCCGGCAACGGCCCGATTCACGACGTGCTCGTGTTCGACCTGCGCGAAAGCATGAAGAACGGCGGCGGCCCCGCGTGCCTGCGTCTGCGCGTCGTGCTGAACGAAGCGGAGCGCGCGGCCGTCACGTCGAACGTGTGGATCAACGACACGCTGTTCGCGTCGCTCGACGCGTGGATCGACAAGCACTACCGCGATCGCCTCGCACCGGAAGACCTCGCCGACCCGGCGCTGCTCGACGAATCGCGCACGGCGCTCGACGAACTCACGCAGATCCTGCGCGTCGGTTCGCTGTATGACTTCCAGCGCTGAGGCACGGATGCCGGCCGCCGCGCTGCTCGACGACTTTCTCGCGTTCACGCTGGCCGGCAGCACGCCGGTCGAGCGGGAGGGCACCTGTGCGGGCGGCGCGGTGCGCTGGCAATGGCCCGGCGACGGGCTGCTCGTGCTCGAACCGGCCGCGGCCAGCGATGCGGCGCGCGCGAGCGTGCTCGTGTCGGCCGGCGTGCACGGCGACGAGACGGCGCCGATCGAGCTGCTGTCGATGCTCGTGCGCGATCTCGCGTCGGGCGCGCTGCCGCTCGCGTGCCGGCTGCTCGTCGTGCTCGGCAACGTGCCGGCGATGCGCGCGGGCGAGCGCTATCTCGACGACGACCTGAACCGCCTGTTCAGCGGTCGTCACACGCAGGTGCCCGCGAGCCGCGAAGCGCCGCGCGCCGCGCAGCTCGAAGCGGCCGCTGCCGCGTTCTTCGCGGCCGCGCCGGCGGGCAGCGCACGCTGGCATATCGACATGCACACGGCGATCCGCGCATCGGTGTTCGAGCAGTTCGCGCTGCTGCCGCACACCGGTACGCCGCCGACGCGCACGATGGTGGAATGGCTCGGCGAGGCGCGCATCGCGGCCGTGCTGCTGCATACCGCGAAGGGCAACACGTATTCGCATTTCACGGCCGAGCACTGCGGCGCGCTCGCGTGCACGCTCGAACTCGGCAAGGTGCGGCCGTTCGGCCAGAACGACCTGGCGCGCTTCGCGCCGGCCGACCGCGCGGTGCGCAAGCTCGTGTCGGGGGCGTGGGGCGGCCATCCGTCGACCGACGCCGAGGCGCGAGGCGGCCATCCGCCGCTGCCGCGCGTTTTCACGGTGATCGACCAGATCACGAAGCAGAGCGACGCGCTCGAGCTGTTCGTCGCGGCCGACGTCGCGAACTTCACCCCCTTCGCACGCGGCACGGTGCTCGCGCAGGACGGCGACTACCGCTACACGGTCACGCACGACGAGGAACGGATCGTGTTCCCGAACCCGACCGTGAAGCCGGGGCTGCGCGCGGGCCTGCTCGTGATCGACACGACGCGCGAGACGATCGCGGCACTCGTCTGATCGATCGGCCCGGCCGCATCGAAGTGCGGCCCGCCTTGCGTATTTGCGACATCGTCTTGCAAGTTCGACGGCCAGCCCGGCCGCTGTCGCATGCGCGCCGCAGCATCGCGCGCCGGCGGCCGCTTTGCCATATCGGGCCGCATGGATTGGTACAATCGCGGCCTTGCGGCTGTTGCGCCGCATCACGGCGCGGCAGCGACGTTGTCGCGGTCATCTGACCCTGCAATGATGCATGCGCCCGTAGTTCCGGAACATTCGAGTATCGAGGAGAGCACCTGATGAAGTTGGATTGGCGTAAAGTGGCCGCGCATGCGGTGGTGGCGGCATCGGCCGTGGCGGCAGGCAGCGCGTTTGCCGCGGATCTGAAGGAGATCCGGTTCGGCGTCGAGGCCTCGTACGCACCGTTCGAATACAAGACGCCCGACGGCAAGCTGACCGGCTTCGACATCGATATCGGCAACGCGGTGTGCGCGAAGCTGAAGACGAAGTGCGTGTGGGTCGAGAACGACTTCGACGGCCTGATCCCCGCGCTGCAGGCGCGCAAGTTCGACGCGATCAACTCGGACATGACGATCACCGACCAGCGCAAGCACGCGATCGCGTTCACCGACCCGATCTACACGATTCCGAACCAGCTGATCGCGAAGCAGGGCAGCGGCCTGCTGCCGACCCCGCAGTCGCTGAAGGGCAAGCGCGTCGGCGTGCTGCAGGGCACGATCCAGGAAGCGTACGCGAAGAAGAAGTGGGCGCCGGCCGGCGTTGAAGTCGTGCCGTACCAGACGCAGGACCTGGCGTATGCCGACCTGAAGTCGGGCCGTCTCGACGCGACGTTCCAGGATTCGGAAGCCGGCTCGAAGGGCTTCCTGACGAAGCCGCAAGGCCAGGGCTTCGCGTTCGCGGGCGGCACCGTCAGCGACACCGAGATCCTCGGCTCGGGCGTCGGCTTCGGCCTGCGCAAGAACGACGCGGCGCTGAAGACCGCGCTCGATCAGGCGCTGAAGGACCTGAAGGCCGACGGCACGATCGACAACCTCGCGAAGAAGTACTTCAGCGTGCCCGTCACGCTGAAGTAAGCGTCTCGTTCGAACGCACGATGTAAAAAACCGGCCGCTGACGCGGCCGGTTTGCTTTTGTGGCGCGGCAACGGGGAAACGGCGGAAGCGGCCGAACCGGGCCGGCCGTCAACCGTGCTGCGCGGGAAAGAATCGCCCCAGTTCGCGCGCGAGCTCGTTGAGGATGCTCATTTCCTGCTGCGAGATCTTGCGGGCCGGCTGCGCGCCGGCCCAGTCGCCGTACAGCAGCGCGACCGTCGTCGCATCGACGCGCACCGGCAGCAGCACGAATGCGCGCGTGTCGTCGAACACGTCGAGATACCACGCGGGCAGGCGCTTGAGCATCTTCGGTTCCTGCGCCTGCTCGATGAAGATGCCGACCGAATTGGTGATCGCGAGATGAAACACGTCCGGCTCGAAGCGCTCGTCGAAGCGCAGCCGGTAGAGCGCGTCGTCGACGCCGGGACCGAAGCCCAGGCGTGCGGCGAACGTGCCGTCGTCGTGCCGGACGAACGTGACGGTGCGCGTGAACGCGAGGCTCGCGAGCAGGCTTTCCGACGCCAGTGCGAGCACCGGCGTCAGCACGTGCTCGGACGGCAGCGCGCGCAGGTCGGCGAGGCCGGCTTCGAGGCACGCCTCGGGTTCGGCCTGCGCGCGCGCGATCGCATCGGCGTTCGCGCGCAGCTCGTCGATCTCGCGCATCACGGTGTCGCTCGCTTCCTCGTGCGCGAGCCGCTCGGCGATCTCGACGAGCGCGTCGGGTTCCGTATCGAGCGCCAGCGCATAGTGCTGCGCGAGCGCCGTGATGTGCGCGTCGCGCTGCGGGCCGTCGGGCATCGCGAGCGCACTCGCGACGTCGGTCGAACAGCGGCTCACCGCACGCAGCCAGTTCACGCGTTCGATCATGTCCTCGTCGGCGGCGAGTTCGCGGCCGAATGCATCGACGCGGTTCACGTGCTGGTGATCGTCGGCGATGCCGTCCCGGATCATGTCGGGCAGCCGCCAGCGCGTTGCTGCCTCGAGCCCGATCTCGTCGAAGCCGACGCCGAGCACCTCGATGCAGGCGGCCGATTCGTCGCCGTGCAGCTCGGCCGCATGGCGGCGGATCTTGTCCCATTCGCTGTCGAGATAGCAGACGACGAGCAGCTTGCCGACCTGGCGCATCAGCGTGCAGACGACGGCTTCCTCGCCCGCGCGCAGGTCGGCGCGCTCGGTGAGCTTGCGCGCGACGCAGCCGGACAGCAGCGCACGGTTCAGTTCGAGCTTCGCGTCGATGCGCCGCGGCGTGCTGTGATGGAAATGATCGACGAGCTTCAGCCCGACGACCAGATGGCCGACGGCGTCCATGCCGAGCACCATCAGTGCGCGGGTCACGGTCGTGATGTTGCCGCCGAACGCCATGTACATCGCGGAGTTCGCGAGCCGCAGCACCTTCTGCGTGAGCGCGAAGTCCGACAGCACGACGCGCACGAGCGCGGTGAAGTCGAGGTCGTCGTTCTTCATCGCGGCCATCGTCGCGCGCAGCGATTCCGACAGCAGCGGGAAATCGCCCCGTTCGTTCATCCGGGCCCACAGCTTGTCCAGCAAGGCCGTGCGGGGCATGTGTTCGGTGATTGACATACGGATCTGTCCGGTTCGCCGCGCGCGTCAGGCGGCGGCGTGCAGGTGCAGCTGCTGCGCCGCGAAGCGCCGCGCGAGCTCCTCGGACGGCAGCGCCTGGCAGACGAGCCAGCCCTGGATGTGATTGCAGCCCATCTCCGTCAGCAGTGCGCGCTGCGCCTCGGTCTCGACGCCTTCGGCGACGAGTTCGAGATCGAGCGTCTGCGCGAGGCCGACCACCGCCGACACGATCGCGCGGTCGTTGCGCGACGTCAGCAGGTTCTCGACGAAACTGCGGTCGATCTTCAGCTTCGCGAGCGGGAAGCGCTGCAGGTAGGCGAGGCTCGAATAGCCGGTGCCGAAATCGTCGATCGCGAAGCGGATGCCGAGATCGGTCAGCTCCTCGAGCAGCACTTTCGCATGCGCGGGATCGTGCATCAGCAGGCTTTCGGTGATTTCGAGCACGATGCGGCGCGGGTCGATGCCCGTCAGCGCGATCGCCTCGCGCACGCTCTGCGTGAAGCGCGGGTCGCGGAACTGCTGCGGCGACACGTTGACGGCCACGTACTGCAGCGCGAGCCCCTGGCTGTCCCACGCGACGAGCTGCATGCACGCGGCCTTGAGCACCCAGTTGCCGAGGTAGTTGATCAGGCCGATCGATTCGGCGAGCGGAATGAAGGTCGCCGGCGGCACGAGTCCGTGCACCGGATGGCGCCAGCGAATCAGCGCCTCGACACCGACCACCGCGCCCGACTGGCTGCGCGTGATCGGCTGGAAATGGAGCGAGAACTCGCCGTTGCGCACGCCGTCGTACAGGTCGGCCTCGAGCTTCAGCCGTTCGGCGTCGGCCGGGTCGTCGACCGGCGCATGGAACGCGAGCGCGTTGCCGCCCGATGCCTTCGCCTGCGCGAGCGCGTGGTCGGCGCGGCGCAGCAGCGGGCTGTGATGCTGCGCGCGATGCGGCGCGGCCCGTTCGTCCGGATACAGCGCGATGCCGATGCTCGCGGACAAGTGCACGGTCTGCCCCTGGTACACGTAGGGCTCGCGCACCGCGGCCTGCAGCCGGCGTGCGAGCGCGTCGGCCGCATGGCTCGCCTGCGCGCGGTCGGATGCGCCGAGCACGACCGCGAACTTGTCGCTCGCGACGCGCGCGAGCTGCTCGTTCGGCGTGACGAGCGCCTTCAGCCGCTGGGCGGTATCGCGCAGCAGCATGTCGCCGGCGTCGTAGCCGAGCGCGCGGTTGATCCGCTGGTAGTCGTCGAGGTCGAGCAGCAGCAGCGCCGCGCAGGTGCCGCCCTCGTCGGCGGTCTGCTGCGCGCGCATCAGTGCCGGCACGAGCGCGGACAGGTTGTCGAGCCCCGTCATCGGGTCATGGTGCATTTCGTACGTCAGCTTCGCCTCGAGCGCGCGCCACGCCGACACGTCGAAGGCCGCGATCGCGAAGCCGTCGACACCGTGGTGGCGGCTCTTGAACGCGCGGACCTCGACGTCCAGCGGGTAGGTGAGCGACTTGACGATGCACATCGTCGCCTTCTCGACCTGGCCCGAACGCGCGGCGCGCGCGAGCAGGCCTTCGAGCACCGAGGTATCCTGTTCGGCGATCAGGTCGCGCAGCGTCAGCGTATGCAGGTAGTCGCGGTGGTAGCCGATGAAGCGCAGGCTCGCGTCGGACACGTACAGAAAGCGCAGTTCGCGATCGACATGGGCGAGGAAGTCCACCGTGCCGACCGTCTGTTCCAGCCAGTTGCGCACGGAGTCGTCGCGGCGCGGCGCGCCGGCGCGCGCGGGCATCAGCGCGCCGCCCGACCAGGCGAAGCGGCGCAGCGTATGCAAGGCACTGCGCCAGGAGCCCTTGCGTGACGTCTGTTTCCTGTTGGCTTCCATGTTTCTCGCTGACGTGAAGGGCTGGAACCGGTTGTCCGCAAGGATTAACGGCAGACTGTGCGGAATCTTTAACGGGCCGGCCGCGGATGGCGCTGCCGCTGGTCCGGATCGCATACCGGGTGTTCGACAGGCGAACGCCGGCATGGCCTACATTGAGGCTGACTTTATAAGAAATGAGGACGCAGATGAAGCGAAAACTGTTGCTGGGCGCCGTGGCGGCGCTGGTGGCCGGCCATGCGCTGTTGGCGCAGGCGGAACTGAAGCCGGGCGCCGCGGCGCCGGATTTCACGACGCAGGCGTCGCTGGGCGGCAAGACTTACACGTACTCGCTCGCGGACGCGCTGAAGCAGGGGCCGGTCGTGCTGTATTTCTACCCGGCCGCGTTCACGAAGGGCTGCACGATCGAGGCGCATGCGTTCGCGGATGCGGTCGACCGTTACAAGGCTTACGGCGCGACGGTGATCGGCGTATCGGCCGACAATATCGACACGCTGACGAAGTTCTCGGTGAGCGAGTGCCGGAGCAAGTTCCCGGTCGCGGCCGATCCGGACGCGAAGATCATCCGTGAATACGACGCGAAGCTGCCGGCGCTCGATCGCGCGAATCGCGTGTCGTACGTGATCTCGCCGGAAGGGAAGGTGCTCTACGAATATACGAGCCTGTCGCCCGACAAGCACGTCGAGAACACGCTCGCCGCCGTGAAGGCGTGGGCCGACGCGCATCCGAAGCAGTAAGCGCACCCTGGAGGTCGACGCGGCCCGCCGTGCGGGCCGGCGACACGGGAACACGCGCAGCCGGGCGGCGGCGCCCGGCCGGCTGCTACGCGCGCAATGCCTGCTCGATCGGCACGCTGCCGCCGACGAAGCCGACGATCTTGCGCGAGATACCGAGCTTGATCGCCTCGATCGCGGCCCATGCAACGTCCTGGCGCGATACGGGCGGCGCGGGATCGAGCCATGCGTCGGTCAGCGCGATCTTGCCGACGCCCGGATCGTCGGTGAGCGGGCCCGGGCGCAGGATCACGTAGTCGACGCCCGACGCGGCCACGCGGTCGTCGCCTTCGCGCTTCATCTGCGAATAATGGCGCAGCGCGTCCGGCGCCAGCTCGGGCCGGTAGGCCGACAGCGAGCTGATCACCACGAGCTTCTGCGCGTTGTAGGCCAGCGTGTATTCGGCCGCGCGGGCCACCGCGTCGCGGTCGACCTGTTCCTCTTCGGTCGCGCCGTCCGATTCGGCCGAGCCGGCCGCGTAGATCACGTGCGTGATGCCCTGGAATGCGTGCGAGAAATCGTTCGTCAGATCGGCCTCGACGACCCGTGCGCCCGCCAGCGCATAGCCGTGCCGGCGCACGAGCGCCGTGACCTCGAACTCCGGCTGCTTGAGCAGCAGATCCGCGCAGGCCTGGCCCGTTCGGCCGGTCGCGCCAATCAGCAGTACCTTCGTCGTCATGAAACCGCTCCTTGCTCGATGCGTCTTCCGTCCAGATAGGGACGGACGACCGATAACTCAAGTGTAATGTCGATTTGCCCCGACGGCGGGTGTGTATTAAGGGGCATACCGGCATCGGGCATACCGGCATCGGGCATTCGGGCGGCGGGCGTTCATTCGTTCACACGGATGCGGGAATGACGCGCCGACCGGCTATCATGTGCGCGATGCTTTTTTTGCCGCACCGTCATACAACGCGTCGGCCCACCGGTTGGAGTACACATGGCATTACCCCTGGACAACGTCAGCATGGCCGTGTTCTGCGACTTCGAGAACGTCGCGCTCGGCGTGCGCGACGCGAAGTACGAGAAATTCGACATCAAGCCCGTGCTGGAGCGCCTGCTGCTGAAGGGCAGCATCGTCGTGAAGAAGGCTTATTGCGACTGGGATCGCTACAAGGGCTTCAAGGCGTCGATGCACGAGGCGAGCTTCGAGCTGATCGAGATTCCGCACGTGCGCCAGTCGGGCAAGAATTCGGCCGACATCCGGCTCGTCGTCGACGCGCTCGACCTCTGCTACACGAAGTCGCACGTCGACACGTTCGTGATCATCAGCGGCGATTCGGACTTTTCGCCGCTCGTGTCGAAGCTGCGCGAGAACGCGAAGAAGGTGATCGGCGTCGGCGTGAAGAAATCGACGTCGGACCTGCTGGTCGCGAACTGCGACGAATTCATCTTCTACGACGACCTGGTGCGCGAGCAGCAGCGCGCGCTCGCGAAGCGCGAACAGCAGCAGCGTGCGGGCAACGGCGGCGCGAAGCGGCCCGACGAGCCGTCGTCGCGCAAGCACGACATGGACGCACGCAAGGCCGAGGCGATCGCCCTGGCGGTCGAGACGTTCGATGCGCTCGCGTCGGAGCGCGACGACGTCGGCAAGATCTGGGCGTCGGTGCTCAAGAGCGCGATCAAGCGCCGCAAGCCGGATTTCAACGAGTCATACTACGGGTTCCGCGCGTTCGGCAACCTGCTCGACGAAGCGCAGGCGCGCGGCCTGCTCGAAGTGGGCCGTGACGACAAGTCGGGCGCGTTCGTGTCGCGGGCCCGCCAGCCGGCGGCCGTCGAGCATGTCGCGACGGCCGGCGACGGCGGCGCGCACCACGGCACGCGTGCGGCAGAGCCGGCGCGGGCCGGGCGCCATGCGCAACGTCGCGGCCAGCGGGCGGAAGCGGTCGTGCACGAAAGCGTGCAGGTCGAGGCGGAAGCGGCGGAGCTGGACGACGTCGCCGACGCCGTGCCGGTTGCACCTGCAGAAACGATCGAAGCGATCGAAGCGAGCGAGGCCCACGGCGAAGCGCAGGAAGGCCGCAAGCGGGCACGCAAGAGCGCGGCGAAGAAGACCGGCACGAAAAAGGGCGCCGCCGCGAAGAGCGCCGGCGCGGCGAAGCACGGCGGCGACAAGCATGCGCACGGCAAGCCTGACGACGGCGCGCATCGCGACGCGGAGCAGGGCGGCGCGCCGCACGTGGCCGTGACGCACGACGCCGAGCCGGCAGCGGGCGATGCCGGCGGCGAGCTTGCCGCCGCGCAGCCGTCGCATGACGCGGCGCCGGTCGAAGCTCATGTGGAAGCCGCTGCCGAAGCGCCGGCCGCTGCCAGGAAGAAGCCGGCCCGCAAGGCCGCACCGCGCGCGCGTCGGCCGCGCAAGACGGCAGCCGCTGCCGAGTAACGGCAGCCGTGCCGGGTGCCGTCCGAAGCCGGGCGGCATCCGCGCCGCACCACACGGGCCGGCGCAACGCCGGCCTGCCGCACTAGCCGTTCAGCGCATACGGCCGTGTCATCACTTCGAGGAAGTGACCGTCCGGATCGTCGAAGTACACGCCGCGGCCGCCGTTGTGGCGGTAGATGTCGCCGGGCTGCCGCTTCGCCGGATCGGCCCAGTGCGCGAGCCCGCGCTCGCGGATGCGCGCCAGCACGCGATCGAAGCCAGCCTCGTCGAGCAGGAACGCGTAATGCTGCGACCGGATTTCTCCCGCCTGCTCATAGAAATCGAGCGACACGCCGTTGTCGAGCGCGACGACCAGCATCGCGCCGAACGGCGTCGGCGGCGGCAGTTCCAGGAGTTCGGTGAGGAAGCGGCTCGACGCGCGCTTGTCGCGGCACCAGACGATCGTATGGTTCAACTGGACGTTCATGGCGGATTCCCGGCGAGGGGGCGCGAGGGTGGTCATGGACACACGATAGTTGATCGTCGCCGGCGTGCAAGCCGGATCCGAGGCAAACGCGGCGTCAACTTCGGCAACCGAGCGCGATTCGTCGGCTGAAACGATCTGGACGATCGGCTACTTTTTCGGGAGCAAAGGTCATTGGCGCGGCTTTTTGCGCCGCCAAGAATCTCTGTCAACCATCGCCGTCATCCGCCGGATGACGAACCGGCGATGCACGACAGGGAGACAGACGATGCGCTTCACGCTGAACGGCCAGCCGTTCGATTTCGACGGTGATCCCGATACGCCGCTGCTGTGGGTCATTCGCGACTCGGCCCGGCTCACCGGTACCAAATACGGCTGCGGCATCGGCGCATGCGGCGCGTGCACCGTGCATCTCGACGGCGAGGCCGCGCGCTCGTGCGTGCTGCCGGCCGCGAGTGTCGCGGGCCGGTCGGTCACGACGATCGAGGGGCTGTCGCACGATCGCTCGCACCCGGTGCAGCGTGCGTGGATCGAGAAGGACGTGCCGCAGTGCGGCTACTGCCAGTCGGGAATGGTCATGGCCACTGCCGCGCTGCTCGCGCAGCACCGCAAGCCGACCGACGCGCAGATCGACGAGGCCGTCACGAACCTGTGCCGCTGCGCGACCTACCAACGCATTCGCGAGGCGATCCATGTCGCGGCCGGCTGATGCGGGGCAGGCACCGGACGTGTCGAATGTGCCGCGGCGTGTGTTCCTGAAAGGCGGCGTCGCGCTCGCGGGAAGCCTGCTGCTGCCGCTTGCGATCGGCGACGTCGTGCAGGCGGCCGGCGACGGCGCGCGCTTTCGCGAGATCAACGACTGGGTGCGCGTCGACGCCGACGGCAGCACGATCATCGGCCTGTCGCAGGCGGAAGTCGGGCAGGGCGTCTACACGGGGCTGCCGCAAGTGCTCGCCGACGAGATGGATGCCGACTGGCGCAGCGTGACAGTCGAGTTCGTCACGGGGCGCGACGCGTACCGGATCGACGCCGCGAACGAGGCGCCGCAGCAGTTCGTCGGCGCGTCGATGTCGGCGACGATGTTCTACACGCGGCTGCGCATCGCCGGCGCGCAGGCGCGCTCGGCGTTCCTGCGTGCCGGCGCCGTGCGGCTCGGCGTGCGCGACACGCAGTGCGTGACGCGCGACGGCCGCGTGATCCATGCGCCGAGCGGCCGGTCGCTGTCGTATGGGGAACTCGTCGACGCCGCCGCGAAGCTGCCGCACGACGCGCAACCGCGGCTGAAGCCGGCGTCCGCGCACACGCTGATCGGGCGCCCGCTGCACAAGCTCGACGTGCCCGCGAAGGTCGACGGCAGCGCGATCTACGGGATCGACGTGCAGGTGCCCGACATGCTGGTCGGCGCGCTGACGATGGCACCGACGCTGAACGGCCGACCGACGGCCGTGAAGAATCGCGACGCATTGCGCGCGATGCCGGGCGTCGCGGACGTCGTGCTCGCGAAGGACGCGGTGATCGTGGTCGCGCACACCTATTGGCAGGCAAAGAAGGCGTGCGACGCGGCGGACATCGTCTGGGAGGCGGGTTCGACACCGGCGTTCGACAGTGCAACGATCCTCGCACAGCGCAAGGGTGCGCTGCAGGCGGAACACGCGGTCGTCGCCACGCAGATCGGCGAGCCGATGCGCCATCTCGCCGAAGCCGGCCGGATCGTCGAGGCCGACTACCACACGCCGTACATCGTTCACGCGACGATGGAGCCCGTCAACGCGACCGTGCACGTGCGGGCGGACGAGATCGAGGTGTGGGGGCCGATCCAGGGGCAGGACAAGGTGCGCTGGACGCTGTCGGCGCTGTTCGGCGTGCCGGTCGGGAAGGTCATCGTCAACACGACGTTTCTCGGCGGCAGCTTCGGCCGCAAGTACGTGCCCGATTTCGTCGTGCACGCGGCCGTTGCGTCGAAGGCGGTCGGGCGACCCGTGAAGGTGATCCGCTCGCGCGAGGACGACATCCGTCACGGCTTCTATCGACCGTGCGCGTCCGCGCGGTTCCGCGCGGCGCTCGGCAGCGACGGGCTGCCGGTCGCGCTGCATGCGCGCGTTGCCGGTCACTCGCTGTATGCGGCGATCAAGCGCGACCGCTACGAGAAGGCGGGCGGCTGGGACGAGACGATGCTCGACGGCCTGTACGACCTTTGCTACGACGTGCCGAACCTGCTGGTCGACTCGGTCACGGTGATGCAGCCGATCCCGGTCAGCTTCATGCGCAGCGTCGGCAGCACGTCGACGGTGTTTTTCCTCGAGAGCTTCGTGAACGAGCTCGCGCACACGGTGCGGGCCGACCCCGTGCGTTATCGGCGCGCGTTGCTGAAGCGCGACCCGCTCGCGCTACGCGTGCTCGACGCGACGGCCGCGCGCGCGAACTGGTTCGACCGCGCGCCGGCCGGCCAGTCGCGCGGCGTCGCATATTCGCTGTACACGGGGCGCGGCGGTGCGTTCAGCACGTACGTCGCGACGATCGCCGAGGTGCGCGTGACGGGTGGCAACGTGAAGCTCGAACGGATCGTGTGCGGCATTGATTGCGGGCGTGCGATCAATCCGCTGCTGATTCGCGAGATGGTTGAAGGCGGCGTCGGCTTCGCGCTGACCAACACGTTCAGGAGCGAGATCACGTTCGAGCACGGCGCGGTCGTGCAGCGCAATTTCGCCGACTATCCGCTGCTCGGCCTGGCCGGGATGCCGAGGATCGAGGTGGTGATCGTCGACAGCGATCGCGATCCGCAAGGCTGCGGCGAAGTCGCGTTGCCGCCCGTCGCACCGGCCGTCGCCGATGCGATCTGGTGCGCGACCGGCGAGCGGCCGCGCGCGATGCCGTTCGATACGCCGCTCGCGACCTGAACGACCGCGTATCCCCCACGGGCCGGTGCCGCCGCGCGCGTCGCCGCCCATATCAAGCATAACTACACAACAGGTCTGGAGACTTCAATGAAAACCTTTCGCTCGGCCGCGACGGCCGTCTCGTTGGCGGCGGCCGCCGCCGCATCGCCGGGCGCGTTCGCGCAGGGCAGCGTGACGCTGTACGGCATCGTCGATACCGGCGTGCAGTACTACAACAACGCGGCGGGTGGCGGCGCGGTCGCCGGCATGCCGTCGCTGACCGGTGAAGTGCCGTCGCGCTTCGGGTTGCGCGGCGTCGAGGATCTCGGCGGCGGCTACCGGACGTTCTTCGTGCTCGAAAACGGCTTCGCGTTGAATTCCGGTGCGCTGAACTACGGCGGCCGGATCTTCGGCCGGCAGGCGAACGTCGGCATCGAGTCGCCGTACGGCGCGCTCACGCTCGGCCGGCAGATGAACATGTCGATGCTGGTACTGCTCAATGCCGACGTGATCGGCCCGTCGATCCACTCGATGGCGAGCTTCGACAGCTACCTGCCGAACGCACGCAGCGACAACGCGATCGGCTATCTCGGCCACTTCGGCGGACTGACGCTCGGCGGCACCTACAGTACCGGCCGCGACGGCGCGGGGCCGGCCGGCCCGTCGGCCACGAACTGCGCGGGCAACGTGCCGGGCGACCCCGTTGCATGCCGGCAGTACACGATGATGGTCGCGTACGACGCGCCGCAATTCGGCGCGGCCGCTTCGTATGACGTGATGCACGGCGGCACCGGCGCGTCGGCACCGCTGTCGAGCCCCGCCTATACGGACACGCGCACGATCGTCGACGCGTACGTGAAATTCGGCATCGCGAAGCTCGGCGCGGGTTGGATCCGCCGCAACACGGCGGCCGCCGCGCACAGCCAGTCGGACATCTTCTTCGCGGGCGGCACGGTCTACGCGTCGCCGGCGCTATCATTCGACGCACAGGCCGTGCGCTACCTGCTGCGCGGCCGCTACGACTCGAACCTGTTCGTCGCACGCGCGAACTACAGCCTGTCGAAGCGTACGATGATCTATACGTCCGTCGGCTACATGACGAACAGCGCACTCGGCACGTCGGCGGTGGCGGCCGGCGGCACCGTCGGCACCGGCCAGAATCAGGTCGGTGTGATGGCGGGCATCCAGCAGCGCTTCTGACGCGGCGGCGCACCCCCGGAGGCTTCGACGATGACGACCGATCTTCTCAGCGACGTGCTGACCGACCTGCGGGCCGATGCGGTCGTCACCGGGCGCTTCACGCTGAGCGCGCCGTGGGCGATCCGCAAGCCGGCCGTCGCGGGCGCGCCGTTTCGTACCTGTGCGGGCAACCCGTTCTTCCTGTCGGTCGCGGGCACGGCGCCCGTGCATGTCGAGCCGGGCGACTTCGTGCTGCTGCCTCACGGCGACGAGCACGTAATGGCGTCGTCGCTCGACGAGCCGCCCGTGCCGTTCGACACGCTGATGGCGGACAAGGGCATCCGGCCGCGCTTCGACACGCCGCTCGAGTTCGTCGCGGGCGGCGGCGGCGCGACCAGCGAGCTCTATACGGGCATCGTCGTGTACCGGGACCTCGTGCGCAGCCCGCTGTTCTCCGTGCTGCCGCCGCTGATCCACGTCCGCGCGAACGACGCGGCCGTCGCACCGTGGCTCGCGAGCACGCTGCAGAGCTTCATCGAGGAATCGATGGCGTGCCAGCCCGGCTGGGCCATTGCCGCGACGCGTCTGGCCGACGTGCTGTTCGTGCAGCTGTTGCGCGCGCACCTGCAGTCGTCGGCGAATCACACGGGCTGGCTGCGAGGCCTGACCGATCCGCAGATCGGCCGCGCGATGGCGTTGATGCATCGCGATCCGCGCCGCAACTGGCAGCTCGCGAGCCTCGCGGCCGACGCCGGCATGTCGCGTTCGCGCTTTTGCGCACGCTTTGCGGAGCTGGTCGGCGAAACGCCGATCGGTCACCTGACCGCGTACCGAATGTATCTGGCGAGTGGCGAACTCGCGCACGGCAAGCTGCGGCTGATCGAGATTGCCGAGCGGGTCGGCTACACGTCGGAGAAGGCGTTCGCGCGCGCGTTCCACCGATGGTCGGGGATGGCGCCGCGCCGCTATGCGCGCAACGCACAGGATCTGTATGACCTCGCACGACATGGATGACGACGCATCGCGCGATTGAGTGCCGGCGCTCGCATGGGGCCTTCGCGAGGGCGCGGACTGCCGAACGGAGCGGGGCGGCATGCCCCGTCCATTCGCGTCCGGCCGCCTCCGTCACTCGCCGGCCACCGCCGGCCCGCCGGTATTCCCGCGGCGGTTGCGGCGCTTCTCGCCCCACACGCGGAACCGGTCCATGTACAGGTAGACGACCGGCGTCGTATAGAGCGTCAGCACCTGCGACACGATCAGGCCGCCGGCGATCGCGATGCCGAGCGGTGCGCGCAGCTCGGCGCCGTCGCCGCTGCCGAACGCGAGCGGCAGCGCGCCCAGGAGCGCCGCCATCGTCGTCATCATGATCGGACGGAAGCGCAGCAGGCACGCCTCGTGGATCGCGTCGAACGACGACTTCTGGTGGTTGCGCGTCTGGTCGATCGCGAAGTCGACCATCATGATCGCGTTCTTCTTCACGATACCGATCAGCAGGATCACGCCGATCAGCGCGATGATGCTGAACTCGGTCTTGAACAGCAGCAGCGCAAGCAGCGCGCCGACGCCGGCCGACGGCAGCGTCGACAGGATCGTGATCGGGTGGATGTAGCTCTCGTACAGGATCCCGAGCACGATGTAGACGGCCAGCAGCGCGGCGAGGATCAGGATCGGCTGGTCGTTCATCGACTGCTGGAACGCCTGCGCGGTGCCCTGGAAGCTGCCGACGATCGTCGGCGGGACGCCGACCTGCGCCATCGTCTGATAGATGATCTGCGTCGCCTGCGACAGCGACACGCCCGGCGGCAGGTTGAACGAGATCGTCGTCGCGACGAACAGCCCCTGGTGGTTGACCGACAGCGGCGTCGTGCTCGGCCCGAACGTCGCGATCGCCGACAGCGGGATCATCGTCGACTTCGACGTCGACACCGATGCGCCCGACGACGCGCTCGACTTGCCGCTCGCGGCAATCGAGTTGAGCGCCTGGTTGCGCGCGGAATCGGACGCGATCGCCGCGGCGCTCTGCGCGGCCGTGCCGGCGCTCGACGTGCCGGCCGACGTCGCGACGTAGGTGCCGGCGGCCGCGTTGGTGGTCTGCGAGCCGTTCGCGCTGCCGCCCGACGTGCTGATCCACACCTGGTTCAGCATCTCGGGGCTCTGCCAGTACTTCGGCGCGACTTCCATCACGACGTGGTACTGGTTCAGCGGGTTGTAGATCGTCGAGACCTGGCGCTGGCCGAACGCGTCGTACAGCGTGTTGTCGATCTGCGCGGGCTTGATGCCGAACCGCGCGGCCGTCGCGCGGTCGATCGTCACCATCGCCTCGAGGCCGCCTTGCTGCTGGTCGGAGTTCACGTCGGTCAGCTCGGGGCGCTTCTGCAGCGCCTCGGTCAGGATCGGCCCCCACTTGTACAGGTCGGCGCTCGAATCGCCGAGCAGCGTGAACTGGTACTGCGCGTTGCTCTGCCGGCCGCCGACGCGGATGTCCTGCGCGGCCTGCAGGAACGTGCGCGCCCCGGCGACGTCCGCCAGCGGCGGGCGCAGCTGCTGGATCACCTGGTCGGCCGACAGCTTGCGCTCGGTGCGGTCCTTCAGCGTGACGAACATGAAGCCCGAGTTGGTCTGCGTGCCGCCGGTGAAGCCCGCGACGCTCTTCACGTTCGGGTTGGCCTGCACGATCCGCATCATCTCGGAGAACTTCAGCTTCATCGCCTGGAACGACGTCGACTGGTCGGCCTGGATGCCGCCGATCATCAGCCCGGTATCCTGCTGCGGGAAGAAGCCCTTCGGCACGACGATGTACAGGTACACGTTCAGCCCGATCGTCGCGAACAGCGTCAGCAGGATCAACAGCGGCCGGCGCAGCGCCCACGACAGCGAGCGCTCGTAGCCGCGCTGCATGCGCGAGAAGCCGCGCTCGAGGAAGCGCCCGAAGCGGCCTTCGTTTTTCGGGTCGTGCGACTCGGGCAGCAGGCGCGCGCACATCATCGGCGTGACGGTCAGCGAGACCGCGAGCGACACGGCGATCGCGAGCGACAGCGTCAGCGCGAACTCGCGGAACAGGCGCCCGACGATGCCGCCCATCAGCAGGATCGGCAGGAACACCGCGACGAGCGAGATGCTCATCGACAGCACCGTGAAGCCGACCTCGCGCGCGCCGTCGAACGCGGCCTGCATTCGCGACTTGCCGTTCTCGATATGCCGCGAGATGTTCTCGAGCACGACGATCGCATCGTCGACGACGAAGCCGGTCGCGACGATCAGCGCCATCAGCGACAGGTTGTCGATCGAGAAGCCGAGCATGTACATCGCGCCGAAGGTGCCGATGATCGAGATCGGCACCGCGACGCTCGGGATCAGCGTCGCGCGCCAGTTGCGCAGGAACAGGAACACGACCATCACGACGAGGCTGACCGCGATCAGCAGCGTGTGCTCGGTGTCCTTCAGCGACGCGCGGATGGTGGTCGAGCGGTCGAGCACCGGCGTGACCGTGATGTCGGCCGGCAGCGACGCGGTGAGCTGCGGCAGCGCCGCGCGCACGCGGTCGATCGTCTCGATGATGTTCGCGCCGGGCGAGCGGTAGAGGATCACGAGCACCGCGCGCTTGCCGTTCGCCAGGCCGAGGTTGCGCAGGTCCTCGACCCCGTCGACGACGTCCGACAGGTCGGACAGCCGCACGGCCGAGCCGTTGCGGTAGGCGACCACGAGGTCGCGGTATTGCGACGCCTGGGACGCCTGGTCGTTCGTATAGAGCTGGTAGCGCTGCGGGCCGAACTCGATCGCGCCCTTCGGCGCGTTGGCGTTCGCGGAAGCCAGCGCCGCGCGCACGTCCTCGAGGCCGATCCCGTAGTGGAACAGCGCCTGCGGCTCGAGCTCGACGCGCACGGCCGGGTTCGCGGAGCCGCTGACCGAGACCTGGCCGATCCCGTCGATCTGCGACAGCGACTGCTGCAGCACCGTCGACGCGGCGTCGTACACCTTCGCGGGCGACGCCGTCTCCGAGGTCAGCGACACGACCATGATCGGCGAATCGGCCGGGTTGACCTTGCGGTAGGTCGGGTTGCTCTTCAGCGCGGCGGGCAGGTCGGCGCGCGCCGCGTTGATCGCGGCCTGCACGTCGCGCGCGGCGCCGTCGATGTCGCGGTTCAGGCCGAACTGCAGGATGATCCGCGCGTTGCCGACCGTGCTCGTCGACGTCATTTCGGACACGTCGGCGATCGAGCCGAGGTGCCGCTCGAGCGGGCTCGTCACGCTGGTCGCGACCGTTTCCGGGCTCGCGCCCGGCAGCGACGCCTGCACCGAGATCGTCGGGAAGTCGACCTGCGGCAGCGGCGACACCGGCAGCTTGATGAACGCGAACAGGCCCGCGAGCGCGACGCCGAGCGCGAGCAGCGTCGTCGCGACGGGGCGGGTGATAAAGGGGCGCGACAGGTTCATGGCTTACGCATCCGTGCGCGTGCCGGCGCCGGGGCCGTGGCGTTCGAACCAGCCGCGCACGCGGCGTGCGAGCGAGTCGAAGCCGAGGTAGATCACGGGCGTCGTGAACAGCGTCAGCACCTGCGACACGATCAGGCCGCCGGCGATCGCGATCCCGAGCGGCTGGCGCAGCTCGGAACCCGCGCCGGAGCCGACGATCAGCGGCACCGCGCCGAGCAGCGCGGCGAGCGTCGTCATCAGGATCGGCCGGAAGCGCAGCAGGCACGCCTGGTAGATCGCCTCGCGCGGCGGCTTGCCTTCGACGCGTTCGGCCTCGAGCGCGAAGTCGATCATCATGATCGCGTTCTTCTTCACGATGCCGATCAGCAGCACGATGCCGATGATCCCGATGATGTCGAGGTCGTGCCCGGTGATCATCAGCGCGAGCAGCGCGCCGACGCCGGCCGACGGCAGCGTCGACAGGATCGTGATCGGGTGGATGTAGCTCTCGTACAGCACGCCGAGCACGATGTACATCGTGACGATCGCCGCGAGGATCAGGAACAGCTGGTTCGACAGCGATGCCTGGAACGCGAGCGCCGCGCCCTGGAAGCGCGTCTGGAACGACGCGGGCAGGTTGATGTCCTTCTCGGCGGCCTCGATCGCCTTGACGGCTTCGCCGAGCGACGCGCCCGGCGCGAGGTTGAACGAGATCGTCGTTGACGGGAACTGCGACAGGTGCGCGACCAGCAGCGGCGACGGCCGCTCGTGGAACGACGCGATCGACGCCAGCGGCACCTGGCCGCCGCCGGCCGACGGCAGGTAGATGTCGTTCAGCGATTGCGCGTAGTGCTGCTCCTTCGGCTCGGACTCGAGAATCACGCGGTACTGGTTCGACTGCGTGAAGATCGTCGACACGATGCGCTGGCCGAACGCGTCGTACAGCGCGTTGTCGACGGTCGCCGGCGTGATGCCGAAGCGCGCGGCGCTCGCGCGGTCGATCTCGATGTAGACCGACTGGCCGTTGCTCTGCAGGTCGGTCGCGACGTCGGCGAGCGACGGTTCCTGCTGCAGCCGAGCGACGAGCTTCGGCACCCAGGTCGCGAATTCGTCCGAGTTCGGGCTCGTCAGCATGAACTGGTACTGCGTCGGGCTGACGGTCGAGTCGATCGTCAGATCCTGCACCGACTGCATGAACAGCGAGATGCCGGTGATGTTCGCCACGCGGTGCTGCAGGTCGCGGATGATCTGCGCGGCCGTCTCGGAACGTTCGTCGCGCGCCTTCAGGTTGATCAGCATGCGGCCGCTGTTCAGCGTGATGTTGCTGCCGTCGACGCCGATGAACGACGTGAGGCTGTCGACGTTCGGATCCTTCAGGATCTCGGCGGCGAGCGCCTGCTGGCGTTCGGCCATCGCGCCATACGAGATCGACTGCGGCGCCTGCGTGATCGCCTGGATCACGCCGGTGTCCTGCGCGGGGAAGAAGCCCTTCGGCACATAGATATAGAGCAGGGCGGTCAGCCCGAGCGTCAGCAGCGCGACGACGAGCGTCGAGCGCTGGCGGTTCAGCACCCATTCGAGCGCGACCGCGTAGCGTGCGATCACCCAGTCGATCGCGCGGTGCACGCGCGCCTCGAAGCGGTGGCTCTCGGGCGGCGGCGAATGGCGCAGCAGCTTCGCGCACATCATCGGCACGAGCGTGAGCGACACGATCGCCGAGATCACGATCGTCACCGCGAGCGTGATCGCGAATTCGTGGAACAGGCGCCCGACCACGTCGCCCATGAACAGCAGCGGGATCAGCACCGCGATCAGCGACACCGTCAGCGAGATGATCGTGAAGCCGATCTGCCGCGAGCCCTTCAGCGCGGCCTCGAGCCCCGTTTCGCCTTCCTCGACGTAGCGCGCGATGTTCTCGATCATCACGATCGCATCGTCGACGACGAAGCCGGTCGCGATGGTGAGCGCCATCAGCGACAGGTTGTTCAGCGAGAAGCCGGCCATGTACATCACCGCGAGCGTGCCGATCAGCGACAGCGGCACCGACAGGCTCGGGATGATCGTCGCGTAGACGTTCGCGAGGAACAGGTACATCACGAGTACGACGAGCGCGACCGCGAGCAGCAGCTCGAACTGCACGTCGCGCACGGCCGCGCGGATCATCGTCGTGCGGTCGGTGACGATTTCCACGTCGAGCGCGGCCGGCAGCGTTTCCTGCAGCTTCGGCAGCTGCGCCTTGATCGCGTCGACCGTTGCGATCACGTTCGCGCCGGGCTGGCGCTGCACGTTCAGGATGATCGCGGGGTCCGAATTCACCCACGCGCCGAGCTTGGTGTTCTCCGAGCCGGCGACGACCGTCGCGACGTCGGTCAGCATCACCGGGTGGCCGTTCTTGTACGCGACGACCGCGCTGTTGTACTGGTCGGCGCTCGTCAGCTGGTCGTTCGCGTTGATCGTGTACGCGCGCGTCGGCCCGTCGAAGTTGCCCTTCGGCGTGTTTACGTTCAGGTTCGAGATCGTCGTGCGCAGGTCGTCGAGGTTCATCCCGTATTTGGCGAGCGCGGTCGGGTTCGCCTGGATCCGCACGGCCGGGCGGTTGCCGCCCGACAGGCTGACGAGGCCGACGCCCGCGATCTGCGAGATTTTCATCGCGAGGCGCGTATCGGCCAGGTCCTGCACCTGCGTGAGCGGCAGCGTCTTCGACTTGACGGCGAGCGTCAGCACCGGCGCATCGGCCGGGTTGACCTTCGCGTAGATCGGCGGGGCAGGGAGGTCGGACGGCAGCAGGTTGCCGGCTGCGTTGATCGCGGCCTGCACTTCCTGTTCGGCGATGTCGAGCGGCAGGTCGAGCGAGAACTGCAACGTGATCACCGACGCGCCGGCCGAGCTTTGCGACGACATCTGGTTCAGCGACGGCATCTGCCCGAACTGGCGTTCGAGCGGCGCGGTGACCGACGAGGTCATCACTTCCGGGCTCGCGCCCGGGTAGAAGGTCTGGACCTGGATCGTCGGGTAGTCGACTTCGGGCAGCGCGGCGAGCGGCAGGAAGCGCAGCGCGACGAGACCGGCCAGCATGATCGCCGCCATCAGGAGGGCGGTGCCGACCGGCCGGAGAATGAAGAGGCGGGATGGATTCATCGAGCGGCCCGCGCGTTACTGGGCCGCGGGGGCCGCTGCCTGCGACGCGCCGTGCTTGTGTCCGCCGCGATGGGCGGCGGCGCCCGACGCTGCCGATGCACCCGACGCCGCGCCGGCGCCGCGCGCGCCCGATGCGCCTTTCGGCTTGTCGGCCGGAATCGAGATCTTCGAGCCTTCGCGCAGGCGGTCGGAGCCGTCGGTCACCACGCGCTCGCCGAGCGCGATGCCGCTGACGATGCTCGTGCGTTCGCCGTCGACCGGGCCGATCGTGACCTTGCGGACCGTGACCGTGTTGTCGGGTTTCACGACATAGACGAACTGGCCGATCGAACCGGTCAGCACGGCGGAGGTCGGCACGATCGTCGCGTTGCGCAGCACGTCGACGAGCAGCCGCGTGTTCACGAACTGATTCGGGAACAGCATGCCTTCCTTGTTATCGAAGTTCGCGCGCAGCTTGACCGTGCCGGTGCTCGTGTCGATCTGGTTGTCGAGCGTCGCGAGCGAACCCGTCTCGAGCGGCACCGTGTTGTTGCGGTTGTACGCGGTGACCGACAGCTTCTGGCCCGCGTTCACCTGCTTGAGGATCTGCGGCAGGTTGTCTTCCGACGTCGTGAAGATCACGCTCATCGGCTGCAGCTGCGTGATCACGACGATGCCGTTGGTGTCGCCCGGCGTCACGTAGTTGCCCGGGTCGACCTGGCGCAGGCCGACGCGGCCCGACACCGGCGCCGTGATGCGCGCATACGTGAGGTTCAGCTTCGCGGAATCGATCGCGGCCTGGTCGGTCTTCACCGCGCCTTCGTACTGCTTGACGAGCGACGCCTGCGTATCGACGGTTTGCGACGCGATCGAGTCCTGCGACAGCAGCGTCTGGTAGCGCTTCAGGTCGAGGCGCGCCGTCGCGAGCAGTGCGGAATCGCGTGCGTGCGTGCCTTCGGCGTTCTCGAGCGACACCTGGTAAGGGCGCGGGTCGATCTGCGCGAGCACGTCGCCTTTCTTGACGATCTGGCCTTCCTGGAACGACACCGACTGCAGGTAGCCCGACAGCTGCGTCTTGACCGTCACGTTCGCGAGCGGCGTGACGGTGCCGAGTGCGGACAGCACGATCGGCATCTCGCCTTGCGTCGCGGTCGCGACCTGCACGGGCTGCGGAACGTTCGCCATCGCAGCGGGGCCGCCGCGGCCGCGATGGCCGCCTGCGCTGCTGCCGGCGGCTGCGCTCGCACCGGTCGCCGTGCTGCCGGCCGCCGGCGTGCGGTTCCACGGATGCCACCACAGCAGGCCGCCGATGGCGACGACCGCGACCGTGCCGATCATCAGCGTGCGGCGCGGACGCCGTGCGGCGGGCGACACGGGGTCTTTCGAAGGGGGCGTGGGCTTTTGTTCGTTATCCATCGTGATCTGTCAGGAAGACGGCGCGGCGTGCCGGAAATCGGACTGCTGGGCTGCGCGTGGGCGGGCGGGTGACGGGACGGGGTGGCCCGGCTCGGTCCGGGGCCCCGCCGACTCGCGAGAAAAGAGCGTTGTGCACCGCGAATGCGGCGCGACGATGGGCATGATCCTACGTCCCGTCCCCGTTACAGTCCAGTGGTCTATCTTTCAACGGGTTACGGTCGTTACAGAACGCGACAGGACGATGACGGAACGATTACACGCTGATGCGCCGGGCCGGTGCGCCGCCGATCTCGCGCGTGATTTTCGCGATGCATTCGTGCAGCGCGGGCACGACGTTTTCCTGCAGCCATTCGGGCGAGCACTGGTGCGCCGCGCCGCCGCAATTCACCGAGTAGCGCTGGCCCGACGGGCCGACGAAACCGGCCGCGACCGCATTCAGGCCTTCGCGCCATTCGCCGATCGCGATCGCGTGGCCGTCGCGCATCGCGTCGTCGAGCGCGGGCGTCAGGCGTGCGGACACGTGCGGCCAGTCGTCGCCCGCCGTGGTGCGCAGGGACTCGAGCAGCAGGCGCCGCTCGTCTTCCTCGAGTGCGGCGAGATACGCGCGGCCCACTGCCGTGCGAGCGATGTCCATCCGCGAGCCGATTTCGAGGCGCGTGACGAGCACGGCCGAGCGCGGCCGGATCACGTCGATCGCGACCATGTCGAGCCGGTCGCGCACCGCGAGGTGCACGGACAGCGACGTGCGTTCGGCCAGCTCGATCATGAACGGCCGCGAGCGCGCGCGGATGTCGAAGTTGCGCAGGAAGCCGTGGCTCAGTTCGAGCACCGACGCGGTGAGCACGAAGCGCTCGCTGTCGGGCAACTGGAACAGGAAGCCGGCGCTGACGAGCGTTGCGGTGATGCGCGAGACGGTCGGCTTCGGGATGCCGGTCAATTCGGTCAGTTCGCGGTTGCTGACGGGGGCGTCGGCCGCCGCGATGCGGCGCAGCACGGCGAGGCCGCGGGCGAGGGCGGTGATCTCGTCGGGTGACGATTCACGGTCCCGCGACGCGGGAAGGGTTACAGTTGTCGACACGAGGGATTCTCTCTAATTCCGAAACTCGATTTCAATTTTGTTGGTATTGTAGGACTATTGTCAAAGGATGCATGTTCCGCGGGTGAACCGGTCATTGGATGAGATTTTACGGGTTCACCCTTGGTTTATTAGGAAAACGCTCAAATCAGCGTTGCCAGAAAGTGCATGAACCGGTGCAAATACCGCTTGACTTGTCGGGCGGAAACGGAAAGAATGTCTCACGTTTTCGAAACATCGTTTCAAGAGTTTAACCGGCAACGATGTTTCGCGCAGTCTCTCAGGTTCTAGCACGGCCCTCGGAATGGCTAGAACTTTTTTAGCGCCACGGTCTCCGTGGCGCTTTTTTTTGCCCGTTCTCCGGCGACCGCCCGGTTTGCCGCGATCGAAAGCCCGCCGCTTCGCTGCTTCGGGGCCGGCACCGCTTGCCGCGTCCTGCACCATCCACTGCCTACCCCCCCGATTTTAATTAATTTCTGCTATCGGGAAAATTTCGCCGATACGTCGTCGGTCGTCGCGCGTTTTTCATCGGACAAATCCTGTGCGTCGGCGGGGCTGCTCGAACCTCGCCCATCCGTCCGTGAGGAGCCTGTCGCCCCCTCGTGCCGGAGCCCCCCTATGCAAAAGTAGGAGGGTGACCCATCCCGGCCAGACGCGCACATCTTCAGAATCCAGATACGGGCTGATGCGAAGACCTCGCCGGCCCGCGTCCGCAGTACAGCATGACGTCCAGCCCGTATCGCTGGTTGACCCCTTGGATGGAGGTCATATGTTCAGTACCCGCGCGTGTTGCAGCAGTGTGGCGGCACTGTTGCTCCTGATGTGCGCCGTTCCCTCGTTCGCCCAGTCGTTCCGCGTCCAGTGCCCGTTCACCACGCCGTCGCATCCGACCGCGCTGGCGCCCGGTGTCGGCGAACCCGCCTACACGAAGCCGACCTACACCGGCCAGACTTCCACGTCGACCGGCACCGTGAACGGGGCGATCAAGTGCCAGCAGATCTCGGGCGGCGACGGCTACGCCACGATGGCCAACGGTGTGCAGACCTATCTGTTCGCGTTCGGCCCGCTGTCCGGGCTCGCGGACGTCAAGGCCGGGCTGCCCGGCACGCAGCTCGCGTCGGTGTTCAACACCGTCGGCGATCCCAGGACGGACCCGACCTACAACGGCGCGGTCGGCCTCGCGCCCGATCCGGATGCAGGCGGTGCGCTGACCGGCCACGTCGATCCGCGCCCGATCATGGACATCGGCGTGATGAACGGCAACCAGCCCGCGCCGCTGATGGCGATCGACGAGGACGACGAGTTCTTCCTCACGCTCACGAACGTCGGGATGATCATGCGCCCGGACCTGTTCGAGAGGCATACGGTGCACTTCCACGGCTATCCGAACGCGTCGTCGTTCTATGACGGCGTGCCGGACGCGTCGGTCGCGATCAATATCGGCGCGAGCTTCACGTACTACTATCTCGCGCCGGATGCGGGCACCTATTTCTGGCACTGCCACATCACGCCGCCGGAGCACCTGCAGATGGGCATGGTCGGCCAGATCTACGTGCGGCCGCGCCAGGATCGCGTGCCGAAGGGCGTGTCGCTGTACGAGGCGCTCGTGACGCAGCAGTCGGACCTGCGCACGCGCTGCGGCAACGACATCCTGTGCTCGACGCCGCTGCCGCCGCAGAACAACGGCCTCGTGCGTGCGGCCAACGCCAACATTCCGGCGACCACGCCCGAAACGCTGTCGCTCTACGCCTACAACGACGGTGACGGCTCGACCGCGTACGACGTCGAGTATCCGATCCAGATCCATGGCTTCGATCCGAATTTCCACTTCGTCGGCATGACGTTCAATCCCGAGCCGTTCACCGACATGAAGGACAAGTTCTTCCTGCTGAACGGCCGCAGCTATCCGGACACGGTGACAGAAGGGGCGATGTCGACGCCGGCGTCGGACAGTTCGATGCATCCGTCGCAACCGCTGTCGACGCTGATCAACATTCCCGCCGGCGGCCGCGCGCTGTTGCGGATCTCTGATCTCGACGTGACCGAATACCAGACGCTGGCGTCGCTCGGCATCCCGATGCACGTGATCGCGATCAACGCCCGCATGCTGCGCGACATGGCCGGCAACAACATGGCCTACGACACGAACTCGATCACGCTCGGAGGCGGCGAGTCGCTCGACCTGATTCTCGACGCCAGCGACAAGACGAAGTACCACTCGGGCCAGATTTTCTACCTGTACACGCCGAACCTCGATCACCTGTCGAACGATCAGGAGAACTTCGGCGGCCTGATGACCGAAGTCCACATCTGCAGCGCGGTGGACCCGGTCACGAAGCACTGCACTCTTTGATGACCAGGGCCCGCCCGCAGCAGCGGGCGGGGCCCGGCCGGGAAGTCCTGCCCTGAGGAGAAAAGCCGTGGGACACATCACTCATCATGCGTGGACCGCGACGCTCGCCCGTCTCGGACGGCTCGCACGCGTCGGCGTCGCAACGCTCGCCGCGTTGCTGTCGGTGCACGCGCAAGCCGCCGCGCCGGGCATCGCCGGCAAGGTTTTCAACCTCACGGCCCAGGAGGCGCGCATCACCCAGCCGGACGGCACGAGCGTCTATTCGTGGGGCTACGGCTGCGCGGCGACCAGCGCGACGCCGCTCGTCTTCTCGCCGTCGACGATTACCGGTGCGACCTGTCCGACGATGCAGATTCCCGGTCCGACGCTGATCGTCAGGCAGGGCGACGTCATCACCGTGACACTCACCAACAACCTGCCGGCGGCGGCCGGCAACACGTCGATGCTGTTTCCCGGCTTCGTCGTGTGCACGGGCACCCTGAGCCCGGACGGCAAGACCTGCACCGGCACCTCCGGCGTTGCCGGGCTGCTGGCGCAGGAAGCGCCGCACGGCGCGACGGTCACCTATACGTTCGTCGCGGCGACGCCGGGTACGCATGCGTACTACAGCGGCACGCAGGGCGACCTGCAGATCGAGATGGGGATGTACGGTGCGATCATCGTGCTGCCGAATACGGCGGTCAACACGGCGGGCTGCATGGCGCTGCCGGATTCGGGCCGGCCGTTCGGCCAGCGCGATTTCCGCAACGCAGTGGCGGCATTCGACAACAGCGCCGCCTGCTATGACCGTGAGTATCTTTTTCAGTTCTCCGAAATGGATCCGCGCATCCATCAGCAGGCGGAGCAGCAGGTCGCGGCGAATACGTCGTGCACCAAGCCGACCGGCTGCATGACGGTCGAGACCGAGCCGTATCACCCGGCCTATTTCATGGTCAACGGCCGCTCGATGCCGGACGACATGGATCCGAACTACGCGCCGCAGTACCCGCACCAGCCGTACAACGGCAACCCGCACATGCATCCGGGCGAACTGGTGCTGCTGCGGATCATCGGCACCGGCCGCTGGCAGCATCCGTTCCACGAGCACGGCAACCACGTGCGCGTGCTGGCGCGCGACGGCAACCTGTTGCTCAGCCCGGTCGACCCGAGCCACCCGGCGAACCCGCGGCAGCCGGCCGGGCCGCTGCTGTTCACGACCACCACGACGCCGGGCGCGACGATGGACGGGATTTTCTACTGGACCGGCAAGGGCCTGAACTGGGACGTCTACGCGCACTACGCGGGCGACGGCTCCGTCTGCGTGCCGGACGCGAACGGCTACTACACGACGGCGTCGAATCCGCCGGCGCCGCGCAGCGCGCCGAACTACTACGAGTGGTGCCAGGACCACGGCAAGGCGCTCGAGAAGGCGCCGTTCGGCAAGGTCGCGAGCGGCGGGCCGGTCACGTTGCCGGACTCGAACATCCTGACGAACGGTTTCTGGTATGGCGGCAGTCCGTATCTCGGGCCGGACGCGACCGTGCGTGCGACGGCGCCGACCGGCACGTCGCCGCCCAGCAACACGATCCTGAACCCGCCGGCGACGGAAGCAGGCTTCGCGTTCATGTGGCACTCGCATAACGAGCGCGAGATCACGACGAACAACATCTTCCCGGGCGGAATGATGATGATGATGCTCGTTGATCCTCCGGTATTTCCGATCGACGAATCCAATTAGGGGTGGGGAGAAAGGCGATGAGATCCACCAAGCTCACGGCGACGCTCCTTGATCTGTTCAAGGCGGGGGTCGCGGCATCCATCTTGCTGACGGCAGGCGAAGCCTGTTTCGCGCAGGCGGTCGTCAATCTGACGGCGAAGGCGTCCACGGCGTTGATGCCGGACGGGCAGGCCGTGCCGATGTGGGGCTACACCTGCACGACGGCCGCCAACGCGACGGTGCCGGCGGCAAACGCCACCTGCGCGGCGGCGAATCCGGCCGCCGGCGCGAACTGGTCGCCGGTGGTCGTCACCGTGCCGGCAGGGCAGCTGCAGATCAACCTGACGAACAACCTGCCGGCGCCCGTGCCGACCTCGCTCGTGATCGTCGGCCAGCTGGGCGGCGGTCTGGGCGACAAGCCGACGACCACGCCGAGCCCGGTCCATCCGACGCAGACGGCCACGACCTGGCCGATCGTCACGGCCACATCGACCGCGCCGCTGGCATCGTTCGTGCCGCCCGCGCAGGGGCCGCGCGTCCAGTCGTTCGGGACCGAGGTGGCACCGTCGACCGATCCGAAATCGCACACGACGCTCACCTGGGCCAATCTCAAGCCCGGCACCTACCTGCTCGAGTCGGGCACGCACCCGTCGATCCAGGGGCCGATGGGCCTCTACGGGGTGCTGGTGGTGAAGAGCCCGACCGTCCCCAGTTCGACGTGCGCATCGACGAAACAGGCCTATCCGAATTCGGTGTCCTGCTATGACGCCGACGTGCCGCTCGTGATGGGCGAGATCGATCCGGTGCAGAACGCCGCGGTTGCCGCGGCCGTCGCGACCAAGGGCTTCAGCGAAACCGCTGCGTGGTCGGGCCAGCCCGGCGGGTGCGGCGACTCGAAGTCGGTCACGTTCGGCACCTGCTATCCGCCGGTGGTGAACTACGATCCGCGCTATTACCTGATCAACGGCGTGGCCTTCGATCGCACCAACCCGAACGCGTCGGCTTTCCCGCCGAGCGCGACCGTGCCGCCGTCGACCGGGCAGGTGCTCGTGCGCCTGGTGAACGCCGGGCTGCGCATGCACGTTCCGGCCGTGGTCGGCGCGCAAACGGGCAATCCGTCCGTTCCCGGCTTCACGCTGGTCGCCGAGGACGGCAACGTGATTCCCGGCGCCGCGCGCATCCAGAACGCCGTGTTCATGGCGGCCGGCAAGACCTATGACGTGATGCTGAACGCGCCGGCCGCAGGTGCGATGCCGGTGTACGACCGCGAGTTGAGCCTGTCGACCAACAATATGCGCGATGGCGGGATGCAGGGCTACATCGCGGTCAACAACGCCCAACCGTCGGCGACTGCCGGCATCGGCGAAACGCCGACCGCCGCGGGCGCGAACTATTACTTCGTGCCGGGCACGACGCTTGCCGTGTCGGATCCGGCCAAGGGCGTGATCGCGAGCGACTCCGGCGTGTACGGCGTGAAGGTCCAGACGCCGCCCGCGAGCGGCACGCTCACGTTGAATACGGACGGTACGTTCACGTATCTGTCGAGTAGCACTGCGAACGACAGTTTCGTCTATCAGTCGACCAACGGCACGCCGCCGGTGACGGCGAAGGTGACGCTGACCGCCTGCACCACGAGCAACAAGTGCCTGTCGGTCCCCACGGCCGGCAATGCGAGCTTCTCGAGCAACATCGCGTCGCAGGTTCAGATCGGCGCGCCCGGCGTGCTCGCCAGTGCGAGCGATCCGGCCGGGCTGCCGCTCACCGCGCAGATCGTCGCGTCGAGCGCGACGAACGGCACCGTGACGCTGAATCCCGACGGCTCGTTTACCGCGGTGCCGACGACGCCGCGGGTCGGCAACGGCGCGGCGGCGCAGACGATGACGTTCCAGTACAAGGTCACCAATACGCAGAACCAGACGAGCGCGAATGCAGGGACCGTGACGGTCACGTTCAATCCCGGCAGCGGGCTGGTCGTGAACGTGATGGACGCGCCGAGCATGGCGCCGGATGCGACCGCGCCGAACAAGGCGGTCAAGCTCACCGACTATCGCTGGATCATCGAGGAAGACCGCACGATGCAGATCGATCCGGCCTGCCAGGTGAATTCCGCGACAGGAAGGCCGGCGAACTGCCCGCCGCTGCCGGTCCCGAGTCTCGGCACGAACTTCCACACGAGCTACATGCCGGTGGTGGCGGCGGGCTGCGTCGGCACCGTCGCATGCGAATCCGGGCAGACCGTGTACGACCCGGTGTCCAACACGCACGTGGCGACCGTGTGCGACGTCGGCAACGGCGTGTGCCGTACCGGCCCGAGCGTCTCGCAACAGACGCCGGTCGATCCGAAGTACGTGGCGCTCGATCCGACCAAGCATTACTACATCTCGATCCTGCCCGGCGATGCGGGCAATACGTTCACGAACGGCGGCGGCGTGTCGCCCGACGGCAAGCGGCAATTCAGCATCGCGCTCGACTGCCCGTCGGGCCCGAGCGGCGCGGATTTCGCGCCGGGCACCGGCAAGTGCGGCCACGGCATGGGCGGCGCGCCGATCGCGCCCGCGCAGATCGCGGCGGCGAAGGCAGGGCAGACCGGCGCCGGACAGGCCGGGCAGCTCAACGTGCTGCTGACTGAAACGCCGTACCAGACCGCGAAGCTGTCGGTGTTCGTGTTCGAGGACGATGCGCCGCTGAACGGCGAAGTGGATGTCAGCGGCGGGTCCGACGGATTCGGCACCTCGCGCGAGCCGGGGCTCGGCGGATTCGAGATCAAGCTCTGGGACGATGCCGGCGGCACCGGCGACCCGACCGGACAGATGACCTACGACATGTTCAACATGCCGCTGTCGAATTCGCTGCAGGGCACCATCGATCCGCTCACCGGGCTCAACGCATGCCCGATCTCGACGGCGACCGACGGCCTGGTCGGCATGATCCCGACCTGCCCGAAATACGAATCGGACGGCAAGACGCTGTCGCCGCTCGTCGGCCAGGCGATCATCGCCAACCTGATGCCGGGCCGCTACGGCGTGATCGCGACACCGGCGGCCGACCGGATCGGCCGCGGCGAGGAATGGCTGCAGACCAACACGCTCGACGGACAGAAGGCGCACGACGCGTTCATCAAGGTCGGCGGCCCCGCGTACTTCCAGGAGTTCGGGCCGGCCGGCTATCACGTGTCGATCGGCTTCGCGAATCCGAAGATCATCAACGGGCGCAGGACCAACGCGGCCAAGACCGGGATATGCGACACCGGTCCGTGCCCGAACACGCTCACGGGCCGCGTGACGAACCTGCACTACAGCCGCCCGCCGAACGAGAACCTGTACAGCAGCGGATCGCGCGATTCGCTGGCGTTCTCGCAATGCTATGTGAGCGTCGGCGATCCGGACAGCGAGGATTACGGCTTCACGAAATGCGACAGCCAGGGCCGGTTCACGATCAGCGGCCTGCCGAGCGGCACGACGCGCATCACCGTGTTCGATCAATGGAACGACCAGATCGTCGACGGGCTGGCCAAGGCGGTGCAGTTGCCCGCGGCCAACGGGAGCACGACGGTCGACGTCGGCGACCTGTCCGTGCTGCAGTGGCATACGAACCTCTATACGCGGACCTTCATCGACCTGCACGGCGACGGCATCTCGCACCCTGACGACCCCGGCGTCGCGCTGGCGTCGGTCAACATGCGGTTCCGCGACGGCAGCTTCTCGAACTTCAACAACACGGACGGCAACGGCTACGCGCCGTTCAACGAAGTGTTTCCGCTGTTCAACTGGTATGTGGTCGACGACGACCTGACGCGCTTCAAGTCGACCGGCACGCACGTGGTGTACGACGCGGGCGGTCCGGTGGACGGCACCGGCGCTGCCGGCAGCGGGAACTCGACGCTGGCCGCGAACTTCGCGAACACGGCCGAAACCCTGCCGCTGCCGTCGAACCTGCGGGTGCCGGGCGCCCGGTATTGCGCGGACGCGGACTGCGCGTCGACCGGCAGCGGATCGACCGGGCGGGTCGATCCGCCCTGGGTGACCACGGAGGCATGGCAGGGCTTCTCCGGCCAGAACTCGTTCATCGAGTACGGCAAGGCGCCGTTCGCGAAGGGCGAGAACGGCGGGATACGCGGCGAGGTGATCTATGCGTCGACGCGGCCGTTCGACGATCCGACGCTGCTGATCCACACGAAGTGGACGCCCAATGTGCCGAACGTCACGGTCAACCTGTACCAGGAAGGCACGGCCACGGACGGCACGACCAACCTGACGCTGGTGGACACGACCAAGACGGCGAGCTGGGACGACTGGGCGCAGGGCTTCCGCGCGGACGGCGTGACGCCGAACATGAACTGCCCGGGCCAGGATCCGAACGACCCGTTCTACTTCACGCTGAAGAACAGCACCAACTGGCTCGACCCGCAACATCGCCAGCTGCCCGCGAACGCACAGTACAAGTGCTACGACGGCATGCACGCGTTCAACCAGATCCAGCCGGCGCCGTATGACGGGATGTACAAGTTCCCGAGCGTGACGGCGACGGATGCGAACGGCAAGCCGGTCGCGTCGAACTGCACGATCTGCGTCGGGAAGAATCCCGTCGACGGCACGCCGATGCTGCCTGCCGGCAAGTACGTGGTGGAGATCATCGTGCCGCCGGGCTACGAACTGGTGAAGGAGGAAGACAAGAACATCCTGATCGGCGACAACTACATCGCTCCGGTGACGCAGCAGTTCGGCGGGATCGGTGCGATCTTCATCCTCCCCGACCAGGCCGCGGTGAATTCGACGTACAACAAGAACAACCCGCAGAACCCGACCACGAACCTCGGTTCGACGCCGCATGCCGAAGGCGACACCGGCAGCGTCGAGCGGTTCTGGCCGTGCGTCGGCGAGTTGCGCATCGTGCCGGACTACATCAGCCTGTTCCCGGGATCGAAGGAAGTCGCACCGTTCGCGGGCGCGTCCCGGCATCTGTGCGATCGCAAGGAGGTGATGCTGACCGACGAGGAATCGGTGCTCGCGAAGTTCTGGGTCTTCAGCTCGACGCATGTCAGCGCGCACTACACGGGCTTCATGCTCGACGACTTCTCGTCGGAGTTCGATCCGTATTCGCCGCAGTTCGGCGAAAAGTTCGCGGTGCCGAACGTGCCGGTCTCGTTCAAGGATTTCTCCGGCAACGAAGTCTCGCGCACCTACACGGATCAATGGGGCATCTATAACGGACTGACGTTCTCGACCTGGGAAGTGAACCCCCCGAACCCGACCGGTTATGCGCCGACGATGATGGTCACGTGCATGAACGATCCGGGCCCGATCCCCGATCCGCAGCACCCCGGCAAGACGATGACCGATCCGCTGTACAACCCGGCATACAGCCAGTTCTGTTACGAGATTCCGTTCATGCCCGGACAGACGCAGTACATGGATACGCCGGTGGTGCCGGTGCAGTCCTTCGCGGACGGCTACAACCAGCCCGACTGCGCGTATCCGGATGCGACGCCGGCGATCTCGAGCGTGACCGGCGACACGATCGGCGCAGGTGCGGGCCCGTGGGTCAGCGCGCCAGGCAAGCCGCTGACGATCAACGCGCTGGGCGACCAGCAGGTGGTGAACCACGCGTATACGGGACCGAGCCAGACCGCGGCGCCGTTCAACCAGAAGTTCATCACGCGCCACTACGGCTTCGGCGCGACGCAGGGCACCGGCACGGTCACGATCGCGGGCGTCAATGCGCCGGTCGTGTCGTGGAGCGACTCGAAGATCGTCGTGCTCGCGCCTGACCTGAGCCTGCCGTCGCTCCCGTCGCTGAAGGTGCCGTCGACCTGCACGATCCAGCAGATGGGCGCACCCGCGACGCAGTGCGGCGAGCTCGTGATCACGGCCGGCAACGGCAAGCGGTCGATCGATGCGATCACGGTGACGATCGGCGGCAAGGCGCCGACCTACGTGAGCGGCGAGAACGGTGCGAGCAATGCGCTCCAGACCGCGATCAACAATGCGAGCGCGGGCGACATGATCGTCGTCGGTCCGGGCACGTACAACGAGATGCTGGTGATGTGGAAGCCGGTGCGGCTGCAAGGCGTGGGTGCCGCGTCGGTGACGATCAATGCAAATACGCATCCGTCCGGCAAGCTCGATCCGTGGCGCAGGCTGATCGCGTGCCTGTTCGGCACATCGCTGGACGGCGGGCTGATTTCGTCCACGTACGACTCGACGAAGCCGATCTCGCCGACCAACAACCCGTACGATCCGTCAGGCACCTATCAGTGTTCGACGCAGATGCAGGGGCACGTGGACCCGATTCCGTTCGAACCGACCGTCGGTTGGGACAGCACGCAGAACGGCAACCTGGGCGAGCTGCTGATCGAACCGTCGCTGATGGGCGCGTACGAAGGTGCGGGCATCACGGTGCTGGCCAAGGGTGTGCAGCCGAGCACGAACTGCACCGCGAACGGCATCTGCACGCTGCTCACGGCGCACGACTGCACGACGGATCCGAACAACCCGAACTACAGCAACTTCCTGTGCAACCCGTCGCGCATCGACGGGGTCACGGTCACCAACAGCTCGCAGGGCGGCGGCGGGATTTTCCTGCACGGCTGGAACCATTACACGGAGGTCTCGAACAACCGCGTGACCGGTAATGCCGGCACGCTGTCGGGCGGCATCACGGTCGGCCAGGTGGAAGTGCCGGACGCCAACATCGCCGCGGACGGCGTGACGCAGTTGCCGTTCATGTACAACACGTTCGTCAACGTGCACCACAACGCCGTCACGGCAAACGCGTCGTATGGCGACGAGATCAACTCGACCACGCCGTCTTCGGCCGGTGGTGTGACGCTCTGCACGGGCGCCGACTACTACCGCTTCAACTACAACTGGGTCTGCGGCAACATGACCAGCGGTGACGGCGGCGGCGTCGCGCACTTCGGGTTCAGCTACAACGGCGACCTGTCGCACAACGTGGTGTTGTTCAACCAGAGCAACAACCCGACGTTGCCGACGTATGGCGGCGGGATCATCGCGCAGGGCGTGCCGCCCGACGGCACGTTCTGCGAGAACAGCCTCGTCGACGTCGACTGCGCGCCGCAGCTGTCCGACGGTATCGGCCCGGATCTGGTGATCGACGGCAACCTGATCATGGGCAATACCGCGGAAAGCGGGAAGGGCGGCGGCCTGCGGCTGCAGAACGTCAACGGCACGGAGGTGCAACGCAATCTCGGCAACCCGAACAAGTGGTACCAGGTGCGCGTGATCAACAACATCATCGCGAACAACGTGGCCGGCTGGTCGGGCGGTGGCGTGTCGCTGCAGGATGCGGTGCGCGTGAGCTTCATCAACAACACGGTGATCGCGAACGATGCGACGGCGTCGGCGGGCGTGCTCTTCAATACGCCGGCCGCGGCGCAGTCGAACGTGGCGCCGCCCGGATGCACGAGCAGCCCGAACAGCGCGGAGTCGACCTGCACGAGTTTCATCGAGGCATCGACGCAGCAGCCGGCCGGACTGGAGACGGCGACGCATACGCAGAACCTGATGACGGCGTTCGTCCCGCCCGCGGGTTTCACGGGGCAAATCACCTGTCCCGCGAACGAGCCGAACTGCACGAAGTTCTCGAACCCGGTGCTGAGCAACAACCTGTTCTGGCAAAACCGCTCGTTCTACATCTCGGTGAGTTCGCAGCCGAACCCGAACATCCCCGGCGTGCAGAACGCGGTCACGCTGAACCCGACCTTGAACCAGAAGGGGCAATCGACAGGCTTCTGCGTGACGGGCGGCACGACCCCGCCGTTCTACTGGGACATCGGCGCGTATGGCGACACCGGGCCGGCCAATCACCAGTCCGGGCTGACCATGAACCCGCAGTACTCGATCATGACCAGCACGGCGGGCTATGCGGCGACCAACAAGGCATCGGACCCGCAGACGATCAGCCAGTACTGCAACGGCTCGCGCGTGCCGCCGGAAGCCGGCGGGAACGGCTTTGCCGTACCGCCCGGGATCGCCGACGCGGTGTTGCCGAACCCGCTGTTCGGGCTGATGCCGGCGGCCACGCCCGATGAAGGCAACCAGTGGATCAACATGTCGTACGGGCCGCTGTCGCTGTTCAACGAGGCGCTCACGCCTGGCAGCGCGGGCTACAACGTGATGATGGGCAACTACTCGATCAAGGGCTCGTCGCCGGCGATCGGGGCGGCCACGGCATCCGGCGCGCCGAACCACGATTTCTTCGGCACGCCGCGGCCGCAAGGCAACGGCTACGACATCGGCGCGGTCGAGTACGTGGCGCCCGGCCTGCTCGGCGGCCTGCTCGGTGGCGGCACGCCGATCGACCCGCTCGCACTGGGGAGCCAGCTGACCGGCCTGGCCGCACTTCTCCCGCCGGGCCATGGCGGCTTCCCGGGTGGTGGTGGCTTCCCGGGTGGAGGCGGATTCCCGGGCGGACACGGCTTCCCGGGCGGCGGAATCCCGGGCATCGGCGGAATCCCGGGTCTGTTCAACGGTGGCGCGCCGCTGCCGCCGATCGTGGCACCGGCGCTGAGGCGGCTGCAGGCAGGGGCGCGGCTCGCCCCCAGGGCGACTCGGCCGCTGCCGACCGGCGCGTTGGGGCAGTCTCCGGCGCTGGCGCGGCCGCCGTCGAATGCGCTGCTGCAGGCCCCGGCCAGGGTGCCGCCGCGCGCCCGCCCGCAGGCGCCTGCGCAGACACGTGCACAGACACGCGCGCTGCCGCCCGTGCGGCTCCCTGCGCCGACCCCGGCGCAGGCGCTACCCGCGCCGCTTACGGGAGCGATGCGATGAAACGGGCGGCCTTCCGCGCGGCATCGATGCTGCTGCTCGCGGGCGGTGCGAGCCTCGCCGCGGTCCGGCCTCAGCCGGCCGCGGCCGGGCAGGATGCACCGGCCAAGCCGGCGGCTGGCCGGCACTCGCCTTACCTGCCGGTGAGCCTGCCGCGGCAGGCGAAGGCCTATTACCAGATGGCGAAGGGCGTCGACGATCTGCACGTGCGCAGCACCGCGTCGGGCAACCTGATCCGTTTCAGCTACCGCGTGACCGATCCCGAGAAGGCGCGGCTGCTCGCCGACACGAAGGCGACCGTCTATCTGTACGGAGAAACGAGCCACGCGATGCTCGTGATTCCGGTGATGGACCAGATCGGCGCGCTGCGGCAGACCGGCCAGCTCGAGACCGGACACGAGTACTGGATGGTGTTTTCCAACAAGGGAGGGCCGATCAAGCGCGGCGAACGGGTCAGCATCCTGATCGATTCGCTGCACATCGACGGGCTGGTGGTCGAGTAATCACATACATGCGCATGCCGCCGCGCATCGACAACGGGCGGCCTGCATGCGGGGAGAGCAGTCATGAACCGGTTTCTTTTCAAGTCGATTTCGGCGGCGTGTGCCGCCGGCTTGTTGACTTGCGGCCAGGTCGCATCCGCGGCCTCGGCGGCGGGGAATGCGCAGGCGGCGTCGGCGTCGCATATGGACGCGGCGCAGATCGCCGAGCGCAATGTCGCGGCCCGTGGCGGGCTGCAGGCGTGGCGGGCGGTGTCGTCGATCAGGATGACGGGGCAGCTCGATGCGGGCGGCAAGAAGAACGTCAGGCTGCCGTTCACGCTGACGTTGAAGCGGCCGCACAAGAGCCGGCTCGAAATCCAGTTCGAGCAGCAGACCGCGCTGCAGGTGTACGACGGCTCGCAGGGCTGGCTGGTCCGGCCGTACCTCGGCCGCAACGACGTCGAGCCGTATACGCCGGCGCAACTCAAGTCCGCCGCGTCGTCGGCCGAACTCGACGGTCCGCTGATCGACTACGCGAACAAGGGCACCACGATCCAGGCGCTTGGCATGGAGCAGGTGGAAGGGCATCGCGCGTATGTGCTGAAGCTGACGTCGAAGGACGGCGCGTCGCGCCGCCTGTGGGTCGACGCGTCGAGCTTTCTCGAACTGAAGATCGATGGCGAGCCGCGCGTGCTGGACGGCAAGACGCACGGCGTCGCCGTGCTCTATCGCGATTACAGGAAGGAAAACGGCCTCGTCATGCCGCACACGCTCGAGACCGTCGTGAGCGGCGTCAAGGAGACGCACCGGATCACGATCGAGCACGTCGCACTCAACGAGCCGGCCGACGACACGATGTTCGGCAAGCCGCCGCTCACTTTCGCGAAGGCGCCGAGTCACCCGGCCGAGACCCGGACGAGGTGACGACCATGGGACGGATCGGATCGTGGGTGCTCGCCGGCTGCGCGATGGCGGCCTTGTGCGGGTGCGAGCAATTGCCGGGGCAGGGCCTCGGCGTGGACCAGATCGTCGAGAAGAACATCGCGGCGAGAGGCGGGCTCGACGCGTGGCGCAAGGTCCGGACGATGGTCTGGTCGGGCCATGTGGACAGCCCGAACGCGCCCGTGCGCGACATGCCGTTCGTCCTTGCGATGAAGCGGCCGAACAAGACGCGCTTCGAGATCACCGTGCTCAACCAGAAGGCCGTGCGCGTGTTCGACGGCCGCGAAGGCTGGAAACAGGCCGCGGGCGTCAGCGCCGGCCTGCGGCCGTATACGCCGGGCGAGCTGATGTCCGCGCGCGACGAGCAGGTGATCGACGGCCCGCTGTTCGACCACGATGCGAAGGGCATCGGCGTGACGCTGGACGGCGTCGACCGGATCGGCGGGCACGATGCGTACCGCCTGGCGGTGAAGTTGCCGTCCGGCGCGGTACGGCACGTGTGGATCGACGGGCGGAGTTTCCTGGACGTGAAGGCCGACCGCCAGGTGCGCGGGCCGACCGGCCCGCTCACGGTGGAGGTGAACTATGGCAACTTCAAGCTCATCGACGGCCTGCAAATCCCGCTCAGGATCGAGAGCGGGACGGCGGCCTCGCCGACCAAGGACACGCTGATCATCGACAAGGTGTCGCTGAATCCGCCCCTCGACGACGCGCTCTTCGCCCGGCCCGTCGCGCCGGGCGGACGCCGTCCGGCGTCGCTCGATGCGCGCGTATCGCCGGCCCCGCCGGGCGCGGGCCGGCCGACGGTACGGCCATGAACGGCATCCGGGGGCGAGCGCGCGCCCTCGCGGCGGCGTGCCTGCCGGTCTCGCGCGGGCAGCTGGCGCGGTGGGTGGTGCTGGCCGCGTTGTGCGCGGGCGCAGGTCACGCGATCGGCGACGAGACAGCGGCACCCGCCGTGCCGGCGGACGCGGGGGAGGCAATCTTCCAGCGCGGCATCCTCGGTTCGGGCGCGCCGCTCGAAGCCGTGCATCAGGACGGCGTGCGCCTGAAAGGGGCCGCCGCCGCCTGCATCAATTGCCATCGGCGCAGCGGGCTGGGCTCGAAGGAAGGCAACAACATCATCCCGCCGGTCACGTGGCGCTACCTGGTGCATCCGCGCGCGCAGACCGCCGAGGATCTCGACATCCCGTACGTTCCCGGCATGCGCACCGATCGCGAGCCGTACACGGAAGAACGGCTCGCGCGTGCCGTGCGTGACGGGATCGATCCGGAAGGCAGGCCGCTCGGCAGACTGATGCCGCAATACGCGCTCGGCGACGCCGACATGGCCGCGCTGACCGGCTATCTGAAGCGTCTCGATCGCCGCAAGCCGTCGGGCGTGACCGACACGGTGCTGCATTTCGCGACGATCGTCACGCCGGACGCGGACCCGGTGAAGCGGGCGGGCATGCTCGACGTCCTGCAGCACTACTTCGCGGACAAGAACGCGTTTCCGTTCGGCACGACGCCGCCGCTGCGTTCCACGCGAAAAATGATGTTCATGGTCAATCGCCGCTGGGAACTGCACGTCTGGTCGCTCACCGGGCCGCCGGACACGTGGCATGCGCAACTGAACGCGTATCTCGAGCGGCAGCCGGTGCTGGCCGTGGTGTCGGGGCTCGGCGGCCGGAACTGGGCGCCCGTCCACGACTTCTGCGAGGCGGAGGCCGTGCCGTGCCTCTTTCCGAACGTCGAAGTGCCGGTCGAGACCGATCACGATTTTTACTCGGTGTACTTCTCGCGCGGCGTGCTGCTCGAGTCGGACCTGATCGCGAAGCGCATCCTGGACGAAGCCGGCGCGCGGCCGGTGAAGACGGTCAGGCAAGTCTATCGCGCGGGCGACAACGGCGAGCGCGGCGCACAGGCGCTTGCAGCCGTACTGAAGGCGCGCGGCATCGCGGTGTCGAATCACGCGCTCGCCCCGCGCGACGGCGTCGCGCGCGCGTTGCGCCGGACGCCGCGCGACGACGTGCTCGTGCTGTGGCTGCGGCCGCCCGACCTCGCGGCGCTCGAGCACGTGCCGCCGGCGGCGGACACCGTGTTCATGTCGGGGCTGCTCGGCGGGCTCGACAGCACGCCGCTGCCGACGAGTTGGCGCGCGGTGACGCGCGTCGCCTATCCGTTCGACTTGCCCGAAGGGCGGCGCGTGCGCGTCGACTATGCGTTCGGCTGGTTCACGATCCGGAAGATTCCGATGGTCGCGCCGCAGGTGCAGGCGGATACCTATCTCGCGTGCGGCCTGCTCGCCGAGACGCTGAGCCACGTGGTCGACGCGTTCGTGCGCGAGTACCTGGTCGAGCGCATCCAGGACATGCTCGAACGCCGCATCCTGACCGGCTACTACCCGCGCCTGACGCTCGCGACCGGGCAGCGCTTCGCGTCGAAGGGCGGCTATATCGTCCGGTTTGCCGGGCCGGACCGCACGAAGATCGCCGCCGACGGAGACTGGATCGTTCCCTGAGCGGAGCGCGCGTCGAGATGGGGGAGGAATCAGACCGTGTATGGAGGAAGTCTCCCCATGCCGGTTCTCGCGGGCGCTTCGCACAATGAAGTCATCGCGCGACGTTCCGATGTCGCGGTGGCGCAGCGCGGTGCACACCGCGTGAGGGGGAAAACAGCCATGACAACGTTTCCTGTCGATCGTGACATGCGTCATCGCTGGCTGCATCGCGGCTGGATGATCGTGATCGCGGCGCTCGCGATGCTGCAGGTGTCCGTCGGGCACGCGTTGCCGATCTTCGCGCGCCAGACGGGGCAGAGCTGCGTCGCGTGCCATGCCGGCGGACAGTTCCCCGAACTCACGCCGTACGGGCGCCTGTTCAAGCTGAACGGCTACACGTTGGGCGAGCGCACGATTCCGCTCGCGGCGATGGCGATAGGCGACCTCAGCAAGACGCGAGCGAACAGCGACGCCAGCGGCAATCCGGTCACGCCGAAGAACGGCCTGCCGATCTTCGACTTCGCGAGCGTGTTCCTCGCCGGGAAGATCACCGACCATCTCGGCGGCTTCGCGCAATTCACCTATACGAACTACGATCATCAGGACGCCAACGGAAAATGGAAAGGCTGGTGGGCATCGGACAACACCGACTTCCGCTTCGTCGACCGGATCATGTCACCCGCCAACGATCTGATCTTCGGCCTGACGCTGCACAACAACCCCACCGTGCAGGACGTCTTCAATACCGCGCCGGCCTGGAGTTATCCGTACATCGGCTCGGCGATCAGCCCGGTGGCCGGCGTGCCGGTCACGCCGATCATCGAAGGCGGTCTCGCGATGCAGGTTGTCGGCATGGGCGGATACCTGTACTGGAACAAGACGGTCTATGCGGAGTTGACCGCCTACAGCACGGCCGACGGCATCTGGTCGTTCCTGAGCAAGGGCAACCACGCGGGCAATCCGGACCACCCGCAGGTCTATTTGCGCGGCTACAACCCGTATGCGCGCATCGCGCTGACGCGCGACTGGGGCCCGCACAGCCTGATGGTCGGCGCGTTCGGGCTGAGCGTCGACGTCTATCCGAACGATCCGAACAGTTTTCCGATCTTCGGCTCGGGCGTGACGCGCTATCGCGACTACGGTTTCGACACGCAGTACCAGTACCTGCTGGAGCCGCACACGATCACCGCGCAAGCGCGCTACGTGCGCGAGAACATTCACGATCCGAACAATTTCATCGTGAGCGACAACACGGCCGCGAACCTGAATTCGTTGCGGCTCAAGGCGTCGTACATCTACCAGGCCAAGTATGGCGTCAGCCTGTCGTTCTTCAATACGACGGGGACCGCGGACAGTACTGCCTATGCGGCGAGCGCGAACTTCCATCCGAATACACAGGGCTGGACGCCGGAAATATTCTGGATGCCGGATCAGCACGTGCGCGTCGGCATCCAGTACACGCATTTCACCAAGTACCTCGGCGCGACGACCAACTACGACGGCAACGGACGCAACGCGAGGGACAACGACACGTTGTTCATCTATCTATGGCTCGCTTCGTTCTGACATCCGGCGGGGCGACGGGTATTACGGCAGGGAGAGCGCTGACATGAACAAGGTGACCCATTTCGCTTGGCTTGCGCTGGTGCTGGCGGCATCGGGTTGTCACGACCTGGAGCGGTCGCGGGAAGTCGACAATCCGGCCGTATCGGGCAAGACCATCGCGCTGCAGGTGTGCTCGAACTGCCACGGCGCGACCGGCGTGTCGGTGTCGCCGGTATTTCCGAAGCTCGCCGGACAGCGCAAGGAATATCTCGTCGATCAGTTGAACGATTTCAAGCATCACGCGCGCGCCGATCCGAATGCGAAGCGCTACATGTGGGGCTTCACGCATCTGACCGATGCGCAGATCGACCAGCTCGCGGAGTATTTCTCGAGCCAGCCGGCGGCGCTCGGCGAGGTCGGCGATCGCTTGCTCGTTGACACGGGCAAGGCGATCTTCATGGCGGGCCTGCCGGACAAGGGCGTGTCGGCCTGTGTCGGGTGTCATGGCCAGCATGGTGAGGGCATGACCGGGTTTCCCCGTCTTGCCGGCCAGCACGCGGACTACGTGCTGAAGCAGCTGAGGGTTTTCCGCGAAACCGACACGCGGCCGCGCGGCGCGGTCATGAAGTCGGTGTGCTCGAACATGACGGAGCAGGACATGCGCGCCGTCGCGGCGTATGTCGAGGCGTTTCCGCTGGAAGCCGACGCACCGGCGAGCCCGGCGGCCGAGCAATGAGCAGGCGCCGCCGAACCGGCGTCCCGTGCGGCTGGTGCCGCGCGGCGGGCAGACGAACGGCGCCGGCGGCGATCGTTTAGGTGTCTCGTCTCCCCCGGGGCGGGGCGCCTCTTTTTATTCGAACCCGATGGTTCCATCCTGGTGAGCTCATGAAAGCCATTCCATCGTCACGCGGCGGCATGACATCCGTTGCCGCGTCACTGCTTCGGCTGCATCGGCGCCTTCGTGCGCCGGCCGCGGTTCGCGCGTATGAGCCGGGCGACGACCTTTCGTTCCTCGCGCGCCTGTCGCTGTTCGACTGGCTGTTCGCACTGGCGCTCGTGGCGGGCGCGGGCCATGCGCTCGTGCACTACAACGCGCACATGGATTACTACGACAAGGCGGTGATGATCGGCACCGTGCCGGCGCTCGTCGCGCTCGGCTGGCGCTGG
>NZ_QTQI01000035.1 GCF_003853705.1 Burkholderia sp. Bp8992 | reverse complement strand
TCCGCAATTCAAGTCTGCGGACGCAATCGTGGATCGATTCGGCAGCGCTGCCTAGGTGCGGAGAATTTCGCGCTTACGGTTGAACGAGATCGTCACGGCCGGGAACAGCCCCTGGTGGCTGACCGAGATCGGCGACACGTGGTTTCTCGATGCTCACTAGCACGTTCATCGGCACGAGTTCGTTCGTCAGCGCAGAACGCGCGTACAGGTTCGCGAGCGCGTCGGTCTTCAACTGAAAGGCCGGATCGAGCTCCTCCACAATGTGGTACTGGTTCAGCGACGTGAAGAGCGCCGCGATCTGGCGCTGGCCGAACGCGTCGTACAACGTGTCGTCGATCGCCTGCGTGGTGATGCCGAAGCGCGACGCGGTGTTGCGGTCAAGCACGATCGTCGCGCTCGTCGCCGATGCCTGTTGGTCGGACGTCACGTTGGTCAGTTGCGGCAGCGTGGCAAAGCGCTTCGTCAGGCGCTGCGCCCACCGGTTCAGGTCCTGCACGTCCGCGTCCTACACCGTGTGTTGGTATTGCGCGGCGCTGATCCATCCGCCGACCTGGATGTCCTGCCTGACCTGCATCGACAAGGCGATGCCCGTCACCTTCGCCAGCTTCGGCTGCAACCGCGCGAGCACCTGCGCCGCGCTCGCCGTGCCCACGCCGAACGGCTTCAGGTTGATCATCACGCGCCCTGGCTCAGGGTCGGATTCGGGCCGATCCAGTAATAGGTATTGTCGACGGCTGGATCGACGTCGACGATGCGGTCGAGCTGCTGCATCTTCTGCGCCATCGCCTGCGGCCAGATGTCGGGCGCGGCCTGCGCGACGCCCATGATTAGCCCCGAATCCTTTTGCGGGAAGAAGCCCTTCGGCGTGGTGACGAACAGCGCGGCCGCCAGCGCGACGGTAACCGCGAGCATCGGCTTGCGATGCGCGAGCGCTCACCCGAGGCCGCGCTCGTAACGGCGCTCGACAGCGACGAACGCGATTTCGAGCCAGCGTTCGAGCGTGCGCAGCCGGCCGCCGTCCGAGCCGTCGCGAGCGCATCGGATTCAGCAACTCGCTTGGGGTACACCACGCCCCCCCAATTCGGCAAATGCTACAACGGAAAGACCGCCCGAAGCCAGAGCGCGCTGCCGCTTGGCCGATTTCTAACGGCTGTTTCAAATTCGTACTTTACCGTTGCAAACCACCCCTTGCCGCTGTCGTACTTGACCATCGGCCCCACGGCTAAAGCCCTCCCTCTGTTGTTCGGAACATCGTTTCCGTCTTGCTTGTCGTCCGTAGTCTGCCGATAGAAGTACCCCCCGACACCGAGAACCCATCCTTTGCCGATCCCGTAGCCCGCAGCATAGTCGACAATCAATTCGTGACCCGACGTGTAATCGGTATCTCGATTGATCGAGTTGAACGTATACATGACCTTGAGGTCGCCATTGAACCCGTTCGGGTCGACATAAGAGACGCCCAAAACGGGTTGTACTGCCCAGTAGTTGCGCCCGATGTTAGCAAGATCGTTTTTCCTAAAGGAGCCAGTTGGAACAAATACATCGAGTCCGAGAAGTGTATGAAGATGGGGACCCAAGTGCCATCCGAGCGCCGTTCCAATAGTCGCGTCACCGACGCCAGTCTTTCTTTGGCTAGCACCCGCTGCTTTGACGTCCATGTTCACGAGAGGAAGTAACCCGTGGAACACCAACGATGCCCCAAACAGCTGTTGATTAGTTACCCAGACGACCCGAGGGACAATAGCAGACACCCGTGCACTGAACCCGGGAATGGGGACTTCATTGCCGTCATTACCGCGGAACGAGTTCGCATAATAGTGTTCGCCATAGACAACACCATAGATGCCAGGAGGAGGAGCAGCACAACACGCGAAAGTTTCTACACCTGCAGGGTAAATTGAGCCTCCACCTTCCGTAGCTCCTGCGAAGGGTGAAAATGCGATTGTCGCCAGCGCAAGCGCGCGCCGAACATTGTTCCAGGTAGCCACGATTTTCTCCACTTGAGTCTCGGAAATTTTAATTTCTCAATATCTATCTAATTTTTATTTAGCACTTCTTAATATTTGTTCCGTTATTTCTCTCACATTGACAAGCGGGCGTTGCCCGCCCCGAACTAATCACGCAACCAAACTACGGCCCACCCAGTAGCGATCCCGCAGCTCCTTTTTCATGAGCTTTCCTGCTGCCGACCGAGGGAGCTTTTCCACGAATTCCACCGAACGAGGGACCATGTACCTCGCCACGCGGCTTTTGCAATAGGCAATCAATTCATCGGCCACGGCGGCGGACGGCATAATACCGTCCGCAAGCTCGATCACGGCCTTCACTTCCTCGCCCATCTCTTCATTCGGAACGCCGAACACGGCAGCATCTCCCACGAGTGGATGCTCGATCAAGGCATCTTCGATCACTTGCGGGTATATATTCACGCCCCCTGAGATGATAGTGAACGCCTTTCGGTCAGTCAGATATAGGTAGCCATCCTCACGGACGATACCGACATCCCCGCCCGTCACCCAATCATCGTGCTCCGGATGGCGCGCGGCACGCGTCTTTTCGGGATCGTTGAGGTACTCCGGCAACGAACCGGACTTGCCAACCAAGTACACCGTGCCTGCCTGCCCAATTGCCGCTTCAGTGCCGTCCTCCAGACAGACTTTCACTCGCGCCGGATCCGCACGGCCCACGGAACCTGGGTGCTGAAGCCATTCTTCGCAGCTGATGGCGGTGATTCCAGCACTGTCCGTGCCTCCGTAGTATTCGTGCACGATGGGTCCCCACCACGCAATCATCTGGCGCTTTACATCGATGGGGCAAGGTGCAGCCGCATGAACAGCTACATGATGCGACGAAAGATCATAGAGATTTCGAACTGAGGCATCGAGCTTCAGCATGCGCGCGAACATTGTCGGCACCCACTGCGAGTGCGTCACCCGGTAGCGGGCGATCAACTGCAGGGCAGTCTCAGCGTCGAACTTCTCCATCATCACGACCGTTCCCCCTGCCATATGCACCGCGCGACAAAAGCGCATGGGCGCGCCGTGGTATAGGGGCGCCGGCGACAGATAGACTGTCTCGGCGTCGAAGTTATAGAGACCGCCTGTCTCGGACCAGCCAGCCCATGCTTCTGTAGCGTCCATATCGGGCAAAGGCCGCAAAACCCCCTTTGGCCTCCCCGTAGTGCCCGACGTGTACGACATAATCGTACCCATGGCCTCCACGTCCAAGCGCGATGCATCGTATCGCTCGATGGTCGCTTCATAGCCCTCCCATCCAGGGAGTCCTCCGTCGGCAATCAACCGAATCTGACAGTTCGGGATCGAGTCGCTCAATGAGCTGACGACTTCCGCTTGCGCCAGCGTAGTGAAGATGGCCTTGGCAGAGCAGTCGTTGACCACGTACGCTACTTCCTGTGCATTGAAGTAGCGATTCACCGGCACGGCACAAAGGCCGGACCGCAATGCTGCCCAAATTACAGCCATATAGGAGAGATGGTTCTCCATATAAATAGCAATGCGATCGCCTCGACGAAGCCCGCGTGCGTGCAGCAACCGCGCAACTCGCATGGACTCCAAGTCAAGCTGGCCGTAGGTGACAGCGACGCCAGTATTCGCATTGATGATTGCCGGCTTGTTCGGCGTTTCCTGCGCTCGCGTTCCGATGTACACAATTAACCTCGCGTAAGTTGGCTACCGAGGACAATGGTCCCGGCCGTTGCAAACATTCCACCCACTCCGTGGCACACGGAGAAGTTCACGTCGCCTTGCTGCGCCGGCGCCGTGCCCCGCACCTGTCTGACACTCTCCTGCAGGGCGAACATGCCATACATGCCGGAGTGCGTATAGCAAAGTCCTCCACCATTGGTGTTCACTGGAAGACGCCCTCCGGGGGAAGTGTTTCCTTCCGCAATAAAACCGGCCGCCTCACCAGGTTTGCAGAAACCCAGATCCTCGAGCCCATACAACGGCAGATGGGCGAAGGCGTCGTAAATCATCACATGATCAACGTCGCTACGCGCAATACCGGCGCTCTCGAACGCAGCGTTTCCGGAGTCACGGAAAGCGCGCGAACTCGTCAGATCGTTCATCTGACTGATCATCGGCGATTCAGCGCTCTCGCCGGACCCGCAAATATAGACGGGCTTGTGAGGGAATTCCACGGCGCGCTCGGCTGCGACCAACACCAAAGCGCCGCCGCCATCTGTGAGGGGACAACACATCGGCAGCGTGAATGGATATGCGATGACCTTTGCGGAAAGCACGTCTGCGACGCTCATCTGCTCCTTGTACAGCGAACGCGGATTCAGCGCCGCCCATTTGCGCTGAGCGACAACTACCTCGCCCAGTGCATCGGGTGTCAGTCCATGCTGTTTGAGATATCGTAAGACCGGAACTGTGAACATCGTGGGAGACGAAATAGCGCCATAGGGCGCCTCGAACTGCCCAGGCAGCGATCCGGCCTGAGGTGGCCATGGCAGCGGGGTGTTCGCAATACGTGACTTTCCGCTCTCGGCATGTACAATCAGCACAGTCTTGCAGAGGCCCGCGGCGATCGCGGCCGTCGCATGCCGCACGTGCAGCATGAACGAGCACCCTCCAACGGCGGTACCGTCGAGCCACGCAGGTTTCACGCCGAGATAATGCGCCAGCATCGTCGGTGATTCACCGGCGGTGGCAATGCCATCCACATCACGCGCCGCCAAGCCGGCATCTGCCAATGCCCGCAGGGCAGCATCGGCGCTCAAGCCGATCTGCGACTGTTCGGGTATCTGACCCAAGCGCGCCGTCTCCGACGCGCCAACGATTGCAATTCCTTGCTTCATACGACGTCCACAGGCTCGAAGAACGGTAAGGTGATTTCGTCGTTCTGCGCGACGAACAGAACCCGTAATGGCATGTCCAGAATCAGACTCTCGGGTGTCTGCGGACAATTGACGATGTTTGTCATCATCGTGGGCCCCTCCTCGAGCTTGACGATGGCGACCGAGTATGGAGCTTCGATGCCAGGCGCAGGCCTCGCGCTGATAACGTAACTCAACAGTATTGCGGAACCGCTCGACGCGTGAGGTAATACGTTATGCGAACTACATGACGGACAAAAAGCGCGGGGTGGAAAGTACACATGCTCACATTCTGTGCAGCGCTGCAGCAGCAACTGCTTGCGACGAGCCCCTTCCCAGAAGTGCGCTGTTTCAGGTGTTGGCCGTGGCAACAGCCGACTGGTGGTTTCGCTCATTTCTCGTTCCGTAAGACAAGATGGCCGGCCTCTAGCACCGTTACGTTCCGCTCGACGGCAATGCAGCGGAAGGCGTATTCATTCGTGTCGATGCGAAAAAACTCGGTGCGCAACTGCTCACCTGGGTAGATCGGGGTCGAGTAGCGAACATGCAACTTTTCAACACGTCCGGCATCGTGGTCACACAATGTCCGAATAGCTGCCGCTCCTGCATAGCCGAACGTGCAAAGACCGTGCAGGATCGGTCGGTCAAACCCTGCCCGGCGGGCTACCTCGGGGTCCACGTGTAACGTGTTGCGATCTCCGTTGAGTCGATACAACTGGGCCGCGTTCTTTGGAATATGATCGACAAACTCAATATCCGCGCACCCGTCTGGAACCTTTGTCGGCGTGGTGCCCGGGCGAGCGCCCGTAGCGCCAACGGCGACCCCTGCTCCCGGGAATACAAAGCACCCCCCTACCGTCGCCAGATGGCTCGCCGTGGCGGATTCGATCACCCGTTGCTCGAAATAGATCGACACGCTCTTTCCGGGACCGCGATCGACGACACCGGCGATACGCCCGTGGACTGTCACGTGCCCCGCTTTGGGTAGCGGGTGATGAACGACCAGACTGCTTTCCCCGTGCAACATCTTCCTTACGTCAATACCAGTTTCCGGCTGGCGCAACCAAGGCAGGTGATGCGCCAAGATCATGGCGAACGTTGGCGTGGACACAAGCTTCTCATCGAAGACAAACTTCAGCTCCTCGTTCGCCGCGTGCCCCAAGCCAATGCTTAGGGCATATAGGACGACGTCCTTTTCGGTGTAGTCGAGCGAAATCTCTGTGTCCGGGAGATTCCTGATTTGTTCCAGATTGAGCATTTTCGGCCTTTAGATCGGATCCCAGCCGACGACGTCGCGATGCGTTTGGACAGGCAAGAAGTCATTCTTGAAAGACGGGAGCATCGTGGCGGCAAGACTCTCGGCATCCCATCCGTCGGATCTTTGCACGGATCGAACGATTCTCGGCTGGCTAAACAAATAGACTTCGTTGCCACGGGCCCCGAAGATTTGCCCCGAGATAGACGAAGACAGATCGCTCGCGAGAAACACGCAAAGCGGGGCAATCTGTTCGGCTCTCATGGTCTCTTTCATCTTGCGCATCCGCTCACCCTGCTCTGGAGTGCGAATCGGAACACTCTCGAGCAATTGGCTCCAGGCCCATGGGGCGATCACATTCGACCGCACGTTGAACCGGGCCATGTCCAACGCGATGCTGGTGGAAAGTCCGACCACCCCCATCTTGGCGGCGGCATAGTTGGCTTGCCCAACGTTTCCGATAATTCCGGATGACGAGCTAAAGTGGACATAGCTGCCGGAGTTCTGCTCCTTGAAATGCGGTGCGGCCGCACGTGATACGTTGTAGTACCCGTACAGATGGACCTTGACGACTGCATCCCATTCCGCGTCATCCATGTTGAAAAACATGCGGTCCCGCAGAATGCCGGCGTTATTGACAACGCAATCGATTCGCCCGTACGTGTCGACCGCCTGTTCAACGATTCGACTTGCCGCCGCGGATTCCGAGATATCCTCCGTGGAAGCGACGGCCTTTCCACCGAGTGCGACGATCTCTTCAACGACGCTCTCCGCGACCGATCGAGTGCTGCCGTCGTCGAGTTTAGCGACGGCAATATCCGCGACGACAACGCGGGCACCGGCGGCGGCGGCCTGCTTTGCGATGGCACGGCCGATACCTTGGCCTGCGCCCGTGACTACGACAACTTTGTCTTCCAGAATCTTGTTCATATGATTGCTTCGAGCTTGGATTTGAAAGCGTGAATAGAGTGACAATCAAGCGTATGCTGGGTGTTTCGCACCACGCTCAGAAGTTGCATGCATGTTCGGACTCCGGACAGATCGTGTCTCCTCATGCTACAAACGTACATCACGAGCACATGCCGGCGCTCGCCGGAACGAGACGACACCCCTGGCAGGGCCGACCCTAAAGCATCTGTAAAAACAGGACTCGACGGTCGAGGCAACATTCGATAGAGGGAAGCCGGAACTCGCACGAGCGTGCGAGTTCACGGGTGGTCCTTCTGCGAAATTCCTGCGCTTCTTGATCAAGCCGCCAGGCTGACAAAGTCGCCGCCGTAGAACACCAATGGTTCACCTTCACACACAGCCACCCTCTCGACCTCACCGACGATCAGCAGATGATCTCCGACCGGATCGGCGCGCTCTACCCGACAAGCCAGTTGTGCCAGCGCCTCTTCAAGATAGGGAACGCCTCGCTCGCAACGCTGATGCGGAACGCCAGTGAACTTATCGGGTGACGATCTTGCGAAGTGCCGAGCTAGCTCGCCGTGCCCAGCTCGCAAGATGCTCACACCGAAGCGTTCCCCCGGCGCGAACAGTGCAGCGTTCGGCGAATGCAATGCGAGGCTCCACAGGATCAGCGGCGGCGTCAACGAAAGCGAAGCAAACGAATTGACCGTCATGCCGACCAACCGCCCCTCAGGTCCGCAGGCTCCGATCACCGCCACGCCAGTTGCGTAGCGTCCGCACACCCGGCGCAGCGCTTGCGGCTCAGGGGCAATTTGCGGTAATTCATTCATGTCAGGCTGCCTGTCCAACGTATTGCTCGATCATCTGTTCGCACGCTTGCGCCTCCGTCCACCAAGGGAAGAAGCTCGGCGGGTTGTCGAAGCCATTAGCGATGCGTGCCGCCAACGCCGGCGACTCGCTGGCCGCGCCGAACAGTTTAAGAATATGCGGGGGCGGAGGCGCCAACATCGAATTGGTCCAGGTGACAACGTGACGCGCGTATTCCCAATAGCGGGCAAAGGTGGCTTCCATCCATTCCGCGTCGAACGGTCGATCGCCATGATCAAGAATCGCGTCGAGATAGACCTTGCAGCACTTGGAAGCGTTGTTGGAGCCCTGCCCCGTAAGAGGGTCGTTGACCACCACCGCATCTGCCATTCCGAACACATGTCGTCCCGACGGCAGGGTCATGACCGGCTTCCGCACGGTCGGTGCGAAGCGCCCAGAGAGAATGCCGTTTTCGTCGGTCAGCTCGACCTGCTCGCATCGCTCGGCTTCCCACGGCAGATAAGTACGCACGACACGCAGGCATTCGGCCAGATGTTGCTCCGGCGTGCGGGCCTCTGCCCAGCGATCCATCGGGCCGCCCGGCACACCTTCGAAAACCATGATGTCGCATAAGCCGGACAACGTCAGTGCCGGGAAGCTGAAGTACTCGCCCACGCCAGGAATCACATTGAAGCCAATGCGTGAGAACGGCGTACGCGGCGTCATACCGGTCACGTAGGCCAGTGCCAACGCACGTTGCGGCACATCGAACGGGCTGTTTGCGACGTCGCGCTCGAAACGGTTGACGATCTCGCCCTTACCGGCAGCCAGCAGCACAAGATCGTGGTGTTGCGCCAGATCCTCTAGCTCCTCCAAACCTGCGTCGACGATGCGCAGATCGCCCCCGCGCTGGACGAAGGTCTCCATCCAGATCGGCATCTTCACGCGCTGGTCCGTAGACTGGCCCGGGTGCTCCAGAGAAGCCATCCACTCAAGCATCTTCTCGCCGGGCTTCCCCGGCTGCAACACCGTCAGGCTTACACCCTGCACAGGCGGGCACGTGTCGTCCCACATATTCAGCCCAAGATCGCGCTCGATCTGCAGTGCACTGTGAAGCATGCCCTGACTGGACATAACCTTGCCAGCGCGGATCTGATCGGGTGTGCGGTTGGTGACCAAGGTCACTTGGTAGCCCTTGGACTGCAGAGCGAGGGCCATTTGCAGCCCGGACTGCCCGGCTCCAACGATGGCGATACGTTGACTCATGATATATCTCCTGGAGGATATCGTTAATTTTTAGCCGGCCTGCTTGCCGTATGGCGGGACATTCTGTTCGGGGCCCATCGCCGAATACCCCCCGTCCACGGCGTAGTCGGCGCCGGTGACGAAACTGGCATTGTCGGAGCACAGAAACAGCACCACCTGCGCAACTTCGTCCGGATCACCAACCCGTCCCAACAGATGGAACGGTGTGGCGAGTTCGTCGATACCCGCTCGATTGCCACCGCTCATTTCGTCCATCAACCTGCACCAGATCCAGCCCGGGGACACCGCGTTCACACGAATGCGGTCTGGCGCGAGGTCCATCGCCATACTGCGCGTCAGCTGCAAAATTGCCGCCTTGGAAACCGGATAGAGCCAACGCCCCGTCTGGGCAACCTTTGCCGAGATACTCGTAAAGTTGACAATTGCACCGCCCCCACGCGCCTTCATCTCTGGATGAACCTTCTGGGCCAACATGATTCCGGACACCACGTTGACGTCGAGGGCAGTCTGCCAATCAGCGCGGGGAGACTTGAAGCCGTCGTCCAAATACGTGCAGGCCAGGTTCACCAAAAAGTCCACGCCTCCGAAACGACTCACAACCTTGGCGACCGCTGCGCTGACTTGATCGTCCTTGGTAATATCCGTGGCGATGAAGATTGCCTTCTCTCCCAACTCGGCGGCCACGCGCTCCCCGCCGACCACGTCGATGTCGAGGATCGCCACGCTCGCGCCTGCCGCGACGAACGCGCGGGCCACACCGGCACCAATAAGTGTCGCGCCCCCGGTGATGATGGCGACCTTGTCCTGCAGTCCTTTCATGATGGTTCCTCTTTCTTGGTGAATCTCGGCATCCCCGCTCTGGCGGAGATGCCAGTCAGCCTACTTCCCTTCGCTTTCTTTCCAGCGCGCCATCAGCGTGTTCGAAGGCAGCGACTCATCCAGCAGCTTGCGCCCCGTCTCCACTCCGGCCACCGGCAAACCCTCGGGATCGAGCAGACCGATCTGCACCAGCACGCTGGCCTGGTCCCAATAGATGTGCTCGTGGTATAGCTTGTCACCGCGGAACTTGATGATGCCAACAAGCGGGATTTCCACTCGCCTGCCGGTCGGCTTCACGCCGGGCAGCATCCAGTCGATTTCAGTGGTATGGGTAAAGCAGAGCAGGCTCTCGTCAACCACCTGGCTCGCGCCGATCGTGCGCGAGATCGGGATCATGCTGATGTCGGGCGGATTGCCGTGCACGAAGTGATGCTGATAAAAGCGCTTCAACTGCCGATAGCCCACGCCGCCGGTCATGGTCGGGATGTGATTGACGTACGGCTCGGAGACCATGGTGGCCATGGTGGCATCCACGTCGCGAGTAAAGAATTCGTGCTCGCAGTGCTTGTCCCAAAGCGCCGAAAGATCGTAATGCGGACCCATCTCTCCACGCAGTGCTGCAATCGAGCGCTGGTGCGCGATCAGGGCCGCAGACTTGTCGAAGTGCGCACCATCGGCACGGGCGAAGGCGTGATCAACCCCTTGGTAAACGTGCAGTTCGACGTTCTCCTTGCCACCCAGGCTCTCCACGATGGCCGCCTGCGCGTCCGGCGGACAGAAACCATCATTCTGGGCGATATGCAGCACCAGCCGGCCCTTGAGATTGGCAGCCTCGCTCAATGCATGCTCGATACCCACGCCATAGTAGCCAACCGCGCACGCGACGCCTTCGAGCCTGCATGCTGCCAAGTAAGCCAGTTTGCCTCCCAAGCAGAAACCCAGCACACCAGTGTGGCCGACACATTCCGGACGTTGCCGCAGCGTCGTCAGTGCTGCGCCGACGTCCTGCACACCCTTGGCCTCGTCAAACTGCTGGCACAGCCCCAAAGCGCGCTGGAAATCTTCACCATGGTCTTCCAATTCGATGCCGGGCGAGAGGCGCCAGAACAGATCAGGCACCAGCACGGTATAACCTTCTTCGGCGTAGTAATCCGCGACCTTGCGCATATTGGCATTGACACCAAAAATCTCTTGGCACAGCACAATCCCAGGCCCCCTCCCTGCAGCCGGGGTGGCAAGGTATCCGCTGAAACTGCCGTCTGCGCAGCCGATCTGGATGGTCTGGCCCATGGCCTATCTCTCCTTGATGTTGTCATGGTCAATTAGGCAAGCGATCGCTCGAGACCCTCGCGTTGTCGCCAACGCACTCGATCCGCACGATATCCCCTGCCCAGGTGATAATCCGTGCCACCGTTACGCCGTCAGTTATGCCTTCGGCGGTATCAATGGCTATTACGCCTAGTGCACTGATCTGTCGGACAACGCGCTCGGTAGCCGACCGAGTCTTGTTGTCATCAAATTGACGATGGCGATAGAACCAAGAATACGTCTATCATTTTTCTTTCCGAACGAATCACACGTACATGTTCGGGGTGCGGACAGATCGAGCTGACCGGCGCGAACGAACGCACTAGAGATCTAAAACGAGCAGGGGTCCGCGAGCACGAGAACAACATGCCGTGAAACAATCATTGGCCGCCTGCTCGGCCTCTGTCAAAAAGAGATCTCGATGGTCGGGCTCACCTTCAATGACTCTTGTGACACAAGTTCCGCACACGCCTTGCTCACAAGAAACCGGGATATCAATGCCATTTCTGGCCAGGACCTGTGCAACAGACTCCTCTGGCAGGATGAGAAAAGTCTGACCCGTGCTTGCGATGCGCACTTCGAAGCCATGCCCCCCCTGTTTCTGAGACGATGGCGGCGGAGCGAAATGCTCAAAGTGAACGTGATCGTCAGGCCAGTTGTGGCGCTTCGCGCCTTCAACAACTGAATCGATAAGCCCGCTCGGTCCGCACACGTAGAGGTGGACACCTTGCCTCGGGTGTGCAAGGAGAGCGTCCAGATCAAGTGGCCCCTGCGATCCGGAGGCGTCGTCGAAGTGGACGTGAGTGTTTTCGACGAACGGAGCTGCGCCAAGTCGACCGAGAAAGGCTGCGCGATTTGCAGTACGAACACAGTAATGCAGATCGTACGCCTTTCCCTCAACGCTCAATTCCTCAGCCATGCAGAGCATTGGAGTAATCCCGATGCCACCCGCAATCAGAATCGACTTCTCGGACGGGACAAGCGGAAAGTGATTACGTGGCGACGAGATGATCACCTCATCTCCCGCATGGACGCTCTCGTGAACCGCCTTGGACCCACCACGAGAATTGGCGTCCAACAATACGGCAATGCGATAACGCCGCTGATCGAAAGGAGATCCAAACAGCGAGTATTGGCGTATCAAGCCGCCCGGCAAATGGAAATCAATATGTGCGCCAGCGCGAAACGGCGGCAGCGCCTGGCCGTCGATCGATTCGAGCTCGAGACTGCAGATTCCGTCTGCCTCCCGCTCTTTTCTGGCCACTCGCATCTTGAGTTGAGTCATCAGATTTTCCCCGCTTTGAATCAGATTGTCAGCACCGTCCGGATGCCAACGCCATCGCGGAGATCCTGAAGAGCCTCATTAACTTCTTCCAATGGCCTCACGTTCGTGACCAGGCTGCTCAGGTCCAGCGCTCGATGGCAGCACAGATCGAAATATCGCGGAAGGTCTCGCTGTGCATGACAGTTACCAAGGTAGGACCCTTTGACCTGCAATTGCCGCAACACCATGTCCAGCGCTCCGATCGACACCGATTCCGCTGGCTTGGCGACACCGATCATGACGATCACCCCCCCCTTGCGCACCAGGGAAGCACACAGATTCAAGCTGTCAGGACTACAGACCCCATCAAATACGAAGTCGAAACCGATCCCCCCCGTCAGCGTCCGACAGGGGTCTTCAAATCCAGCGGCCGAGTTGTCGAACGTTGCGTTCGCCCCAAGCCTCTGCGCGTGAATGCGTCGGTCAGCATTGAAATCAAGACCCACCACCAGTCCTGCGCGTGCAATTCGCAACGCCTGAATCGTCGAGAGCCCCACCGCGCCGAGCCCCACGACGGCAGCGGTGGCGCCTTCCGGCACTGCGGCCACGTTTGCCACCGATCCCATACCGGTTTGCACTGCACATCCCATCGTCGCTGCGTGCGTCAACGAAATGGAGTCAGGGACCGGAACGACACCACTGCGCTCCACAAGCACGTACTCCGCGAACGCCCCCAGGCGAAGTCCCCGAGCCACCGGTGTCCCTCGATGCCGAACGCGCACATCGTGGCCGGCGGGTCCCGCCGTACGGGAAGGGCTCTCGGCCGCGACACACAAAACAGGCTGATTGCGCACACAGAAGTAACAAGTTCCGCATGCCGGTCGCATGGAGACCACGACCCGTTGACCGAAAGCGAGATCAGTTACCCCCGCACCAAGTGCCGCGACCGTGCCCGCTGCTTCGTGACCCAGCACCGCTGGCACGGGGTAGCCCACCTTGCCGTCGGCGAGCGCCAGATCCGTGTTGCAGACCCCGCAATGCGTGATTCTCACCAACACTTCGCCGGCCCGCGGGTCATCGATCTCCACGTCATCGGCAATGCGCAGGGGTCGACCTACCCCTTCGAGAATAGCCGCCCTCATCAGCCTGCTCATGCCAAACCTCCCGTCTGGCTGTGCAATACTTTTCGCACTACGAATTCATCGAGACCCCATTCACCGAATTCGTACCCGAAGCCACTCGACTTCATTCCCCCGAAAGGAATCGCAGGATCGGGAGGAGTTGCGTGCTGATTCACGAACAGATTCACCGCTTCCAGCCGGCGGACCAATGCCGTCGCACGTCCGATATTGGTAGACCACACTGAGCCGCCCAGACCAAACTCCGAGGCATTCGCCCGGGAGACTGCCTCGTCTTCATCGTCGAAAGTCAGTATGGGCAGCGCCGGTCCAAACTGCTCCTCGCGCACGAGTCGACTGCTGTCCGAAACATCCACGACGATTGCCGGTCGCAGGAAGTGACCCGCCCATTCGTCCGGCTTCGTCCCCCCTGTGACAATCCGACCGCCCGTCGCAACGGCATCGTCCAAGAGCGCTTTCACATGGTCGAACTGTTGGCGATTATGTAGAGGCCCCATCTGCACGCCATCGGTCAATCCAGGACCGACACGCCATGTCTTTGCGATCGACGCCATCTTCTCCACCAGCGGCTCGTATAGCGATCGATGCACGAACAAGCGCTTAACCGCGCAGCACACTTGGCCAGCGTTCATGAACGATCGTTCAAACAGCAAGGGTACGGACGCGTCGATATCCGCGTCCGCAAGGACGATGGCTGCGTCGTTGCCGCCCAACTCGAGCGTCAGTCGTTTCAGGGTTTGTGCGGCGCTGGCCATAATCTTCTTTCCGGTCGGCGTCGATCCGGTGAACGATATCTTCGCCACGCCAGCATGACTCACCAGGGACGCACCAACATCCGTGCCACCCGTCACCGTGTTCAGCACCCCCGGCGGCAGGCAATCGGCAAACAGGTTTGCGATGGCCAAGGTCGTCAGCGGCGTCGTTGGTGCTGGCTTGACCACCACGGTGTTCCCTGCCCACAGTGCGGGGCCGAGCTTCATCATCAGAAGCACAATAGGGAAATTCCAGGGCACGATAATCCCCACGACCCCAACCGGGGCACTCACTGCCACAACCGTTCGGCCTGGATCAGACCGGATGATCTCCTGATGCGCACTCTTCTCGGCGAAATATTCCAGGTAACCTTTGGCAGACAGAAGTTCTCGTGTCGCCGCCAGCAGCGGCTTTCCCTGCTCCCGACTGAGCAGGATGGCAAATTCCTCAAGATTGGCAGCCAGCAACGCAGCGCACCGCTTCAGAGCATTGCGACGGGCCGTGAGGTCCGACGCCCAACTGCCGAGAGCGGCTGCAGCCGAGGCAACGGCATCGTCGAGCGCTTGCGGCGTGGTTATCGGCGCTTCTGCTATTGGCGTGAGGACGGCAGGGTCCTCGACAGCGTACCATTCCGTAGCTACGTCGCGGCGCCCCGCACTGACATTGAATCCGCGATACATTATCAGGACTCCTTATATTCTTGTCCGTTGATGCGAACCGGGAGCGATCGCGCACCGCGGATCACCGTGCCAAGCCAAGGAATGTCCGCTGGGTCGCAGCTGAGTTCGACGTTGGGAAATGCCTGCATGAGCCGCCCCACCGCAGTTTGCGCTTCCAGGCGAGCAAGGTGAGAGCCAAGACAAAAATGGACGCCATGCCCGAAAGCCATGTGCTGCTTGATTTTGCGGCGGATATCGAAGATGCCCGGATCTTCAAACTTCTCAGGATCACGGTTGAGGGCAGGCAGCACGACCTGTACAAAACTGCCGCCCGGAATCACCGTATCTCCAATTTTCACATCTGCCGTGGTCGCCCGGAATGTCGTGTATGGCACTGAACCGTCGTAACGCAGCGTCTCCTCGATGGTGTTTTTAATCAGCGTAGGATCTTCGACCAGTAGCCGCTGCTGATCCGGATTCAGCATAAGGTGCAACAGCGCATTGCCGATCAGTCCCACCGTGGTTTCGTGACCAGCGATGAGAAGCAAATACGACATGCTTTGAAGTTCCTCAATTGTCAGCGCGTTCGAAGCATTGCGCGCGGCAATCATGGCACTTAGCAGGTCAGGCTGCTCATCGGGAACAGCGCCGTCTGCCAGTACCTCACGCTTGGATTCGATGAGAGTCGCAAGATAGTTTCGCAGCAGTTCCATACAATGGTCCTGCTCTTTATGGCCAGGCGTCATCGCCCACTCGGCCCATTGCCGGAAATTGGACCTGTCGCCTTCCGGTACGCCGAGCATGGTGCAGATCGTCGTGATACCGATGGGGTAGGCAAAATCCGCGATCAAATCTGCCTCGGGACCTTCACGCATCTGGTCGATCAGACGATCTACCAGTTGCTCCACCGTAGCCCGCAGTTGTTCGAGGCGCCGGGGCGTGAACGCGAGCATCACCAAGGATCGCAGACGCGTGTGATCGGGTGGATCGGTATTGAGAAGGTTTCCAGCCTGAGAGCCGGCGATCGGGGTCCCTGCGCCCGGCCCACTGCGGCCTTGCGCGGCGAGGGCTGCCTGAATATGGTCTGAACCTTTTGCAATCAGGGGATTGGAGAGAACCTCGATCGCCTCCGCCCAGCGCGTGATCAGGTAGACCTCCGTTCCAACAGGCGTCCTGACCCGGACCACGGGACCTCGCTCCGCCAGCTTGGCATATTCTGGAAACGGATTGAGGGTCGCGGGAAGCGGAGGGAGATCGATAATCTCGCTTTGAGAAGTATTTGATGTATTCATGGTTGCTCTGCTCTGCTACGTTGCAAAGGAAAGCCGGCTCTGCACAAGAATGCGAGAATGTGGCTCCTGCTCATGCTACGGCGGCGAACGCGGCGCCCCCCTCCTTCGTACGCAATGTCCACGTTGCGGACATTCCGACTCAATCTAATCTTCGCGTCAGGCGCACTACGGCGGTCAAGGCGCACGAACGCCGAAGAATCGGCGATCTGTCGAGGAAGCGTAGGAAGTGTGTCTGGGCCTCGGTCCGAACTCGATTCTGGGCACACAGGGCGAGCATGGCAGTCAGGCGATTCCTTAAAGTTCTCGGCCAACGCTCACAGCCCGACTCGAACGCCAGGTGCAGCTCGATACCTACAAGCGAACTGCGGCGCGTGGTCAGATGCTCAGTTCGACAATTCTGAGCGAGCATCACTGGACCCGCTCGAGGCGCGATCAAGGGCAGCCGCTTCGAGCCGTTCGTTCATCACCGCAATTTCCAGCGCTTGAGCAAACCGCTCCAATGCGTCCAGGGTTCCGTGGACACATCGATACTCCGTGCGACCGATTCTGCCGTCCAGCACGACCAGCATTCCCGCATCCCTTGCCAACTCGAAAACATTCATTACGTTCCCCTGTAGAACGCGAACGCGATCTCACCATGCCTCTCATGCGGCATGCCGGTACGCACCAAGCGCCTGCCCCCTCACATTTGGCGGAAACACATTCCATGAGCCGTCATCGTGCCGAAAGAAAACAATTGCGAACCAGCCCTGCGGCCGAGCTATTCCGATGCGCACATAGCGCGTTCGGTCGGTTCGAGTTCGACTGAACTCCGTCACGCAGATCGGGGCCACAGACGCTGACCCGAACCACTTGATAACCAGCGAACGCAAGGACCTATTGCCGGAGTTCATTTCCCATTCCCCTCATCGCACACGCTTCCGACATGCCCCCTGTGCATCGCGGGAACAACGCACTGTCGGTTGATCTCCTCACACGCAAATTATAGGTTAATCAACCTATAAAGCAAGATCGCACATGCTAGACGAGGGTAAACGATTAACCGTCTATTACATTGTTTTTTATGATAAATTTAGATACACCCTTGCCCTCACGGCAGCGCAACCTATATTTATAATAGGTTATTTAGCCTGCTTTCTGGCACTACTTCCCGGATAACGTCGCACAGAGGCCAGCAGTGCACTGGTCGAAAGGCGGCGAACTGGCAAGATGGATGCTTGCGGGACTAGGATCGCGAGCCAACGCTCACGACCTGAGGGCAAACCTTGATTGCGGCGGAAGAGAAGATGCTCATCGCGCCGGTACGGAGACCATGTGAGAAAAATGACCCTTCCTTCTGCTGCGATCTTCGATCCACTGGCAGACGAGCCCGCAAGACGGCGTGGCAATCGGAAAAGTCGCGTACCCGAGATCATCGACGTCTCGATCAACGTCCTGATCGCAGAAGGATATGCGGGGTATACGATCAATCGCGTAGCCAACGATGCGGGCATTCGCCTGAGTACGTTACAGCACTATTTTTCGAATCGGGAAGCGCTGCTGCGCGCAACGCTCGAGGAGATCGCCAAACGCTATTTCGAACGCTTTCGAGGCTTCGCCGAAAATAAGAGGCGCTCTCCCCAGGCACGGCTCGAAGCGATCATTGACGATGCTTTCGTAGAATTTGCCAAACCCGGCCTTCCCGCATCCGTCCTGGAATGCTGGGGACTCGGACTGCATGAGCCGTTCGCGCGCGATATTGCCGTCGACATACAGCAACAGTTCACGCGCCTCTTTGCAAAGCTTGTCGAAGAGATCAATCCTGCGCTCTCGGCAGAAGAATGCGAATTGCGCGGCGCACTCATCATGACCAGTTTGGAAGGCCTGATCGTATTTCTTCGCTGGAATGAGGACGACGCCGCAAAGCGGCATCGCTTCCACAAGGCTACCAAGGTCGTCTGGAGCGGGTTCGGCAATGTTGACGAGTAGGACGCGATCGGCTCTCAGGACGCCATTGCGAGCTAAGTAATCCACGTCAGCGTAAGGTTCGGATTGACCCATGGTCCACGGTCGTTCCAGCTATCGTGACACCAGGTTTCAAGCATCCCTCGATCACCTCAAGCTTAGCGAGTTCGTCGTATTTGCGCTGCCATCTCGCTTACGATCCGTGACCAGCCGGCCCTGTTTCTCTCCGCTTGTTCGTTCATATAAGCGTGTCCACGTTCGTACAACATGGAAAGTTCGCCGCCGTGATTAGGTCTCGCGACGAGAGGGTATCGCCCAATGACCGCTTACGGATTACCCAGCCGGGTCGTCGCCGCGCCCCAGCGCTGCCATTCATATCGGCGCAGCCTGAGCAACTGAGAATTGTTGAGATTCGCCTGATTCAACTCCGAGCTTGAAAAACATGACCTCTTCCTTCATCTTGCCGGCCTGCTCCTGCATCGACTGTGCTGCTGCTGCCGATTCCTCCACCAGTGCGGCGTTCTGCTGGGTCACTTCATCGATCTGGTCGATCGCTTGATGCACCTGTTCGATGCCCTGTGTCTGCTCCAGAGAAGCAGCTGAGATTTCGGCGACAACATCAGAGACTCGCGAGACTGCCTGATGAATATGATCCATAGCAATGCTGACCTCGCCAGCCCGACGCGTACCTTGGCTAACCTTCTGCGTGGATACCTCGATCAGGTCCTTGATTTCCTTGGCTGCCGCAGAAGCACGCTGCGCAAGCGACCGAACCTCCCCAGCGACCACCGCAAAACCGCGTCCCTGTTCACCCGCACGGGCTGCCTCCACCGCAGCGTTGAGCGCCAGAATATTGGTCTGAAAGGCAATTCCTTCGATCATGCCGGTGATCTCCGCCACTCGTGCGGAATCGGCGTTGATCTGATTGATCGTCTCCACCATGACATCGACGTCACGGCGCCCCGTGCCAGCCAACTCGCAAGCACTGACAGCCAGCGAGTTTGCTTGCCTCGCATTCTCAGCGTTTTGCCTGACTGTCTCGGTCAGCTCGGTCATGCTCGCAGCAGTTTGCTCCAACGAAGCAGCCTGTTCAGCAGTACGAACTGAAAGGTCTTGATTGCCCGCGGAAATCTGGCTTGTCGAAGTAGCAATCGTATCGGCACCGGATCGCACTTCCGAGACGACCCTGACCAAACTGTCATTCATCTCTTTGAGAGATTTCAAAAGAAGGCCGGTCTCATCTCTTGTTTTTACTTCTATCCGGCTGCTCAAATCTCCGCTAGCCACTGTGCCGGCAATCTTCACAGCCTGCCTCAGGGGAAGGATGATGGAAAAGCTGAGCCACGCTGACACACCTATGCCCAGCACAACCGACAAAACTGCGAGGCCCAGCAATTTCGCCCGTGTAGTCTGAAAGACGTTTTCAGCGCGCTCGCCGCTCACTCGAACGCGCTCTGTCTGATACCTGATCAGCTCCCTGAGTGCATCAAAATAGTTTCGCTGATCCGTGCTCAATTTGTTCAGCAGTAACTCTTTGGCCTCGGCCTTCCTTCCAGAAGCAACGAGTTCCATGAACTCATTTTGCGAAACCCCATACAAATCCCTGGTCTCCAGAACGATCCGAAGCAAATCCTTACCGCGCGCCGAATTTATAGAGACCTTCAGCCTTGAACAATTATCGTCGTTCTCGCTATTATTTTTTAATATCCCAACCTTCTCCCTCTCAAAACTCAAAGGATCATCAAAAATAAGCGTATTCCGCATACTTCTTGCATTACGGTTTACTATATCAATTATTTCGTAAGAATAAGCCGCGCCCCGGTACCCGTCATTTATAATCGAACTATTTTCAACACTTACTAGTCTCAATCCCGATATCCCAAACCATGTGCAGAGGGCATAAACGGAAAGGAATAGCAGAGCTGCCAACCCCATCCGAGTGCCAATTTTCAAGTTCCCGGCATTCATCATTAGATCCACTTTTCTTGATTATTCTCGACATATCGCGACCGACTCTGACGATATCACAGCTCAAATCGATATCACCACCGGCGAACAATCTCGTTATCTTCAGCCACGGACCTTACATCGACCTTAAAAAATGACACATTTTTAATTTTATAACCCGCCCATCAACATTAATTCCAACTCCCCTCTGGACCCGATCGGGTTAGAACTCTCCCAGGGAAAGAGCCAATCATCTATGCAGAAACGGCAGCAACGTTACTGGAGCGACGACGGATAAAAATCAATATCAATGCCCCAAGCACTGGCCCTGCTGCAAGCGTCAGCAGCGGATACGAGAAGGAGTGTGATCGCGCATATACTGCTCCGACGACAAGCGGCGCCATCGCACTGCCCAATTGCCAGACCGCAGTTGTCAATCCTGCCGCCAGACCAGCTGCCTTCGCCCCTGAAGTCTGCGTGACCTGCGCTACGAGCACCGGCGTGTAACCGAAGGCAACCGCTCCGAGAAACGGGGCCGCGATATAGAATTCCTGCGCGGTCGAACAACGGCTGAACACGAGAAGCATCCCGGCGAAACAAGCCAGCGAGAGCACTCCAAGGAGCTTTGTTGCGCCATCAAACAGATCTGATAGCCAACCCAGCAACGGTTTCGTCAGAACAGCGCCTACACCGAACAGCACAAAGATCCGGCCTGCCGTTACCGGATCGATTTCATACTGTTTGATCATCAGCGCATTTCCCCACGCAGTGAAACCTACAGTCGCCCAGAGTGCGCCAAGACCGGCCAATGCGAGCAGCACCAGATTCCTGTTCTTGACCAACGCTCTGATTTCGTCCGTGGTAATGTGGGCAAAGGCTGCCTTTGTCGGAGCGTCTCTCAGTGCACGGCTCGAGACGAAAGCCCAACCAAAAGTGCAAAGCCCAAGGGCCCTGAATGCGTTCTGCCACCCGAATGCATTCGACAACAACGGAATCGTTGCGTTAGCTATGACGACGGCGAAAGACGTGGCTGTCGTGTAGAGGCCGAGAGCACGGCCACGATCCTTTCCGAACCACGACGTTATTATTTTGACGCCCGTGGGGTAGTCAGCTCCCGCAGCCAGCCCCATGATCGTCTGAATTGCGAACCCAGTTCTCAAATCATTCGCATACCCGAATGCAAACGTCGATATTCCGAGAAGAATCAATGTGTACGTCAGGGTGCGTCGGCCTCCGATCACATCGGTCAGAAAGCCACCCCCAACATTCGCAACGACATATCCAACATAAAACGCGGTCACAAAGGCACCCAGCATTGCAACTGATATTCCGAGAGAATGTCCGACTGGTGCTGACACGGTGCTCCAAGCAGCTCTACTAACGCAACTCAACAGAAAAGACATCCAGACAACTAAGAGAATAACCCAACGGTATGGTGATTGCTCTGTTCCCTCTGGCGTCGACGCAGAATTTTCCGGGGGAGCATCAGAAATATTTCGTGACCCAGTCGCCGTTGATTCCATTATTCCCCTCCATTACGCTAGATGCGTGTAAACATATCGAGCCGCTTGACGCGCGAAAATCCAATATTAATATTCTGAATGTCGTGCCGGCGAAACTCTCCCCACTGAACTTTGCGGCAGAACTCGCCTGCGGCGTGCATTTTCGCATTCGAATAACTTACCATTCCGGCCAGACCGCCGGCACATCGTGTGCCGTGCGGAAATAAAATACTACTACTCTTGACATATCCAGAATATTTAAAATCTCGATTTAAATAATTGCTTAAAATAATCCGATAATTTTCTTAGACAGCCATGCATAAATACTTAGTTTCGAGATACTCCTCGATACCAAGGTAGGAACCCTCGCGCCCCATACCAGATTGCTTGACACCACCAAACGGCGCAGCTGCCGTACTGATCAGGCCGCTATTGATTCCGACCATGCCATATTCGAGGGCCGTTGAAACACGCCACGTACGGCGCGCGCTTTCGGTGTAGAAATACGCAGCCAATCCGAACTCTGTGTCGTTCGCCATGCGAATGGCTTCGTCTTCTGTATGGAACCGAAATACAGGCGCCACTGGACCGAAAATCTCTTCCTTTGCAATACGCATCTCCGGCAGCACATCCGTAATAATAGTTGGCTCGTAAAAGGTACCGCCCAAGGCATGAACTTTGCCGCCAGTGATCACACGTGCGCCGCGGCGGGTAGCATCGTCAACCAGTTCCTGGACCTTGCGAAGCGCGTCAGCATCGATCATCGGTCCTTGTGCAACACCCGGCTCCATCCCGTCACCCACGCGAAGCGCCCGAACCGTGGCATGGAGCTTCGAGACGAAGGCATCATGGACGCTGTCGTGAACCAGCATCCGATTCGCGCAGACACAAGTCTGTCCGGTGTTGCGGTACTTTGAAATCATTGCGCCCTCTACGGCCGCATCCAGGTCTGCATCCTCGAACACAATGAAGGGGGCGTTGCCACCGAGTTCCAGCGACATCTTCTTCAGTGTTGGCGCGCATTGGGCGGCCAACTGCCGCCCGACTTCCGTCGAGCCTGTGAAGGTCAACTTGCGAACAATGGGGCTAGCCGTCAGCACACCACCGATTACACGTGAACTGCCGCTCAACACGCTAAATACGCCAGCGGGAACACCCGCACGAACTGCAAGTTCCGCCATGGCGAGCGCTGACAGTGGCGTTTGCTGAGCTGGCTTGACGATGATGGTACAACCCGCGGCGAGAGCCGGCGCCACCTTCCGCGTGATCATCGCCGCTGGGAAATTCCACGGCGTAATTGCGGCGCAAACCCCCACAGGCTCCTTGGTGACGACTATGCGCTTGTCGGGCCAGGGCGAAGGGATTGTAGCCCCGTATACACGGCGAGCCTCTTCAGAAAACCACTGGATATATGATGCGGCGTACGCGATTTCGCCGCGTGACTCGGCCAGAGGCTTGCCCTGTTCGGAAGTCATCAGAATAGCCAGGTCTTCCTGGTTTTCCATCATCAACCGGAACCAGACATGCAACACTTCTGCGCGCGACTCAGCAGTTCGAGCTCGCCATGCATGCAGCGCTTGCTCAGCACCCGCTATCGCTCGACGCGTTTCGGCCTCGCCCATGCTTGGAACGGTCGCGACCAATTCACCGGTTGCCGGATTGATGACTTCAATATGCGCACCGCTCTCCGCGCCGGTCCATTTTCCATCTAGCAGACATTCTGTCTTCAGCAGATCTGCATCCTTCAGTTTAATCATGGGATTGGAAAAAATAGTGAATGTTATTAGTACACCGACGAGGTTTTAACCTCTCCGGATGATTCATGCTTGTCGAAGTAAGCGGCCAGTTCCCGGGCCGCGCGGGCTAGAAGCGCAGTGTCCACACAAACAGCCGCAAACAACGCACCGCCTTCGACGTAGCGCTTTGCCAATACACGCTCTACCGTCAGGCGGCAGAACGCCTTGCCTGCTCGACGCACTGCGCCAATCCCGTCGAGGATGGCTCGCTGGACCTCGGGGTGATCTGGCTGCCCGAGGTAGCCCATAGCGGCCGAAAGATCAGCTGGTACGAAACACACCCCGTCGACTCTCTGTACCACCATGATCACATCTAGGTTGTCCACCCCCCGCCTGTATCTCTGCCTGCCTGCCGACCCGCGGCGACCACAGCCAACACCTCCTGCGTCGCCGGGTTAACTGTCTCGAAGTATTGGTTGCTCTCGACGGCCTTGCCGTCGATCAGATGTTGGATCCGCACAATGAAATTCCTTATCGACCAAACGCTGAGTCGCCGACGATAGTGCCGCGCAGGGAACCGATACAATCGATCTCGCACACTACCTCGTCACCCTCATTAACGTTAACGACACCGTCCGGCGTGCCCGTCAGAATCACGTCCCGTGGAAGTAGTGTCATGAAACTGCTGAGGTGCTCGATCAACGCCGGGATATCATTGATCATGTCGGCGGTTGTACCGCGCTGCGCCACCTCACCGTTGACCAACGTACGCATTTGCAGCACATGCGGGTCCGGCACATCGGCGGCATCCACGAACCACGGTCAGAGCACCGTGCAGGTATCGCGATTCTTGACCCGCAAAATTCGGGCGATACCAGTTCTCCAAGTAGTCGCGGATCGCACAGTCGTTGCATACCGTGTAGCTAGCTACATACGCCATCGCCTCGCTTACCTTCACGCCTTTGGCCGGCTTGCCGATGACTGCTGCCAGTTCGCTCGTAGTGCATGAAGGTGGCATCTCGCGGTCGCCGCGTCTGTGCGTTATGACCAACCAAGGTGCCAGGCCCCTTCATGAACACCTGTGGCTCGTCCTTTGACGTCACCGTCAGTTCCTTCGAAAGCTCCTTGACGTGATCGGCATAGTTCAGGCCGAGTGCGACGACCGTACCCACCTCTAACGGCGTCAACCATACGACGGCATCCTAGCTGACCACGCGGCCATCGGTGAGCTTCAAGCCCTTCTCATGCGGCGTAGCACAGTGGATGGCTCCGCCGTAAGCAACACGTGCGCTCTTCATACAATCGCCCCCTGCAGTTCGCCGATCCCCTTGGCACTCACCTCAAAGCGTTGACCCTTGCGCACGTATGGCATGCATGCACAGGCACCCAACATCAGGATATCGCCGGGCGAAAGTGTCATGAACTCCGTCACGTCCGCCAGAAGTTGAGCGGTCGGACGGATCATTCCTCCCATAGTCGTCGTCAGCCGGTATTCGCCGTCGATCTCGACTGCGATCGATATCGCGTCGGGATCACCGATTATCGACAGCGGTGCAATGCGGGGACCGACGAAGCACGAGCCGTCGCGAGCGACAAAACGCATCGACGGACGATAAAAGCCTTCGTGTGGCAGGCACAGGTCCGCAATCAACGTCACGCCAGCCGCGTGCGCCAAGGCCTCAACTGGCGTCACTCGGCTTGCCGGGCGGCTTATCACAATGCCCACCGTAGCGCGCAGCAGCAGAACATCAATCTCCTCCGGCATCGGCATCGACTGGCCGCTGTACGACAGCGTATTACGTGGTTTCACATAAAGCACAGGTGCCTTGGGCCGGGCATTGTATGGTGGCTGACAGGCCGCGTCACCAATGCTGTCTAGTGCGTCACGTTGGTTCAGCAGCGTGCCATAGACGATGCCCGACAAGCTATATGGCTGTTCATCGAACAACAGGAACGGTCCGCTCATCGTCCTAATTCTCAAAAATGATCCAGGGCTTCAGGAGGACCTATGTCGCAGCGGCGACCATTCCATTCACTTCCGCCACGGCCCCCGAGTCCCCGACCAGTACGCCCTGAAGTGTCCCGATTGATGGGGAACACTCAACGGGAGCAACATGCCGCCCGCATGACGCATGCCTGGGGTGCATAGACTCACCCGCGTTCAGAGGAAGGTAGTCAGCATCTTTACGGTAAGCACGTTCTCAGTGAGAGTGATCTCCCGCCGTCGAAGCTTCCAGCCATCGGAAGAACGACTCAACACGTCTTTACGGCGCGCGGCAAGCATCATGTTCTCGTACTGATTTCGGTTCTGGCGCACCAGAATGCGACTCGACACCTCGATTTCCAGATCTTCCTCGACCTCGTTCACCGACGTAACGTAGATGTTCGACACCAGATGCGCCATTCTGGAAACCGGCTCCTCTGCCCAGTGCACACCGGTACGGATTTGCTCGATACGCTTGGCAAGCGTCCACTTTCCTTCCTCAAACCAGCTGATATCGACCCCTTCCTTCGTCGCCTCTCTTTCCGATAGCTCGCTGTGTCGCGCATTGCGCTGGATCGGCATGAAATAGACCAGGTTGGCATGCAACATCTCGAGCCATTCCTCGTATTGGCGGTTGTCAAGAAGATCTGCCTCACGATAAAGAAATCGCTCGGCCTGCCAGGTCAGTTCGCGCAATTGATCGTTGTCCATCGCAAATTTCTCGACTGCGCTCACGACTTGCCCTCCTTCAAGCTGCTGAATACGGGATCGTGATCACCCATCAGATGATCCCAAGGCTTCCCGTCCATGTAATCCGACCACCGCGTATAGAAGGTTCGCGGATTTTCCTCAGAGATTTGCGTCGATACATTGCCGGCGAGCGTCTCGTGTGAGCCCGCGCGTCCCAGCGATTGCTGGTAGTTGTATGGGTAGCGCCGTGCAATAGCCCCGGCGCTTGCTTCCGTGGCCATCTGCCAGTTCTCGATGTCATCCTGTTCGGTCATGCCTGCAGGGCCCTGGTACCGCATATAGAAATGGCGGAGCAGGTCTCGGACTTCTGCAGGAGCGTCCTTGTCGATGAGATACCAGCGCCACATTTCCGTATGCATGGGTCCGTGCGGATGAAACACGGTAATCGACCGCGGCTGGCGACCGTTGAAGCTGGTGTTCGGGAAAATCGTGCACACGAACGGAAGCAGGCGGGAATTTTCGCCTTGACGCTGCTGACGCTCTTCGTAACAACGCCGGAAATACTGCTCGACTTCAGGATTGTCTTGGTAGGCTTCAGCGTAGGGAAGCATCTCCGGCTGAATTGCACTATGAGCGCCATGCCCCGCCGGGAAGTTGACCCAGACATGCTGTGCACCAGAGAGCTCGTCATCGCGGCGGCCCTTTTTACCCGCTTGGGCACTGGGCCCGATCCCAATGTCGTCTACGGAGCGGTGACTGGGGTTGTGGTACGTGTCGCCCAGAAAGTTCTCTGCGCCGATCTTCCAGTTCGCCGGAATGATCCATTTTTGGACACCCACGAACACCTCCGTGTCGCCCGGCACGCCATTAAGGCCATCGATAGCAAGATCCAGGTGTTCCTTTGCGTCGCCGAGGTACTCCAGCAACTGTGGCGCCTCCTTGTCCCAAGTCGCCCAGATCGTTCCGTTGTAGTTCTCGAGTTGTGCCACTTCGATCAGCGACCATGCGTCCTTGTCGAGGTGCTCTTCGTAGAGCGAGCCGTACATGGGAACGCCGAAAAGCTTCCCTTCGGTGGTATAGCTCCACGCATGATACGGACACGTGAACTGCTTCGTGTTGCCCTCGTCGTACTGACACACTTTCATGCCGCGATGGCGACAGGTGTTCAAGAAGACATGAAGCTTGCCCTTCTGATCGCGGCAGAGAATGACCGACTCGTTTCCCATGCGCGAGGTGAAAAAATCCCCCGGATTCTTCACCTGACTTTCGTGGCCTACGAAGAGCCATGCCCTGGTGTAGATCCGTTCGAGCTCGGCCTTGAAGACCGCGTCATCGGAAAAGATCTCGCGGCTGATCAATCCTGCATCTCGATCCACGCATTCCGCAAACCGGCTGCGTCCAATCGAGTCGGCACTGATGCACTGGACAAAAGGTGCGTCTTGTTTCATGAGTCTGGTTTCCTCGTGAGTCACTGCTAGCCTGTGAATTTCTCGGCAAAGAGTTGTCGGGCTGGAATCTGCTTGGTTTTCAGGATGCCTCTGACGGCGTCGACCATGGGCGGCGGACCGCACGCATAGATCGAGGACGTTCGGTCGATCGAGAGCCGATCCAAGAGTTGCGTCACGCGCCCCTTGCCGTAGAACGAACCGGGGTTTGCGTCATCGCACGACACATGGATCTGTAGGCTCGCAAGCCGATCCTTGAAGTGTTCAATTCGCTCCAGTTCGAACAGCTGGCTCTCATGCCGTGCGCCGATGAAAAGAATGACGGGCGCCAAGCGATGCTCAGGGCGCTCGTCCTGAGCGATCTGTTCCAACATTGACAAAAACGGGGCAAGTCCCGTTCCACCAGCCACCATCACCTTCGGCCCGGCATCCCCACGCAGATAGAATGTGCCGCGCGGCGCGCCTAGATTGACGCTATCTCCAGCCCGCGCTTCCGAAGTCAACCAGTTGGAAAACTGCCCGTTAGATCGCAATGCGATATAGAACTCCAGTCGCTTCGAGCCTGGGGCATTCGCCATCGAAAACGATCGCTCAAAGGCTCCACCTTTGGGTGCGATGTTGACGTACTGACCTGGCAGGAACGAGACCACCTCCTCCGTCAGCAACGTCAAGCAAATCGTGTCCTCGGCTACCGGTTTCATGCTTTCAACAATTGCCAGGCATCCGGGCGCGGAAGCGGCAAGCGCGTCATCACCGGAGTAAGGCAGCTCGATGACGGCAGGCTGCGTCGTCTTCGCCCGGCAGACGAGCACAACGCCGCCGGCGCGTTCGGATTCGGAGAGGACATAGGGGCTGAACTCGTCCATATCGACTGAACCGCGAGACACCTGCGCCTGACAAGTCCCACAGTTTCCTTGCTCACAGTCCACGAGCAAGGAAAGCCCGCAATCGCGAGCCCCAGCCAAAATGCTTGCCCCTTCTTCGAGCAAGAGCGTGTTGGTTTGCCCGTCGGAAAAGACAAGCTGGATTGGGATCGACATATTGAGACCCGGAACTCATTGAGATGAAACTTTTGTCCGCCCTTCGGACCGATGTCTCAAAGCATAGCGATGTGCCGGGTCGCAGCCGAACCGATGCTGCAGATGTCCGCAGTTCGGACATGTCACACGTTCGCGATAAGCCCGTATGAGTGGAGCGTTAGATTTCGGATGACGACCCGAGATAGATAGGGTCTGGCGCTTATATAGGTGCGCTTCGGTGTAGCGGATGCCCAGGCGCGCAGACTGGTAGCCCCGTCGCAGTAGTATTTGCGCTTGCCAAGCGACACACCTCGGCCAAATCTCTATCCAACTTCTGAGCCAAGAGTTCGGATTGTTCAGAGTCCACGAAAGGAATCCCATGACAGCTAATCGCGTACTGATATTCGGTGCGGCCGGACATCTCGGCCTACCAGTTGCACGTTGGATCAACTACCGCTCACCTCAAACCTTACTTCGCCTCGCCACGCGTAGCGACACCAGCAAGCGATCGCTTGCACAGCAATTCCCTAAGGCGGAGTTGATTTCGGCAAATTATTTAGATGCTTCGTCGATGGCCGAGGCTCTTGCTGACGTCACTGCAGTATTCGTTGTTACACCGGACTTTCTCGACGAGGAGCGCGCAATGACCAATTTGGTCAATGGCGCGCGGCAGTCGAAAAACCTGCGCACCATCGTCCGCATTGTCGGAAATCTACCTAACGTCACGCCGGCCAACCTCACCCCAGAGTTGCGCGATTTTGGTGGGGGTACCGCCACGCAACACTTGCTAGCTCGCCAAATCCTCGATGCCAGCGGCCTCCCGGTCACATATCTCAACATGAGCGCGTATCTAATGGATGATCTGTTGCGCTGGGGTGGCCCGATCAGGGAGCAAGCAGCGCTGCTCATGCCATACGAGCGTCGAGTAGCTTGGGCCGACCCGGCGGAGGTCGGTGAAGCGGCGGCCCGTATCATCCTCAGCGAGGATAGTCGCTATGCCGGCCAGTACTTCAATGTCGAGAGTGGTCAGGACATCTTCACGTTCAAGCAAGTCGCCGAAATTCTGAGCGATGTCCTGCACTATCCGATAGCCTATGACGACAGCATCACACGATGGCTGGAGACGGTAGGCCCGAGGTACAAACAGCTCTTCGGGCCCAAAGGCGCAGACTACTACTTGGAATTCTATCGCTTCGAACAATTACACGAGTTGGCCGTATGTACTTCGAGTTCCCTCGGCATGCTACTGAAACGCACGCCCGCTACGCTGCGCTCATGGATTCGTGCCAACGCCGCCAGCCTTTCACCCGTTGCGGCTAGCTCGACAAAGTCTTGATCGCAGGAGTGCGAGCCACTATTGCTCGCACTCTCCCGTGAATTCTTGACAGAAAATGAGGGGACTTTGATCGCTCGCGGTGGTTGGCAACGACCATCTCCGCGACCATCTGATTTTCACGCCCGTAATCACGAATTAGTTGTTGAAGCCCGATGGACGGACTTTCCTGACGGAAGCGCCTGTTGAAGCTTTCGACCGTGGCGTTGTCAGTGGGCGTGTCCGGCGGGCTGAATTCCTGTTCAACTCCATGTTCGTAGGCTCAGCGATCCATTGCCTTCGAGATGAGCTCGCTGCATTTGTCGACCTTGATCATGGCGCGGTGTCCGCGCATGCCAGTAATACACGTCGGCGCTTGGACCACATGCTGCCCTTCAGAATTTGTCCGGCTGACCTGCCCCCGGTTTTAGTCCGAACTGCAGTTAGAGTCCGAGGTTAAAAACTGCTGCTTCGTGTCGTGCGCCCGGGCGAACTGCGCAGGCGTCAGATAGCCGAGCGAACTATGAGGCCGCTCGGTGTTGTACTCGATACGCCACTCCTCAATCACCCGCTTGGCGTGGCGCATCGAGACGAACCAGTGCTCGTTCAGGCATTCATCGCGGAAGCGCCCGTTGAAGCTCTCGATATAGGCATTCTCCACCGGCTTGCCAGGCCGAATGAACGACAACGTGACACCGGCTTCGTAGGCCCATGCATCCAGCACCTTACCAGCGAACTCCGGCCCGTTGTCGACCGTGATGGATGCGGGCAAGCCTCGCATCTCCTTGAGCCGCTCAAGCACTTGCTGCACGCGTAGGCCCGGCAATGAAGTATCGACCTCGATGGCCACGCACTCGCGCGTGTAGTCGTCGACCACGTTCAGGCATCGAAACCGCCGACCATAGGCCAGCCCGTCAGAAACGAAGTCCATCGACCAACTCTGATTCGGGCCTGTTGGTAACGGCAGCGGCGTGCGCTCGACAGCCGCAATACGCTTGCGTCGCCGCTTGCGCACGCTCAGTCCCGCTTTGCTGTACAGGCGCCAGATGCGCTTGTGGTTCGCGAAGCAGCCCTCACGCTGCAACAGCACGTGAATCCGGCGATAGCCGTATCGGCGCTTCTGCGCGGCGATGGCCATCATTCGGCCAGTCAGCGCTTCGTCGTCAACTCGGCGGCGTGATTCGTAGTGGAACAGCGAGCGCGAAATCCCTACCAGCCCGCAGGCCCGGGTAACACCCATGGCGCGTTCGGTCATCAAGATTCGGACCGCTTCGCGCTTGGCCTGCGGGCTTGCTACTTTCGGGCCAGCAGGTCCTTTAGCGCGGCGTTGTCGAGCATCGATTCGGCCAACAGGCGCTTGAGCTTGTTGTTCTCCTGCTCCAGTTCCTTCAGGCGCTGCGCTTCGGAGACCGTCATCCCGCCGAACTTCGCTTTCCAGTTGTAGTAGGTCGCTTCCGATATGCCGTACTTGCGGCACAGCTCCGCCGGCTTCAGGCCAGCCTCAGCTTCCTTCAAGATGCCGATGATTTGTTCTTCGGTGAATCGCTTTTTCATTGCCGTTCCTCTCTGGAACGGACTCTACACCGTCACCGTACTAAACGCGGGGAGCAGGTCACGGCCTCGGTGGCTCAAACATTCCCATGTGTAGTTGTCAACGACGGTCAGAGTCCAAAGCGTCCCACATCGAACAGTGAATCTGCAACAAATCCATGTTCCAAATTTCGACCTGTTCCACGTCGTCGTCAAGTACGGGCGCGAGGTCATCGACCGGGTGAAGCAACGCTCGCGACGCTCTCTGCAAAATCCGACACAACCAAGGCGATTCAGTATTCGCTGAATCGCTGGCCGACGCTCATTTACTACTGCAGCGACGGGCGCCCGGAAATCGACAACCTGATCGCCGAGCGAGTGCTGCGCGGCGTCGCCCTCGGCAGACGGAATTACTTGTTCGCCGGCGCCGACTCCGGTGACGAACGTGCTGCCGCGATGTATAGCTTGATCGGCCCGGCGCGCTTGAACGGCCTCGATCCCGAGGCATATCTCGCCTATGTTCTCGAGCGCATCGCTGACCATCCGATCAACCGCATCGACGAGTTGTTGCCGTGGAACGTGGCGTCGGCGCTGCCGTCTACTGCCCACGTCGAACCCATCCGATAGCATCGCGCTCCCGTCGTCAACGACCTACGCTACGGTGCTGGGCGAGTGCTTACGCAATGTCCGCCATGCGAACATATTTGTCGAATTTGGACGATTCGCTTCCATTCGGTGATGGTCACAGGCTACATTTCACCATGACGGATTCAATCCAACTGGCGGACGCGATGTTTGAGTGGTGGATATCGCCGATGACGGATAAGTAAGAGGAAAAGATGACCAATACGGAAAAAGGCAACGAAAGCGTTCGAGCCGTGGGACGAGCGCTGGAAGTCCTCTTGGCGTTCAGTCCTGCCGATTTCGAGCTCTCGCCGACCGAATTGTTGAAGCGCGTTAGCTTGAGCCGTCCCACGCTCTACAGGCTGCTATACACGCTGGAGGCGCGCGGGTTCCTGGTATCGTGCGGAGACCCGCAGAGGTTTCGACTAGGGCCGTCTGTCGCTCGGCTTGCTCACGTGTGGGCATCCAGCAATGACCCGGCAGCTGCGGCGATGCCGATGATACGGAGGGTGTGGGAAGTAACCGACGAAACAGTGGGGCTTTATGTCCGGCAAGGAGGGTATCGGATATGTATCGCCGAGATTCCGAGTGGTCAGCCACTCAGTTTTCGTAGGGGCGTAGGTTTCCAGGATAGGATCGCACTCGGCGCGAGCGGAAAAGTAATTTTGGCTCATTCGTCCTTGGAACCCCGCCAATTGAGACAAATGACCCTGAACACGGATTTAGACCTAGTAGCCTTTGTTAAGGAACTCAAAAAAGCCAGGACACTTGGCTACGCGATCAGTCAAGACGAGCAAATCCAAGGAGCCACGAGCATCGCCGCACCCTTCTTTGACGCGTCCGGCGGTGTTGCCGGCTCCCTCGCTTTGTACGGGCCAAGCGTTCGGTTTGATGCGAAAAAGCTGGAGCACTTTTCGACCCTGCTTATGACCGAGGCCGCACACCTTTCACGGACGATCGGATTCCAATCGCTCGTTGAGCAAGTTTGACATCAAGGGCGGTGACTACAGGCTGCCCTCTTGAAGGCGCTCTAACGCTTTCACCGAATTCAATTCAAGGGTGAGTCGCAACAGCCGACTAAAGACCGGCGCCAGTATCCTCAGATGTATTGCATCTAGATGTCACAGGCGTGCCTTCGCCTTCGAAACTTGTATTCGATCATGCGCCGGAAGGACGTCCGGAATTCCACCTCCGCGCATGCAAAGAAGCGCGACTGAGTCGTGTAATGGGCTTGAACAACTAACCAGTACAACCAGCAAAGCTCAACTCACTGAATTTCTCAATGGAGCTCGGGGGCCAATTGCCGATCAGTCGAGCGTACCATCCGCTCGACTTTCTCTACAACGGCCTGCGCCCCCGCAAGGTAATTCGAAATCGCCTTGTTTACCGTGAGAACTGAACTCATCATCACGATAGTCCAGTAGACTGCGGCGTCGTTTCCGTTGCGGATAGGAACCGATATCGAGCACGTCCGTGGAACGATGCCACCCTCCCGAAATCCGCAGCCAAGAAGGGCCGCATCACGAATGAGGCTGTTCATTTGATTGAGATCCCACTGCTGAGCAGTCGCGTCGCGCGCCGCCGCGCCGGGAACCACCAACCATCGCTGCCGCTCCTCCGTAGGCAAAGACGAAAGATACGCTCGTCCCGGGGCACTCCCTGCGAGTGAATGGCGCTTCCCGATCCTCGGATAGGTCAGTGCGCGAGGCGAGCGAAAGATGGCCCGCGTGACCATCTCCCCTTCTTCGCGTACGTGAAGGTAAGAAGGCCAGCAGATTTCTTCACTGAATTCCTTGACCAACGGCTTTGCTAGTTCGATCACATGTGCGCTCCGCCCATAGCCGCAAGACAGAGCAGTGACCTTTTCGGTCAGACTGTAGACGTCGGTGACCTCATCGCGAACGACATAACCGGCTTGCATCAGCGTCTCCAACACCCGGTAGACAGTCGGCCTTGGCAGCGACGCGGCGCGGCTCAGCTCTAGCGCCGTCAGGTAGTTGGTAGTATTCAGAGCCTTCAGGACGTCCAAACCACGCAGGAAGCTTCGAATGGTGGCATCACTCATCACATATCTCCACGAATACACTTATGTGCTCCACGATGACAGAAACATGCCTTCGGACGCCAAATCTTCCACAAGTCTGTCACGTCACAAGCTAGCATTTTCTGATTTTGATGTCCATCTGGCGGCCATCATGTTGGTATAAGCCCCAACCCAGCTCACGGCGCCGCTCTCCGAAAGTATCAATATCCGGTTGGTTACGATCCACACACCGGACAACCGGCGCACCTGTCATTGCAGCAACCTGCGGACCGGGCAAGCGCCCCCCACCCCAGCATTGAGCTGGACGCTCAGCATCCGCATCACACAATTCGTCTGGCGAAAGGCAAGAAGCGCTTTTTGTTTGGGGTTCGCCCAATCACGACGCAGGCAAGTTTACCGAAACATCGACGACCTCCTGGTGGACTTCTGAGGCAATGGCTCCGGCGTTCAGCGTTGATACGTCCGCCACAGTTCGGGTATAGCGTACTGGACGAGGAAAATTCCAATGATCGCAACGCAGTGCCCTCTGGGAGATCATTCAGCGCAACAGCGCTATGTAGAAGCTTGGGACAGCCCCCATGCTTAACCTCAACGGCGGTCCGAATAAGCCCGGCGGACACGCTCCCAAACGGGCCCAGCGTTCTCATCGTTCGCATATTTCTTGATTTGCCTGTTTGATGCCACGGGATTTCAATATAACCGGTCAAAATAACAGCGTTAGCCGAGTGGTTCCAAACCGCATCCTCGATCGACAGGCCTACGAACCACTGGAACAGCAGGTTGTACGAGATCTGCTCGACCAGTTGCCGCTCGCTGCGGATGCTGTACAGCACCTGCAACAGCATCGCCCGCATCAGTTTCTCAGGCACGATGCTCGGTAGGCCTCCCTTCACGTCGACTTCGTACATCGCCGAGAACTTCGCGTTCATCTTCGACATTGCTTCGTTCAGCCACGCCCGGATCTGGCGCCGTACGTGTTGTCGATAGCGTCGCTGCAGTTCTACGACGAGCCGTTCGGGATAGCGCTCGCGGGCAGCGCATACGTCGCCGCTCGCTTCATGCTGGCAGCCGAATCGTTTCACGGCGTGCGGACAATCGACGAGCTCGCGTACGTAATGCGCGGCTCCGACTGACCTTACCCCACCGACGGCAAGCGACCGGTGGATAAAGCAAATCCGGTTCGGCACTAGATAGATACTGGCCGATAAGCTGCCAGTCGGCCGGATATGAATGCCTGGTTTGATTGAGGCCGCGGATTATGATTTGAACAGGAAGCGTACGTTTCTAGTATCTTCGCCCAGTAATTCCGACAGACGGTCGCCCCATCGTCTCCATGCATCGCGCATCTGCTCGTCGTAGTTGAACTGCAGATAGATCCGATCAAGCGGATCGTTACGCGCGTGATTCAGACATCGATGCACAATGCTCTCAGCAATACCAAGCGACTGCATCATCGTTCCGCAGGTACGACGCAGGTCATGGCATTTCCATTGACCACCCGAGACAATAAGCGTATCCGTTGCTGTCGTGCGACCTTCGGTCGATGCACCCTTCCCGCGTTGCCGGTCACGGATCGCCTTGCACGTTGTGTGGATAGTGACGTGCGGAATCTTGCCTTGTTGCGACGGAAATACATATTCGCGACGCACGTCGTCCTCGAGCAATCCAGCGCGCACAATGTGCTGTGCCGCAAACTGCGCAAGGACGAAATCTGAAAGATGAATCGTAATCGCCGCGCTTGACTTTGTACGTTCCTTTGGAATCGTCCATGTCCGCGCCTTGAAGTCAAGATCAGCCCATCGAGCCACGAGTGTTTCACCGACGCGCGTTCCGCAAGCAAGCATCACCCATACCGCTGACTCAATGGATCGCGGAAGCCGTGCAGCCGGCATAAGTTCACCCAGCGAGCGAATTTCGTCGTCCGACAGCGTGCGATGGCGTTCGTTGTCACGTACCGGGTCGTAATCACCTGCAACGACATCCTCTTTTGCGAGCGCGAGCACATCACAATCGATGAGCAAGCGTTTCCACGGCTGGTTGCGCTCGCCCCATCGAATCATTTGCTGGACGGCCCCCAACACCTCGACCGAGCGCCGGTTGTATCCCGCGTCGGAAATCGCGGTAAGCAACGGCAGAACGTTCGACGCAAACACGCCTGCAATCTTGTGTGTACGGAGAGCCGGCAACACATGTTTTTCCATCGCACCTCGAAGCATCCTACCACCATCCTTTCGGCCTTTCTTACCGCGCTTCTTGTTGACGGTCGCGAACCACGTATCGAACAAATCGCCGAACGTGAGTTCCGCTGTCGCCGCCTTTTCAACCTTGGCCTGACGTTCACGCTTATTCGCTTCGAGATAGTCCACACCGTCGCGCGCATACGAACGAATCGTCGCCGCGGCTGCGCGTGCCTCCTCTAGCGACAGCCGTCCTTCAGTCATGATGCGCCCCCACGCCTTGCCGAGCGGCTTGTCGTGTTGCTTGCCATTGATGCTGACGCGAACAAGCCAGGTTTTCGAGCCATCCGGGCCGATGCGCAGGAACAGTCCGCGCCCATCCGAGAGGAAATACAACTTCCCGGTCGCCTTCGCGGCTTCGATTTGTCTAACCGTCAGAGCACCCATGATCGCCCTCCTTTGATATTGCAACCAGGTTGGCCCGCGCATCTCTACGCAGAGCCTACTCCACATCGCAAACACTAAAAAAACACTAAAAAGTTGCGGCTCGTGCGGGATTTCCACGGAAGTGGACAAACCACAAATACCCGGCAAACCCTTGTCAGACCGGGCCTTGAAGGATTTCACCGGACCTGGCCGGATTCCCCAAAAAACAATCACAATTCATTTAACTTTCCGTGAGGACTTCGACACCGGCCGTTGCCTACGATGGGCGCATGTTTTCAGCACCTGCTTCCAGGAGCCCGTCATGCCTACCCGCAGACATCTGCTGTTCGCCGGCGCCACCGGCCTTGCCGCGCTCGCCGCGCTGTCGTCCGCCGGCCGGCGCGCATTGGTCGGCCGCGCATTTGCCGCGCCGCCGGTCGGCGCACCCACGGCGGCCCCTTTCGAGGTCACGCTCAGCGATGCCGAATGGCATCGCCGGCTCACGCCCGCCCAATACACGATCCTGCGCGAAGCCGGCACCGAGCGGCCGTACAGCAGCCCGCTGAACGACGAGCACCGGACCGGCACGTTCGCCTGTGCCGGCTGCAGCCTCGCGCTGTTCTCGTCCGCCGCCAAGTTCGACAGCCATACGGGCTGGCCGAGCTTCTGGAAGCCGCTCGACCACGCAGTCGACACCCACACCGACACCACGTTCGGCATGGTCCGCACCGAAGTGCACTGCCGGCGCTGCGGCGGCCACCTCGGCCACGTGTTCGACGACGGCCCGCCGCCGACCGGCCTGCGCTACTGCATGAACGGCCTCGCGCTCACCTTCCACCCGGCTGCCGCCTGATCCGGCCCCACTCCCGACCGACTGGAGAACGCACCATGCTGCTCATCGTCCTTGCCTATCTCGGCGGCGTGCTCACGATCCTGAGCCCCTGCATCCTGCCCGTGCTGCCGTTCGTGTTCGCCCGCGCCGACCAGCCGTTCGTGCGCACCGGCCTGCCGCTGCTCGCCGGCATGGCGCTCACGTTCGCCGTCGTCGCGACGCTCGCCGCCGTCGGCGGCGGCTGGGTCGCGCAGGCGAACCAGGCCGGCCGCTGGATCGCGATCGTCTTGCTCGCCGTGTTCGGCCTGACGCTGCTGATGCCGCGCTTCGCGGAACACCTGACACGCCCGCTCGTCGCGGCCGGCAACCGGCTCACCGGGTTCTCGCAGCGCGACGGCCGCGCGGCCGGCCCTGCGTCGTCGCTGCTGCTCGGCGTCGCGACGGGCCTGCTGTGGGCGCCGTGTGCAGGCCCGATCCTCGGCCTCGTGCTGACCGGCGCCGCGTTGCGCGGCGCGAGCGTCGGGACCACGCTGCTGCTCGTCGCGTATGCGGCCGGCGCGGCGACGTCGCTCGCGGTCGCGCTCGTGATCGGCGGCAAGGTGTTCGCCGCGATGAAGCGCTCGCTCGGCGCCGGCGAATGGATCCGGCGCGGGATCGGCGCGGCGCTGCTGGCCGGCGTCGGCGCGATCGCACTCGGCCTCGACACCGGCGCGCTCGCGCAGCTGTCGACCGTCACGACGGGCGGCCTCGAGACGAAGCTCGTCGAGCGCCTCGGCGGACGCTCGAACGGCGCACCGGCAGAACCGGCAGCACCAGCGGCACCAGCCGCGATGGCCGCAACCGGCAACACCACCGACAACGCCACCGGCGGCGCGATGATGGCCGCGGCAGCCGACGAGGCACCGGCCGGCGGCGGTGCGATGGCCGGCAGCGCGATGATGCGCGCGGCCGTCACGACGCCGTCCGCGCTGCCCGTCGAAGGCACGCTGCCGTCGCTCGACGGCGCCGTGCAGTGGCTGAACTCGCCGCCGCTGACCGCAGCCGGCCTGCGCGGCAAGGTCGTGCTCGTCGATTTCTGGACGTATTCGTGCATCAACTGCCTGCGCACGCTGCCGTACACGAACGCGTGGGCACGCAAGTACGCGCCGTACGGGCTCGTCGTGATCGGCGTGCACGCGCCGGAGTTCGCGTTCGAACGCGACATCGGCAACGTGAAGAAGGCCGTGCACGACCTCGGCATCGACTACCCGGTCGCGATCGACAACGGCTATTCGATCTGGCGCGCCTTCAACAACGAATACTGGCCGGCGCACTACTTCATCGACGCGCAAGGACGCGTTCGCCATCACCACTTCGGCGAAGGCGAATACGCGCAGTCGGAGCGCGCGATCCAGTCGCTGCTCGCGGAAGCCGGCCATCCGGAAGCGCTGAACGTGCCGCTCGGGCTCGCCGGAGCGCCTGCGAAGGGCGCGCTCGCGGCAGCCGACAGCGCGGACGTCCGCTCGCCCGAAACCTATGTCGGCTATGCGCGCGCAGAAAGCTTCGCGTCGCCGGGGGGCGCCGTGCGCGATGCTGTGCACCGCTACGACGCGCCGGCCCGGCCGGACCTCAACGACTGGGGCCTCGCGGGCACCTGGAATGTCGGCGGCGAGCGTGCGTCGCTCGCCGCCCCCGACGGCCGGATCGTCTACCGGTTCCATGCACGCGACCTGCACCTCGTGCTCGGCCCGGGCGCGAACGGCCAGCCCGTGCGCTTTCGCGTGACGCTCGACGGCGCGGCGCCCGGTGCCGCGCACGGCGCCGACGTCGACGCGCAGGGCTACGGCACGGTCACCGGCCAGCGCCTTTACCAGCTCGTCCGGCAGCCGGGGGCGATCGCCGATCGCACGTTCGCGATCGAGTTTCTCGATGCCGGTGTCGATGCGTACGCATTCACTTTCGGTTGATCGCGTGCGCCGCCACCTGGCCGCCGCGTTCTCCGACCCGTTCAAAAAGGAGCAGAAGATGATCCCGATCTCCACCCGCGATGCCGCAGCGCAACGGCGCGCGACTTTGCTGCGCCGCATCGGCGCCGTCGCCGTCGCGGCCGCCGCCGTGTTCGGCTACCAGCGCATCGTCAATTCGGCGGAGCCGATGCGCACCGTGCCCGCGCCGACGCTCGACGAAACCGCCGGCGCGTCGCACGAAGAGACAGCCGTGCTCGCCGGTGGCTGCTTCTGGGGCGTACAGGGCGTGTTCGAGCACGTGAAGGGCGTGAAGCAGGTCACGGCAGGCTATGCGGGCGGCGCCTCCGAAACCGCGCACTACGCGCTCGTCGGCTCGGGGCTGACGGGGCATGCGGAATCGGTGCGCATCGTCTACGACCCGACGCAGATCACGTACGGCCGGCTGCTGCAGGTGTTCTTCTCGGTCGCGCACGATCCGACCGAACTCAACCGGCAGGGTCCCGACGAGGGGTCGCAATATCGGTCTGCGATCTTCCCGACCACCGCGCAGCAGCGCGCGGTCGCGACCGCGTACATCGCGCAGCTCGGCACCGCGCACGTGTTTGCGGCGCCCGTCGTCACGCGCGTCGAGGACTACAAGGGGTTCTATCCGGCCGAGACCTATCACCAGAATTACCTCGAGCTGCATCCCGACGCGCCCTATATCGCGTTCAACGACCTGCCGAAGGTCGCCGGGCTGAAGCAGCGCTTCCCGGCGCTGTACCGTTCCGACGCAGTGCTGTGGCGCGACGCCCGCTCCTGAGCGCCCACCCGCCGCGCGACGGGTTATCGCCCGGCGCGCGCCGCCTGCGGCCCCGTTTGCGCCGCATCAACGAAACCGCGGCCGCGATGCCGGGGCAAACCCGCATCGCGGCCGCCGCGGCGGGCAACTTCGCGTAGACTTCTCCTGATCCCCCGCCGCTTCTTGCGGCGTCCGGACCACCCGCCCAGCCAGGAGGCGTCACGCATGCTCGCAGTACCCTTGCCTGACAGCAACACCGTTGGAGAATCGTCCTCCGGCGCGACCGTGCGCGATCTGCGCCGCGTGCCGATTCACCCCGATCACTGGTATCCGCTCGCATGGTCGCGCGAGCTCAAGCGCGGCAAGACGCTCGGCGTGCGCTTCGCCGGCGACCCGATCGTGCTAGTACGCACCGAGTCCGGCGCCGTGTATGCGCTTGAGGATCGTTGCGCGCACCGCCAGGTGCCGCTGCACGCGGGCGTCGTCAGCGGCGAAACGCTGCGTTGCTGCTATCACGGCTGGACCTACGCGTGCGACAGCGGCCGCTGCGTCGACGTGCCCTACCTCGGCCGCGAGCGCTTGCCCAACGGCGTGCGTGCATATCCGTGCCGCGAGGCGCACGGGCTGATCTTCGTGTTTCCGGGCGACGCGACACTTGCCGACTCGCGGCCGTTCCCCGCGCTCGAATCGGCGGACAACCGCGCGTACAAGACACGCCGCTTCGGCCGCGAGGTCAAGTGCCACTACTCGTTCATGCACGAGAACCTGATGGACATGAACCATCAGTTCCTGCACCGCAAGCAGATGGGGCAAATGCGCGCGCGCTCGGTCGGCCGGCGCCGCGGCGACGACTGGGTCGAGGTCGACTACACGTTCGCGCGGATGGAAGGCAAGCAGCCGGTCGGCGAGGCGCTCGTGTTCGGCGCGAGCAAGAAGCCGGCCGACCAGTCCGACAAGAGCGTGATGACGGTACGCACCGGCTACCCGTACCAGACGCTGCAGATCCGCTCGAGCGAAGGCACGCTCGTGATGGACCTGTGGATCGTCTACGTGCCGCTCGATGCCGAACAGCGCACCAACCGCACGTTCGGACTGCTGTCGATCCACAAGCCCGGCATCCCGTTCGCACTCGATCTCGCGTGGCCGCTGCTCGTGTGGTTCACCGAGCGCATCTTCCGCGAGGATCGCTGGATCGTCGAGCGCGAGCAGGAAGCACACGACGCCCAAGGCGCCGACTGGAACCACGAGGTGTTTCCGGTCATCAACGAGCTGCGCGACCTGCTGCGCCAGTGCGGCGCGCGCACCGTGATCCCGATCCGCGAAACGCGCGACGGCGCATGACGCGTGCGGCGCGCGCCGTTACAGGCTGAATGCGCCCGGCAGCAATGCGCGGGCCGTCGTGACTTCGACGGCCCCCTTCAGGTTGGCCAGGATCACTTCGATATCCGGCAGGCCGATTTCGATGATCACCTGACGACACGCGCCGCACGGCGCGATCGGGTCATCCGTGTCGCCGACGACCGCAAGCCGCGCGAAGTCGCCCGGACGATAGCCGGCGGCGATCGCCGAAAACATCGCCGTGCGTTCCGCGCAATTGCACAATCCGTAGGACGCGTTCTCGACGTTGCAGCCGTGGAAAACCGTGCCGTCACGCGCCTGCAGCGCCGCGCCGACCTGGAAGCGCGAATACGGCGCATACGCGCGTTCGCGCGCCGCCTTGGCCTGTTCGATCAGTTCGTCTCGTTCCATCGAGAAGGTGCCTCCGGAGTAGGGTCAGCTGATCTGCTGGTAAAGGGTCGGCGGCACGTCGCCCGTCTCGCCGAGCACGTAGCTGCGCCGGACCGCGTCCACCGCATGCGCCGCGGACGCGTCATCGCGCGCATGCACGTAACCGAGCGGCTCGCCGGCCTCGACGCGCTGCCCGATCTCCGCCAGCGCCGTGAGGCCGACGCTGACGTCGATCGCATCCTCCGCGCGCGTACGGCCGCCGCCGAGCGCGACGACCGTCAGCCCCAGCCCGCGGCAATCGACCCGCTGCACCACGCCGGTCGAAGGCGACGGAACCGGCACGATCACCGCCGCCCGCGCGAGGTGCCGGGACGGCACGTCGATCAGGTCCGCAGGGCCACCGAGCGCCACGACCATTCTCGCGAAGCGTTCGGCCGCCGTGCCCGAATCGAGCGCCTGCTGCAGCTTCTCGCGCGCGTGGGCGACATCGCGTGCCAGCCCGCCGGTGACGAGCAGTTCCGCCGACAGCGCCATCGTCACGTCATGCAGGCGCGCCGGGCGCGCCTTGCCGGTCAGGTAGTCGATTGCGCATGCGACCTCGAGCGCATTGCCCGCGCAAGGCGCGAGCGACTGGTTCATGTCGGTGAGGATCGCGGTCGTCTTCATGCCCGCGCCGTTGCCGACGTCGACGATGCTGCGGGCCAGTTCCGCCGATTTCTCCGCGGTCGGCATGAACGCGCCGGAGCCGACCTTCACGTCCATCACGAGCCCGTCGAGCCCCGCCGCGAGTTTCTTCGACAGGATCGACGCGGTGATCATCGCGACCGACTCGACGGTCGCCGTCACGTCGCGAATCGCATAGATGCGCTTGTCGGCCGGCGCGAGCCGCGCGGTCTGCCCGATGATCGCGACGCCGACGTCGCGCACCGTGCGGCGAAACGCATCCGTCGCGGGCATCACGTCGTAGCCGGGAATCGCGCTGAGCTTGTCGAGCGTGCCGCCCGTATGGCCGAGCCCGCGCCCGGAGATCATCGGCACATAGCCGCCGCAGGCGGCCACCATCGGCCCGAGCATCAGCGACACCACATCGCCGACGCCACCGGTCGAATGCTTGTCGATCACCGGCCCGTCGAGATCGAGCGCGCGCCAGTCGAGCACGTCGCCCGAATCGCGCTGCGCGAGCGTCAGCGCGACGCGCTCGTCGGTGCTCAGGTCGTTGAAAAACACGGCCATCGCGAACGCCGCCACCTGGCCCTCGGTCACGCTGCCGTCGGTCACGCCGCGCACGAACGCGGCAATCCCGTCACGATCGAGCGGCTGCCCGTCGCGCTTCCTGCGAATGAATTCCTGCGGTAGAAACATCGTTGCCTCTCTTCGAACGGTCGCAGTCTACGTCAATGCAGCGAAAAGAACAGGCCGGCAATCGCCGCGCTCATCAGGTTCGACAGCGTCGCGGCCGTCAGCGCGCGCAAGCCGAGCCGCGCGACGTCCGAGCGGCGCTCGGGTGCCACCGCGCTGAAGCCGCCCGCGAGAATCGCGATCGACGAGAAGTTCGCGAAGCCGCACAGCGCGAACGACACGATCGCGAGCGTCTTCGGGTCGAGCACCTGCAGGCCGGCCGCCGCGACGTGCTCGCCGCCCTTCAGGTACGGCGACAGGTCGCCGTACGCGACGAACTCGTTGAAGATCAGTTTCTCGCCGATGAAGTTGCCGGCGAGCGTCGCATCGTGCCAGGGCACGCCGATGATCCACGCCAGCGGCGCGAACAGGTGGCCGATGATGCCCACCAGCGTGACCTGCGGAAAGCCCGCGAACGCGGCCGCGCCGCCGACGATGAGGTTCATCAGCGCGATGAGCCCGACGAACGCGATCAGCATCGCGCCGACGTTGATCGCGATCCGCAGGCCGACCGACGCGCCGGACGCCGCCGCCTCGATCACGTTGGCAGCCCGCTTGTCATCGAAATCGAGACCGTCGACCACCACGCGGCTCGGCTCGACGGTCGGAAACAGCAGCTTGCCGAACAGCAGCCCGCCCGGCACCGCCATGAACGACGCGGCGAGCAGGTACTCCATCTTCACGCCGAGGCCGGCGTAGCCGACCAGCACCGAGCCCGCGACCGACGCCATGCCGCTCGCCATCACCGTGAAGATCTCGGCGCTCGTCATGTTCCGCACGAACGGCTTCACGAGCGCGGGCATCTCGCTCTGCCCGAGGAAGATCGTCGCGACGGCCGAGCATGCCTCGATGCGGCTCACGCCGAGCACTTTCGCGAGCCCCGCACCGAGGATCGCGACGATCCACTTCATCACACCGATGTAGTACAGCACGGAGATCAGTGCGGTGACGAAGATGATCATCGGCAGCACGCGCAGGCCGAATACGAATCCGCCGTCGCCGAACAGCTGGAACATGCGGGCGTCGACCAGTCCGCCGAACACGAACGCGATACCGTGATTGCCCATGTCGAGCACACGATTGACGCCGTTCGCGGCCGCAGCCAGCACCGCGCGGCCCGACGGTACGAACAGCACCAGCGCGCCGATCGCGAACTGCGTGAGCAGCGCGGCGATCATGGTCCGGCCGCTGACCGCACGGCGATTGTTCGACAACAGATAAGCAACCAGCAACAGGAACAGCATACCGAGGAGACTGCGCAGAATATCCACCTTGTGCTCCTTTCTCACTATTTGAACTGTCCGGCGGGCGGCCCTGGCCCGCGGCCCCGGCGTGGGGTTGGTGGATGTTACTCGCTCGATACGCACGCCTGCAATGACGTCAAAATCGCGGCGTCCAATTGCATCGATCGTTGCTTCTTTCGCGCTTTTCCAGCTTGTTCAGTTGTTCTATCTACCATGTATGAACGCACGCGGGGCGTGCCGTTCTCCGCCCGAACGGACACGCCCCGCATGACACGCGTCGTTCAGCCCGCGCGCTCGACCGGATGCGGCTCGCGCAGCCGGTTCGCGATCCGCGCGGCCTCGTAGTAGCCGGCCGCCGGCGGGCGCTTCAGGTAGCGGCCCGCGCCGCGCACCGCGCGCAACTCGCCGTCGGCCCATGCGAGCGCACCGCGCGTGAGCGTGTGCGTCGCCACACCCTGCACGGTCATCCCCTCGAACACGTTGAAGTCGACCTGCTGGTGATGGGTCTTCACCGAAATCGTCTTCGTCGCGGCCGGGTCCCAGACGACGAGATCGGCATCGGCGCCGACCTGCACCGCGCCCTTGCGCGGATACAGGTTGAAGATCTGCGCGGCGTTCGTCGACGTGATCCGCACGAACTCGTTCGGCGTGATGCGCCCGTGATTCACGCCGTGATGCCACAGCACCGACATGCGATCCTCCACACCGCCGCAGCCGTTCGGGATCTTCGTGAAATCGTCACGACCCATCGCCTTCTGCGACGCGCAGAACACGCAGTGATCGGTCGCCGTCGTATGCAGCTGCCCCGACTGCAGCCCGCGCCACAGCGCCTCGCGATGCTCGGCCGAGCGGAACGGCGGGCTCATCACGTGCGCGGCCGCGCGCGTCCAGTCCGGATCGCGATAGACGGCCTCGTCGATCACCAGGTGGCCCGGCAGCACCTCGCCGAACACGCGCAGCCCTTCGCTGCGCGCCCGCGTGATCACGTCGACAGCGTCCTTCGCCGATACGTGCACGATATACACGGGCACGCCGAGCACCTGCGCGATGCGGATGGCGCGATTCGCGGCCTCGCCCTCGACCTCCGGCGGGCGCGACAGCGGATGCGCCTCCGGCCCCGTCATCCCGCGTGCGAGCAGTGCCTTTTGCAGCTGGAACACGAGCTCGCCGTTCTCCGCATGCACGGTCGGCAGCGCGCCGAGTTCGAGCGAACGCGTGAAGCTGTTCACGAGAATCTCGTCGTCGGCCATGATCGCGTTCTTGTACGCCATGAAGTGCTTGAAACTCGATACGCCGTGCTCGCGCACGAGCGTGCCCATGTCGCGGTGCACGCTCTCGTCCCACCATGTCACGGCCACGTGGAAACCGTAGTCGGACGCCGCCTTCTCGGCCCAGCCGCGCCATTCGAGGAACGCGTCCATCAACGGCTGCTTCGGGCTCGGGATCACGAAATCGATGATGCTCGTCGTGCCGCCCGACAGCCCGGCGGCCGTGCCCGAGTAGAAATCGTCGCTCGCCCTCGTGCCCATGAACGGCAGTTCCATGTGCGTATGCGGATCGATGCCGCCCGGCATCACGTACTGGTCGTGCGCGTCGACGACGGTCGCGCCGGCCGGCGCGTCGATCTTCTCGGCGATCTGCAGGATCGTGCCGCCGTCCTGCGGGTCCGCGCAGAGCACGTCCGCGCGATAGGAGCGGTCCGCATCGACCACGGTGCCGCCGCGAATCAGGATTGCCATTTGGTTGCCTCCTCGTTGACTGTCGGGTGCCGCATGCCGCGCCTGCATCGCATGCCGTGTGCGTCATGCGCTCGCGATCTGCGCGCGCTGTCCGGCGCGCCACTTCATCCAGGTGCCGTACACGCCGGATGCCAGCACGAGGCCGACGAACCACGCGTACGTATAAAGCGTGTTGAAGAACGCCGGCACGTTCGGGAACGACGCCGGGAATGCCGTGTGCAGGAAGCCGGGCAGGTTCGGCAGCACGCCGACCGCGAGCGCGGCCAGCGCGGCCGGGTTCCAGCCGCGCGCGTAGCTGAAGCCGCCGCGTTCGTCGAACAGCGCGCGCGTATCGAGCTGCGTGCCGCGAATCAGGAAGTAGTCGACCATCAGGATGCCCGCGACGGGCCCGAGCAGCGCCGAATAGCCAACGAGCCAGGTGAAGATATAGCCGTCCGTCGTCGCGAGGATCTTCCACGGCATCATCACGATCGCGATCGTCGCGGTGATCATCCCGCCCGCGCGGTACGAGATGGCCTTCGGCCACAGGCTCGAGAAATCGTATGCCGGGCCGACGAGGTTCGCGGCGAGGTTGCAGCACATCGTGTCGAGCGTGAGGATCACGAGCGCAATGCCCACGCCGATACCCGTCATCCGGCTCGTCAGGTCGATCGGATCCCAGATCGCGTTGCCGTAGATCACGACGGTCGCCGACGTCACGACGACCGACACCACCGACAGCAGCGCCATCGGCAGCGGCAGCCCGATCGATTGCCCGATCATCTGGTCGCGCTGCGAATGCGCGAAGCGCGTGAAATCGGGAATGTTCAGCGCGAGCGTCGCCCAGAAACCGACCATCGCGGTCAGGCCCGGCCAGAACGTCGCCCAGAACAGCCCGGCCTTCTTGCCGCCCGCCGCGAACTGCGACGGCGCCGACAGCATCGAGCCGAAGCCGCCTGCCTTCGACGTCGCCCACCACACGAGCGCCACGCACATCACGACCTTGATCGGCGCGGACCAGCTTTCGAGCCAGCGGATCGAATCGGTGCCGTGCCAAATGAAGTACAGCTGCAGCACCCAGAACACGAGGAAGCACGCGAGTTGCCCGAACGAGATGCCGACGAGCGGCAGCGCATCACCGTGCAGCGCGTTGCCGGTCAGGATATTCAGCAACGTGTAGATCGCGCTGCCGCCGAGCCAGGTCTGGATGCCATACCAGCCGCATGCGACGATCGCGCGCAACAGCGCAGGCAGCTTCGCGCCCTGCGTGCCGAACGACGCACGCACGAGCACCGCGTACGGAATCCCGTGCTTCGCACCCGCATGGCCGATCAGCAGCATCGGCACGAGCACGATCAGGTTGCCGAGCAGCACCGTCATCACCGCCTGCCACGGCGACATGCCCTCCTGGATCAGCCCGGCCGCGAGCATGTACGACGCGATGTTCATCACCATCCCGACCCATAGCGCCGCGAAGTGATACCACTTCCACGTGCGCTGCGCCGGCGTCGTCGGCGCGAGGTCGTCGTTGTACAGGCTGCCGCCCGGCGCCGCGGCGCTGTCGGGATCGGCGGGATTCGCTGCGGATGTCATCGATCGCACTCCACGAGAAACGTCAGTACCGGCATCGCCTGATGCCGGCCCAGGGGACAACGAAAAGCGGCGGCACCGGATCTCCCGCGCCGCCGAACGCCGGTCAGGCCGCCTTCGCGTGTTTCTCCGGTGGCGCCGCGGTGCCCGCACCGGCTCCGGCATCCGCGCTCGCCGGATTGTTCGGATGCGTGGTCCAGTTCGCGTAGTCGCCCGAATCGACACGCTCCATCGTGATGCATTGCTCGACCGGACACACATGCATGCAAAGATTGCACCCGACGCACTCCGAATCGACTACTTCGAAGTGCCGCACGCCGTCCTTCGTCGCGGTGATCGCCTGGTGCGACGTGTCCTCGCACGCGATATGGCACAGCCCGCACTGGATGCACCGGTCCTGGTCGATGCGCGCCTTGATGTCGTACTTCAGGTTCAGGTATTTCCAGTCGGTCACGTTCGGCACTGCGCGGCCGCGAATGTCGTCGAGCGTCGCATAGCCCTTCTCGTCCATCCAGTTCGACAGCCCGTCGGCAAGGTCCGATACGATCCGGAATCCGTAATGCATCGCCGCGGTGCACACCTGCACGCTGCCGGCGCCGAGCACCATGAACTCGGCCGCGTCGCGCCAGGACGAGATGCCGCCGATGCCCGAGATCGGCAGGTTCGGCGTTTCCGGATCGCGTGCGATCTCGGCGACCATGTTCAGCGCGATCGGCTTCACGGCCGGCCCGCAATAACCGCCGTGCGTGCCCTTGCCGTCGACGGTCGGCATCGGCGCCATCTGGTCGAGATCGACCGCGACGATCGAGTTGATCGTGTTGATCAGCGACACGCCGTCCGCGCCGCCCTTGTACGCGGCGCGCGACCCCATCCGGATGTCGCTGATGTTCGGCGTGAGCTTCACGAGGCACGGCAGCTTCGTGCCTTCCTTCACCCAGCGCGTGACCATCTCGACGTACTCGGGCACTTGCCCGACGGCCGCACCCATCCCGCGCTCGCTCATCCCGTGCGGGCAGCCGAAGTTGAGTTCGACCGCATCGGCCCCGGTATCCTCGACGAGCGGCAGGATCCACTTCCAGTCGCGTTCGTTGCACGGCACCATCAGCGATACGATCAGCGCGCGGTCCGGCCAATCGCGCTTCACCTGCGCGATCTCCCTCAGGTTCACGTCCAGCGGACGGTCGGTGATCAGCTCGATGTTGTTCAGCCCCGCGATGCGCTGGCCGTTCCACTGCACGGCGCCGTAGCGCGAACTGACGTTGACGACATGCGGATCGAGCCCGAGCGTCTTCCAGACGACGCCGCCCCAGCCCGCCTCGAATGCGCGGTTGACGTTGTAGGCCTTGTCGGTCGGCGGTGCCGACGCCAGCCAGAAGGGATTCGGCGAAGTGATGCCTGCGATGGTGCAGCGAAGGTCGGCCATGGTCGGCTCCGTGAGAATGGGGTCGTGTTCGGTGTGCGTGGTACGCCGCGCGTTCAGGCCGCCTTCGCGTCGCGGGCGGCGAGCGCCGCGTCGATCGACGCGGCCGCGCGCTTGCCGTCCTGCACGGCCTGCACCGTGAGGTCGATGCCGTCCGTCGCCGCGCAGTCGCCGCCGGCCCATACGTCGGGCAGCGCCGTGCGCCCGTCCGCGGCCACCGCGATGCGCGTGCCGTCGGCCGTCAGCAACGCGGCCGCGGCACCGTCCGGCGCCAGCGTCTGGCCGATCGCCTTCAGCACCATGTCCGCATCGACGGTGAAGCACTCGCCCGATGCGGTCTCGAATTCGACGCCCGTCACCTGCCCGTTCGCGCCCGCGATGCGCACGGGCTTCGCGTGCGTGACGAGCGCCACGCCGCTCTTCTGCGCAAATTCGCGCTCGGCCCACGTCGCGCTCATCGCGTCGACGCCGCGCCGATACACCATCGTCACGCGCTCGGCGCCGAGCTTGCGGCTCTGCACGGATGCATCGATGGCCGTATTGCCGCCGCCGATCACGACCACGCGCCGCCCGACCGGCACGTTCTCCAGCCCGTCGGCCTGCCGCACCTGCTCGATGAAGTCGACCGCGTTCATCACGCCGCCCAGTTGCTCGCCGTCGATCGCGAGCGCCCGCACACCGCCGAGGCCCATCGCGAGAAACACCGCATCGTGCTGCTCGCGCAGCGCGTCGAGCGTCACGTCGCGGCCGAGCGCGACACCCGTTTCCAGCGTGATGCCGCCCACCGACAGCAGCCACTCGACTTCGCGCTGCGCGAAATCGTCGACGGTCTTGTACGCGGCGATCCCGTATTCGTTGAGGCCGCCGGCCTTCGGGCGCGCGTCGAACAGCGTGACGCGATGCCCGGCCAGCGCGAGCCGGTGCGCGCACGCGAGCCCGGCCGGCCCCGCGCCGACCACCGCGACGTGGCGGCCCGTGTCGGGCGCGCGCCGGAACTGCACCGCACCGGTTTCCATCGCCCAGTCGGTCGCATGCCGCTGCAGCGCGCCGATCGCGACGGGCTGCGCATCCTGGTGATTCCGCACGCATGCGCCTTCGCACAGGATCTCGGTCGGGCATACGCGTGCGCACATCCCGCCGAGCGGATTCGCGGACAGGATGTCGGTCGCGGCACCCTTCAGGTTGCCGTTGCCGATCTTGCGGATGAAGCTCGGGATGTCGATCTGCGTCGGGCACGCCTGCACGCACGGCGCGTCGTAGCAGTAGTGGCAGCGGCTTGCAGCGGCGGCAGCGGCAGTCGGATCGAGCAGCGGCGCGATATCGGCGAATTCGCACGAGAGTTGCGTGGACGACAGGCGATGCGCGGCGATATCGCCGGTTGGCTTGGTGGTCATACGCGTTCCTTCGACTGAGTGGAGACAAAGCCGTCCCCGCCGGCTGCGAATGCACAGTCGGGGCGGTCATGCTGAGGAATCCTGCAATCAGGCGATACGCAGCCTTACGGCTGCTACGGTCGATGCGTCATGAAGCCGGCTCGCATGCGCGCGACAGCATCGCGTGCAGCAGCACGTTCGCGCCGGCCTCGATCCATGCAGGCGTCGCGTCCTCGATCTCGTTGTGGCTGATGCCGTCGACGCACGGCACGAACACCATCGACGTCGGCGCGACCTGCGCGAGATAGCACGCGTCGTGCCCGGCGCCCGATACGATGTCGCGATGCGAGTAGCCGAAGCGATCGGCCGCGCCGCGCACGGCCTCAACGCAGGCGGCATCGAATGCGACCGGCTTGTAATAGAAGATCTGCTCGAGTGCCGTTTCGAGCCCGATGTCGGCCGCGATGCGCGCGACGCCGTCGCGCAGTGCGGCATCCATCTTCGCGAGCACCGCGTCGTCCGGATGCCGGAAATCGACGGTGAAGAACACGCGGCCCGGAATCACGTTGCGCGAGTTCGGGTGAACCTGCATCATGCCGACCGTCGCGCAGCCGAACGGCGCATGATCGAGGCCGATCCGGTTGACGAGATCGACCACGCGCGACGCGCCGAGCAGCGCGTCACGTCGACGCGGCATCGGCGTCGGCCCCGCATGGGCTTCCTGGCCAGTGAACGTGACCTCGTACCAGCGCTGCCCCTGTGCGTCGGTCACGACGCCGATCGTCTTGCATTCCGCTTCGAGAATCGGCCCCTGCTCGATATGCAGTTCGAACGCCGCATGCAGCTTGCGCCCGCCGCACGGCACCTCGCCCGCGTAGCCGATGCGCGCCAGCTCCTCGCCGATCGTCTTGCCGTCGACGTCCTTGCGCGACAGCCCGTATTCGAGCGAAAACACGCCGGCGAACACGCCGGATGCGACCATCGCGGGCGCGAAGCGCGAGCCCTCCTCGTTGGTCCAGATCACGACCTCGACCGGATGCTCGGTCTCGATCCCGCGATCGTTGAGACTGCGAATCACCTCGAGGCCGCCAAGCACGCCGTAGATGCCGTCGAAGCGGCCGCCGGTCGGCTGCGAATCCGCGTGCGAGCCCGTGACGACCGGCGCCGCGTCGGCCACGCGGCCTGCGCGCCGCATGAACACGTTGCCCATCGTATCGACCGTCACCGTGCAGCCGGCGTCCTTCGCCCAGCCGACGATCAGGTCGCGGCCGGCCTTGTCGAGATCCGTCAGCGCGAGGCGGCACACGCCGCCTTTCGGCGTTGCGCCGATCTTCGCCACCTCCATCAGGCTGTCCCACAACCGCTTCCCGTCGACCTTGATCGACGTGTCGAACACTGCCCGCTTCACTGTTTCCGATACCGCATTCATTCGTATCGCTCCTGTGGGGTCGGTGATGTCGTCAGCCGGTCTGTGCCGGTGCATGTCATGCCTGTTTCGGCGCACGCCCGCCCTTGGGTGGTGCATGCCGCGGTCGCTCGCGAAGTACGTTGAATCCTGTCCGATTGGACAGGTTTTAGACGATCAAAATGACCAGCGCAATGTCTTTCTTCAGGGAATCGACAGAGCGAGAAACGTGCCATCGCAACGCAGCATCGCAGCGGATGCGCGGTATCCGCACGCGTGCGTTCGACGCGGATCAGCAGCTAGAATGAAGCCCAACGCGGCATGCCCGCCGCGCGAGGGTAACGATGAGACATGACGAGGCGGCAGCCGAAGCCACCGACAGCGACGAAACGTCCGCCCCGATGCGGCGACGCAAGGCACACATCCGCGAGTCCAACGAGGCGCATCTGCTCGCCTGTGCGGAGGCCGTGTTCGCCGAACGCGGGCTCGACGGCGCAAGCACCGCGATGATCGCGGAGCGCGCCGGCCTGCCGAAAGCGAACCTGCATTACTACTTTCCGACGAAGCTCGCGCTGTACCGCCGCGTGCTCGAAGACCTGTTCGAGGATTGGCATCGCGCGGCCGGCTCGTTCGAAGGCGGCGACGATCCGGTGGAGGCGATCGGCGGCTACGTGCGCGCGAAGATGGCGCTGTCGCAGCGGCGCCCGCTCGGCTCGAAGGTCTGGGCCAACGAGATCATCCACGGCGCCGAGCACATGCAGGACATCCTGTCGGAACGCGTGAAGCCGTGGTTCGACACGCGCGTGAGCGTGATCGACGGCTGGATCGCACGTGGGCTGCTCGCGCCGATCGACGCGCATGCGCTGATGTACCTGATCTGGGCAACCACGCAGCACTACGCGGATTTCGATGCGCAGATCCGCGCGCTGAGCGGCAAGCGCACGTTCACGAAGAAGACGTTCGACGAGAAGACCGAGCAGGTCGTGCAGCTCGTGATTCGTGCGTGCGGCGCGGTGTCGCCGAAGCCTGGTTCTCCGGAATGAAAATCGGGCGACGGGTATCGCGCAAGTCCGCCTTGCACGATACCCGTCGCCCGCGTTGCAGCGTGCGTGATCCGCGATGCGTTACGCGATGCGCTCGATCGCGATCGCCGTCGCCTCGCCGCCGCCGATGCACAGCGATGCGACGCCGCGCTTCAATCCATACGTTTCGAGCGCGGCCAGCAGCGTCACCATCACGCGCGCACCCGATGCGCCGATCGGATGCCCGAGCGCGCACGCGCCGCCGTGCACGTTGACCTTCTCGTGCGGCAGGTCGAGGTCGCGCATCGCGGCCATCGGCACCACCGCGAACGCTTCGTTGATCTCGAACAGGTCGACGTCGCGCAGGCTCCAACCGGTCTTCTCCGACAGCTTGCGCAGCGCGCCGATCGGCGCGGTCGCGAACAGGCCGGGCTTGTCCGCAAACGTCGAATGCCCGACGATCACGGCCTTCGGCGTGAGGCCGAGGCTCTCGGCTTCCGAGCGGCGCATCATCACGAGCGCGGCCGCGCCGTCCGAGATCGACGACGCGTTCGCTGCCGTCACCGTGCCGCCTTCGCGAAACGCCGGCTTCAGCGTCGGAATCTTGTCGAGCTTCGCGTTGCCCGGCTGCTCGTCGATCGACACGACGCTTTCCGTCTTGCCGGCCTTCACGGTCACCGGTGCGATCTCCGACACGAAGCGCCCTTCGGCAATCGCGCGCTGCGCGCGCGTCAGCGACGCGATCGCGAACGCGTCCTGCGCCTCGCGCGTGAACTGGTACGCCTGCGCGCAATCCTCGGCGAACGTGCCCATCAGGCGGCCCTTCTCGTACGCGTCCTCGAGCCCGTCGAGGAACATGTGGTCGAGCACCTGTCCGTGACCCATGCGCATGCCCGCGCGTGCCTTCGGCAGCAGGTACGGCGCATTCGTCATGCTCTCCATCCCGCCCGCGACGGCTACCGCCGCCGAACCGGCCAGCAGCAGGTCATGCGCGAACATCGCGGCCTTCATCCCCGAACCGCACATCTTGTTGACCGTGGTCGCGCCCGCGCCGAGCGGCAGCCCTGCCTTCAGCGCGGCCTGCCGCGCCGGCGCCTGGCCCTGGCCGGCCGGCAGCACGCAGCCGAACACGATTTCGTCGATGCGTTCGGCCGGCACGTTCGCGCGTTCGAGCGCCGCACGAATCGCCACCGCGCCGAGGTCGCTCGCGCTGGCTGCCGCCAGGTCGCCCTGAAAGCCACCCATCGGCGTACGCGCCGTGCCAACGATTACGATCGGATCCTGAGTCGTCATGATTCGCTTCCTCCAGTGTCAGCGCGGTGCCATGCGCAACGCGCCATCGAGACGGATGACTTCGCCGTTCAGCATCGTGTTCTCGGCGATGTGGCGCACCAGCGCCGCAAATTCTTCCGGGCGGCCGAGCCGCGGCGGGAACGGCACGCTCTTGCCGAGCGCGTCCTGCACGTCCTGCGGCATGCCGGCCATCATCGGCGTCGCGAAGATGCCCGGCGCGACCGTCACGACGCGAATGCCGAAGCGCGCGAGTTCGCGCGCGATCGGCAGCGTCATGCCCACCACGCCGCTCTTCGACGCAGCATACGCCGCCTGCCCGATCTGCCCGTCGAACGCCGCGACCGATGCGGTGTTGACGATCACGCCGCGCTCGCCTTCCGCATCGGCGTCCTGCTTCGACATCGCTTCGGCGGCCAGCCGGATCATGTTGAAGGTGCCGACCAGGTTGATCGACACCGCACGCGCGAAACGGTCGAGCGAGTGCGGGCCGTCGCGGCCGACGACCTTCTCGCCCGGCGCGACGCCCGCGCAATTGACCAGCGCGTCGATGCGGCCGAACGCGTCGCGCGCGGCGGCGACGGCCGCCTGGCCGTCGGCCTCGCTCGTCACGTCGGTCTTCACGAAGCGTGCGGCCGTGCCGAGTTCGTGCGCGAGGCTCGTGCCCGCATCGTCATTGACGTCCAGCAGCACGGCCTTGCCGCCTTGCTCGACGACCATGCGCGCCACCGCGGCGCCGAGGCCCGAACCGGCGCCCGTAATCAGAAAAACGCGATCCTTGATATTCATTCGCAGTCCGTATTCAGGGTTGAGCGGCCTTCTCGGCTTCCATCTTGCGCAGTACGAAGCGCTGGATCTTGCCGCTCGGGGTTTTCGGCAGCGCGTCGACGAAGTCGATCGCGCGCGGATACGCGTGAGCGGACAGCCGCCGCTTCACATGCAGGCTCAATTCCTCGGCCAGTTCCGGCGTGCCGTCGAAGCCTTTCGACAGGACGACGAACGCCTTCACGATCTCCGTGCGCTCCGGATCGGGCACGCCGATCACCGCGGCTTCGCTGACGGCCGGATGCTCGATCAGCGCGCTTTCCACGTCGAACGGGCCGATCCGGTAGCCGGACGACGTGATCACGTCGTCCGCGCGGCCGATGAAGCTCACGGTGCCGTCCGGCTCCAGCTCGACGTTGTCGCCGGTCCGGTAGTAGCCGCCCGCGATCGCCGGCGTGTCCTGCTGCCAGTAGCCGTGGAACCACAGCAGCGGCGAGCGCGCGATGTCGATCGCGAGGTTGCCGGGTTCGCCGGGGCCGAGCTCGCGACCCGACTCGTCGAGCACCGCGACGCGGTAGCCCGGCATCGCGAAGCCGGCCGAACCGACATGCACCGCGTGCGCAAGACCGTGATGGTTGTTCACGACCATCCCGAGTTCGGTCTGGCCGTAGTGATCGTAGATCGGCGCGCCGAGCGCCGCGTCGAACCAGCGCACGACTTCCGGATTCAGCGGTTCGCCCGCACTGCTCACCACGCGCAGCTTGCCCTTCACGCGCGCGGCCGCCTCCGGCCCGGCGGCCATCAGCATTCGGTACGCGGTCGGCGAGCCGGCCAGGCTCGTGATGCCGAGCCGCTCGATCACGTCGTACGTGCTGTCGACCGTGAAGCCGCCCTCGTGGAGCGTCGTCGCATGGCCGAGCAGCAGCGGGCCCGTGATCGCGTAATAGAGGCCGTACGCCCAGCCCGGATCGGCGATGTTCCAGAACCGGTCGCCGGCGCGCAGGTCGACCGCCTCGCGCATGTACGCACCGAACGCGAGCAGCGCGTACAACGGCACCGGCACGCCCTTCGGCAAGCCCGTCGTGCCCGACGTCGACATCATCATGAACAGGTCCGTGCCCTTGCGCAGCACGGGTTCGAACGTATCGGCCTGCGCATCGAGCGCCGCGCGGAAATCGATGTCGTGCGCCGGCAGCGTCTCGCCTGCTTCGCGCACCGTCGCGACCGGCGGGCAATCGGCGATCTCGTCGAGCTTCGCGCGATTCGCGACGTTGGTCACGACGACGCGTGCATGGCTCATACGCAGCCGGTGCTCGATCGCCTTCGGGCCGAACGCGGTAAACAGCGGCTGATAGACGGCGCCCGCGCGCCACGTGCCGAGGATCGTCGCGACGAGCTCGGGCGTGCGCGGCAGCATGCCGGCCACGACGTCGCCCGGCTTCACGCCCTGCGCGACGAGCAGGTTCGCGACCCGGGCCGACAGCGCCTGCATCTGCGCGAACGTGAAGCGGTGGTGCTGCCCGCCGATGTCGATCCAGTCGAGGGCGACCGCGTCCGCCGTCGCGTGCCGGTCGCAGCATTCGACGCACGCGTTCAGGCCGCGCTCCAGGTCGCCGTGCAACTGCGCGGCGGCGGTCTCGATACTGAACCGGGCCACGGCGTCGGCGTAGGCCGGCACCGCCCGGGCGGTAGCTCCATCAGGCATGCGTGTCTCCTGTGTGTTATAGCCGCCGGCGAGCCAGGGGCGCGACGGGGGATATCTCGATAGTAGACAGCCCGCACATTGCAATCAATGACAAACAGAATCTAGAATCGTGATCGCTTTTGCCATGTCGGGAGGATGCAAAAAAATGGGGCCGCAGATGATTTCGCCGGATTTCGTCGACGATGCGCTCGCGTGCCTGCGCCGGCGCGGGTTGCCGACGGAACCGGTGCTGCGCGCCGCCGGCCTGCCGGCCACCGTGCACGAGCCCGTCACGCCGCAGCAGTACGGCCGGCTGTGGCTGGCGATCGCCGGCACGCTCGACGACGAATTCTTCGGCCTCGCCGCGCGCCCGATGCGGCAAGGCAGCTTCACGCTGCTCTGCCACGCGGTGCTGCACGCCGGCACGCTCGAGCAGGCGTTGCGGCGTGCGCTGCAGTTCATGCGCGTGGTGCTCGACGAGCCGCATGGCGAGCTCGTCGTGGCCGACGGGCAGGCGCAGATCGTGCTGACGCAGTCGGGCGCGCCGTATCCGGCGTTCGCGTACCGGACGTTCTGGCTGATCCTGCTCGGCGTGGCGTGCTGGCTGACCGGCCGGCGCATTCCGCTGCAGCGTATCGATTTCGCGTGCCCGAGCCCCGATCAGCGCAGCGACTATCACCAGTTCTTCGGCGTGCCCGTGCATTTCGACCGGCCCGACAGCCGGCTCGCGTTCAACGCCGCGTACCTCGCGCTGCCGACGATCCGCTCCGCGCAGGCGCTGAAAGCCTTCCTGCGCGGCGCGCCCGGCAACCTGCTGGTCCGCTACCGGCACGATACCGGCTGGGTCGCGAAGACGCGCGCGCACCTGAAAGCGCTGCCAGCCGCCGAGTGGCCCGACTTCGATGCGCTGGCCGTTCGCCTCGGCACGACGCCGGCGACGCTGCGGCGGCGCTTGCGCAGCGAAGGACAAAGCTTCGCGGCGATCAAGGACGAGCTGCGCGGCGCGCTGGCCCAGTCGCTGCTGCGCGGGCACGCGCTCAGCGTCGCGGAGATCGCGGCCGAACTCGGTTTCACCGAGCCGAGCGCGTTCCATCGCGCGTTTCGCAAATGGACGGGCACGAGCCCCGGCGCGTTCCGGCGTGACGTGCATGCGGCGAAGGCGGAGCCGTGAAGCACGCCGCCCATGACCTCGGGCTCGAAGCACAAGTCGAACGCCTGCGGACGCTCACGCTGTAACGTCAACCGGGCGCCGACTCTCCGGGCAATCCGGTCGACGCTCGCCGCGGCACCTCGCAGCGGCCGCGAGAACGGCTTGCGGCCCGCGTCATGGACGAGCGACGTCAGCGACAGGCCAACGATCCGCGACACGTCCGCACCGCCGAGCCGGCTCGCCGGTTCGTCCGTAGCCAGGCACTGTCGAATGCGCGGTAGGCTTTGTCCGTCGCCATTGCGTGTGCAGTCACAACCCAGCGAGGATCCGACATGGAAGCAATCCGTACCGTCATCGAACCGTTTGAAACCGCGTTACGCGCGGCGATGCTGGTCAACGATATCGACGCGCTCGACGCGCTGCTGGACGACGAGCTGGTGTTCACCGTCCCGACCGGCCAGGTCATCTCGAAGGAGGACGATCTGTCCGCGCATCGCTCGAAGCTTCTGCGCCTGGAGAAGCTCGACGTCCACGAGATGCGCGCATGCGCGATCGAAGCGATGATCCTGACCACGACGAAAGCGACACTCGCCGGCCATTTCGATGGCGCGGCGTTCAACGGCACGTTCGCCTATACGCGTCTCTGGCGCCGCTCGGGCGCCGGCTGGCGCGTCGTCGCCGGACATGCTTCGCAGGTCATGTAGGCTGCGCGCGATTCCGGCTGACCGGACAGTCACGCACGCGCGAAGGACGCTGCGCCCGCCCATGTCGCGGATGGACGCAGCCGGTATCGCGCCTCGTCAGGCCGGCTGCGACGTCGATGCACGATGGTCCTCGAGCTTGAACTCGCCGACCGTCTGCGCGAGCCTGGCGGCCTGCTCGCGCAGCAACGTCGCCGCGGCGGCCGACTGCTCGACGAGCGCCGCATTCTGCTGCGTCGCATCGTCGAGATGCGACACGGCCTGATTCACCTGTTCGAGACCCGTGCTCTGCTCCTTTGCCGCGACGGTAATCTCGGCGATCACGCCCGTGATGCTGCGCACGCCCGCGACGATTTCGTCCATCGTCGCGCCGGCCGTCTGGACGAGTCCGGAGCCGCCTTCGATCTTCTCGACCGACGAGTGAATCAGTTGCTTGATCTCCTTGGCGGCCTGCGCGCTACGTTGCGCGAGTGCACGCACCTCGCCCGCGACGACCGCGAAGCCACGGCCGTGCTCGTTCGCGCGTGCTGCCTCGACGGCGGCGTTCAACGCGAGGATGTTGGTCTGGAACGCGATGCCGTCGATCACGCCGACGATATTGGCGATCTCGCCGGACGCTTGCGTGATGTCGTTCATCGTCGACACGACCTCGCTCACGACCGAGCCGCCGCGCAGCGCGACGTTCGACGCGGATTCCGCCAGACGGCTCACCTGGCTTGCCGCATCGGCCGAGTTGCGGGCCGTGCCGGCGATTTCCTCGAGCGCGGCGGCCGTTTCCTGAAGGCTCGACGCCGCATGTTCGGTCCGGCTCGACAGATCCTGGTTGCCCTGCGCAATCTCGGCGCTCGCCAGGTTGACGGACTCGCTGAACTCGCGAATCTGCAGCAGGATCGTGCTGATCTTTTCGGCGAACAGGTTGAACGCATGCGCGATCTGCGCAGCTTCGTCCGCGCCGTCGGCAGGCAGGCGTTTCGTCAGGTCGCCGCTACCGCTCGAGACGTCCGTGAGCGCATCGCGAACCAGCAGAATGCGTTTGAAGGCCGCGTTCGTCATCGCGCCGACGAGTGCCGCCGCGATGACGGCAACGATCAGGATGGCAGCCAGCGTCGTCGTCGCGACCGCACGCATGCCGGCCGTCACGTCCGCCTTGTCGAGCGCGAGCACCAGCGACCAGTCGGTGCCGGCGATCGGCTGTGCGCGCACCAGCTTGGTGGCCCCGTCGACGTCGACCGCGACGGGCGCGGATGCCGACTGCAGCGCGCCGAGGTGTTCGGAATCGAGCACCGGCGAAAGACCGGTCGCGGGCTTCATGATCAGGTCGGTCTTGGCCGACGCGATCACGCGGCCGCTCTTGTCCACCAGGAATGCGAAGCTCGCCGGTGTCGGGTGAACGGAGGTGACGATCGCGCTCACGCTCTCCATGAACAGGCTGGCGGCCAGTACGCCCTTCACCGTGCCGTCGCGTACCACGGGCACCGCAAACGCAACCGCCGGCTTGCCCGTCGTTGCATCACGGTAGAGCGCCGTCACGACCAGCTGGCCCGCGCTGACGGCCTGCTTGTACCAGGGGCGTGCGGTCGGGTCGTAGCCGGGCGCGAGCGGGACGTTCGAGAACGCGGTCTTGTCCGGCAGGCCGAGCGTCAGCACCTCGAAACCGCCCGACTTGCCGAGCAGCTTCAACGCCGGCAGCGGGTCGCCTTCGCCGATCGCGATCGTGTCGGCGAGTGCCTGGGTTTCCCGTGCTCTGCTGGCCACCCATTCGTTGATCGCCAGCGCGTGACCGGCGAGGATCGACTTGTGATTCTGGTCGATGGCCTCGTCGTTGTGGTTCTTGACGACGTAATAGACCAGCCCCCCCGTCACGGCCAGCGCCGTGACCACGATGGCGACGCAGGTCGCAAGTATCCGAGCACGAATCGAGGACAGCATGATGACTTCGATCTCCATTACCGCGTTATTTGAATGGGGTCGCCGGAGGCCGGCAACGTCCTGTTTAACGACAGCGGTCGGGAGAACTTAAGGCCTGACTGGCCAGACCAGTTCGGATAAGGGACCGGCCGGGTTGCGGAGTCGCGGGAGGAAGACGGGACCGATTCGGCAAGACCGGGCTACCGTGCCGACTGTCGGTGGCGCATGGCAGAGATGTGCCCGGCAGCGAATTTTCACACGCGCCACAATATTCCGGCGCCTGAAACGTCTTCACAGGCATGGAATCGCCACCCACTTCGCACATGATGACCGACCCAGACCGCGACATCACGGCGACGGTGATGCGTGAACGAACGAGACTAGTGAATTTCATCCGGCGCCGGATCCGCGACCCGGACGATGCCGAAGACATCCTGCAGGATGTGTTTCATGAATTCGTGCAGGCCTATCGCCTGCCTGCCCCCATCGAACAGGCGAGCGCGTGGCTTTTCCGTACTGCGCGCAACCGCATCATCGATCGTTTTCGCAAGAAGAAAGAGCAGCCGCTGACCGAATTGCTCGACGCCGAGGACGAAGCGAACAGCGAGTATCGACTGGACCTCGCGCTCCCGGCGCACGATGCCGGCCCCGAAGCACGCTACGCGCGCACGCTGGTGCTCAAGGCCTTGCAGGATGCACTCGACGAGTTGCCACCCAATCAGCGTGAGGTTTTCATCGCGCATGAACTGGAAGGGCAGTCATTCAAGGAGATGACCGCGCAAAGCGGTATCGCGCTCAATACCCTGCTCGCGCGCAAACGTTATGCGGTCTTGCATCTGCGCGCCCGACTGCAGCCCATTTATGACGAACTGGATAACTAACGGAGTCGACGGATGAATTTTCGAATCAGATGTGCCGGCAAGGCGCTGCTCGTGGTGATCGCCATAGGCGTGCTCGGATGGGTCGTCATGATGCTGTGGAACTGGGTGATGCCGGCCCTGTTCGTCGGCGCCCGTACGATCGACTTTGCCCATGCGCTGGGCCTGCTCGTGTTGAGCCGCATTCTGTTCGGCGGATTCCGCGGGCACCGCGGCTGGCACGGCCGGCGCCACTGGCGCAAGTGGGAATCGATGACGCCGGAAGAACGCGAGCGTTTTCGGGCCGCATGGCGATCGGACAGCAACCCGCGTGCGGGAGAGTGAGCATGCGCGAGAACTCGACAGGCGACTGCAAGCAGAAGCCGGGGGTGATTGCGCCGATCGTCGATCTGAAACGTTGCGAGGGCAAGGGGGATTGCGTTGCCGTTTGCCCCGAGAACGTGTTCGAGATCCGGCGCATCGACAACGCCGATTACCTCGGCCTCGGTTTGATGCATCGCCTGAAGCAGCGCGTGCACGGAATGACAGTCGCCTACACGCCGAATGCGCAAGCCTGCCGTTCATGCGGACTTTGCGTGACGGCGTGTCCCGAACGCGCCATCACGCTCGCCCGCAGGTCGTAGCGCCGCCTGGGCGCATCGATGACGGAACGACAGTACAGGAAGCCTGGCGGAGCGGGCGATCGCCGGATACCGCGTCGACTTCATCAATCTCTTCAAGGGAAACTTATGGCTTCATCCACCATTGCTCTTCTGCAACGGCTTCATGAGGAGAGCCGCGCGGAAATCATCGCGCGCGCCCGCGCGCAGTTCGAGGGATCGGACGAAGCGTTCCTGTCGCTTGGCGATGAATACGAGGCGCTTGCGCCTCGGCTGCGTGGACGGTTTCTCGAGAATCTCGGGCTGTCCACCGACGACTTCGCGACCTCGGAAGGCAGTCCGCTATCGTTGGCCGTGTCGGCGGAAACGGGAAGATTCTTGCGCAACATGGTGCTTTCGCGACGGCCGGCGAGAATCCTCGAACTCGGCAGCTCCCGCGGCGTGTCCACCCTGTATTTCGCCGAGGCGCTGCGTACCTTGGGCCGAGGCGTGGTCGTGGCGACCGAGTGCGATGCGCTGAAGTGTGCACATCTGCGCGCGCACGTCAGAACAGCGGGCCTGGACGCCTATGTGGACATGCGGGAGGGCAACGTATTCGACACCGTTGCCGAGCTGGACGGTACGTTCGACCTGGTATTTATCGACGTATGGGCCGACGCCTATCTGAAACTGTTCAAGCAGATCGAGCGACTGCTGCGCCCGGGATCGGTGGTACTGGCCGACAACATGTATACAGCCGAGGACGCCGTTCGACCGTACAAGCACTACCTCGACGACGATCCGCGATTTTCGACCACGACGCTGGACTTTGAATCGGGCATCGAATTTACGGTTGTCGTTTCTTGAGTGGAGGTGTCGTCAAAAGGTGGGTGCTGGATGCGTCGTCACCAGCCATTCGGCGCGCATTTCCTTCGCGCCAATGCAAAAACCCCCGCCTTTCGGGCGGGGGTTTCTGGCTTAGGGAGCCTGACGATTACCTACTTTCACACGGGAATCCGCACTATCATCGGCGTAGAGTCGTTTCACGGTC
>NZ_QTQI01000034.1 GCF_003853705.1 Burkholderia sp. Bp8992 | reverse complement strand
ACCAGTGTCGTCGAGGGCATCAACAACACCATCAAGGTCATCAAGCGTCGGGCTTACGGGTACCGCGACGAGGAATACTTCTTCCTCAAAATCCGTGCCGCGTTCCCCGGTAATCCGCGATGAACCTTTTTTTCGTCCTCGGCCGAAAAACGGGGCGCGATGCGCGGTGGCGCGGCCCGTTACTCGAACACCGGCCGAAAGAAGCTGCGCTCGTAGCTGACGATGCAGCGGGTTTCCTCCGCGTAGCGGAACGCGGCCTGGCAGGCCGGATCCTCCTTCGAGCGTTCGCGGTAGCGCTCGTATTCGGCGAGGCTCGGAAACGAGAACATCGCCAGTGCGATGTCGTTTGCGCCTTCGGACGGCAGGAAGTAGCCGTGATGCGTGCCGCCGAACTTTTCGACGAGCGGAATCCACATCTTGCCGTAGGCTTCGAACTCGGCGAGCTTGTACGGATCGATGACGTAGCGAAGGAAGCAGGTGACCATGGGCGCTCGCATTGCGATGAGGGAGCAGCGAGTCTGGATCGCGTTGCCGCACGTGTCAACGGCGTGCGTGCCGGCCATCGATATCGACGCGTGACGCGTTGCTTGCGCGAGCAACGATCGATGCGCTTTCATGCGTTCGCAACGACGCGTGCGGCGCGGCGGGAAGCGCGATATTCATCGGGCCTGCCACGCCCGTTTCCCCAAACTTTTACGACATTTTTTCTTGCGACAGCGGCTGGCGCGCTCATAGACTTCGGGCATCCCAACCACGGAGCATTGCAATGTCGATACCCTGGAACGCGATCGCCGAACGACCCTCCGCCGCGCCGCCTGCCGTGTGCGCCGACCGGGTGGTCGTACGGCGTTTCGATCCGGCATCCGACAGCTATGCACAACTCACGCCGATGCTGCATCGCGCCTTCGCGCGGCTCGGCGCGATGGGGCTCAATTGCACGTGCGTCGATCAGGGCGAAGACGTCACGCGCCGCCGCGCGGAAGCCGGCGAGTGCTACGTCGCCGTCTGTGGCGGGCGTGTCGTCGGCACGGCCACGCTGTATGCGACCGATCCATCGTCGGCCTGCTCGCTGTATCGGCGCGAAGGCGTCGCGAGCGTGCGCCAGGTCGCCGTGGACCCCGATTGCCAGAGCCGCGGGATCGGCGCGTTGCTGCTGTCGTTCGCCGAGCAGTGGGCCGCGTTGCGCGGCTATACGCTGCTCGCGCTCGATACGCCGCATCCCGCTGCACACCTGCTGGCGTTCTATGGCGCGCAGGGCTTCGAGGTCGTCGACGTGATGCGTTTTGCCGGCAAGCACTACGACAGCGCAATCCTCTGCAAGCGGCCCGTCGCGCATGTCGCGCGCCGCATGTCGCCGGCGTCGCGGCTGGCAGTACGTGTCGCGGCCGTACGGCGTCTTGCGAATGCGTTGCCGCCGCGCGTGGCCGCGGTGGCCCGCCGCGACCGGCAGGTGCGCCGCGGTGCAGGCTGGGCCGCGCGGCGCGCGGCCGGCGCCGCGAGCTGCCGCTCGTCGCCGTGGCGGCCACGCCAGCACGGGCGCTACACGTTCGGCTGAGCGCCGCGCGCCGGTTCCTGTTCTTGTTCCTGGTTTTGCCGCGTAAGCGTCTCGTGAGCGGAGTGTGGCGCTCCCGCTCGTGTACGGCCCTCGAGACACCCCCGCCGCGTCGCGGCGAACGGACGTTTACGCGCTTTTTATGCGCTGGCGCGATCCTTTGCCGCGATCTTCACGCGCGCCTTCACAAGATGGTTGCGTGGAAACGGAAACCTCGCGTGCGACGACGCGCGTTGCGTCACTCGTCGCGGCCGCGCGTGTCGCCGCCGCCCTTCGCGAGCCGCCAAGCGATCGTGCCGAGCACACCGACCGCGACGACCAGCGCGCCCCACAGCACGTAGCGGCGTGGCGCGTCCGTGTCGGCTACCGGCACCGGCGCGACCGCCGATGCCGGCAGCGCCGCGCCGACGCGGGCGGGCCGCACTTCGGGCGCCATGCCGACCAGCAGCGCATCGCGGCTCACGGCTGACGACACGAGCGACGCATCGCCGACCCCGAGCGTGAACGGCGGCGTGCCGCGCGCGACGAAGGTCAGCGCGGCCGGATGCCAGCCGATCGCGACGGCCGGCTGACCGCCGCCGAACCCGCCGTTGCGCATGTCGACGACGATCCGCCACGTACGATCCGTGTTCGCCGCGAATTCGAGCGGCGGATTGCGCTGCTCGCCGGCCTTGCCCTGCAGCCGGAACAGCACGGCGCCCGCGACGTCGCGCCACGGCGCCTGTGCATCGGCGCGGCTCTGCAGCGTCGCGCGCGCGACGGTGTTCGGCTGCGGCAGGTCGATGCGCACGCGATCGACCGGATACGCGCCGTCGGTGTCGAACAGATACTCGCCCGTCGTACTGCCGGCACGCACGCGCACGGCGTCGCGCCACTGGCGCGGCACGGACGCGGCGTCGGTCCCGCGCGCGTCGCGCGGATGCGTCTCGACGTCGATCGACGCGATCGCAGGCGCGCCGTCGAGCCAGTCCAGCCGCAGGTAGCGGGGTGCGGCGCCGTCGAGCGCGATGCGTTCCTGCACCAGCATGTCGTCGCCGTGGCCGACCTTCAGCAACTGCGTGCTGCCGAGCGACCGCCAGCTGCGCAGGTCGTCGCTTGCTTCGATCGCGACGCGCCCCTGGTAGCTGTCGTCGCCCACGTGCACGAACAGCGCGTCGAGGGTGCCGTCCGTATGCGACAGGTCGACGAGATCGGCGCCGTGCTTCGTGCGCGCCGGTGCGGCGCTCGCCGCGCGTAGCGCGCCGTCCGGGCCGACCGTCACGCCGAGCGGCGCGCCGCCGTTGTCGGCGCGGGCCGGCGGCAGCGGGAACCAGTGCACCGGCGCGCGCGTCGGCGGCATCGCGGGTGTGGCCGCCACGGGGGCGTCGAGCGAATACGGCACCGGTTCGCCCGCGCCGTTGAAGATGCGCACGTCGCCGAGATCATCGCGCCGGCTCGCCGCATACACGGGCTGCGGCACGGTGAGCTGGTAATACGCGGCGCTGCCGTCGAGGTCGAGCGCGAAGCGTTGCGCGACGCGTCCGGCGTCAGGCGTGCCGTCGGCCGCCGCGAACGACGCGAGCAGGCTCAGTCCGAGCAGGGCGGCGAGTCGCTTCATGGCCGGTCGTCCTGCTGCGCGGCGGCCTTCGGCGGCAGCGGCGAGAAATAGCCGATCAACAGCAGCAGCACGCCGATGCCGATGAACGACACGATGCGCTCGATCCCGGTCACGTGCGACAGGTCGAACAGGAACAGCTTGACGACCGTGAGCGCGAGCAGCGCGGCGCCGACGAACCACAGCGGGCGCAGCCCGCGGCGCGTGGCCCAGATCGTGATCGCGAGCGCGCAGAGCGTCCAGTACACGGACACCGATGCCTGCACGAGCGTCGATTCGGCCATCGCGCCCAACTCGTACGGCACGCCGGCCCAGTGATGCAGCGTGCGCAGCAGGATCGCGTTCAGCCACAGGAACGCGGTGGCGCCGGCCGCGCCCAGCAGCTCGACGCGATACGTGCCGAACGACCAGCCGAGCTTGCGCGCGCGGATGAACCACGACACAGCGAGCGCATAGACGACCGCGAGCACGAGGTCGAGCGGGTTGAGGAGCGGTACGCGCGCCCAGCTTCCGCCGTCCTGCGTGAAGTTCGCGTAGAAGGTCCACACCCACATCACGACGATCAGCGGCAGCGATGCGAACGCACAGAGACGGGCGATGCCGTCGCGGCGCGTCAGCCACATCCCGGCGAACGCGAACAGGCTCCAGCCGACCATGAACACCTGCTGGATGCCGAACGACGACAGCACGGTGTCGACGTCGTAACCCGTGTGGAAGCGATGGTGCAGCGTGCGCAGCATCAGCGCGTTGAACCACAGGAACACGGTCGCGACGGCTGCATAGTCGACGGTGCGCGGATGCCACGTGATGCCGAGCGCTTTCAGGCGGCGCAGCCACACGGCGAATGCGACGAAGACGAGACATTGCGCGATGTCGAGCGGATTGAGCAGCGGCAGCCAGAAGAGTGGTGCGGCGCTGCCGTCGCTGATCGTGCTGGCGAGGCTCCACAGCCATAGCAGCGCGGCGAGCGGCGCCGCGCCCCATACCTGGTAGGCGCGCGGGAACGCGGCGACGGGCCAGCGCAGGCGCGAGCCGGGGCCCGACACGAGCAGAAGCAGTGCGCCGAAGCCGTACGCCCATGCGCTCCAGCTCCATGCGCCTTCGGGGACGAACGCGCGCAGGCGCCAGAAGCCTTCGAGCGACAGCAGCCCGCACAGGGTCCAGAACGTCAGCGTATGCAGCGGCGCGATGATGCCGGCCGCGATCGACGGCACCGTGCCGTTCGCGGTATCGGCGCCGGCCGTGCCGCGCGACTGGCGCCGCAGCAGCGCGAGCGCTGCGCCGACGGCGACGGGCCACGCGAACGCACCCATCCCCGACAGCGGCGCTTCGTGTGCGTCGAACGCACGGAGCGCGAGCAGGGCGAGCACCGGCGTCAGCGCAAGCGCGGGCCATTCGGCGAGCGGCCACGCGAGCCGGCGGCGCGCGACATGGGCGAGCCACGCGGTGCCGGCCGCGAACAGCGCGGTCGTATCGACGACGAAGCGATCGGCATGCAGGTCGACGTGACGGCTCGCATAGACGAGGATCTCGTGCAGCCCGCCGCTGACCCACCACAGCAGCCCCCACGCGGCGGCCGCGCCGCCGATCTCGGGCATCCATGCATGCCACGCGCGCGCTTCGTCACGTCCGTGCAGCCACCAGCCGGTGAACAGGCCGGCGAGCGCGATCAGCAGCATCGCGATGTAAGGGCCGTTGAGCACGGGCAGCGTGGTGGCGTCGGCCGGCCCGAGCAGGCTGGTGAAGAACGCGCCGGCCGCGGCGACCTGCATCAGCAGACCGAAGCCGAACGCCAGCAGGCGCTTCTGACGCACGCCGAGCCACACGACGGCCGCGCCTTCGATCGCCCATGCGGCGCTGGTCGTCGGGCCCGAGAAGGCGAGCGGCACGGCCAGCGTCGCAAAGATGACCGCAAGCGCGAGCATCGATTCGAACAGCAGCCCGAGGCGGTCGCGGCGCCGTGCGAGCCATGCCGCCACCGCGACGTAGAACGCGGACAGCGCGACGGCGCTCCACGCGAGCCCGAACGGCATGCCCTTCACGAGCGATGCCTGCAGCGCGGTCGCGACGATCGGCGTGCCGAACACGAGCGTGCCGTCCACGTAGTGCCGCAGCGCGAGTTCGCGTTTCACCGCATACAGCAGTGCGATGCCGACGTACATCAGGAAGAACAGGATCAGGAACGGTTCGGTGCTCGCGAACAGCGCGGGACGATAGGCCGTCACGCCCCACGCCGAGCCGATCGTGAACGTGAACACGAAGCCGAGCAGGTTCAGCGGGCGCCACGCCTTGAACCACGCGATCGCGAAGATGCCTGCATTCAGCAATGCGTAGTAGCTGAACAGCGCCACGTGATTGCCCTGGCCGGTCGACAACAGCACCGGTGCGAGGAAGCCGCCCGCACTGCCCATGAACGCGAGCGGCAGTGCGTTCTGCCGCACCGCGAGGAACGCGCTCAGCGCGCAGACCGCGACCATCAGCGGGAACGCGGCGCCGACGGGCAGCAGCGCGTAAAGCTTGGTCGCGGCGAAGATCGTCAGGTACAGGATGCCGATGCCGCCGCCCTGCAGCACGAGACCGTACGCCGCGCGGCGCGCACGCACGCGCCAGCCGATCGCGAGCAGCGCGGCCGCGGCGAGCGCCGTGCCCGCGAGGCGGAATTCGATCGGCAGCATGTTGTTGTCGGCCGCGTACTTGAGCAGGAACGCGACACCGAAGAACAGCACGATGATCCCGACGCGCACGACCGTGTTGCCGCCGAGCAGCCAGTCGCGCGCGGCGCCGAAAGCACGGTCGACGATGCCGGGTTCGCGCGGCACGGGCGGGGCAGGGCGGGCCGGTGCGGCAGGCGGGCTTGCCATGGTATTGGCGGGAGCAGGCGCGGGTGCGGCCGGGCGCGCTGCGGTTGCCGGCGCGGGCGTCGCGGCAGGTGCCGGTACCGAGATGGAGGCGGGTGTGCCTGCCCGCGCGACGGCGGGTTGTGCAGGTTGTACGGGCGGTGTCGGGACGGGCGGCGCCGTTCGCGCGATGCTGCCGGCGGTGGCCGCACCGGCCTTCGCGCCGGCCAACTGGGCGCGCAGCGCGTCGAGTTCGCGCGTGAGCGTGTCGACGGTTGCTTCGAGGCGCGCGACGCGATCGGCGAGCGGCAACGGCGCGGGCGACGGTGTCGCGGACATCGCGAATGCATCGGGCGCGGCAGGCTTGTTCTTGAGCTTGTGCTGCTGCAGCGCGTGACCGATGCAGAACCCGACGGCAGCCCCGAGCAGCGAGCCGCTCGCGGCCGAGAAATCCCCGATCAGGGCGGCGATGCCGCCCACGACGAAACCGATTACGGCGAATGCCCAGTTCAACGCCTTGCTCCCTCTCACTATCGTTATCGTCCATCGATCGCGGATCGCACCGGATCGAGGCGGTTTCAGCACGGCCGGCAGGCGAACCGGCATGCGCGTGCGGCATGGATGGACCCTGCGGCAACGTCGCGATCAGCGTGTTTGCGGGGAATGTATCACAGCGGCCTGTCGCGGATTTCCGCGGTTGGCGCGGTACCGCGGCGTGCGCCGTCCGGTGTCGCCGAACGGTTTTTTGCACGGTCATGCTTTTTACCGGTGAATGCGACGAGCGCTTTCGTCTGAACAGACGGCCGTCGGATCGGACGTGGATTTGTCGCAAAGCGACGTGCGGCCGACACGCTTTGGCGCAAAATCTCATGCGATGCGCGCCGCGCTGCTGCGCACAAGTCGGACGCGCGATGCCCGCCGTTGCTGGGTGTGCGCGTATTGCGCCGCCGCAATCGGGTGCCGCCGCGTGGCGCGGCCCGCCAGGCGGGGCTGGAGGCCGTGTCGTATTTGCGCAAGCGTTTGTCGTAATTCGTCGGCAGGTCGGGGTTTTTTCTGGCAACTATGTAGGCACGCTATGACAAGCGCGAGTCCCCGCTACACGAGGAGAAGGTTTCGATGGATGCCCCCAAGGTCGTGGTCGAAGGTCTGTGCAAGGTGTTTGGAAGCAACCCGCAGCAGGCGCTCGACATGCTCGCCGCCGGCGCGACGAAAGACGATGTGCTCAAGCGCACCGGTCAGGTCGTCGGCGTGCACAACGTCTCCTTCGATGTGCAGGAAGGCGAAATTTTTGTGCTGATGGGCCTGTCCGGCTCCGGCAAGTCCACGCTGATCCGCCTCGTGAACCGGCTGGTCGATCCGAGCGCCGGCAAGGTGATGATCGACGGGCTCGACGTCGCGTCGGCACGCCGCTCGGCGCTGACCGCGCTGCGCCGCAAGGACATGAGCATGGTGTTCCAGTCGTTCGCGCTGATGCCGCATCGCAGCGTCGTGTCGAACGCCGCGTTCGGCCTCGAAGTCGCGGGCATGGGCAAGAAGGAACGCGAGCGCCGTGCGATGGAAGTGCTCGAGCAGGTCGGCCTCGCGCCGTTCTCGCACAAGCTGCCGTCGGAGCTGTCGGGCGGCATGCAGCAGCGCGTCGGCCTCGCCCGCGCGCTGGCCGTGAATCCGTCGCTGATGATCATGGACGAGGCGTTCTCCGCGCTCGATCCGCTCAAGCGCCGCGAAATGCAGGATGTGCTGCTGCAACTGCAGAAGGAACAGCGCCGCACGATCATGTTCGTGTCGCACGATCTGGAGGAGGCACTGCGCATCGGCAACCGCATCGCGATCATGGAAGGCGGTCGCCTCGTGCAGGTCGGCACGCCGCAGGACATCATCGCGAACCCGGCCGACGACTACGTGCGTGCGTTCTTCGACGGCATCGACACCAGCCGCTACCTCACGGCCGGCGACCTGATGCAGACGGGTGCGGTGCCGATCGTGTCGAAGTGCGACGCCGCGAACGTCGCGGCGACGCTGAACGGCAGTGCCGAATACGCGTTCGTGCTCGACGCCCAGCGCAAGATCCGCGGCTTCGTCACGCGCGAGGCGATCGGTCAGGACACGCCGTCGGTGCGGCCGATCGAAAGCATCCGGCGCGACGCGTCGCTCGAACATGTCGTCGCGCGTGTGGTCGCGAGCCCGAATGCACTGCCCGTCGTCGACGACGACGGCTGCTACTGCGGCTCGGTCGATCGTGCGCTCATCCTGAAGGCCATCACGCGTTCGCGAGGCTCCCATGTCTGAAATGATTCCGCTCGGTAGCTGGGTCGACCAGTCCGTTCACTACCTGCTCGACCATGACGCGAAGACGTTCGACGCGATCGGTCAGGCGATCGAAGGGCTCGCCGCATTCGTCGAGCATGGCCTGCAGGCGATCCCGATGTGGCTGATGATGGCGATTTTCATCGGCGTCGGGCTATGGCGGGTGGGCTGGCGCTTCGCGCTGTTCACCACGGCGTCGCTGCTGCTGATCTTCGCGACGGGCTTCTGGGATCAGACCGTCATCACGCTCGGCCTCACGTTGTCGTCGACGATCATCAGCCTCGTGCTCGGCATTCCGCTCGGCATCTGGGCTGCGAAGAGCAAGTGGGTCGCCGCGATCGTGCGTCCGATCCTCGACCTGATGCAGACGATGCCGGCCTTCGTCTACCTGATTCCGGCCGCGATGCTGTTCGGTCTCGGCCGCGTGCCGGGGATCCTGTCGACGGTGATCTTCGCGATGCCGCCGGCCGTGCGCCTGACGAGCCTCGGCATCCGCCACGTGAACCGCGAGATCGTCGAAGCCGGCCAGGCGTTCGGCTGCACGCCGTGGCAGCTGCTGTACAAGGTGCAGTTCCCGAATGCGCTGCCGTCGATCATGCAGGGCGTGAACCAGACGATCATGATGGCGCTGTCGATGGTGATCATCGCGTCGATGGTCGGCGCGGGCGGTCTCGGCAACGACGTGCTCGCGAGTATCCAGCGACTCGACATCGGCCTCGGTTTCGAAAGCGGTCTGTCGGTCGTGCTGCTCGCGATCATTCTCGACCGCATCACCGAAAGCTTCGGCCGCGCGCCGGGCACCGTGAAGGCGCCGCTGTTCGCCGGTCTCAAGCAGCTCTTTCGCGTGAAGGCGGCACCCGCACAGGCCTGAGCGCCGGCGGCCGGGAATACGCTCCGGCCGCTCACCCTGAATGGATAACGACTTCCGCGGCCTCGGCCGCGGGGTTGGCCCCCTGCAACCTCCTCTAGGGTCTGTTTCCAGATGGAACGCACATGCGAATGCCCGAAATCGCTCGCAGGGCAAGAAGTGAGGAGCGCCGTTTGGCCGGGCCAAACAAGCGACGAGCGACGCCGCCATGCGGGCGATTTCGGGCATTCCCGTGGAATAAATTTCAAGTTTGGGGTTGCCACGAGAACGGCCGCTCGCCGCGTTGCGCTCCTTGGCGATACGCCAAGTATTCGCGGCGTCGCGCGCCTCGCGAGCGGCCGTTCTCGTGGCAACGCATGTGCGTTCCATCTGGAAACAGACCCTAGGAGACCGATGTGACGTCCGCCGTCGCTGTTGCGCCCGCCGCCTGCGTTTCACCGGTTTCGTCCCTTGCCCATTTCGGCTTCCTGACGCTGCCGAACTTCTCGATGATCGCGTTCTCGAGCGCGGTCGAGGTGCTTCGGATGGCGAACTACGTGGGGCGTGCCGACCACTACAAGTGGTCGATCTACTCGCTCGACGGCGCGCCCGCGCATGCCAGCAACGGCATCGCGGTGCGGCCCACGCAGGCGCTCGACTACGAGAACCTGCCCGACGTGATGATCGTGTGCGGCGGCATCCGCATCCGCGACGTGGTCGACGAAGGCGCGCGCGATACGCTCGCGGCGCTCGCCGAACGCGGGCTGCCGCTCGGCGGCATCTGCACGGGTGCGTACGCGCTGATGTCGAGCGGGCTGCTCGACGGCTATCGCTGCACCGTGCACTGGGAGAACCTGTCCTCGCTGCATGCCGAGTTTCCGCAGGTCGGCTTCGCCGACGAGCTGTTCGTCGTCGACCGCGACCGGCTGACCTGTACCGGCGGCACCGCGCCGCTCGACCTGATGCTGAACCTCGTCGGCATGCGCTTCGGCCAGCAGCTGGCCGCGCAGGTGTCCGAACAGTTCATCCTGGAGCGCATCCGCAGCTCGACCGACACGCAGCCGATTCCGGTCGATGCGCGCGTCGGCTTCTCGCGCGCCGAGCTGATCGAGGTCGTGCGGCTGATGGAGGCGAACATCGAAGAGCCGCTGTCGCTCGAGGAACTCGCGCGGCTCGTGCGATTGTCGCAGCGGCACCTGCAGCGGATGTTCAAGGTATATCTGAACGTGTCGCCGACCCACTATTACCTGACACTGCGCCTGAAACGCGCGCGCGACCTGCTGCGCACGACCGACGCGTCGATCGCACGCGTGACGACGGTCTGCGGCTTTCATTCGCCGTGTCATTTCAGCAAGGCCTACCGCGCGCAGTTCGGCCATGCGCCGAGCTACGAGCGCCGGTTGCCGGGGCGCTGAACGAGAAGATGATTCGGTCCGCGACGTCGCCGGGATCGTGGCGCGCGGCTTCAATAAACGGTCCCGCATTCAAGCAAACGACATCACTTTGAGGAGAAGAAAGATGAAGCGCCTATTGATCGCAGCGGTGTGCGGGGTCGGGATAACCGCGCCGATGTCGGCCGTGTATGCGGCCGATCCGCCCGTATGCAAGAACGTGCGCTTCGCGGATGTCGGCTGGTCCGACATCGCGGCGACCACGGGCCTTGCGTCGACGATGCTGCAGGGCCTCGGCTACAACCCGACGAAGACGATCGCCTCGGTGCCGATCACGTTCGCCGGGATCAAGAGCAAGCAGATCGACGTGTTCCTCGGCTACTGGTCGCCGACGATGGACCCGATCATCCAGCCGTTCACGAAGGCCGGCACGATCAAGGTGCTCGCGACGCCCAACCTGACCGGCGCGAAATACACGCTCGCGGTGCCCGACTACGTGTACCAGGGCGGCCTGAAGTCGTTCGCGGACATCCAGAAGTACGCGGACAAGCTCAACGGCAAGATCTACGGGATCGAGCCGGGCAACGACGGCAACGCGCTGATCAAGAAGATGATCGACGGCAACCAGTTCGGCCTCGGCAAGTTCAAGCTGGTCGAGTCGAGCGAGGCCGGGATGCTGGTCGAGGTGAATCGCGCGGCGCGCGACAAGCAGTGGATTGTCTTTCTCGGGTGGGAGCCGCATCCGATGAACGTGCAGATGAAGATCGATTACCTGACCGGCGGCGACGACGTGTTCGGTCCGAACTACGGCGAAGCGAAGGTGCTGACGGCCACGCCGCCCGACTATTCGCAGCGCTGCCCGAACGTCGCGAAGTTCGTGTCGAACCTGCAGTTCACGACGACGATCGAGAACCACGTGATGTTGCCGATCATGAACAAGCAAGACCCGAACAAGGCGGCGGCCGACTGGCTGAAGGCGAACCCGCAGGCGCTCGACAAGTGGCTCGCCGGCGTGACGACGCTCGACGGCAAGCCGGGTCTGCCGGCTGTGAAGGCGTACCTCGGCGTGCATTGAGCGTAACGCGGCGGGCTTCGCGGCTTCGGCCGCAAGCCTGACGTGATTTCCGGGCCGGTGGAAGCAGGGTGCGCATCCTGCTTCCACCGGCCTTTTGCTTCCAGCTTCAGGTTCGGCCCGTCAGTCGGTGGACGATGCGCTAGACTGCTCGATCCCGATCGAGGAGACGGCAATGATACGCAGTGCGCTTGAGGTATCCGGATGGCGGCAGGTGGCCGGCAGGCGGCCGAGGCCGAATGGTGCGTCGGCTTGTCGCGACGCAGGCTGCAGCCGGACGATGCCGCACTGCGGCCATTCACGCGCATGAAGCGCATCGAGCAAGTGGTGCTCGCCGCCGATCTCGCGGGCACGGCGGTGTTCGCGGTCGAGGGTGCCAATGCGGCGATCGGCGCCGGGCTCGACCTGTTCGGCGTGATGGTGCTGTCGCTCGTCGTCGCGCTCGGCGGCGGCGTGATCCGCGATCTGCTGATCGGCGCGCGGCCGCCCAGCGCCGTGAGCGACTGGCGCTATCCGGCGCTCGCGTTCGCGTCCGGGCTGGTCGCGTTCGTCTTTCATGCGCGGGTGGCCGCGTTCTCGCCGTCGATGCTCACGACGCTCGATGCGGCCGGCCTCGCATTGTTCGCGGTCGCGGGCGCGGTGAAGGCGCTCGAGTTCCGCGTCCACCCGTTCATTGCAACGCTGATGGGCGCCGTGACCGGCTGCGGCGGCGGCGTCGTGCGCGACGTGCTGCTCGCGCGGATACCGGTCGTGCTGGTCACGGACATTTACGCGAGCGCGGCGCTGCTCGGCGCGGTCGTCGTCGTGTCGTGCCGGCGGCTCGGTTGTCCGCCGGTCATCGCGGCCGTGCTCGGCGGCATCGCCTGCTTTGCGCTGCGGATGGCGGCGGTGCGTTTCGGCTGGCAGCTGCCGAAAACCGCGGGCGGGGCGTAAACGGCGTTTCAGGCACACTTCGCGCAGCCGCTTCCGCTCGCCGCGCGAAAAAGGATCGGACAGAATCGCGACGACCGACCCGGACCATACGTCCGTTTCGCGCAGCGCAGTGGATCGCAATCGGGTATGCCTATGCCGCCTCTCGTCGAAGCAATCCTGGGTTGGGCCACGGTCGCGCTGGGCGCACTGGGCTTGATCTGCATGATGATCTGGCCGTTGACGCCGGACCGGTGGGTATTCGAGGCCGGCTATGCGTGCGTGCCCGACGGCCGGGACCTGATCCTGGCGCCGCGGCGCATGCGCATGGGTCACTTCGTGTGGTGGTCGTTCGGCTTCGGGCTGAGTGCGTTGGGACTGGCCTGCATGACTGGCGTACCCCTGCTTGCCGGGAGCGTCACCGGTGATGAATTGCATGCGTGGTACGAATGGCTCGGGCTCGGCGTGTTCGGTGTGTTCGTCGTCGGCGTGGGCGTGCTGTTGATCTGGATCGGCCGCAAGCTGATGCGCGCACGCTGGTTTGCAGGCCCACTGCGCGAAGCGCGTTTCTGCTGGCGCGACGAAGAACGCTGGATCGATATTCGCACCACGCGCCTGCTGCGCAAGCCGGTGCTGAATACCTACGCGTGCCGCGAGCTGGAGCACCTGCTGGTCGGCGGCCGGAAGAGTATCGACGGCGCGGTCGTGGGCGGTTCGCTGGTGAAGATCCAGAGCGATCTGGCGCAGCTCGTGCTCGTGTTTCGCGATCGCCCGCCGGTCGACCTGATGGGGCGGATCAACGACGGCGAGCAAGCGCGCCGCATGGCCGGCATGATCGGCACCTGGTGCGGCGTCGACGTGCGGCGGGTCGATGGTTTGCCAGGCGTGACGCCGTTCAACTTCGACCGGATCTGACTCTGCCCGCCTCGCTGGATGAGTACCACGCGCCCGCCTCACGACTCCTTCGTCGCCGCCGGCACGTCGAACACGCGATCGAACGCCCACTGGAACACGAACGCGTAACAGAAGAAAAACGCGAACAGCCCGATATCGACGACGAACGCGTCGAACCACGAGATGTCGAGCCACCACGACACGACCGGCACCAGAATGAAAATCAGCCCGCCTTCGAATCCGGTCGCATGCAGGATCCGCCGCCCGAGCGTACGCGTCGGCTGCCGGCGCGACGCTTCCCAGCGCTCGAACAGCGCGTTGAAGATCATGTTCCACAGCAGCGCGATCGCCGACATCGTCGCCGACAGCGCGCCCGAATAGACGAGATCCTGCTTGAAGATCGCCGCGATCGCGGGCGAGATGCAGGAGATGGCGATCGCTTCGTAGAGCACCGCCTGCGTGATCCTGCGCGGTAGGCCTTGCACGTTGTTCCTCCGGTTCGACGGCACCCGCCGCGGCGCCGTGCCGCAACGTTCCGCAAGGCTATCCACGTTGCACGCGCGCTTCAATTCACCTAATCTCACCCCGATTGAATCGAATTCAACCCGGCCGCATCCGGCCCGCGAGGCCCCGTGTTCTCGAAAATTCCCCTGACCGCGTTGCGTGTATTCGAAGCGTCGGCGCGGCTCGGCACGTTCAAGGCCGCCGCGGACGAACTGTCCGTGACGCCGGCCGCCGTGTCGCACCAGATCAAGTTGCTCGAAAGCCGGCTCGGCGTGCTGCTGTTCGAGCGCGGCGCGAGCGGCGTGCGGCTGACGGGCGACGGAGCGCGCCTGTTTCGCACGAGCCACGATGCGTTGCTTGCGTTGAGTCGGGGGCTGGATGCGGTGCGGCCGGACGCCTCCAGCGAGCGCACGCTCGTGCTGACCACCACGCCCGCCTTTGCCGCGATGTGGCTGATTCCGCGTCTCGGTGCGTTTCGACGCGTCGATCCGCATCTGCACATCAAGGTCGAAACCGGCAACATGCTCGTCGATCTCGAACGCGATGCACGCATCGACCTCGCGATTCGCGCGACGTCGCGCACGTTTTCGGCGCTGCACGAGATTGCGTTGATCGACGAGTATTTCGGCGCGTATGCGGCGGCAGGCTTCGACGCGCATCGCACGGACGCGCCGCTCGACCTGATCGAGACCGTGTGGGATACGCCGCTGCCCGTGTCGGTCGACTGGGCGTCATGGTGTCGTGCGGCGGGGCGCGAAGCGTGGCTCGACCGCGCGGTGTTTCGTCATTACGACGACGAGCATTACGCGGTACAGGCCGTGCTGCACGGGCAGGGTATCGCGCTGCTCAGCTCGGTGCTGGCCGCCGAGCATGTCGAGCGCGGCGCGTTGATGCCGATCGAGCCCACGGTGCGGCTCGACGGTGCGCGCTTCGTCGCGTTGTGCCGGCCGGGGCGCGAGCGTGAGCCGCAGGTCAGGCGGTTTCTCGACTGGCTCGAAACGGAAATCGCGCAGACGCGCGCGGCGGTCGCGCGGATGGGAGGAGCGGGCTGAGCGGGAACGCATGGCCGCACCGCTTATCACGCGCGGGCGGATGCGGCCCCAGTCATTTCTCGATTCGTATCGGCTTCGCGAGCTTCGCGTCGCAATGCCAGCTTCGGTCGCGTATTGCCGCGATCTGTGCGACAGCCGGGCTGCGCCATGCATCGGGCAACTTGCAGGTGCGGCGGGCTGTGCGTTTCGTGGGCGCTTCGTCACCAGGCAGCGGCGCGTAGCTGTCGTGTACGTCTCCCGTCAACGCATTGACGCTCGTATGGGATTCGCTGCTGCCGCCGCCATCCCAGCGGAAGTTCCAGCTGTCCTCGTCCCATCCCGCGACGATCCATTGGCCGTTGCGGGTCGTCACGCGCCAAGTTTCGCCCCAGCGCATCGAACTGCCGCCGTAATTTCGCACGAGCAGTGAACCATGGCTGATGTCGAGCGGCTGGTACGGATCGCCCATTACGCCGCCGTCGTTCGGCCCCATCGCGATCGCGTCGTTCGTGAGCACGCGCTTGCCGCCGACGAAGATGCGCAGGCGCCGTGGGCCGTCGGGCTGCCCGCGCAGCACGTCGATGCAGGCGGTTACCAGTTGGGTCGAGCCGAACCCGCCGCGGATGCTGTCGTCGAGTGTGTAACCGGTGTCGACCTTGCCGCAGGGATCCTCGGCCGTGTTGAGCGGCCCTGCGCCATGCGCGGTGGCGGAGGCGACGAGTACCGTGACCACAAGCAGCGCGTGCAAGCTGCTCGGTGCAGCGTCCGCGCGGGGAGACGACAGGAGAAGGCGCATGGCGAGAGGGCGATGGGAGACCGGGCGTGCAGTTTAAGCGATTCGGGCACGCGATCGGGGTGCGGTTTCCGTACGAACGAGCGATCGTTCCGTGCATTTCCTTGAGCAGTCCCGAAACGGGACGCACATCGGCCCGCTACCCGAAGCTGACGCAATAGACCGGCGGCAAATGCGCCGATACCTGTTGCCAGTTGTCGCCGCCATCGGCGGAGGTCCATAGCCCGCCGGTCGTCGACGCCATCGCGAGGCGCGTGCCGGAATCGTCCACCGCGAGCCCGTGCCGGTACACGAGGTCGTATGCCGGCGCGGCCGGCAATCCGTTCGACAGGCTCTCGAAACTGCGACCGCCGTCGCGCGTGCGCGTGACGACGAACCGGCCGTTCACCGGAATCCGGCACGCGTCCTTCACGGCCGGCACGAACCACGCGGTATCCGGTTCGTGCGGATGCACGGCCACCGCGAAACCGAAGCTCGACGGTTGTGCTTCGATCCGCCGCCAGTGCTCGGCGCCGTCGGTCGTGCGGAAGATCGCGCAGTGATGCTGCGTCCACAGCACGTCCGGGTTGGCCGCGCACTGCACGACGCGGTGCGGATCCTGCATGTTGGGCTCGCCGCGCCGCTCGGGCGGCATGTAGTCGGCTTCCATGCCCTCCGCGGTCACGCGCCACGTCGCGCCGCCGTCGGCGGTCTGCCAGACGCCGCCGCACGAGATGCCGACCGTCACGTGCCGGCTGTCGCGCGGATCGACCATCACCGAATGGATGCCCGGCGCGTCGTACCCGCCGCCGCCCCATTCGGCGCGTTCGGGGCGATCCCACAGCGCGCGGTTGAGCACCCACGAGTCGCCGTGGTCGTCGGAGCGGAACAGTCCGCCGGGAATCGTGCCGGCCCACAGCACGCCCGGCTCGTCGGCGCCGCCGGCTTCGAGCGACCAGATCTGCTGCAGCGTCCACGGCGGCTGCGGTGCGCCGGGCGGCGCGTCGTCCGTGTCGCCGGTGCCGGCATGCGCACCGGCGCTGGCGGGCGCCGCGTCGGCCGGTTGCGGCGGGTAGACAGGGACCGCGCATTCTTCCCAGTCGGTCGCGCCGGCGCGCTGGCGATGCAGCTTCACGCCGAAATGGCCGAGGTTGAGCGCCGCATACAGCGTGCCGTCGCGCGGGTCGGCGAGCGCCATGCTGACGGGCTCGCCGATGAAATGCGGGTCGCCCAGCGTCCAGCCGCCGCGGCCGTCGGGTTGCAGGATGAACAGGCCCTTGCGGGTGGCGACGAGCAGTCGATCGTTCATGTGCGAGTCTCCTGAGGGGCCGGCCCGGCATTCGGGCGCCGGGTCCGGGTCGATGCATCCGTCCCTTTATCCGCCCGTCAGCGCCTGGACGACGTACACGCGGCTGGCATCGCCGAGCGCATCGGACAGGTGCTGCCGGTCGCGGATCGGCTGGCCGTCGACGAACACCGACAGGTGCTTTCGCAGCGCGCCCTGGTCGTCGAGGATGTAGCCGCGCAGCCGCGGCTGCTCGCTGAAAACGGTGTCGAATGCTTCACCGACCGTGTGCGCGTCGATATCGCGCTCGGGCGTTTCGATATGCCGCTGGATCGACGCGGCGAAGAAGAGATGCGCCATGGCGGTGGCTGGCAGGAGCCGCGCGGAAGGGACGGTCTGTAGTGTAGGCGATTCGCTGGAAGCCGGAAGCCGGAAGCCGGGATGGCGCCGCGCCGGCGCGCTAGACCGGAATCGACCGCCCGCGGAACCGGATCCCGAGCCGCACGACGCCGATCACCGCATTCGACAGCCAGGTGAGCGGACGCGGCATGCCGCGCCGGCGGATATCGAGCAGCAGCACGATCCTCACGGCGTCGCTGTCGTTCCACACCTCGTGCATGAACGTGTCGTCCCACAGCAGGAAGCGGCCTTCGTCGAGCCGGTATTCGCGGCCGTCGATCTTCAGCACGGCGGCCGGCGTGCCGTCCGCGCGCTTCGGCATCGACAGCACGAGATACCCGCGCAGGATGCCGCGAAACGGCCCGCGATGCGGCGGGATGTGCTTGCCGGGCGCGAGAAAGGACAACGACGCGGACAGCACGTCCGGCGATGCCGCGACGAGCGACGCGACAGTCGGGCAGCGCGACAGGTTGCGCGGGAATCGCTGGCCGTACGCCTGCATGATGAACATCCGCCAGTCGCGTGCGTCGTTGGCCGAGATGTCGTACTGCTCGCGCATGATTTCGTGGAAGCGCGGGATGCGCGGCATGTCGCGGGCGACGGCGAGTGCTTCGGCCCGGATCGCGGGCCAGGCGCGCACGAAACGCTCGGCGTCCGGGAACGCGGCCGTGTCGAGCACGGCGCCGCCATCGATATGGCGGTCGTACAGCGTGCGAAGCAGGCCGGCTGCATAGTCGTAAGCGACGGACATGGTCGATCGGATCGCGATCCCTATGAGGTGACGTCAGTCTGCCCGAACCGCAACGGGCGCTGCGTTACGTCAGGTTACGCCGGCTGACGAATGAATGACAGTTTTATGAACGCCCGGCACGCGCAGATCGACAGGCCGGGAATAAACACAGTCCCTCCGTCGTCATACGGGTGTAGCACATCGTCTCGTTGACTTCTTAAGGAGTAGAACATGAATACGCATTGGCTGGTGGCCGCCACGGTGGCGGCGATGTCTGTCGCGGGTGTCGCGACGCAAGCGTCGGCACAGGCGCTGACGCGCGCGCAGGTCACGCAACAACTGATCGACGCGGAAAACGACGGGCTGCGCTTCGTGACCGATACGTCGTATCCGGACGTGAGCCCGCTGTTCCGGCAGCAGGCCGAACAGATGCCGCAGCGCCAGGCGAGCACGGCGGTCGGCGGCGATCCGGCCGTGTCGTCCGAAGCAGGCAAGCCGGCGACGATGTCGCCGCATCCGCGCGCTGCCGCATGCGTCGGCCCCGCGAGTTTCTGTGCGATCTATTTCGGCAGCTGACGCACCCGCCTGCATCCGCAGGTCACGCATTCGCCACGGTTGATCGATACACAGCATTGAAGGAGTTCATGATGAAAACATATATCGCACTACTGACGATGATCGCAGCGATCGTCGGTCAGTCGGCATTCGCGCAATCGGCTGCGCCGCTGACGCGCGCGCAGGTTCGCGACGAACTGATGCGTCTGGAAGCGGCCGGGTACGACCCGGCGAAGGGCGACGACGGCGAGTATCCGGCGGACATCCAGGCCGCGCAAGCGAAGCTCGCCGAGCAGGATCGTGCGCGGATGGCGGCGTCGGCCGCGCATGCGCCGGCGCCCGGCATGCCGGCGCAAATCAGCAACTAGGTGCCGACATGATCGTGTGTGAAGTCTGGCCGTCGTGTTCGCGGGACGGCAAACCGCATGCCCTTCGCGCCACGCGCCGTGGCCGAAGGGCGCGGGCTGCGATGCCGCTCATTGCACGCCGCTTCGCGCGGCGTCGCGATCAGCTCGTCAACCGGGCGCGCTGAGCCGGGACGTCGTTCACCACGGCATCATGCGCTGCACGACCTGGTCGCGCAGCACGAAGCGGTGCAACAGCGCGGCCGCCACGTGCAGGCAGATGCCGGCGAACAGGACCCACGCGAGGATGCCATGCACGTCGCCCATCGCGTGACCGAATCCGGAGCCGGCCGCCGACAGCGCCGGCAGCGGAATGACACCGACCAGCGTCACGGCCCATGCGCGCGACGACGCGTTGATCCAGCCGAGCAGCGGCACGACGATCAGCAGCACGTAGAGTGCGCCATGCGTGATGCCCGACAGCGCACGCATCGCGGGCGACAGGTCGCTGGCAGGCGGGCGATGCGTCGCGCGCCACAGCACGCGGCACGCCATCGCCGCGAGCAGCGCCGTGCCGACGAGCAGGTGCGCGGCGATCAGGCCGACCGGTTGCGTGTCGCGATGCACGTCGGGCATCGTCCAGCCGATCGCATATTGCGCGACGACCAGCGCCACGATCAGCCAGTGAAGGAAACGGGCGACGGCGTCATAACGGGCGGGTGCGGACATGAAGACTCCTGGCGGGAGACGGGAGGTGACAGGGTTCGGGCGGATTCTACGGTCGAATCCTTAACGAAACGTTAAGCGCGCGGCATCGATCCACCGGTATCCGCCGACGGCAGCGTGATGGCCACGCCGAGCCCCTGGCCGCCGATACCGGACGCGAACCGCACGCTGCCGCCGAAATACTGCGCGATGCGTGTGACGATCGACAACCCGAGCCCGCTGCCGGGCGACTGCGCGCCGCTGCCGCGATAGAAGCGGTCGCCGAGCCGTTCGTGCTCGCCGGGCGCGACGCCGGGCCCGTCGTCGCGCACGACGATGCGTTGCAGTGCGCCGTCGTCGTGCACGCCGAGCTCGATGCGCCCGCCGCGGCGGCCGTACTTGACGGCGTTGTCGACGAGATTGTCGAGCAGGATGCCGATCAGGATCGGATCGGCGTCGATCGCGCGTGCGGAGCGGTCGCCGGCCACGATGGCGATGTCCTTGTCGGCGGCCTTCGCCAGATGGCGGTCGATGGCCGCATCGACGAGTTCGCGCACGACGACCGCGCGCGTCGGAATGCGTTCGTACTCGTCGAGCCGCGCGAGCAGCAGCAACTGTTCGGCGAGCCGCGCGCTGCGGTCGACGCCTTGCACGACGCGCTGCATCGCCAGCTGCTTGCCCGCCGGATCGTCGGTCGCGATCGCCACCTGCGCCTGCACCTTGATCGCGGCGAGCGGCGTCTTCAGTTCGTGCGCGGCGTCGGACGTGAACGCGCGCTCGCGCACGATCGATTGCCGCAGCCTCGCCAGCAGGCGGTCGATCGCATCGACCAGCGTGCGCACTTCGTCCGGGACGGTCGCGATGCCGAGCGGTTCGAGCGATCGCGCATCGCGCGCGCCGATCAGCGTGGAGAGTGTCTTCAACGGCGCGAGACTGCGTCCGATCGTGACCCAGAGCAGCAGCGCGAGCACGGGTAGCGCGACGATCAGCGGCAGGACGATGCCGCGTGCGATGCCGGTCGCCAGATCGCTGCGCGTATTGGCGGTTTCCATCACGCGCACGCGGCGCCCCGACGCGTTGTCGCGCAGCGCGTAAGTGCGCCACTGTGCGTCGCCGATGACGATCGTCTGCGGCGCGCCACGCAGGTCACGCGCATCGGGCAACCGGGCAGCGGCAGCGGGGAGGCTCGATGCAACGACGGTGCCTTGCGCGTCGCGCACGTCGAACAGCACGTCGCGCGGCAGGCGGTCGCCGTCGTTGTCGGACCCGCGTCGCGACGCGTCGAACGCGAGTTCGACCCGCGCGTCGGGCGGCACGCGGGCAAGGCGCTCGAGGTCGGCCGGTGCGAGGTTGACCAGCAGCGACGCGGTTTCGGCGAGGCGGGCATCCTCCCATTCGCCGATCTCGCGCGTCGCGTAGTGGATGCTGCCGAACACGGCGACGAGCCAGACGACGGTCACGCAGCCGATCGCCATCAGCGACACGCGGTGCCGTATCGAGCGGGCGATCATGGGAGGTCGACGACGTAGCCGATGCCGCGGACGGTGCGGATCAGTTCCGCGCCGAGCTTCTTGCGCAGGTTCGAAACATGGACCTCGATCGCGTTGCTTTCGATGCCTTCCTGCCAGCCGTACAGGCTGTCCTCGAGGCGCGCGCGCGACTGCGGCATGCCTGGGTGGCTGACGAGCTGAACGAGGATCGCCCATTCGCGCGACGTGAGCGCGATGCGCGACGCATCGCGCGTCACGGTATGCGCGGCCAGGTCGATCGTGATGTCGCGCCACACGATTTCGTCGCCGGCCCGGCCCTGCGAGCGTCGCACGAGCGCGCGGCAGCGGGCGAGCACTTCCGTCAGCTCGAACGGCTTCGCGAGATAGTCGTCCGCGCCGTCGTCGAGGCCGCGGACGCGGTCGGCCACGGTGCCGCGCGCGGTCAGCACCAGCACGGGCACCGTATCGCCCGCGTCGCGCAGCGCGCGCAGCAGTTCCGTACCGGATTTGCCGGGCAGGCCGAGATCGAGCACGACGAGCGCGAAGCGCGTCGTCGCGAGCGCCGCGGCGGCTGCGTGACCGTCGCGCAACCAGTCGACGTGATAACCGGCCTGGCCGAGGCTGATCTCGAGGCCGCTGCCGATCAGGTCGTCGTCTTCAACAAGGAGGAGTCGCATGGTCGATTCGTGTGCAGGCATCCGCGATTGTACGAGCCCGACCGCGTGCGCCGTGCAACGGAATGTAATCGGACCCTGTTCGAATGCCGTGCGATTCTGAAGAACGCTTAAGGTTTGGCGCCGGCAATCCCGCTACCATCGGCCACGACATTTCTCGGGGAGTGCTCCGCTTCCCCTGATCCCGAACCGGCGCAGGCACGTCCGGCACGAGCCGGACGCACCTGCCCGCCAATCCGCGACCCTTTCGATCGGCGTACGGTCGATGCGTGTCGCCTGCACGGGAGGTTCATTCCTGATGGCACCCTCGACGATCGAGCGATGGCGCGCCTACCTGCTGATCGCCGCACTGGCCGGCATGTTCATCCAGTGTTTCGTGCTGGTTTCGCTGCTTGCATGGCGCATACCCGAAGCATTTTTCACCACGATGACGTTTCGCATCTGGATCGTCGTGGCGGTCGCCACCGCGATCCTGTCGGCCCGTAAGCTTGCCGGCGCGGCGTTCAAGGCCGCGATGGCATGCGGTTGCGTGCGCGTAACCGGAATCGATCGCCGCACGGTAGTTGTGTCATCTGATTGCGCGTACCGTCGGTTGGTCGTCCTTCATATCCGGCTCAACGGGAACCGATACGGCGGCGTGCACGGGTGAGCCCGCGTGCGCGCCGCCGTTCCCGGGCGTCGCGGTCTTACGGGTCACCACTGGGGAGAAGCATGGTTTTGCTGCATGTGCTGCGTGCGCTGGCCGAGGCAATGTCGTTCGTCTGCGGGCTGGGCGTGGTGCTGGGCATTGCGTACACGCTCACGGCCAGCGTGCTGGTCGGCCGGTTCTTTTCGCGGGCGGCGGCGGAGCCGCGCACGTTTCCGGGCGTCACCGTCGCGAAGCCGCTGCACGGCGACGAATGGGATCTCGTACAGCATCTCGAAAGCTTCTTCGCGCAGAATTATCCAGGGCCGGTCCAGCACCTGTTCGGCGTGCACGATGCGAACGACGCCGCACTGGCGGCCGTCGAGACGTTGCGCGCACACTACCCGGATGCGAACATCAAGGTCGTGGCCGATGCACGGCTGTACGGGCCGAACCGCAAGATCGCCAATCTCGTGAACATGCTCGAACACGCGGAGCATTCGGTGCTCTGCCTTGCCGACAGCGACGTGGTGGTCGAGCGCGATTATCTGCGCGCCGTCGTCGGCGCGCTACAGCAGCCGGATGTCGGCATCGTGACGAGCGTCTATCGCGGCGTCGCGTCGCCGGGATTCTGGCCCGGAGTCGCCGTCGCGATGACGAACTACCATTTCCTGCCGGGCGTGATCACCGGGCTCTTCATCGGGCGTGCGCGGCCGTGCTTCGGGCAGACGATTGCGATCACGCGCGAGACGCTCGAACGCATCGGCGGGCTGACGCGTTTCGCGCATCACCTCGCGGAAGATCACGCACTCGGCGAAGCGGTGCGGCAAGCGGGCGCGCAGGTCGTCATTCCGCCGTTCGTGGTCGGGCACGCCTGTGTCGAAGAGACCTTCGCCCGGCTGTACGCGCACGAATTGCGCTGGAGCTGCACGATCCGCGCGGCGGACCGGCTCGGTCATGCGGGGTCGGTGCTGATGCACCCGCTGCCGCTCGCGCTGCTGGCGCTGCTGTTCTCCGGTGGCGCGGCCGTCGCGTGCGCGCTGACGGTCGCGGCGCTGGCGGCGCGCACACTCCTGATGCTGCGAACGAGCCGTGCAACCGGCGCCGGCCTGCGCGGCGCAGGCTGGCTGCCGTTCGTCGACCTGCTGCAATTCCTGATCTTCGTATCGAGCTTCTTCTCGTCGCATGTCGTGTGGCGCGGCACGCGCTTTCGCGTCGACCGCGAAGGCCTGCTGTCGCCGGCGGGTGAATCGTGACGACCGGGACGAACACCGACGCCGCCCCCGCGGACCGGGGCGCCACGCGCGGCGACGCACGGCTTCGCCATGCGGGGCGCGCGGCGGCGCTCGGCGGACTGGCGCTCGCCGTGTGGCTGATCTGGCGCGAACATCCGCTGGATATCCTGCATCGCCTGCAGATCGCCGGCGCCGGCCTGCTGGTCGCCGCGCTCGCGCACATCCTGCCGATGCTCGCGAACGCGTGGGACTGGCGGATGCTGATCCGCGGCCCGCGCCGGCCGTCGTTCATGACGATGCTGAAGGTCGTGTGGATCCGCGAATCGATCAACGGATTGCTGCCGGTGGCGCGCATCGGCGGCGAGATCGTGTCGTTCGGCATGCTGCGGCAGGCCGGCGTGCGCCCGGCGACCGCCGTGGCCAGCCTCGTCGCCGACATGCAGCTGACGCTGATCAGCCAGTTGATCTTCGCGCTGGTCGCGATCGGCTACGTGCTCGAACACGTGTCGTCCGATGCCGCGCGGGTGGCCGCGCACCTCGCGATCGGCATGGCCGCGCTGGTGCCGGTGCTGCTGCTGTTCGCGCTGGTGCAGCATGCGCGGCCGTTCGAGCGCGCCATGCGCGTGCTCAACCGCGTCACGAGCGGCAAGGTGGTCGCGCTGGTCGGCGAATCGGCGCGGACCGATCAGTCGATCCGGTTGATCTGGAGAAAGACGGGGGTCGTCGTGCGCTACCTGGGGATCTGGCAGACGCTGCAGTTCATGGGCTATGCGCTGGAAATCTGGCTGGCGCTGTATTTTCTCGGTGCCGATCCTACCTTTTCGCAGGCGCTCGCGATCGAGGCGCTGATCCAGCTCGTGAGCAGCATCGCGTTCCTGATGCCGGGCGGCCTGGGCGTGCAGGAGGGCGGGTTCGTGCTGATCGGCGGGCTGCTCGGGTTCGACCCGCCGACCTGCCTCGCGCTGGCCGGCGCCCGCCGCGTGCGCGACCTGCTGTTCTATCTGCCGGGCCTGCTCGCATGGCAGTGGGCGGCCGGGGCGTCGAACCGGCCGGGCGGCACGAAGCCCGCGTCGCTGCCCATCGGGAAATCCGCCCGGCCGCGTTGACGCAACCGTGCGCGACGCGGCGCGCGATTCAGCGCCGTTCGTCGGCGATATGGCTGCGGATCACGTCGGCGAACGACGTATCGCCCTTCAGCCCGAGCGCTTCCGCACGCGACGTGTCCCAGCGGCCCGGCCAGCTGCCGACGATCTTCTCGACACGCTCGTCGGGCGCATGGCGGATCAACTTCACGACGTCGTCGCCGGCGACTTCGCGCAGCGCTTCGATCATCTCGTCGACCGAAACAGACAGGCCCGGCAGGTTGATCACGCGCTTGTTGCCGAGCTTCGCGCTATCGATCTCGCAACCGGCGACGAGCGCTTCGATCGCGCCGCGCGGCGACAGCACCCACAGCCGCGTCGAACCGGGCACCGGGCACACGCTTTCCTCGCCGTTCAGCGGCTCGCGGATGATGCCGCTCGCGAACGACGAGGCGGCGGCGTTCGGGCGGCCCGGCCGCACGCTGATCGTCGGCAGCCGCAGCACGCGGCCGTCGACGAAGCCGCGCCGCGCGTAGTCGCACAGCAGCAGCTCGGCGATCGCCTTCTCGGCGCCGTAAGACGATTGCGGGTTCAGCGCGGTGTCGTCCTGCACGACGTCGGGCAGCGCGCCACCATACACCGCGACGGAGCTCGTGAACACGACGCGCGGCTGGTGGCCGCGTGCACGGCACACTTCGAGCAGCGTGCGCGACGCGTCGAGGTTGATCCGCATGCCGAGATCGAAATCGGCTTCGGCCTGCCCGCTGACGATCGCCGCGAGGTGGAAGATCGCGCCCGTCTGCGTGTCGATCGCGCTTTCGAGCACCGTGCGATCGGCGATGTCGCCGACGATCGACGTCACGCGTGCATCGCCGAAGTCGCTGCCCTTGACGACGTCGAGCAGCACCAGCTCGTCGATCCTGCCGGTCCGGCCGTCGGGGCCGGTCAGTTCACCGCGCTCGAGCAGCTTGCGCGCGAGACGCTGGCCCAGAAAACCGGCGCCGCCGGTGATCAGTACTTTCATGTTCGTTGCCCTCTGAGGAATGCTTTGAATTACAGGTACGGCTTCAGCCAGCCGAGGCCTTCCGGCGTGCCGGCCTTCGGGCGGTACTCGCAGCCGATCCAGCCGTCGTAGCCGAGCGTGTCGATCAGCGCGAACAGGTACGGGTAGTTGAGTTCGCCGATGTCCGGCTCGTGGCGCTCGGGCACGCCGGCGATCTGGATGTGGCCGATGCCCGCGAAATCGCGCTTCAGTTTCATCGCGAGATCGCCTTCGACGATCTGGCAGTGGTAGCAGTCGAACTGCACCTTCAGGTTCGGCGCGCCGACTTCCGCGCAGATCGCTTGCGCGTCGTCCTGGCGGCTCAGGAAATAGCCGGGCATGTCGCGCTGGTTGATCGGCTCGATCAGGATCGTGATGCCGTGCGCGGCGGCGGCCTGGGCCGCATGGCGCAGGTTCGCGACGTAGGTGTCGCGATGGCGCGCACGGTCGGCGCCCGGCGCGACCATGCCGGCCATCACGTGCAGCTTCCTGTTGCCGAGCACGCGTGCATAGTCGAGCGCCTGGTCGATGCCGCGGCGGAACTCGTCCTCGCGGCCCGGCAGCGACGCGATGCCGCGTTCGCCCGCGGCCCAGTCGCCCGGCGGCGCGTTGAACAGCGCCTGTTCGAGGTTGTGCGCGTCGAGGCGCGCGCGGATGTCCTCGGCGGCGAAGTCGTACGGGAACAGGTACTCGACGGCCTTGAAGCCATCGTACGAGGCAGCGGCGAAGCGGTCGAGGAACGCATGCTCGGTGTACATCATCGAGAGGTTGGCGGCGAAGCGTGGCATGGCAGCGGGTCCTGTGAACGAGTGGGGCGGGGCGTCGTGCACCCCGCGTCGAATGAAGGCGGCCGGATCAGCGGTTCACGAGTTTCGCGGGCGTGAGCCACACGGCGATCGCACCGATCACGAGCATCGCGGCCAGCACGTACATGCCGGATGCGGTGCTGTGCGTGGCGTCCTTCAGGTAGCCGATCACGTACGGGCTCGCGAAACCGGCGAGGTTGCCGACCGAGTTGATGATCGCGATCCCGGCCGCGGCCGCGGAGCCCGCGAGGAACGCGGTCGGCAGCGACCAGAACAGCGGTGCGCAGGTCAGCACGCCGCCTGCCGCGAGCGACAGGAACACGATCGACACCGCCGTATTGTGCGAGTACGACGCGGCGACCGCAAACCCGACCGCGCCCATCAGCGCCGGCACGATCAGGTGCCAGCGGCGTTCGCGGCGCTTGTCCGCGCTGTGGCCGAACAGGTTCATCACGACGATCGCGACGACGAACGGGATCGCCGACAGCAGGCCGATCTGAAGCGTATCGGTGATGCCGGTCGATTTCACGAGCGTCGGCATCCAGAACGTGAGGCCGTACTGGCCCGTGACGAACGCGAAGTAGATCAGCGACATCCACCACATGCGCGGGTCCGAGAACACGGCCTTCAGCGAGTGGCCGTCCTTCTGCTGTTCCTGCGGCTGCGCGGCGATCTCGTCCTCGAGGAGCTGCTTCTCGCGCTCGTCGAGCCATTTCGCGCTGCGAATGCTGTTGTCGAGATACAGGATCGTCGCGATGCCGACCAGCACGGCCGGCACGGCTTCGATCATGAACATCCATTGCCAGCCGTGGAAGCCCGAGCCGCCGTGGAAGCGCTCCATGATCCAGCCCGACAGCGGGTTGCCGAAGATGCCCGACACGGGGATCGCGGACATGAACACCGCGATGATCTTCGCGCGGCGATGCGACGGGAACCAGTACGTGAGGTACAGGATCACGCCGGGATAGAAGCCGGCTTCCGCGAGGCCGAGCAGGAAGCGCAGCACGTAGAACTGCGTCGGCGTCTTCACGAACGCGAACAGCGCGGACAGCAGGCCCCACGTGATCATGATCCGCGCGATCCAGATGCGCGCGCCGATGCGGTGCATCAGCAGGTTGCTCGGCAGTTCGAACAGGAAGTAGCCGAGGAAGAAGATGCCCGCGCCGAGCCCGAACACGGTTTCGCTGAACGCGAGGTCCTGCGACATCTGCAGCTTGGCGAAGCCGACGTTCACGCGGTCGAGGTAGGCGACCACGTAGCAGAGCATCAGGAACGGCACGATGCGCCAGAACACTTTCTTGTAGGTGCGGTCGAGTTCGGCCGCACGGGCGGGCGCGGCGGGCGAGCGGCTTGCGGCCGCGTCGAGAGCAGTCATCGTCGTCTCCAATGATGTTATGTGCCGGTGGCGCGTACGCCGCCGGATCGTGTGTGTGCTGACGGAAGGGCCCGCGCACACGGCGGACAGGGAATCGGTTTGCAGTCCTGCATGAAGCATGCCGCACGATTCGTGCGATGTGCGCCGGGCTACCAGCGCGCGCCGAAGGTCCGGCGCAGTTCGTCGAGCGCGGCGTCGGGCAGCGGCTCGGGCTTCGGCTGCGTCATCAGCCACAGCCGTGCCGTTTCCTCGAGCTCTTCGAGCGCATACGACGCCTGCGATACCGACGGCCCCCACATCACGGGGCCGAGGCGGTCGAGCAGCACGCCGCGCACCTGGTCGGCCAGCGCCGCGACTTCGGCCGCGACGGCCGGGTCGCCGGGGCGGCGGTAGCGGATCAGCGGAATGTGGCCGACCTTCATCACGTAGTACGGCGTGATCGGCGGCAGCACGTCGGTGTCGCGCCACACGCCCGCGAGCGTCAGCGCGACGAGGTGCGTCGAATGCGTGTGGACGATGCCGTTCGCTTCCGCGTTGCGTGCATAGATGCCGCGATGCAGCGTGAGCGTCTTCGACGGCTTGCCGCCCGATACGGGCTGACCGTCCGCGCCGACCTTCGCGATGTCGTTCGGGTCGAGCCGGCCGAGGCAGGCGTCGGTCGGCGTGATCAGCCAGCCGTCGTTCAGGCGCGCGCTGATGTTGCCGGCACTGCCGACCGCATGGCCGCGCGCATACAGGCTCGCGCCGACCACGCAGATTTCTTCGCGCAGTTTCGCTTCGTCGCTCATCGTGCGGCTCCGTCCAGCGCGCGCAGCGCCTTGTCGAAAAAGTCCGTGGTGCCGAAGTTGCCGGATTTCAGCGCGAGGCCGAGCGGCTGCGCGTCGATGGTGGCCGTGGCCGGCACGCCCGGATCGATTTGCGCGCCGATCTGCAGCGCCTTCACGTCGAGCGCCTGCACGACCGCGCCGGACGTTTCGCCGCCCGCGACGACGAACTTGCGCACGCCGAGTTCGCGCAGGCCGCGTGCGATCGCCGCGAGCGTGCTTTCGACGAGATGGCCGGCCGCTTCGACGCCGAGCGTTTGCTGCACGGCCTTCACTTCGTCGGGCGTCGCGGTCGCGTAGATCAGCACGGGTTGCGGCAGGTGCGAGCGCGCGAAGGCGAGCGCCTGGTCGACGACGGGTTCGCCGCGCGCCGCCGCGAGCGGATCGATGCGGAAGCTCGGCCGCGTCGCGCGCCACGTGGCGACCTGTGCGTTGGTGGCCTTCGACGCGCTGCCGGCGAGCACGGCCGACAGCCCGTCGATGCGCGGCAGCGCCGCCGCGTCGTCGCGCTCGGGCAGTTGCTCCGCGCGGCGGAAATTCGCCGGCAGGCCGAGCGCGATGCCCGAGCCGCCGGTGACGAGCGGCAGGCCCGCGCACGCTTCGCCGAGCACGTAGAGGTCGCGGTCCGACAGCGCGTCGGCGATCGCGAAGCGCGCGCCTTCCGCGCGCAGCTGTTCGATCCGCGTACGGACGGCGGCCGCGCCGAGCGCGATCGTGTCGTAGCGGATCAGGCCGACCGCCGACTTCGTCTGCCGCTGCAGCACGCGCACGAGGTTCGCGTCCTTCATCGGCGTGAGCGGGTGGTGCTCCATGCCCGATTCGTTCAGCAGCACGTCGCCGACGAACAGGTGGCCGCGATAGATCGTGCGGCCGTTCTCGGGGAATGCCGGGCACGCGATCGTGAAGCCGCCGCCGGCCGCGTCGAGCAGCGCGTCGGCCACCGGCCCGATGTTGCCCGCGTCGGTCGAGTCGAACGTCGAGCAGTACTTGAAGAAGAACTGGCGACAGCCTTGCGCGCGCAGCCATTCGTACGCGGCGAGCGATTGCGCGACGGCGTCGGCCGCGGGGATCGTGCGCGACTTCAGCGCGACGACGATCGCGTCGGCATCGGCTGCCGTGTCGAGCGCGGCGCCGTCGGCGGGCACGCCGATCGTCTGCACGGTGCGCATGCCGCTCTTGACGAGCATGTTCGCGAGATCGGTCGCGCCGGTGAAATCGTCGGCGATGCAGCCGAGCAGGGGACGGAAAGCGGAAGCGGTCATGGCAGGAACGTCGTTCGAATCAGCGGGCGGGCGGCAGCGTGATGCCGGGGAAAGTCTTGATCACGGCGGAATCGTCTTCGCCGCCGTGGCCGGCGCTCGACGCGCTCATGAACATCTGGTGCGCGGTAGCCGACAGCGGCAGCGGGAACTTGCTGCGGCGCGCGGTATCGAGCACGAGGCCGAGATCCTTCACGAAGATGTCGACGGCCGACAGCGGCGTGTAGTCGCCGTTCAGGATGTGCGGCACGCGGTTCTCGAACATCCACGAGTTGCCGGCGCTGTGCGTGATCACGTCGTACAGCGCGTCGGCGTCCACGCCTTCGCGCAGGCCCAGCGCCATGGCTTCGGCCGCCGCCGCGATGTGCACGCCGGCCAGCAGCTGGTTGATGATCTTCACTTTCGAGCCGATGCCGTGCGCGTCGCCGAGGCGGTACACCTTGCCGGCGATCGCGGCGAGCACGTCTTCGCAGCCCGCATAGGCCGCGGCCGGGCCCGACGTCATCATCGTCATCTCGCCGGAGGCCGCTCGCGCGGCGCCGCCGGACACGGGCGCGTCGAGCATCTGCAGGCCGGCGGCCTCGATGCGGGCGCCGAGCGCGACCGCGAATTCGGGCGCGACGGTCGCGCTCGCGATCACGACGCCGCCCGGCTTCATCGCGGCGACCGCGCCGTGTTCGCCGAACAGCACCGTTTCCGTTTGCGCGGCATTGACGACGAGCGTGACGACGACGTCGCACTGCGCGCCGAGTTCGGCCGGCGTCGCGCAGGCCACGCCGCCTTCGGCGGCGAACGCCTGCAGCACGGTATCGCGCACGTCGCATGCATGGACGCGCAGGCCGGCGCGCAGCAGCGAGCGGGCGACGCCGAGGCCCATCGCGCCGAGGCCGATGACTCCAACATTTCGTGACATGGTCAACCTTGATCGATTCGGGAGAGGTTCTGGATAACGGCGGCGGGCGCCGCCGGCTTCAGCAGATGCCGGCTTCCGCGAGACGGCGGGCCGCGTTGTACATATGCGAGCGTGCCGCGTTGCGGGCGGCCATCGGGTCGCGTGCGCGGATCGCGTCGGCGATCGCCGCGTGCTCCTCGCGCACCTGCCGCGAGAAATCCTCGCGCGTCGCTTCGTTGCTGCGCGTCACCTTCACGCCGGCTTCGAGGTACTGGTTCAGGAACTGCAGCGTCTTCAGGAAATACGGGTTGCCGGTGACGGCCGCGATCGTGCGGTGGAATGCGACGTCTTCCGCGACGCCGTCGCGCCCTTCGGCCACCGCATCGTCGATCTTGCGCAGCGCGTCGTCGATGTCGGCCATGTCGTCGGCGGTGTGGTGCAGCGCGGCTTCGGCCGCGACTTCAGCCTCGATCGCACGGCGCACCGCGAGCAGGTGCGGCAGCGAGCTCGCCTCGACGGCTTCCGCGTAGTCGATCCGCAGCGGCCGGATCGCGCCGTGCTGGTTCACGAACACGCCGCTGCCCTGGCGCGGCTCGACCACGCCTTCGTTCTTCAGCCGCGAGATCGCCTCGCGGATCACGGTGCGGCTCACGCCGAATTCCTGCGCGAGCACGGCTTCCGTCGGCAGCTTGCCGGTGGCCGAGAAACTGCCGACTTCGATCTGCTTGAGCAGTTGCTGCGCGACATGGTCGCTCATCGCACGGGCGGGGATTTTCTCGAACATGATGTTCAGGTTTGTAAGGTGATGTGGTCATCATACAAATTTGAATGAGCATCAGCATCCGGGATAACCCTCGATTTACTGTGGACAACGTCGGCGAAATTGAATGAAACCGGTTCCAAAAGCGCCGAAACCGGCGCGAACGTGTGTCGTTCTACGATCGATCGGGAAAGGGGCGCGTGCCCGCGGCCGTCAGTCGGCGATGTCCTCGACGGGGTCGGCCGTCGCCAGTTCGCCGGCCTCGGCGACGTCACCGCCACGCTCGCGATAGGTCGCCGGCGGCACGCCGAACTGCTTGCGGAATTCGCGCCCGAGGTGCGATGCGTCGGCGAATCCGCAGCTCGACGCAATGTCGGCCACCGTGCGGTCCGAACTCGTCAGCAGCCACGCGGCCGTGCGCAGCCGCACCTGCTTCGCGAACGCCTGCGGGCTCTTGCCCGTCTCGGCCTTGAACAGCCGCTCGAGCTGCCGCGTCGACAGGTCGAGCTTGCACGCGAGCTCCTCGAGCGGCAGCGCGCGCCCCACGTGCTGTTCCATCAGAAGAATCGCGCGCTTGACCTTCGGGTGCGTCGCCGGCTCGAGGCCTGGCGGATGCGGCTGCGGCGCATTGCCTTTCTGCATCTCGCCGACGAGCAGGATGCGCAGCGCCTTTTGCACCGTGGCGTGATCGAAATGGCGCAGCAGGATCGCGGCGGCGACGTCGATCGACGCGCGGCCGCCCGAGCAGGTGATTCGGCGCCGGTCGATCACGAACAGCCGGTCGGCGATCAGCAGGTCGGGATCGGCTGACGGAAAGCGCTCGATGAAATCCCAGTAGTGGAACCAGCTCACGCAGGTGCGGTAGCCGTCGAGCACGCCGGCGCGCATCAGCGTGAACACGCCGGTGCAGATGCCGACGACCGTTGCGCCGCCCGCCGCCGCGCGGCGGATGAAGTCGAGCGTTTCCGGCCCGGCCTGCGGCCCCGAATGCAGCAGCCCGCCGACCACCACCACATAGTCGAACGGCTCGGCCGCGTCGAACGTCTCCCACGGCGTGATCTGGATCCCGCAGCTCGCGCGCACCGGCGCGAGCGTCTCGCCGATCACGCTCCAGGCGCAGCGCACGGGCTTGCTGTAGTCGCCGTCGTCGGCCGACAGCCGCAGCATGTCGACGAAGCCGGAGAACGCCGTCAGCGTGAAGTTCGGCAGCAGCACGATGCCGAAGCGGATGCGCCGAGGCGCGGGTTCAGCGAGGGGGGAAGCGGGTACGTCGGGTGTCATCGCGGCCAATCTCGTCACGCCGGGCAGGCGGTCTCACTCGTTTCACACTGTTTGCGGGTTGCGGCTGCCGGAGGCGGCGCGGATGAAGCCAGCGTCGCCGATCGGCCCAGGCCGGACTTGTGGTTTTCCGTCGCGAACCATCGCCAAAACGCACTTTCGGGCCGGCCGGCACGGTGCTTGGCGGCGGTATCCCACGCCGATGCCGTTTTTGTTCTATCGGCCGATTTTACGCTTTGATGTACTGGTGCCCAACGTCATTCCACGCATGTCACCCTGAGGAAGCCAGATGAACGTCAGCGCGTTCGACCTGTTCAAGATCGGCATCGGCCCGTCCAGTTCGCATACGGTCGGCCCGATGATCGCCGCGTGCCGCTTCGCGTCGCACGTGGAGGACGCGAACCTGCTCGGCTTCGTGCGCCGCGTGCGGGTCGAGCTGTACGGCTCGCTCGGCGCGACCGGCAAGGGCCACGGCACCGACAAGGCCGTGCTGCTCGGCCTCGAGGGCCACCTGCCCGACACGATCGATCCCGACCTGATCGAGCCGCGCCTCGCCGCGATCCGCGCGGAAAAGTCGCTGTCGCTGCTCGGCAAGCAGACGGTGCGCTTCGAGGAAAAGGAGCACATCGGCTTCTTTCGCAAGCTGATGAGCGGCACGAGCATCGTGCACCCGAACGGGATGCGCTTCCAGGCGTTCGACGAGCATGGCCAGCTGCTCGTCGAGAAAGAGTATTACTCGGTCGGCGGCGGCTTCGTCGTGAACCGCGACGGCGATCGCGTGAACGGCGTGCGCGCGGCGGTCGAGGTGCCGTACCCGTTCCGCACCGGCGACGACCTGATGCGCCAGTGCCGCGAGCACGGGCTGTCGATCGCCGAACTGATGATGCGCAACGAATGCGCGCTGCGCGCCGCCGACGAAGTGCGCGCCGGGCTGCTCGCGATCTGGCGCACGATGGCCGCCTGCGTCGAGCGCGGCTGCAAGGTCGAGGGCGACCTGCCGGGACCGATGCGCGTGAAGCGCCGCGCGGCCGAAATGAATCGCCACCTGCGCGCCCGTTCGGAAGAATCGCTGCGCGACCCGCTGTCGATGCTCGACTGGGTCAACCTGTATGCGATGGCCGTGAACGAGGAGAACGCTGCCGGCGGCCGCGTGGTCACCGCGCCGACCAACGGCGCGGCCGGCGTGATTCCCGCGGTGCTGCACTACTACGTGAAGTTCGTGCCGGGCTCGAACGAAGCCGGCATCGTCGAATTCCTGCTGACGGCCGCGGCGATCGGGATCATCTACAAGGAAACGGCGTCGATCTCCGGCGCGGAAGTCGGTTGCCAGGGCGAAGTGGGCGTCGCGTGCTCGATGGCCGCCGCCGCGCTCGCCGCCGTGATGGGCGGCACGCCCGACCAGGTCGAGAACGCGGCCGAGATCGGCATGGAGCACAACCTCGGGATGACCTGCGATCCCGTAGGCGGGCTCGTGCAGATCCCGTGCATCGAGCGCAACGCGATGGGCGCGATCAAGGCGCTGAACGCGTCGCGCATGGCGCTCAAGGGCAACGGCCAGCACTACGTGTCGCTCGATTCCGTGATCAAGACGATGCGCGAAACCGGCGCCGACATGAAGACGAAATACAAGGAAACGTCGCGCGGCGGTCTCGCCGTGAACGTCATCGAATGCTAACGAAGGACCACAACATGAGCCGCTACTCGATATTCAGCCTGTTCCGCAACGGTCTCTCGTATCACGAGAACTGGGAAAAGCAGTGGAAGAGCCCGGAGCCGAAGAAGGAATACGACGTCGTGATCGTCGGCGGCGGCGGCCACGGCCTCGCGACCGCGTACTACCTCGCGAAGGAACACGGCATCACGAACGTCGCGATCCTCGAGAAGGGCTGGATCGGCGGCGGCAACACCGCGCGCAACACGACGATCGTGCGCTCGAACTATCTGTGGGACGAATCGGCCGCGCTGTACGAGAAGGCGATGAAGCTGTGGGAAGGGCTGTCGCAGGACCTGAACTACAACGTGATGTTCAGCCAGCGCGGCGTGATGAACCTGGCCCACACGCTGCAGGACGTGCGCGACACCGAGCGCCGCGTGAACGCGAACCGGCTGAACGGCGTCGACGCCGAATTCCTGACGCCCGCGCAGATCAAGGAAATCGAGCCGACGATCAACCTGAACAGCCGCTACCCGGTGCTCGGCGCATCGATCCAGCGCCGTGCGGGCGTCGCGCGTCACGATGCGGTGGCGTGGGGCTTCGCGCGCGGCGCGGACCGCGCCGGCGTCGACATCATCCAGAACTGCCAGGTGACGGGCATCCGTCGTGAAGGCGGCGCGGTGGTCGGCGTCGATACGGTGAAGGGCTTCATCAAGGCGAAGAAGGTCGCGGTGGTCGCGGCCGGCAACACGACGACGCTCGCCGACATGGCCGGCGTGCGCTTGCCGATCGAAAGCCACCCGCTGCAGGCGCTGGTGTCCGAGCCGATCAAGCCGGTCGTCAACTCGGTGATCATGTCGAACGCGGTGCACGCGTACATCAGCCAGTCCGACAAGGGCGACCTCGTGATCGGCGCGGGCATCGACCAGTACACGGGCTTCGGCCAGCGCGGCAGCTTCCACATCATCGAAAGCACGCTGCAGGCGATCGTCGAGATGTTCCCGGTGTTCTCGCGCGTGCGGATGAACCGCCAGTGGGGCGGCATCGTCGACGTGTCGCCGGATGCATGCCCGATCATCACCAAGACCGACGTGAAGGGCCTCTATTTCAACTGCGGCTGGGGTACCGGCGGCTTCAAGGCGACGCCGGGCTCGGGCTGGGTGTTCGCGCACACGATCGCGCGTGACGAACCGCATCCGCTGAACGCGCCGTTCGCGCTCGACCGCTTCTACACGGGCCACCTGATCGACGAGCACGGCGCAGCCGCCGTCGCGCACTAACCGCACTGAAGGAGAAAGAAACATGTTGCTGATCGAATGTCCGTGGTGCGGGCCGCGCGCCGAATCCGAGTTCTCGTGCGGCGGCGAAGCCGACATCGTGCGCCCCGTCAACAACGAGAACATGACCGACCGTGAATGGGGCGAGTACGTGTTCATGCGCGAGAACAAGCGCGGGCTGCACAAGGAGCAATGGCTGCACACGCAGGGCTGCCGCCGCTGGTTCAAGGTCACGCGCGACACGGTGACCTACGATATCAAGGGCTACGAAAAGTTCGGTAGCGCGGCTGCCGGCAACGCACACGAAGAGGGTACGAGCAAATGAGCCAGAAAGACCGCCTCGGCACCGGTGGCCGCATCAATCGCGCGATTCCGTTGACGTTCACGTTCAACGGCCGCACGTATCAGGGCTTCCAGGGCGACACGCTCGCGTCCGCGCTGCTCGCGAACGGCGTGCACTTCGTCGCGCGCAGCTTCAAGTACCACCGTCCGCGCGGGATCGTGACGGCGGATGTGGCCGAACCGAATGCCGTCGTGCAGCTCGAAACGGGTCCGTACACGGTGCCGAACGCACGCGCGACCGAGATCGAGCTGTACCAGGGGCTCGTCGCGACGAGCGTGAACGCCGAGCCGACGCTCGAGAACGACAAGTACGCGATCAACCAGAAGTTCTCGCGCTTCATGCCGGCCGGGTTCTACTACAAGACGTTCATGTGGCCGCGCAACATGTGGCCGAAGTACGAAGAGAAGATCCGCGAAGCGGCCGGCCTCGGCAAGGCACCTGAAGTGCTCGACGCCGATCGCTACGACAAGTGCTACGCGCACTGCGACGTGCTCGTGGTCGGCGGTGGCCCGTCGGGCCTCGCCGCCGCGCATGCGGCAGCGACCGCCGGTGCCCGCGTGATCCTCGTCGACGACCAGCGCGAACTCGGCGGCAGCCTGCTGTCGTGCCGCGCGGAGATCGACGCGAAGCCCGCGCTGCAGTGGGTCGAGAAGATCGAGGCCGAACTGCGCAAGCTGCCCGACGTGACGATCCTGTCGCGCAGCACCGCGTTCGGCTACCAGGACCACAACCTCGTGACGGTCACGCAGCGCCTGACCGATCACCTGCCGGTATCGATGCGCAAGGGCACGCGCGAGCTGCTGTGGAAGGTCCGCGCGAAGCGCGTGATCCTCGCGACCGGCGCGCACGAGCGGCCGATCGTGTTCGGCAACAACGACCTGCCGGGCGTGATGCTGGCCGGCGCAGTCTCCACCTACGTGCATCGCTTCGGTGTGCTGCCCGGCCGCAACGCAGTCGTGTTCACGAACAACGACCGTGCGTACCAGACCGCACTCGACCTGAAGGCGTGCGGCGCGAAGGTGACGGTCGTCGATTCGCGTGCGTCGTCGAACGGCGCGCTGCCGGCCGCTGCGAAGCGGCAGGGCGTGACGGTGATGAGCGGTGCGGTCGTGACGGCCGCTTCGGGCAAGTGGCGCGTATCGTCGGTCGACGTCGCGTCCTACTCGAACGGCCAGACCGGCGGCAAGCTGCAGACGCTGCCGTGCGACCTCGTCGCGATGTCGGGCGGCTTCAGCCCCGTGCTGCACCTGTTCGCGCAGTCGGGCGGCAAGGCGTGCTGGAACGACGAGAAGGCATGCTTCCTGCCGGGCAAGCCCGTGCAGGCGGAAGCGAGCATCGGTGCGGCAGCCGGCGAATTCGGGCTGGCCCGTGCGCTGCGGCTCGCGGTCGATGCCGGCGCGGAAGCCGCGAAGGCCGCGGGCTTCACGGCCGCGCAGCGCCCGGTCGCGCCGCAGGTCGCCGAAACCGTCGAAGGCGCACTGCAGCCGTTGTGGCTCGTCGGCAGCCGCGAGGCAGCCGCACGCGGGCCGAAGCAGTTCGTCGACTTCCAGAACGACGTGGCGGCCGCCGACATCCTGCTCGCGGCGCGCGAAGGCTTCGAGTCGGTCGAGCACGTGAAGCGCTACACGGCGATGGGCTTCGGCACCGACCAGGGCAAGCTCGGCAACATCAACGGGATGGCGATCCTCGCGGGCGCGCTCGGCAAGACGATTCCGGAAACGGGCACGACGACGTTCCGCCCGAACTACACGCCCGTGTCGTTCGGTACGTTCGCGGGCCGCGAGACGGGCGATTTCCTCGACCCGATCCGCAAGACCTGCGTGCACGAATGGCACGTCGAGCACGGTGCGATGTTCGAGGACGTCGGCAACTGGAAGCGGCCGTGGTATTTCCCGAAGAACGGCGAGGATCTCCATGCGGCCGTGAAGCGCGAATGCCTCGCGGTGCGCAACAGCGTCGGCATTCTCGACGCGTCGACGCTCGGCAAGATCGACATCCAGGGCCCGGACGCGGTGAAGCTGCTGAACTGGATGTACACGAACCCGTGGAACAAGCTCGAAGTGGGCAAGTGCCGCTACGGGTTGATGCTCGACGAAAACGGGATGGTGTTCGACGACGGCGTGACCGTGCGCCTCGCCGACCAGCATTTCATGATGACGACCACCACCGGCGGCGCGGCGCGCGTGCTCACGTGGCTCGAGCGCTGGCTGCAGACCGAATGGCCCGACATGAAGGTGCGGCTCGCGTCGGTCACCGATCACTGGGCGACGTTCGCGGTGGTCGGCCCGAAGAGCCGCAAGGTCGTGCAGAAGGTGTGCCAGGACATCGACTTCGGCAACGAAGCGTTCCCGTTCATGAGCTACCGGAACGGCACCGTCGCGGGTGCGAAGGCGCGCGTGATGCGGATCAGCTTCTCGGGCGAGCTGGCCTATGAAGTGAACGTGCCGGCGAACGCGGGCCGCGCGGTGTGGGAAGCGCTGATGGCGGCCGGCGCCGAGTTCGACATCACGCCGTACGGCACCGAGACGATGCACGTGTTGCGCGCGGAGAAGGGCTACATCATCGTCGGCCAGGATACCGACGGCTCGATCACGCCGTACGACCTCGGGATGGGCGGCGTCGTCGCGAAGTCGAAGGACTTCCTCGGCAAGCGCTCGCTCGCGCGGTCGGACACGGCGAAGGAGGGCCGCAAGCAGTTCGTCGGCCTCCTGACCGAAGACGAACAGTTCGTGCTGCCGGAAGGCGCGCAGATCATCGCCAAGGACACACAGGTGTCGGCGGTCGATCCGACGCCGATGATCGGCCACGTGACGTCGAGCTACTACAGCCCGATCCTGAAGCGCTCGATCGCGCTCGCGGTGGTGAAGGGCGGCCTGAACAAGATGGGCGAGAGCGTCGTGATTCCGCTGGCCAACGGCCGCCGCATCACCGCGAAGATCTCGAGCCCGGTTTTCTACGATACCGAAGGGGTGCGCCAGCATGTGGAATGAAACGAGAAACCAGACGCAGGTGGCGGGTGCGGGCGGCGTGACGCTTGAATCGCCGTTCGTCGGCGCGGCCGACGTGCTGAAGCCGCACCAGGCACGCGCATCGAAGAAGTTCGCGCTGCGCGAGCGGTCGTTCCTCGATCTCGTCAACGTGCGCGGCGAGTTGAGCGATCCGGCATTCGTCGCCGCGTTCGAGCGCGTGGTCGGCTGCCGGCCGCCCGCGGAGCCGAACACGGTTGCGCGCGGCGCCGAGTACGACGTGCTGTGGCTCGGCCCCGACGAGTGGCTCGTGCGCTCGAACGGGCCCGTGCCGGCCGGCGTGCTCGAAGCGAAGCTCGCGGAAGCCGTGCAGGGTTCGTATGCGGCGGCCGTCGATGTCGGCAGCGGCTATACGGTCGTCGAGATCAGCGGCGAACGCGTGCGCGACGTGATCGCGCGCGGCTGCCCGCTCGACCTGCATCCGCGTGTGTTCAAGCCGGGCCAGTGTGCGCAGTCGCACTACTTCAAGTCGCCGATCACGCTGATCCCGACCGGCGACGACACGTTCGAGATCGTCCTGCGCCGCAGCTTCGCCGACTATTTCGTGCGCATCATGCTCGACGCCGCGGCGCCGCTCGCATCATGAAGCCGTTCGACGAACCGTTCGTGGCGATCGACACGCCGCGCCTGCGCGGGCGCGGCTGGAGCGTGTTCGTCGACGAACTGAAAGTGCCCGCGCGGATCGGCATTCATGCGCACGAGCATGAAGCGCCGCAGCCGATCGTGATCGATGCGCGGCTCGGGTATCGCTGCGAGCCGAGCGAGCAGGGCGAGTGGATCGATTACGACGGCTATTGCGCGCGCGTCGCGTCGTTCCTGTCGCACAAGCCGCATACGCGGCTGCTCGAAACGCTCGTCGCCGATATCGCGGTGCTGTCGTTCCGTGAATGGCCGGCGCTGGAGTCGCTGACGCTGTCGGTGTACAAGCCGAAGATCCGGCCCGGCACGAGGCGCGTCGGCGTGTCGCTCGACTGGACGCGTGGGGATTACCTGCGGTGGACGGGGGCGGCGGGGCAGCTTTGATCAAAGGGGGCTGGATCAAGGCGCGAGGGAGGTGATCCGGCGACTCCATGGGACGGCGGCGCGAATGCGCCGCCGTACTCGTTTACAGTTCCTGAAATATGAGAATAATGGGTCGCCGCCGGCCTTTGGTGCTTTTATTCCTGAAATATCGGAACAATTGGCGATCTGGCCGACGAGCGATATGGCACGGCCGGCGGTCAGTTCGGCTGCGTCAGTTGCGCTTCCCACTTCTTCAGGATGCGCACGCGTGCCTGACTGAAATCCACCCAACAGCTCAGCCAGGCGTCACTCGGAATCGTCTGCTGCGGATTGGCGGTCTTCACGTAGTCACAAGTATCGCCGGCAAAGGCGGCCCAACTCGTCTGCGATTTCGCGAGTTGGGCGGCAGCGTCGGGGTTGCGTGGGCGCAGTTTGCGCGCAAGCGACCGGTACGCGCTGTCGACTTGCTGCTGCTGCTGATCGAGCACGCAGCGTCGCACGGCTTCCATCGTCGTCCCTGCCTGTTCGCAGTCGACGACGGCGAAAGCCGATACAGGGCCGGCCGACAGCGCAGCCATGGCGAGCAGCCGGGCCGCGCAGCGTCGGACCGGAGCCGTGCGAACGCGGGTGGCCATTGCTTACTTCGCGTTGCGGTTCGCGGCCGCCGCCGCTGACGGATCGCTGACCGGCACCATGTGCGCCTTCGCATTGTTCGCATCGTTCGCGGTATTCGCGCTTTTCGCATCGTCCTCGGGTTCGAGCACGAACCGGAACGAATCGACCCGCTGCATCACTTTCGCCGCATACGCACTGGATCCGCCGCTGTAGCTCCTCAACCCGGCCTGCACGTTGCCGCCGGCCGCCTTCACGTAGCCCGACAGAATGCGCGAGCCGGCTTCGACGTTCGCATTCGGCTCGGTCAGGTCCTTCACGTTGCGCAGCATGCCGCGGTGCGCAGACGGCACGACCTGCATCAACCCGGTCGCGCCGTGCTGGCCGCGCGCTTTTTCCTGGAAGCGCGATTCGATCGAAATAATGGCGTAAACGAGTGCCGGCGGCAGCGAATATTTCGTCGCAGTGACGCTCACGATATCGGCGAGCTTCGCGGCGCGTTCTTTCGCGACGCCGAATTTCTTCGTCAGGTAGGACGTGATGCGGCGGTTTGCTTCGTTCGGCTGATCGTTGGCATCCGCGAGCGGCGCGGAGGCGACGGGCGGCGCCGATGCGACCGCTTCGGGCGCCGATGCAGGCAGTGCGGGCGCTTGCTGCGCCGATACCTGTTGCGCGATGCCGAGCGAAAGCACGATCAGCCAGAAGAACCGTCGTCGCATGGTCGAGTGCGGGGAAATGGGAGGCGCATAGTATATCGACCAATCGCGGCGAGTGGTCGAGCGCCGGCTCGAATGAAAGCGATGTGTAGGTTTGTGGCTTTCGCAACGATCGATGCACCGATCGTTGCGCGGACACGCATCGGAGTCCGGATCATGGGTTCGCTTGTCCTGTTCCGACTGTAGTCCTGGCCCTGTACGCGGATCGGCCGAACGGAACGCTAGTTGATGATCTCGCCCATGCCGGTTTCGATGCGGATCCTGAGTTGCCGGATGAACTCCGGATCGTAGGGTTCCCAGCTATCGAGTTCGCCGACGATTTTCAACGGCAGTGTGCTTCGATACGATCGCGTCGGATTGCCCGGGAATTTCTTGTCCGTGACGTTCGGGTCGTTTTCGAATTCCCCGGTGGGCTCGACGACGTAAACCCGCGGCTTGCCGTCGCCCCTGGCGATTTCCGCCGCAAGGCCGGCGCCTTTGGACAGGGCCGTGAAATAAATGTGATTCATCACGACACTGTCCCGATAATTCGACCTGAAGCCTGCTGTCAGCAAGTCGCCGATCCGCAAATTCGCTTTCGTGCCATGAAAAAACGGGCCGGTGTCCAGGGCAGCCATGGTTGCTCCTTCGAAAAATTTCGCAACGGCTTTTACGCGCGCCGTGCGCTCGCCACCCGCGCAAGCGCGCCGATCGCATCGCTGACGAGCACCGCGAGCAGCCCGACGATCACGCCGCCTTGCAGCACGAATGCGGTATTCGACGTCTGCAGGCCCGCGATGATCACGTCGCCGAGCCCGCGCGCGGCGACCGTCGAGCCGATCGTCGCGGTGCCGAGATTGATCACGACCGCGAGCCGGATCCCGTTGACGATCACCGGAAACGCGAGCGGCAGCTCGACCGACACCAGTTGCTGCCAGCCGCTCATCCCCATTCCACGTGCGGCATCGACGACGTCGCGCGGCACGTCTTCGAGCCCCGCGATCGTGCTTTCGAAAACCGGCAGGAGCCCGTACAAAACGAGCGCGATCAACACCGGCTTCAAGCCGAAGCCGACGGCCGGCACCGCGAGCGCGAGCACGGCGACGGGCGGGAAGGTCTGGCCGATATCGACGACGCTGCGTGCGAGCGGCAGGAAATCCGCGCCGGCCGGCCGCGTGACCGCGATGCCGGCCGCGACCGCGACGATCGTGCCGATCAGGCTCGACAGCGCGACCGTGCCGAGATGCGCGAGCGTGAGATCGAGCAGGCTCGCACGATCGTAGATCACCGGTGCGCCGTTGTCCGCGAACGGCGCGAACACGCCCTGCAGCCACGCGGGGCGCAACAGCAGCACGAGCAGCAGCGCGAGCGCCGCGGCGCGCGCGACGTACGCGGGAAGTGCCGAGCGCGTGGGCCGCACGCTGCCGTGCGCCGTCATGCAGGCTTCCTCGCGTGCGCACGGATCGCGTCGAGCGTGATGCGGCGCGCGCCGTGTCCGTGGCGGTTGCCGTCGGCCGTATCGTCGACGGGCAGCGCATCGACACCGCGCCACAGCAGCTCGGACACCGCGTCGCGCAGCGTGCGCGTCGCGGCGATCGGTTCACCGTCGGCATGGCCGGGTTCGGCCACCGTATCGATCGGCGTCAGCGCGAGCAGGCGCAGCGGCCGGTCGACGCCCGCGACGAGCTGCTCGACGACGCCGGCCGCCGGCTTGCCGAGAATCTCGGCCGGCGTCGCGACCTGCAGCAGCTTGCCGCCGTCCATCACCGCGATCGTGTCGCCGAGCTTCAGCGCTTCCTCGATATCGTGCGTGACGATCACGACCGTGATGCCGAGGCGGCGCTGCAGCGCGAACAGGTCGTCCTGCGCCTTGCCGCGAATGATCGGGTCGAGCGCGCCGAACGGTTCGTCCATCAGCAGCATCGCCGGCTCGGCCGCGAGCGCGCGTGCCACGCCGACGCGCTGCTGCTGGCCGCCCGACAGTTCGTGCGGGAGTTTGCCCGCGAACTCGGCCGGCGCGAGGTGGAACAGCTCGAGCAGCTCGTTCACGCGCGCGTCGATGCGATCGGCGGCCCAGCCGAGCAGGCGTGGCACGGTCGCGATGTTGCGCGCGACGCTCCAGTGCGGGAACAGCCCGTGCCCCTGGATCGCGTAGCCGATGCCGCGCCGCAACTGCTCGGGCGCGACGGTCGCCGTATCGACGCCGTCGATGCGGATCGTGCCGCTGGTCGGCGCGATCAGCCGGTTGATCATGCGCAGGAGTGTCGACTTGCCGCTGCCCGATGCGCCGACGAGTGCGGTGATGGTGCCGCGCTCTATCGTCAGCGACACGTCGTCGACGGCGACCACGTCGCCGAAGCGTTTGCCGGCCCGTTCGATCTCGATCATGCGGTACGTCCCTTCGCGAGCGACGTCGCGGCTTCGAACACGACGGCGGCCGCCAGTGCGAGCGCGATCGTCGGGATCGCGCCGAGCAGCACGAGATCGGCGGCCGATTGCCCGATCCCCTGGAAGATGAAGGTGCCGAACCCGCCGCCGCCGATCAGCGCGGCGACCGCGGTCAGGCCGATGTTCTGCACGAGCACGATGCGCAGGCCGCTCAGGATCACCGGCAGCGCGAGCACGAGATCGACGCGCAGCAGCCGCTGCGCACGCGTCATGCCCATCGCGCGTGCGGCTTCGGTCACATGCGGCGGCACCTGCCCGAGCCCGACCACGACGCTCGATGCGATCGGCAGCAGCGAATACAGGAACAGCGCGAGCACGGCCGGTGCGATGCCGATCCCGCGGATGCCGAGCGCGGCCGCGAGCGGCACGTGCGCGGCGAGCAGGCCGAGCGGCGCCATCATCAGCCCGTACATCGCGATGCTGGGGATCGTCTGCACGACATTGAGCACGGGCATCGCGACGGTGCGCACCGCCGCGATGCGTGCGCAGGCGATACCGAGCGGCAAGCCCGCGACGAGCGCGGCGGCGACCGAGCCGCCCGCGAGCGACACGTGGCGGATCGCCTCGCGCCAGAAATCGTCGCTGCGCACCGCGTATTCACGCATCACGGAAAGGCTGTCCCACCAGCCGCTCGCGAGCGGCACGGAAACCGCTGCTATCGCGACGGCGAGCGCGGCGAGCCGCCGCCACGGGCCGAACGCGAGCCGTGCGAGCGCGTCGGCGATGAGCACGGACCACGCGAACAGCAGCAGCCAGACGCCGGCATCGGGCGACACGCGGGCCAGCATGTCGTCGGGTGCGACGACGTGCGTCGCGGCCGCGCCGACCGCATACGCGAGCGTGGCGAGCGCCGCGCAGCCGGCCGCGAGCCGCCGCGCGGGACGGCTCGCCGTCATCGCCCACAGCGCGCCGGCGGTCCACAGTGCGGCGAGCGCGGCGCCCTGCATCGGCGGCAGCGCGGCGAACACCGACAGCCCGGTGCCGGCCGCGATCCGGTTCGGCCGCAGCACCGCGAACGGCAGCCCGAACACGGCGACGATCGTCAGTACCCCGATCAGGATGCCGACCTTGTCGAGTGTGACGCGCCGCGCGGACGCCGCCGCGCGCGCCGTCATTTCACGAAGCCCTTCGCTTTCAGGTAGCTTTTCGCGACGCCGGCGGCCGGCTCGCCGTTGATCTGGATGCGGGCGTTCAGCGACTGCAGCGTCTTCAGGTCGAGGCTCGCGAATACCGGCTTCAGATAGTCGGCGATCTGCGGATGCGCTTTCAGCACGGCTTCGCGGATCACCGGCGCCGGCGCGTAGACGGGCTGCACGTGCTTGTCGTCGTCGAGCACCGCGAGGCCGCTCGATGCGATGCCGCCGTCGGTGCCGTAGACCATCGCGGCGTTCACGCCGTCGGTCTGGTTCGCGGCGGCCTTGATCGTCGCGGCCGTGTCGCCGCCGGACAACACGACGAGCTGCTCGGGCTTCAGCTTGAAGCCGTACGCCTTCTCGAACGACGGCAGCGCGGACGCGCTGTTCACGAATTCGGCCGATGCCGCGAGTTTCACCTTGCCGCCGCCGGCCACCCACTTGCCGAAATCGGAGAAGGTCTTCAGGTGCTGCGACTGCGCGACAGGGGCGAGCAGTGCGACGCCCCAGGTGTTGTTCGCGGGCGCCGGCGCGAGCCACACGAGATGGTTCGCCGCGTAGTCGAGCTTCTTCGCGGTGTCGTAGCCTTGTCCGGCGTCCTTCCACGCGGGGTCGTCGGCCTTGTTGAAGAAGAACGCGGCGTTGCCCGTGTATTCGGGGTAGATGTCGATCTCGCCGCTCGTGAGCGCCTTGCGCACGATCGGTGTCGTGCCGAGCGCGATCTTTTCGGTGACCGGAATGCCGTGGGCCTTCAGCACCTGCGCGATGAGATTGCCGAGCAGGTTGCCTTCGGTGTCGATCTTCGACGACACCACGACAGGTGTGTCGGCGTGCGCGCCGGGCGCGACGAGGGCGGCGGCGAACGCGAGGCCCAGGATCCGGGCGGGCAGGGCGAGCTTCATCGGGGCCAATCTCCAGGACGGGGGCGTACGCCGAAAGTTACTTGACTGAGCCGGCTTTGGCAAACCGCGTGCGGCGGCGTGCCCACAGCCGGTGTGGGGATAACCCGTATCCGTCACGCGCGCTTGTTACACTGAAATTCATTCCTGCCTGTGGACACTTGCTGACATGAAGCCCGAGTTGCTGGTCCTCATCGCATTGCGCGGCGACGCGCAGCGCGAGATCGCCGCGTCTTTCGACGTGCGCCACGCCTCGACGCCCGACGAACGGGCACGCGCGATCGCCGAACACGGCAGCACGATTCGCGCGGTGCTGACCAACGGCAGCACGGGGCTCACCGCCGCCGAGATCGACCGGCTGCCGCAACTCACGTTCGTCAGCGCGCTCGGCGCCGGCTACGAGCATATCGACGTCGCGCATGCGAAGGCGCGCGGCGTCACGGTCGTCACGGGCGCGGGCACCAACGACGATTGCGTTGCCGATCACGCGTTCGCGCTGCTGCTCGCGGCGGTGCGCAACGTCGTGCAGCTCGACGCGAAAACCCGCGCTGGCGTGTGGCGCGACGGGCTGTCGATGCCGCCGAACGTGTCGGGCAAGAAGCTCGGCATCGTCGGGCTCGGCAAGATCGGCGAGAAGTGCGCGCGTCGCGCGGCCGGCTTCGACATCGAGATCGGTTATCACAACCGCTCGGAGAAGCCCGTGCCGTACCGCTATTTCGACCGGGTCGACGCGCTCGCGCAGTGGGCCGATTTCCTGATCGTCGCGACGCCGGGCGGCGCGGGCACGCGTCACCTGATCGATCGCACCGTGCTCGATGCGCTCGGCCCCGGCGGCTTTCTCGTCAACGTATCGCGCGGCAGCGTTGTCGATACCGCTGCTTTGGCAGACGCGTTGCGCGAACGGCGCATCGCGGGCGCGGGGCTCGACGTGTACGAAGGGGAACCGGAGCCGCCGCAGGCTCTGATCGATCTCGACAGCGTGGTGCTCACGCCGCACATGGGCGGCTGGTCGCCCGAGGCGCTCGATCGGTCGGTGCAGCAGTTTCTCGACAACGCAGCGCGGCATTTCGCGGGGCAGCCGGTGTTGACGCCGGTGTGATTGCCGAAGGGCGGGCGAATCAGCCCGCCTGCCTGCAGAATTCCCAATAGAAATCCGGCAGGTTCGCCGGCTTGCCGCCATCGAGGTCGATCCAGCCGAACTGGTTGTGCTCGTCGCTCAGGACGATTTCGTGCCGATCGACCCGGCACTCGAAGCACACGATGAGCACGCGCTTGCCCGGCACGACCTCGCACGAGCGGCTCGCCACGTAGCGGATCGCCGAGGCGACGATCCCGCATTCCTCCCGCACTTCGCGCGCGACGGTTTCCTCGAGCGATTCGCCGGCTTCGGGCCAGCCGCCCGGCAACTCCCATTCGTCGCGTGGATTGCGCAGGAACAGGACCGAGCGTCCGTCACGGACGATGGCTTTCGCGCTGAGGGGGATCATGATGGTGCACCGTTGGCGTTCGACTTTCGCAGCGTAGCGCAGGTGTTCCGTTCCTGCAGCGATCCCCCGCCTGCGCCGAAGGGCGCGCAGGCGGGGGCGGCCGTGCCGTCATGCCGGCAGCCGGCGTGCGACTACACGCCCGCCGACGGCGAAGCCAGCGGCACCGTCACCGACGTGCCGGCCGGATCGAGCGTCAGGCCCGTGCCCGGTGTCGGCCGCAGCGTCGCCTCGTAATCGCTTGAGAGGACGACGAGCCCGAGCCGATGGCCGGCTTCCAGCTTGTAGTCGCGCGGCATGAACGTCAGCTTCAGGTCGTAGGGCAGGCCGGGCAGCACCGGCTCCGACAGCCACTCGGACAGCCGGTTGCGCGGGTCGGTCCAGGCGCGCGTGACGATCGTGGCCGTGCCGTCCGGTGCGCGGTCGACCAGCAGCGCCGTGACGTTGGCGACGCCGGTGAAGGTCAGCCTGACGCGTGCGGTCGCGGCGCCGGAGAGGCGTGTCGCGGCCGTCAGCGGCGCGGTTTCGAAGCGGCTGCGGTTTTCGCCGGTCGGCGCGTTCGCCAGCGTGAGCGCGGGAATGCGCGCATCGTCGGTGAAGCGCGTGAGCGGGCCGCCGCTTGGCAGCCGCAGCAGCGTGCCGGTGCTGGCACCGTCGCCGCCCGCGAAGTACGTGACGGGCGTCGCACGGCGCGCGGCCCAGTCGGCTTCCTTCAGCAGCGTGCCGTCGGCCTGCTCGATCACCGCGCGCGGATCGCGTTCGACGCCGTTGTTGTAGCCGATCAGGTAGCGCGTGAACCAGCGGTTCACCTCCGCGGTCCACGCTTCGCCCATCGCCGGCACACGCGTCGGGTCGGTGTGCTTCAGGCGGTGCAGCCACAGCTGCGTCGGCACGCCCTGGCGCCGCATCGCGAGATACCACGACGTCGACTGGTCGACGCGCACGTTGTCGTCGGTCAGCCCCTGCGCGACGAGTGCCGGTGCGACCGCGAATCCCGTCGGGATGTCGCGCGCGGCCCAGAACGGCGAATAGTCGCCGGTCTTGCGGTCCTCCTGCTGCAACGCTTCGTCGATCAGGTGCGTGCAGCGTTCCGGATGCGCGTTCGTCAGCAGCGCCTTGATGTACACGTCGACATCTTCGCCCTGATAACCTTCCGGCGCGCGCACGAGCCCGCCCGAGCGGTAGTAGCCGTACATGTTCGTCAGCCCGGCGATCGGCACGATCGCGTCGAGCCCGCGCGTGCGCAGGCTCGCGACCATCTTCGGCAGCGTGCCGTCGTACGACACGCCGTACATGCCGACGTGGCCCGTCGACCAGTTCGCGACGACCGTCTTGCCGTTCGCGTCCTTCGCGGTCGCGTCCCGGCCGAGCCAGCGGATCACCGACGCCATCGCGACCGATTCGTCGCGCGTCAGGATCGTCGGGCAGCCGTCCGAGCCGGCGGTGCCGAGCGAATCCGCGTAGACGATCGTGAAGCCGCGCGGCACGAAGTAGCCCTCGATCCACGAGCGGCCGGCGGCGGCCGCCTCGACCTGCTGCAGCATCCGCGACTGCGGCGCGGCGGCCAGGATGCGGGTGGCCGCCGAGGCCGGTGCGCCGGCGGCCGCGGCCGGATGCGGCGTGCCGTCGAGTTCGACGTCGACGTCGTGATTGGGGCTGTCGGCGAGCCCCGCGTAATACGGACTCGCGAGCACGATGACCGGCGTGCGCGCGCCGTTCGCGGTTTCGGACGGCCGCACGATGCGCACGTGGATGCGGTCGCGCGTGCCGTCGCCGTCGGAATCGACCGGCGTGTCGACCCACGCGTTCTCCTCGATCGTGCCGCCCGACAACGACGGCTGCACCTGGCCGTTGCTGATCACCGGCTTGTAGCGACCGTTGCTGGCCGGATTCGCGTACGGGACGCCGGACGGCGACACGTGCGACGCGAGCGACTGCGAATCGGCCGCCGCTGCGGCGGCCCCCTCCTGCTGGCCCTGCGCGAGTGCGGATGCACCCGCCACGCTGCCGCCGTCGTCGCCGCCGCACGCGGCGAGCGTCGTGGCGGCCACGAGCGCGGGAAGCCACGCGCGCCGGAATCCGGTTCGATGAATGTTCATTGAATCGACCTCGTCTCTTGTGATTGTCTGGAACCGGCACGGCTCGCGATACGCCCCCTGCGGCCTGGCCGGGTACTGCGTCGGATGAAGCGGAACTGCACCATCAAAAGCGGCGGGCGGGACGGATGAGGATCTCGCCCGGTGCCGGCGCGCATCCGGCCGGCGTCGAGGCGAGCGGATCGCCCCGAACGGAAATCGTCAGTGCGGCGGCTCGCTTAGAATGCAGGAGTACGAATCAAATACGGGCATGCCCGAGCTTCCTTCAGGTTTCGGATGAAACGGAACGGCACGATGCGATGAGGCGGGAATGTTGCGAACGGCGGTGCTGCAACGGCAGGAAAGCGCGACGCGAGTCGGCACGGCTGGCCGGATTGCTTTCCGGAAGCTTGCGCAAAAGTTATCCCAGTGAAATCTTCATGTCAAACTTTTTTAGCCTAAATCAAACAAAGTTTCGGTAGGGGTGCGGCATGCGCGCTTAACTTCCCGGCAATCCGTCCGTAAACAGGGAAAAACAGGCTGAAAACGAGAGAGAAAAGAGGGCAATGACGATACCGGTTACGGCGGCGGGCGGCCTTACGCTCGCGCAAATGGCGCAGGCGGCGCTCGACGGGCGCGAGACGCCGGACACGACGGTGTCCGGCGCGCAGCAAGACGAGCCGATCAGCGTCCGGGCAATCGATCCGCAGGCGCTGCAGGCTGGGATGACGAAACAGCTGTCGATGGTGGGCGACCTGACGTTGAAGCTGCGCGGCGTCACCGATGCGCTCGCGACGAGCCTGCAGGACATCGTCGCGAAGCGGCCGGACTTGGCCGATGCGCGGTTCGACTTCATGACCGACGACGGCCGGATCAAGGTCGTGTCGAAGACGATGACGGACAGCGATCGCGCATGGGTCGAATCGACGCTGAACGCGAACGCCGACCTCGTGCGTGCGACGCGCGATTTTCACGAGCAGGCCGTCGATATCGCCGCGCAAGGCGCGGCCGTGCGCGGCGACACGTTCACGGACAGCGACCGCGCGGCGGCGAGCCAGGGCGCCGATGCGCGCTTTCACTTCATGAGCCTGCTCAACCGGTCGGTCGCGGACAACCCGCCGCCCGTCGCGCCCGGCGGACACTTCACGGCGCAGGACGGCACGACGCTGACGATCGAGCCATCGGCCGGTACGGCGCGCGGCACGCTGGCGCTGCTGAACACCGCGCGCCAGCTGTCGTCGGGTGCGGCGATCTTCGTCGACGCATCCGGCAACCAGTCCTACGGCATGCGCGTGGAACTCGTCAACGTCGGCTTCGACGTGCTCGCCGGCTACACGCCCGACGGCGGCAACAGCGTCGGCTTCCACGAGATCGCGTAACGCCGCGCCGATTGCGCCAATCGCGCCTATTCGTCGCGCAGCGCCTCGGCCGGCCGCACCCGCGCGGCGCGCCAGCTCGGGTATAGCGTCGCGACGCACGACATCAGGAATGCGGCCGCGGCGATCTCGATCACGTCGACCGCCGCGAGCTTCGACGGCAGCGAGCTGAGGAAGTACACGGACGGCGTCAGGAAGCGGATGCCGAGCAACTGTTCGATCGCCGGCAGCACCCACGGGATGCTCACCGCGATCGCGCAGCCGAAGGCGACGCCCGCAAGCGTGCCGGCAAGGCCGATCGTCATCCCCTGGATCGCGAAGATCTTCATGATCGACTGCGGCGGCGCGCCGAGCGTGCGCAGGATCGCGATGTCGCCCTGCTTCTGCGTGACGGTCATCACGAGCGACGACACGAGGTTGAATGCGGCGACCGCGACGATCAGCATCAGGATCAGCGACAGCATCCGCTTCTGCAGCCGCTCGGCTTCGAACCACGTACGGTTCTGCCGCGTCCAGTCGCGGATATACAGGTTGCCGGACAGCGTGCGCGACAGCGCCAGCGCGATCTCCGGCGCGCGCTGCAGATCGTCGATGCGCAGCCGGATGCCGGTCGGCGCCGGCACGTTGGACAGCTTCTGCGCATCGCGGATGTGGATGTACGCGAGCGCGCTGTCGTACTGGTAGTGGCCCGACTCGAACGTGCCGACCACGTTGAACTGGCGAAACTGCGGCAGCGCGTCGCCGAGGCGCGCGGTGTTGCCGGGCGCGAAGAACGTGATGCGGTCGCCGATCTTCACGTGCAGCGCATCGGCGAGCGCGGCGCCGAGCACGATGCCCATCTCGCCGGGCACGAGCGCGTCGAGGCGGCCGGTCTTCAGCTTGCGCGCGATCTCGGATACGCGCGGCTCGAGCACCGGATCGATGCCGCGCAGCGCGACGCCCGTCACGCTGCCCGCGTTCGTCAGCAGCGCCTGCGCGTCGACATAGGGCGCGACGGCGCGCACCGCCGGGTTCTGCAGCGATTCGTGCGCGGTCAGCCGCCAGTCGGGCATCGAGCCCGACGGTGAGAAGATTTCCACGTGCGCGAGCACCGACAGCATCCGGTCGCGCACCTCGGTGCGAAAGCCGTTCATCACCGACAGCACGACGATCAGCGCGGCCACGCCGAGCGCGATGCCGGCCATCGCGGCGCCGGCGATGAACGATACGAAGCCGTCGCCGGCCGAGCGCCGGCCGCCGCGCGCGTAGCGCAGCCCGATCTGCCATTCGAACGGGAGTTTCAAGCGGTTTCCTTTCATTTCGATTCGATCCTGCCGAGCCGCGCATTCTAGCGAACGCGGCGCGACCGTGGGCAGAGGTTGCGCCGCGGCCCGAAATCCGCCCGACCGGCCGGTCGTCGGGCGGCGTTGCGCGCCGGCACACCGATATTTCCATCGTTTCGGGTCTGATCGATAATGGCGGCCAGCATCCGGTCGAACATACCAAGCAATACGGCGCAACCGGGCCGCGCCGTCACAGACCCATAACAATTCGGGGAAGGTTGCCGCATCGGCAGCATGTCCTTGACAAGGAAATAACAAGATGGATTTGCTGCGCTTCCTGCTGCTCCTGCCGATTCGTGTCGCAGGCTTCGTCTGGTGGCTGCTCGGCTGCGCGCTGCGGCCGCTGGTCGGCGACGTGTCGTGGACGGCGCCCGCGTGGATGGGCGTCACCGCCGCGGCCGTGCGCCGCCGTCCGTGGCATGCGGGCGGCCTCGTGCTGCTCGCGGCCGCGCTCGGCTACGGCGGCTATTGGTTCAAGCACCGCCCGAAGCCGCCCGAGCCCGAAACCGTCAGCTTCACCGTGAAGGCGCCGGCGATCACGACCTACGAGGTCGACGACACCGACAAGCCGAAGATCACCGTGCATCCGCTCGAAGTGGCGTTCGCGCAATCGGCCGCGCCGATCGAGCGGGTCGGCAAGCCCGCTGGTGACGGGATCGAGATGACCCCGGCGCTGAAAGGCGCGTGGGAGTGGGCCGACGACAAGACGCTGCGCTTCACGCCGGCGGCCGACTGGCCGGTCGGCGCGCACGTCGAGGTGCGTTTCGCGGTGCACCGCGTGTTCGCGCCGCAGGTGGTCATGCGCGACGATCGTTTCGCGTTCGACCTGCCGGCGTTCGCCGCAACATTCGGCAACAACGAGTTCTACCAGAACCCCGACAATCCGGCGGAGAAGCAGGCGCTGCTGCAGTTGCGTTTCAACTACCCGGTCGATCCGGCCGAATTCGAGAAGCGCATCGGCCTCGTGCTGGTCGGCCGCGACGGCAAGGCCACGTCGCCGCTGCGCTACACGGTCAACTACGACAAGATGAAGACGAGCGCGTGGGTCTACTCGCAGCCGCTCGAGATCCCGCGCGATCCGCTGTCGGTGCGGCTCGACGTCGACAAGGGCGTGAAGAGCGCGCGCGGCGGCAACGGCACGCCGGACGTGCTGCATGCATCGGTCGGTGTGCCGGGGCTCTACAGTTTGTCGATCGGCAACGTCGCGCCGACGCTCGTCGACAACGAGCGCTACGAACCCGAGCAGGTGCTCGTGGCCGAAACGTCCGACGGCGTGCGCAGTGCCGATCTCGCCGCACGCGCGAAGGCGTGGGTGCTGCCGAAGCGCAAGCCCGGTGTCGACCAGTCGGACGACGATCCGCCCTACGAATGGAACGTGGCCGACATCAGCGACGCGGTGCTGAAGCAGTCGAAGCCGCTGCCGCTCGAAGCGGTGCCCACCGAGAACGATTTCGCGACGCTGCAGAGTTTCAAGTACCACGCGACGCCGGGCGACCGCGTCGTCGTCCGGTTCGAGGGCGACCTGAAATCGGCCGGCGGCTACCTGCTCGGCAAGCCCGTGACGAGCGCATTCACGGTGCCCGACTATCCGAAGCTGCTGCGCTTCATGGCCGACGGCTCGCTGCTGTCGATGAGCGGCAGCAAGCGGCTGTCGGTCGTGTCGCGCAACCTGCCGGGGATGAAGGTCGAGATCGGCCGCGTGCTGCCCGACCAGATCCAGCATCTCGTGAGCTTCAACAACGGCACGTACGCGCGGCCCGAGCTGTCCTATTCGTTCAGCGAGGACCATATCGTCGAGCGCTTCGTGCAGACGCGCGCGTTCCCGGCCGGCGAGCCCGGCCGTGCGCATTACGAAGGCATCGATCTCGGCCAGTACCTGAAGGGCGGCAAGCGCGGCGTGTTCCTGCTGCACCTGTCGAAGTACGATCCGGCGGCCGAGAAGAAGAAAGCCGACGATGCGAAGGATGGCGATGCATCGTCCGGCGACGGCAGCCAGGATGCGTCCGACAACGCCGATTCGGGCGACAGCAGCGGTAACGGCGACGACAGCGACAACGCACTCGGCGATACGCGCCTGATCGTCGTGACCGATCTCGGGATGCTGGTCAAGAAGTCGCTGGATGGCAGCCAGGACGTGTTCATCCAGTCGATCCGTACCGGCAAGCCGGTTGCGGGCGCAACGGTATCGGTGCTTGCGGTGAACGGGCAGGCGCTGTTCACGCAGACCACGAGCGCCGACGGCGTCGTGCATTTCCCCGCGTTCAAGGGGCTCGACCGCGAGAAGCGGCCGCAGCTGTACGTCGTGAAGAAGGACACCGACCTGTCGTTCCTGCCGGTGGCCGGCCGCGACCGCCAGCTCGACTTCTCGCGCTTCGACGTCGACGGCGAGCGCAATGCGACGGGCCAGGGTCAGCTGTCCGCGTACCTGTTCTCGGATCGCGGCCTGTACCGGCCCGGCGATCCGTTCCACATCGGCCTGATCGTGCGCGCGGCCAGCTGGGCGCGCAGCCCGGCCGGCGTGCCGCTGCAGGCGGAGATCGTCGACCCGCGCGGCATCACCGTCGAGCGCAAGCCAGTGACCGTCGACGCGACGGGCTTCACCGAGCTCGGCTACACGACCGCCGAAACGGCGCCGACCGGCACGTGGACGGTCAACCTGTATATCGTGAAGGACGGCCAGCCGGGCGCCGAGCCGATCGGCAGCACGACCGTGCAGGTGAAGGAGTTCCTGCCCGACCGGATGAAGGTCGACGCGAAGCTGTCGCAGCAGGTCGTCGAAGGGTGGGTGAAGCCGAAGGGGCTGAAGGGCCTCGTCGATGCGCAGAACCTGTTCGGCACGCCGGCCGAGAAACGCCGCGTCGCGGCGACGCTGACGCTGCGCCCCGTGTGGCCGTCGTTCCGCAGCTGGCAGGGCTATCACTTCTTCGATGCACGCCGCGCGAAGGAGGGCTACACGACGACGCTGCAGGACGGCACGACCGACGACAAGGGCCATGCCGAATTCGACCTCGATCTCGACAAGTACGCGGACGCGACCTACCAGCTGTACTTCCAGGCGAAGGCGTACGAAGCGGAAGGCGGCCGCAACGTCGCCGCGAACGCGCAGACGCTCGTGTCGAACAACGACTGGCTCGTCGGCTACAAGTCGGTCGACGACCTCGGCTACGTGAAGCGTGCCAGCCCGCGCACGGTGCGGCTCGTCGCGATCGACCCGGGCGCGAAGGCGATCGACGTGAAGGACCTGCGCGCGCAGCTCGTCGAGGAACGCTACGTGTCGGTGCTGACCAAGCAGGACTCCGGCGCGTACAAATACGATTCGCGGCTGAAGGAAGTGCCGGTCGACGAGAAGCCGCTGTCGATTCCGGCGGCCGGGCTCGACTTCGCGCTGCGCACCGACAAGCCGGGCAGCTATGCGCTCGTGATCCGCCGCGCGGACGGTACCGCGGTGAACCGGATCGAGTATTCGGTCACGGGCGCCGCGAACGTCACGCGCTCGCTCGACCGCAACGCCGAGCTGCAGGTGAGCCTCGCGAAGCACGACTTCAGGCCGGGCGAGCAGGTGGAAATCGCGATCCGCGCGCCCTACGCGGGCAGCGGCCTGATCACGATCGAGCGCGACAAGGTGTATGCGCACGCATGGTTCCATGCGGATACGACGAGCTCGATCCAGCACATCACGGTGCCGGCCGGTTTCGAAGGCAACGGCTACATCAACGTGCAGACCATCCGCGATCCGTCGTCGGACGAGATCTTCATGAGCCCGCTGAGCTACGGCGTCGTGCCGTTCTCGGTGAACCTCGACGCGCGCCGCAACGCGGTGAGCGTCGATGCGCCGGCGCTCGTGAAGCCGGGCGACACCGTCAACTTCACCGTGCATTCGGCGAAGCCCGCGAAGGTCGTCGTGTTCGCGGTCGACGAGGGCATCCTGCAGGTCGCGCGCTACAAGCTCGGCGATCCGCTGAAGTTCTTCTTCCGCAAGCGGATGCTCGAAGTCGGCACGTCGCAGATCCTCGACCTGATCCTGCCGGACTTCGAGAAGCTGATGGCGATGGCCGCGCCCGGCGGCGACGCCGACGACGCGATCGGCCGCCAGCTGAATCCGTTCAAGCGCAAGCGCGACAAGCCGGTCGTCTACTGGTCGGGGATCGTCGACGTGAACGGCGACACGCGCCTGAGCTACACGGTGCCCGACTACTTCAACGGGAAACTGCGCGTAATGGCCGTGTCGGTGTCGCCGGACCTGGTCGGCACGTTCGAAGGCGCGACGACGGTGCGCGGCGATTTCGTGCTGTCGCCGAACGTGCCGACGACGCTGGCGCCGGGCGACGAGGCCGATGTCAGCGTCGGCGTGGCGAACAACCTGACGGGCGTCGGCAACCAGCCGGTGCCGGTCGCGGTCACGCTGAAGACCGGCCCGCAGCTGCAGGTGATCGGGCCGGCGACGCAGAACGTCGTGCTCGCGCCGCAGCATGAAGGCGTCGCGCTGTTCCGCGTGAAGGCGACCGATATGCTCGGCTCGGGCGCGCTGTCGTTTGGTGCGCGCTACGGCGCGAAGGGCGCGCAGCAGCGCGTCGACGTGTCGGTGCGGCCGGCCGCGGCGTTCCGCACGCAGCTCGACATCGCGCGCGTCGATCCGGGCAAGAAGGCCAGCGTGCCGAACCTGCGGTCGATGTACGACGCGTACGCGTCGCGCGACGCGAGCATCTCGACCGCGCCGCTCGTGCTGTCCGAGGGGCTGTCGTCGTATCTCGTCAACTTCGACCACTATTGCAGCGAGCAGATGGTGAGCGCGGTCGTGCCGCGCATGTTCGCGGCGAAGTGGCTGTCGGTGCGCGCGCTGACCAGCGCGATGCACGCGCCCGAAGCCGGCACCGATGCGGCGAACGCGAGCGCGATCGCGCAGTTCCTCGGCGTGCTGCGCAGCCGGCAGAACGCGCAGGGCGGGTTCGGGGTGTGGAGCGCGACGCCCGATGCCGATCCGTTCGTGTCCGCGTATTCGATGCACGTGCTGCTCGATGCACGCGATCGTGGCGTTGCGGTGCCGAGGGACATGCTCGACGCGGGCAATGCGTATCTGCAGAAGCTCGCCGCGAACGACTCGCTCGGCTCGCTGGACCTGCTGCGGCAGCGCGCGTACGCGGTGTACCTGCTGACGCGCCAGGGCAACGTGACGACCAACAGCCTCGCGGCCGTGCAGAAGCGACTGCAGGATGCCTATCCGAAAGACTGGAAGAGCGATCTCGCGGCTGCGTGGCTCGCCGCGTCGTATCAACTGCTGAAGCAGGACAAGGAGGCCGCCGCGCTGATCGCGGGCCCGCAGGCGTTGCTCGAACGCAAGCGCGCGTCCGACGGCGATGACGTGACGGGCTATTACATCGACCCGCTGACGCGCGACGCGAGCGTGCTGTACCTGCTCGCGAAGCACTTCCCGGAACGCGTGAGCAAGCTGTCGCCGCGCGCAATGGACAACCTCGCCGCGCCGCTCGTCGATAACCGCTACAACACGCTGTCGTCGGCGATGACGATCCTCGCGCTCGACGCATATGCGGCGTCGAATGCGGGCCAGCTCGACCAGCTCGCGATCGACGAGGTGCGTGCGGGTGCCGGCGCGAAGGACGTGTCGTCGATCCACGCGAATCTCGTGCGCTCGGGCACGTGGGCGGCCGGCGCGTCGCGCGTCGACTTCGTGAACGGCAGCACGTTGCCCGCGTGGTGGGTCGCGAGCCAGTCGGGCTACGACCGCGGCACGTCGACGAAGGCGATCAGGAACGGGCTGGAGGTCGTGCGCGACTACACCGATACGAACGGCAAGCCGCTCGACAAGATCACGCTCGGCCAGGAGATCGACGTGCACCTGAAGATCCGCGCGACGGGCTCGGCGAACGTCGGCAACGTCGCGATCGTCGACCTGCTGCCGGGCGGCTTCGACCCGGTGATCGCGCCGCCGCCCGTGACCGACGCACAGGACGGTGACGGCAACGGCGGCGCGCCGGCGCCGGTGGCCGATGCGCCGTGGCGTTCGCCGATCGGCGTGACGGGTTCGACGTGGCAGCCGCAGTTCGCGGACGTGCGCGAGGATCGCGTGGTGATCTACGGCACCGCGACGACCGACGTGCGCGAATTCGTCTACCGGATCAAGGCGAGCAACGCGGGCCGCTTCATTGCGCCGCCCGCGTACGGCGAGTCGATGTACGACCGCCGCGTGCAGGCGCAGGCGCCGGGCGGCATGGCGCTGACGGTGGAGCGCGTGCGATGACGAGGCTGCCGCAGCGGCGTTGCCGGTCACGTCGAAAGCGGGGAGCACGCGCGCGTGGCTGAAGCATCCAGGCTCCGGCGCGCGCTGCATGGCACCGGCCGCTGGCTGCATCGCTGGCAGAACTGGCTCGTCGGCGTGCTGCTCGTGTTCGGTGCGCTGGCGGCGTGCCGGCTGTGGCCGCATCCGCCGCTGCGCGACTGGAAGCCGTCGTCGGTTGCGGTGACGGACGCGCAGGGCCGGTTGCTGCGCCTGACGCTCGCGAAGGACGACCGCTACCGGCTGTGGGTGCCGCTCGACCGGATGTCGCCGCAGCTCGTCGAGGCCGTGATGCTGCACGAGGACCGCTGGTTCTGGTGGCATCCGGGCTTCAACCCGTACGGGCTTGCACGCGGCGCGTGGATCACGTACGTGCGCGGCGGCAATCCGCAGGGCGGGTCGACGCTGACGATGCAGCTCGCGCGCTCGCTGTGGAAGCTGAACACGCGCACGCCGGCCGGCAAGCTCGCGCAGGTCGCGCGCGCGATGCAGCTCGAACTCTTCTACTCGAAGCGGCAGATCCTCGAAGCCTATCTGAACGACGCACCGTACGGCCGCAACGTGGAAGGCGCGGGTACCGCGAGCGTCGTCTATTTCGACCGGATGCCCGATGCGCTGACGCTGCCCGAGGCGCTCGCGCTCGCGGTGATTCCGCAGGACCCGGCGCGGCGCGTGCGTGGCGGGCAGGACGAGATCAACCGTGCGCTGGCCGTGTCGCGCAACCGGCTGTATGCGCGCTGGCTGACGAAGCATCCGGGCGATGCGACGCTGAAGCCGCTGTTCGCGTTGCCGCTCGCGATGCGACCGCTGTCCGCGCTGCCGTTCGACGCACCGCATGCGGTCGGCCAGGCGCTCGCCGCGCGCAGTGCGTGGCGCACGACGTCGGGCGGCGCCGCGGAAGACGGCGGCGAAGGCGCGCGGCTCGTCACGACACTCGACCTCGACCTGCAGCGCACGCTGGAGCGGCAGATCGCACGCTATGTCGCGCGCAACGACACGCGCGGCGTGCGCAACGCAGCGGCCATTCTCGTCGATACGCGCGACATGGGCGTGAAGGCGCTGGTCGGCTCCGCGAACTTCTTCGACCGTTCGATCGACGGGCAGGTGAACGGCACGCTCGCGCGGCGCTCGCCGGGCTCGACGCTCAAGCCGTTCATCTATGCGCTCGGCTTCGACCAGGGCGTGCTGCATCCGCAGACGGTGCTGCGCGATGTGCCGATTTCATTCGGCCCGTATGCACCGGAGAATTTCGACGGCCACTTCCTCGGGCCGATCACCGCGACCGACGCGCTGAACCGCAGCCGCAACGTGCCGGCCGTGTGGGTCGCGTCGCAGATCAAGTCGCCCGACCTGTACCAGTTCCTGCAGGAAGCCGGCGTGCGCCGCCTGGCGAGCGCGCAGCATTACGGGCTCGCACTCGTGCTCGGCGGCGGCGAGGTGACGATGCAGGATCTCGCGGCGCTGTACGCGATGCTCGCGAATCGCGGCGAGTTCCGGCCGCTGCGGCTGCGCGCGGACGAGCCGGCGCCGCCCGGCCGGCGCCTGCTCAGCGCCGACGCGAGCTACATGACGATGGACATGCTGCGCCAGCACCTGCGCCCCGACGAGACGAGCGGCGCGCAGCCGTCCAGCGTGCCGGTGTACTGGAAGACCGGCACGTCATGGTCGTTCCGCGATGCATGGACGGCTGGCGTGTTCGGCCCGTACGTGCTGGTCGTGTGGGTCGGCAATTTCGACAATTCGACGAATACGGCCTTCGTCGGCGTCGATGCGGCCGCGCCGCTGTTCTTCCAGGTCGTCGATGCGATAAACGCCGAGCGCACGCTCGTCGAGCCGCCGCGCGCGGTGCCGCCGCGGCTGAAGCGTGTGCGGATCTGTCTCGCGAGCGGCGATCTGCCGAACGAGTGGTGTCCGCAACAGGGCTGGACGTGGTTCATCCCGGGTACGTCGCCGATTCGCGTGAGCACTGTGCACCGGCCGGTCGTGATCGACGACGCGACGGGAAAGGCCGCATGCCCGCCGTACGACGGCAAGCGCACGCATACGGAGATCTTCGAGTTCTGGCCGTCGGATCTGCAGCAGGTGTTCGCGCAGGCCGGCATTCCGCGCCGGCGGCCGCCGCAGAATGCGGACTGTCGCGATGCCGGGCAGGTCGAAGGCGATCCGCCGCGCATCACGTCGCCGCTGCGCGGCAGCACGTATGCGATGCGCGTGAAGAGTACGGAGGAGACGCGCATCGCGTTCAACGCGACGGCCGATGCGAGCGCGCATGCGCTGTACTGGTTCGTCAACGATGCGTATGTCGGCCGCAGTACGCCGGGCGACGCGTTGTTCTGGCAGCCGCGGACGGCCGGCAACTATACGGTGCGGGTGGTCGATGACCACGGGCGCGGCGATCAGCGGCCGTTGGGGGTGGGGCTGGAGCAGTAGGCGCGGCCCGCCCCCGCCGGTTCAGACGCTGTAGCCGATCCGCAGGACACCCCATGGCCGTCCGCCGACGACGATCGGCGCGGACACGTCCTTCATCAGCACGAACTGGCCGTTGCCCATGTCGCGGCGATAGGTCTGCAGCAGGAACGGCTTGTTATGCGCCACGGACATGCGCGCCGTCCGGTCCGTGTAGATCCGGCGGTTCCGGCAGTTCGCCGCGTTCCAGGCGGCGTCCGCGCGCTGGGGCAGCGAGAACTTGCGGTTGTGAGTCGGCAGGTAGCACTGCCGGTCGAAGCTCGCGCAATAGACGACGCGTGCGTCGACGTCGAGCACCGGCTCCTGGACGGCCGGCAGCACGCGATCGGTGAATGCCGTGAAGCGCGTCATGAACTGCTGCGGGTCGGTGCCGGGAATCGGTTCGTAGTGCGTGTCGAACAGCGCGTCGAGTGCGATATCGCCACGGCCGACCGCGTCCTCGAAGAGTTTGCTGATCGCGGCGGCCGTGTTCCGCGCGGTGTCGATCAGGCGCGTGTCGGGCGATTCGATGCCGGTTGCAGCGGTGAGTTCGATCAGCGTCTCGGAGACGGTCAGCAGATTGCCGAGCCGGTCCTTGGCCTGCGAGAAATTGTCGGCCGAGTTCTCGACGCCGGACGCCATTTCGCCCACCTGCTCGTCGAGACGGTGGCACTGCGCCTCGATCTCGTCCGTCAGCGACGCGATCTGTTCGGCCTCGCCGGCCAGCTCGGTGATCGCGTGGCCGGTCGCGTGCACGACCTCGCCGATCGTGCGCGTGCCCTCGCGCACGCGATGCGCGCGCGCGGCGTTGTCGGTGCCTTCCGCGAGCAGGTGTTCGGTCTGCTCGGCGAGCCGCGCGAGGGTCGTCTCGATCTGGGCCGTCGCCTGCCCGGTCTTCGCGGACAGGTTCTTGACCTCGGCCGCGACGACCGCGAAGCTGCGGCCCGACTCGCCGGCGCGCGCGGCCTCGATCGCGGCGTTCAGCGCGAGCAGGTGGGTCTGGCGGGCGATGACGGAGATTTCTTCGGACACGGCCCGCACGTGACCGAGCGCATCGCGCAGCGCGCCCATCTGGTCGCTGATCGTGGTGACGCCCTCGACGAGGCCGTGAATGTCGGCGAGCGAAGCCTCGATCGTCTGCTGCGACTGCCGCACGGCATTCGACGCGTTGGCGCTGACGTCGCGCACCTGCTGCGCGGCCTCGGCGATCCGGTGGTTGCCGCGCAGCGTGAGGGCGGCCGATTCGCGCAGCGTGTGGCAGACCTCGGCCTGCCGGGCGACGCGGGCCGCGACTTCCTCGACGTGGCCCGACACGTCGCAGATCTCGATGCCGAGCCTGCCGGCCTGCTCGGCGATATCGCCGACGAGCGCGCGAGACGAACGGCGGCCGCGGCCGATTCCGAAGAAGTTCACGTTGGTGGGTCTCCTTGAGATCATGCGCGCCGCGTTCCCGGCGGATGTTGGGCGTGCCTTCCCGACTTGACGGCCGCGCGGCCGCGGACTTGAGGTCGGGTAAACATCGAGATCGGCATGCCGGGCGGCCTGACCGGCACCGGGCAAGGCGCGTTTGCGCCACGTTTCCGTGGCGGCCGCGCCGCGATGCGGAGCCGGACGGGCGGCGCGCGGCGGCCGCCCGTGCACAGGCGCTGCGTCAGAACACGTGATGGATGCCGGCGTTGACGCCGACCGTCGTGCCCGGCAACCCGTACAGCGCGCCGCCCGTGATGCCGAGGCCCGTATTCATCGCACCGTGGTTGTTGACGACGCCGACCTGCGCATACAGGCCCGTTCGCTTCGACAGGCTGTAGTCGGCGCCGATCGCGGCAAGCAGCGAATGATTGTGCGAATCGTTGCGGTCGGTCGTGTACCACGCGCCGGTGTTCAGATCGAGCGCCGGCGTGACGCGATAGTCGAGGCCTGCGCTGTACACGTTGTTGCTGAACGAGCCGGCGACCTTGTAGCTCGTGAACGACGCCTTGCCGGTGACGGGCCCGAACGTATAGGCGGTACCAATCGTGCGGCCGACGAACGCGACGGTGCTCGGAACCGGTGTCGGCGTCGTGCCGCCGTTGCCGTCGTAGAGTGCCGCATTGAGCATGAAACCGCCGTTCGTATAGGTGACGCTGCCGGAATACTGGCGTCCCGCCTGGAAGTCGCCGGCTTTCCCGCCGAATCCGAACATCGCGCTCGCCGTCAGCCCGGCGATCGTCGGGCTGGTGTACGAAATCGCGTTCGGGTTGAAGAGCCCCGTGACGAGCACGTTGTCGACATACGGAACCAGTGCCGCGCCGAAATGCGAGACGTTGCGCGGATCCGATCCGAGTATCGCCAGCACGAACGGCGAGAACTGCAGGCCGACCTTCGTTTCGCCGAATCCGCCGTCGAACCCGACCCACGCCTGGCGGCCGAAGAAGTTGCCGTTCGAATGGCCGAACGCGCCGTCCGTGATGTTGAAGCCGCTTTCCAGCTTGAATCTCGCGTGCAGCCCGCCGCCGAGATCCTCGGTGCCCGTGATGCCGAAGTTGGTCGGCGTCATGCCCGTGTCGGTCAGCGCGAACTGGCGTCCGGCGTTGCCGCCGGTCGCCGCATCGAGCGATCGGCTCGTATAGAGCAACGCGGCATCGAGGTCGCCGTACAGCGTGACGCTGCTCTGCGCGAAACTGCTCGTGCTTGCCGCCGCGCCGAGCAGCGCCGCGCAAATGGTCCATGTCCTGCTCTTCATCGTCTGTCTCCGTTTTTTGAGTGTTGTAATACGTACGACTAATTAAAACTTCGATGGCGGAGTCGATGCTGGCCGCCTGCATGCCGTGCCGTCGGGGAACGCACGGCGCTGCTTGTCGTCGGCGCGAAGGCGGCCGCGAGCCCGGCGTGGGAAGCGGGCAGGCGGCCGTGCTTCGGTGCCGCGGTGAAGCGATGCGCCCGCCGTGGCGGGCGGTGTTACATCGAGCGGTTCAACTGTTCGAGGATGGCCGGATTCTCGAGCGTGGACGTATCCTGCGTGATCGCCTCGCCCTTCGCGAGCGAGCGCAAGAGACGCCGCATGATCTTGCCCGAGCGCGTCTTCGGCAGGTTGTCGCCGAAGCGGATGTCCTTCGGCTTCGCGATCGGCCCGATCTGCTTGCCGACCCAGTCGCGCAGCGTCTTCGCGAGCGCCGCCGCTTCGTCGCCTTCCGGGCGCGAACGCTTCAGCACCACGAACGCCACGACCGCCTCGCCCGTCGTGTCGTCCGGACGGCCGACCACCGCCGCTTCCGCCACCAGTTCATGCGACACCAGTGCCGATTCGATCTCCATCGTGCCGAGCCGGTGGCCCGACACGTTCAGCACGTCGTCGATCCGGCCCATGATCGTGAAGTAGCCGGTCTCCTTGTCGCGCACGGTGCCGTCGCCGGCCAGATAGAGCGTGCCGCCGAGTTCTTCCGGGTAATAACTCTTCTTGAAGCGCTCCGGGTCGCCCCAGATCGTGCGGATCATCGCCGGCCACGGGCGCTTGACGACGAGAATCCCGCCTTGCCCGTTCGGCACGTCCTGGCCCGTCTCGTCGACGACGGCCGCCATGATGCCCGGCAGCGGCAGCGTGCACGAACCCGGCACGGTCGGCGTCGCGCCCGGCAGCGGCGTGATCATGTGGCCGCCGGTTTCGGTCTGCCACCACGTATCGACGATCGGGCAGCGCTCCTG